>DS999231.1:0-95450 GCA_000156295.1 marine gamma proteobacterium HTCC2148
GCTCCGGCGATGCCGAGCAAGCCAAGGCAGCCTATGCCGCTGCTGTGCCTGTTATCGACCGAATGGCCGATAAGGGTATTATCCACAAGAACAAGGCCGCTCGTCACAAGAGCCGCCTGAACAACCAGGTGAAAGCGCTGTCTGCGTAAGTTCTCTGCTGATACAAAAAAGCCGGCTTTCAAGCCGGCTTTTTTTTGCCCTTAATCAGGGCGCCAAGGTCACTGTCAAGCGGCTGAACTGCCCGCCTCCATTCTTTCATGCTCCTTGGCAAATTCCTCCAGCATGCTCTGCTCGTAGGATTGAGCCTCTTCGGTATCCAGAGGTCGTTCCAGTGCCGCCCAGTTAATATCGCCGTCAGTGGCCAGGTTTTCATACTCCAGGATGCCCAGAGACTCAAACTTGGGCCTGATCGCATCGGTCATCAAACCAATCCGCTTGAGATTAGGCACTACGCGCTGGAATAATAGGTTGCGAAATGTCGCCATCACAAATCCATCAAGCACTCGCTCGCGAGCCTCTTCAACGTCCCAACCAAAATAGGCAAACACGTCCGTCGCCACCAGGCGCTCACGGCTGATCACGCAAGCCTCATAAGCAAACTGCGCTCGCGCCTCTTTTTCTTCCTGTGGCAAGGACTTCACAAAATCCTCAAGATAATTCACCCCGAAGGTGACATGCCTGGCCTCGTCTCGAGTCACCAGGTAAACCACATCCTTCAACACCGGATCAGGCGTTGTTTCCCGAGTGGTATTAAAGGCAGACAGCGCCAGACCTTCAATCACTATTTGCATACCAATAAACTTCATGTCCCAGCGTTCATCAGTGAGAATTTTATCCAAGATGCTCTTCAGGTGCGTATTGATGGGATACATCATACCCAGGCGCTGTTGCAGGTATTTGTTGAACACCTCAACATGACGCGCTTCGTCAAACGTTTGGGAACCGGCATAAAGTTTCGCGTTCAGGGTGGGCGCACAGGAGCACAGTTGCGAGGCGACCAACAAGGCGCCCTGCTCTCCATGCAGGAATTGGGAAAGACTCCAGGCGTTCATGTGCAGCCAAAACTCTTCTTTACGTTCCTCTGACAGGGCCATATAGGGGGGGTAATCAGACAGGTTCATCATTTCTGCCTGAGACGCAGAATCCAGTTCAGGCCAGGGACGATCCCAATCGATATCCATTTCCGGATCCCAGTTAAGCTGCTTACCCAGGTCATACAACTTTTTGATCCGGTCGTCTTGTACCGAATAGTTCCAATTGTAGGAACCCGTTAACGGGGTCTGGAATATTTCAGCGATGTGATCAACATCACCATCGGTCAGCAGTTCCTCCAGGTCAGGATTCTCACAAGGCCGATCAGCACCGGCAAACGTCTGTATTTTACGAGGAGCTTCTTCCGTCCATTCGATTTTCATCATCAACACCTGATCTTATTGTCCTAAAAACGCCACTATGGTCGATCAATTGCAAGCCAACAAGGTAAAGTGTTGTCAATTTGCGGTCATATGTGGCCAAATACACCCATGCCACGGCCCACTACACCAGCACAGTATGTTCTCACCCTGATCGACTTCGCCGAACAGGCGGGATGCGAGCGCTCGCAGCTACTGCAGGGCACCTCCCTGGCCGAAACAGGAATCGACAACATTGGCGCCAGGGTCGACGACAGTGACTTCAATCGGCTGGCCCACAACGCCCTTGAGCTCACCGGCGACCAATCACTGGGCCTGCACCTGGGTTTGCGTCTCAACCTGGGGACACACGCGGTGCTTGGGCAGGCCTTCATGACCTGCCGGAATTTGGGCGAAGCCATTGAGCTTTTCCTCAAATTCCATCATTTACTGTCCTCTAACTTGCAGCTGAAGTTCGAAAATGACGGCGAAGAGTGTTCTCTTACTCAACTCGAGCTGCCATACGAGTTGCCTCATGATTTCGGTGCGGAGCTGCTATTTGCATCTATGCTCAACACGGTAAGGGGATTGCTCAACGCCCCCGGGTTGCAACTGCAGGTGGAGCTTCCCTATCAGGAGCCTGAGCACGGAGATCGGTACAGGGAAGTGTTTGGGCCCAAGGTTTACTTCGACGCGGAACAGGGCCGGATCCTGTTTCCATCAGCCCTTATGCACGCGCCGCTGCCCTCTTCCAATCCAGCCCTGCGGGCGCTTTACGAGCAAGAGTGTGAGCGCCTTCTCGCGGATTTACAGGAAGAAGATTCAGTCGCGCTGCAAACTCTGCGCCTGCTACGCAAATTGGAGGGCCAGTATCCGCAAATGCCTATCATTGCCCAAATGCTCAACTTTAGCCCCAGAACCTATCGGCGAAGACTGCAGCTGGAAGAACAATCGTTCCAGGACTTGCTGGATCAGGTGCGCGCAGAACACGCTACCCACTACCTAAAAAACACCCGCCTGCCGCTATCGAGTATCGCCTACATGGTCGGGTTCAATGACCCCTCCAACTTCCGCCGGGCTTACTACAAGTGGACCGGCCGCTCACCGGGCAAAGCCCGGCGTGACCATTAAAGCTTTATCGGTGCATCTGGGCCGGGAGGCCGCTCGCTGTATCGCCAGAGATGGCTGGGACCCAGCACTTTTTAATCTACTCTTAGGCGCATCCGGTGGGCCCAAATGGTTCATTCTTGGTCAGCTGGATCGCTTCCTGTTTGGCGATTACCTGCAGCGTAGTCAAAAGCCGCTGGCGGCCCTGGGCTCCTCGATTGGCTCTTGGCGACATGCTTGCCTGGCCCAGGCAGACCCAATAGCGGCAGTCGATAGGATGGAAAAAGGCTACCTCTATCAGTTCTACGAAAGCAGCAGGCCTGGCCCGCAAGAGATCAGTGCTGTCAGCAGGGGAATCATCAACTCGGTGCTGGGCCCGGACGGGCGCACGGCCATTATCGAGCACCCGCGTATCACCAGCCACATTGTTACCGCCAGAGGGAAAGGGCCCTCGGGTTCCCGCTCCTCAGCGCTGCTCGCGACCGGCATGGGCGTCGCAGCCTTGGGCAATACAGTAAGTCGCAAACTGCTGAAGCATCATTTTCAACGCGTGGTTTTCCACAATGGCATAAACCATAGCTCAGGTTTATCCATGGACGACTTCGATACGGTTTATTGTTCATTAACGCAGAACAACGTACTGGAAGCACTGCATGCGAGTGGCGCCATTCCCTTTGTGCTCAGCGGCGAAAGAGACATTTCGGGAGCCCCCCGTGGCCAGTACTGGGACGGTGGAATCATCGATTATCATTTCGACCTGGGCCAGTTCCAAAATGAGGGACTTATTCTCTACCCCCATTTCAGGGCAGGCATTGTCCCCGGCTGGTTTGACAAGTTTCTGCCCTGGCGACACGCCGGCATCAGTGATGCAGAAAAACTGGTGCTGCTATGCCCCAGCGAGGAATTTGTCGCGACTCTGCCTCATGGCAAGATTCCTGACCGCACTGATTTCAGCAAAATGAAAGAGCAGGAACGGATAAGATATTGGGAGCATTGCATACAGGCCAGTAGCGCACTGGCAGAAGAATTTTCCGCTCTGATTGAACACAACAATCCTTTGCAGGGCGCAACCGTGCACTCCTGATTCAGCTTACGTGTTCTTCCAAAAAGCGTTCTACTTCGCGACGCAGCGGGCCTTCGAACATGGAAGTAAGCAGACCCAGTTTGACTGAGACATCAATCAGGCCATCGTCAAAGGACATCACTCCGTCAACCCCCGCGCCTTTGATTTTCACCCGATCGCCATCCCAACGAGAGCGCACGCCATGCTCTTTGACCAGACTGTCTGCAAGCTCTTCCGCGGCTTCGCGCACCTCGTCCCTGGACATGGTATAGGCTTTGGTAATTCGAAATCCGGCCACTGTTTTACCCCTTGTTTTCTAAAAGTATAGAGCATGCATCACCCAGAGGCATGCTCCCAGTGTGAAAATCAGCCCGCGAGACTAAATACCCCCGCGTCCACAAAGTAGGTCCGCCCACAACACTCTTCAGACAGCATGCTTTCGATAATCGCAGGATCCTCGCTATAAGCGGCGCTGCGTATGCTGCCCGGTAAATCCAGTACCGCGACTGCCCGCCATGGCTCCATCCCTTGATACAGCACAGTATATCCAGCCACGATCGCTTCGCCGGTATAGTCGGCAACTAAATCGCAAACATCACTGGCCTTGCGCACTTGCTCAGTAACATCATCAAATACCCAACCATCTGGATTGGGCTGAGCTGCCCAGAGGGCGACACCCTGCTTGGTCAACATGCCGCTCACCGTGGTTACAAGACCCACTTCTTCGGGGTTCTCGCGCAGCAATTGCGCCATCCGTACGGTCGCTTGAAACACAAAGTTATTTACCGGGCCACCGCCGAAAGTCATCGCACCGGTCACACTGAGGTCACCCTCACCACTCATCCCAAATTCCTGCAACTGTGAACGCACGGCAAAAGGAAAGCAGGAGTAAAGCTCACGCAATCTGATGTCTTCAAAGCTGACGCCGGCTCTGGACATCGCCGTCTCACCGACAATACGAAAACCAGCGCAGCGACCCAGATCTTTGCGGCTAGAGACCACCGACATGAAATTCGATTCGGCAAACGCTCGTGGGTAAATCCATCGAGTCGGATCTATGCCCAGTTCAGCCGCTAGTCCTGCACTGCACAAAATCAAGCCTGCACCCTGATCAACATTCCACTGACTGTTGTGCAATTTGGTATAGGGAAAGGCCAACATCCTATTGCCAGCAGAAGCCTCGCTGATGAATCGGGCATCAACCGGATCACGCGACCAGGCATCAGGATTGGCAGCGGCGATCTCACTAAAACGTTGATACATCGCACCCATTTGCTCACGGTGCTCATCAGGCGACAAGCCCTGCTGGTAGCGCAGTGCGCTATCCATGATGGCGTAAAAACCAACCGGCATACCCAGACCGGTAGCAGACTCAACCTCGGACCAAAGCTCCTCTTCCGGCACCAGTTTGACGTCCGGCTGCGCATCGCTTTGAGGCGTTTCAGAAGACTGCTCACCTGCCTTTGACGCTAACAGTGATCGATATTTGGCCTCTGCCCCGGTCACCAGCACTACATCCAGCTCTCTATCGGCGATTCGCTGGCAGGCGCGAGTCAGCAAGGTCTGCTGGGAAACACCAAATTCAGCAAAAACTGTTTTCGCTGATGGCACGTCAAGAGCCTGGGCCACTAACCTGCCGGGATCGCTGTAACCCCACATCCCCCTTGGCACAATGATTTCGCCTGCCCGCTGCAGCAGCTCCGGGCAGCCTGCATCTGCTGCCGCTTCACGCAGAACACGCTCCATAATCGCAACAGGTTCCAGCGCCTCGTTAAAATCAGGGTTGTGCTGCTGAAACGCTGCGACACCAACCAGAACCGGGGTATTGTCGTCCATACTAGTGCTTTATAAACGTGCTGGCATACCACTGCAGCATGCCTATTTTTTCTTCCAGGGTTTTATCGGCTTCCATTGCATAGAGGTTGCGAAAGCCAATAACGACATCGGTGACACCGATCTGCTCCAATTCCTCGATACCCGCCTCAGTAAACGCGTTCTGCCCGGTAGTAAATATTCTGAAGGGCTTATCCTGGGTGCCGTATTCCTTTCTTAAGTCTGCAATACGGTTCAGATATCGCTGCAGCTCTTCCATATCGGCTCCAGCGCACATCCATCCATCACCCAGTTTGGCAGCCCGTTTCAAAGCGGGCTCTGCATGGCCTCCAATTAACAGCGGCGTCGGCGCTGTCGGTGCAGGGCACATTTTGTTGGCAGGCATTTGCAACATTTCGCCCTGATGGCCAAAAAACTCACCGCTCTCAAGCCCTCTAAGAATCGCTATCTGCTCATCGAAACGCTTACCACGTTTTTCCCAGGATACACCGCAGACAGCAAAGTCTTCTTCCCACGGACTAATCCCAATGCCAAAGTCAAAACGGTTCCCCGATAGAGCCTGAATGCCCTGAACCTGCTTGGCAACCACCGCTGCCTGGCGCACGGCCAGCTTGTAAACGAAGGTAGAAAAGCGAATGCGTTCAGTGACCGCCGCCATGGCAGTAACCGCGATTAACGACTCCACAAAAGGAACACTCTCGAGGAACTCCCGGGAGCCATCAGCGTTATAGGGGTACTTGGAACTGGCTTCCTGCGGGTAGCAAATGCTGTCTGGAATGGTCAAACCATCAAACCCAGCCTCCTCTGCCGCCTTTGCCAAGGGAAAATAATGACCGGGATCGCACATGCCGACCTGTAAGCTAAACCTCATTTTACTTCTCCTGTTATTATCGCAGGGCACACTCTAGCGTCTGGCGACGGGCGGGTCTGCAGCACCTTGAATTTTAAGGGCAACGGCCTCAAATACTGAACCCGAAGCAGCGAAAGTTCCCTAGCGCCTGACTGGCTCATGACGACCAGAGTCTGATATCGAACCCTTCATTGGAAAAGTCCAGATGAGTGAAAACACGCCACACAGCAGAGATCGTACCCAGCGCTTCCTCTTCGAGGAGGCCGATATTCGCGGCGAAATCGCACAAATAGATAGCAGCTATCGCGAAATCCTCGCTATCCATCAATATGCTCCTGGTGTCAGCCGCTTACTGGGCGAGTTTATGGCTGCGGCGGTGCTGCTGGCGACAACCCTCAAGTTTGAGGGCAAATTAGTGTTGCAAGTGCGCTCAGAAGGTCAAATTCCATTACTAATGGTGGAATGCGACAGCCAACTGCGACTGCGTGCCATCGCCAGGGGTGCTCAGGAAGCCACCTCAGATCGCTTTGACCAATTGCTGACGGGTGGCCAACTGGCAATTACCATCGACCCCGTCAAAGGCCAGCGCTATCAAGGTATTGCTTTGCTGAGCGACGACTCACTCGCCAGCAGCCTGGACGCCTATTTCAAGCAATCAGAGCAGTTGGGGACCCGTTTTTGGCTCGCCTGCGACGGCGAGTCGGCCGCGGGCATGATACTTCAGCAGTTACCGGCGCAAATAGTATCCGACAGCAACGACAGAAATAGCCAATGGCAACACGTCACCACTCTCGCGAGCACACTCAAAGACGAGGAGTTACTCAATCTGTCGGCACCTGAGTTAGCCCACCGCCTTTACCATGAAGACCCGCTGAGACTATTTGACACCCAACCTTTGCGTTTTCAGTGCAATTGTTCCCGGGACCGTACTTTCAATGCTCTCAAATCGTTGCCAGTTAGCGAAGTCAGTGAACTATTGGAAGAACTGGGCAGCATCACCATGGATTGTGAGTTCTGTAACCAGCAGTACCGGTATGTCGAGCAAGACCTGCGGGACATTCTTGAACCTGATGGCCCAAGCACATTACATTAGTCTTATTTATAGTGAGAATAAAACAAATCATACCGCAGACGTTTCGCAATGGTTCACGATTCTGACATAATTGGCGCCCTAAAATAGCCGCAATGTTGGCCATAGCCGGATGCTTTGGCTAAAAAAAACAGGACACACAATGACCGCAACCGCACCGACCGCCCTGGAATACCTGGACCTGGCGCCCTCTCGCTTGATTGAAGAAGCCCTGACGCGAGGCGAGGCCACGCTGACGGACACTGGCGCCCTGCTGGTAACAACCGGGAAGCGCACCGGGCGCTCTCCGGCCGACCGTTTCACCGTCAAGGAACCCAGCACCGAGGATTCCATCGATTGGGGTAGCGTGAATCGCCCCTTTGACCCGGACAAGTTCGATGCCCTGTGGGATCGGGTAGAGGCCTATTTAGCTGAAAGAGATCGCTTCGTGTCTCACCTTCACGTCGGCGCCCACGCTGATCACTATATTCCGGTGAAGACAACCACCGAGACTGCGTGGCAAAACCTGTTTGGCCGCAATATGTTTATCCGCCCGAACAGCTACAACACCGGGCGCAAGGAAGAATGGAATATCCTGAACGTTGCCAGCTTCGAATGCGTCCCTGAGCGGGACGGGACTAACTCCGAGGGCGTGGTTATTGTCAACTTTGCTCAACGCAAAGTATTGCTGGCGGGTATGCGCTATGCAGGCGAAATGAAAAAGTCCATGTTCGCCGTGCAAAATTTCCTACTGCCGGAAAAAGATGTCATGCCTATGCATTGCTCGGCGAATGTAAGCGAAGAGGGCGAGACCACCTTGTTCTTCGGTCTCTCTGGCACGGGCAAGACGACCCTGTCGGCTGATCCGGCTATGTATTTGGTTGGCGATGACGAACATGGCTGGGCCAAAGGTTCGGTGTTTAATCTGGAAGGTGGTTGCTACGCTAAAACCATCAACCTGTCGCAAAAAAACGAACCCATAATCTGGGACGCTATTCGCTTTGGTGCAATCGTCGAGAACGTTGTAGTCGATGGCAAGCGCCACGCTGACTACGATGATACCTCCCTGACCGAAAATGGTCGCTGCTGCTATCCTCTGGAACACGTGGACAAGCGCACTGACACCAATGCGGGGGGCGAGCCCAAATGTGTGATTTTCCTGACCTGTGACGTTACCGGTGTACTCCCTCCTGTCTCCATACTTTCCAAAGAAGCGGCTGCCTTTCACTTCCTGTCAGGTTACACCGCTCGCGTCGGTTCTACAGAAGTTGGAGCAGAGGCTGGTATCCACCCCACCTTTTCTACCTGTTTTGGAGCGCCTTTTATGCCCCGTCCTGCTGGCGACTATGCTGAGCTGCTGATGAAGCGCGTTGAAGACTTCGACTCACAAGTTTATCTGGTTAATACCGGCTGGACGGGGGGCTCTGGCGCGCCCGACGGCACTGGCGCTCGCTTCCCTATTCCCGTGACCAGGGCAATCGTCCACGCCTGCCAGAGCGGCGCGCTGCTCAATGCTGATACCGGGCACCTGGATATCCTCAACCTGGACTTCCCCACCGAAATTCCAGGCGTTGATGCCAAGTATGTCAATCCGCGTGCTTCATGGGGCGGCGAAGCGGCTTACGACGAGCAAGCTGCCAAGCTGGCGGCACTGTTCGCTGAGAACATCAAAAACTTCGATGTCTCAGACGCCATTGTGGCAGCGGGCCCCAACGCCGGCTAAACCAAACCCAGCGACAATTTGCAGGGGCCCGTTGGGCCCCTTTTTGTTGGTAGGGTCCTTATCGCGAAAATTTCGACCTCTTTTAGTATGTTTATTCTAATTTTATTTCGTAATCTGCCTCCATTGGCGGGATATACCGCCGCATTTTGAACTTTAGGAGTGAGACCATGGCTGAGCAAATTAGCATTGATGAAGCTGTAAAAACTGTAAAGAAAACTGCCAAGAAGGCTGCCCCCAAGCGCAAGGCCCCTGCCAAGCGTAAGGCCGTTGCCAAGAAGGCTCCTGCTAAAAAGACTGCTGCCAAGCGCAAGCCTGCTGCCAAGAAAACTGCAGCCAAGAAGGCCACTCCTGATTTCGCTGCCAAAGCGAAGGAAAACGGCCGCAATGCTTTCCTGGCCAGCCTCGGCTTCTACGGCAAGGCATACGACCAGGTGCAAGACCAGTTCACCAGCCTTCAGGACCAGCTGGAAGAGCGTCGCAAGAAAGCTGAAAAAGCTTACAAAGAGCTAGTAAAGCGCGGCCAGAAAGTTGAGAAGGAAGCCAAGAAGGCTGTCGACGATATTGAACTGCCCAAGTTTGAGCTGGAAAGCCTGACTGACCGCAAGAAGCTGGACAAGCAACTGGACAAGGCCAAGGCGCGCTTTGAAGAGTTGAAGGGTTCAGTAAGCTTCAAAACCGCTGCTTAACCAAGTAGCGGTCCCATCCAGGACCACTTATCCCTGCACGTCAGGGGTTTTTTAGGGGCTACTTTGTAGCCCCTTTTTTTATGCCCGGTTCAACCCCGTCTCGCAAACTCATCCCCATTCTGATTTAATCACTGGCCACCCATACCACGCTGCAGGGTAGAACCATGAGTGACGATAAGAGCAAAGTTACTGACAAAGCGGGCGAAATAGCAAAGAACATCTGGCTCGCTGGCGTTGGCGCTTACGGCAGGGCCGTAGACGAAGCGCAAACTAATTTAAAGAAAGCCACCCCAACACCTCCCAAACTTTTCCGTGACCTTGTCAAAGCAGGCTCTGCCCTCGAAGAAGAGGCTACCGGTGCAAGAGATGCAGCACTTAGTTCGGTTGAGGAGCGTATTTCCCAAGTGCGAGAGAACTTCCACATGCAGCGACTTGCGCGCATCGAGGACCTGGAAGGACTCCACAGTAAAGTTGACAAGCTGACTCGCAAAGTCGATGCACTTACCCGGCTAATGAAAGAACAGCAAGCTGTCAGCAAACCGGCAGTAAAAAAGAAGCCGGCCGCAAAGAAAAAAACCGCCGCTCGAACAGCCCCCCGAAAAAAAGCCGCTGCAAAAGCAAGCACCAAATCCGGCAAGTAGAAGGTCTAACCAAGCTTAATGAAAACCCGGGATCGCATTCTCCATACCAGCCTGCAGCTGTTTAATGAAGAGGGTGAAGAGCAGACCACGACCGTTGATATTGCCAATGAAATGGACATCAGCCCGGGCAATCTTTATTACCACTTCAAAGGCAAAGACCAGATTATTGCTGAGATTTTTCATCAATACGAAGTCGCCCTGTCAGGCACTTTGACAGCACCGATTGAGCGCCCCCTCAGTTCCCCCGGAAACGTGGAGGAGAACTGGTACTATCTCTACGTCGTTCTGGAAGAGATGTATCAATACCGTTTCTTTTATCACAACCTCGACAATATCCTGCAGCGATACCCGGAAATTCGCCGTCATTTCAAACGTTTAATCCAGCTCAAGCGCGCCACGCTTTATGCCATTTGCCAGACATTGATACAGCAATCGGTGATAGACACCGGCGAACAGCAGTTGCTGGGACTGGTAGACAACATGACCCTGAATCTTACTTTCTGGCTGAGCTATGACCAACTGCTGCACGACCAGCGTGACCCATCTGTGTCTATCCACCAGGGCGTACTTCAACTGCTGACCATGGTCGCCCCTTATCTGGGCGATGATCAATTAAGCTTCTACCGCGATTGCGAAGCAATTTATGCCAGCATGCTCGAGGAAGCAGGCTAAGGCTTTCTCAATAGCATGACATCGGCACCGAATCTCTCCAGTTCAGCGTCATTGAGTTCTGCCCACCAACGCCACGTCTGCTCACTAAAAAAACAAACATGGGTCAAATCATTTTTATAGTGCCAACCGGCAAAGGCCTGCACATCCAACACCAATTTGGTCATGATCCCGAGATAACCGCCGGGCTCGAGTCGCTGCCAAAGTGCAGCCAGCTCACTGCCGGGCCTATGCAGATGCTCAACCACTTCAGTGGCGGTAATAAACTGGTATGACTTCTCAAGCACTGCCTCTTTCGGGTAAAAAAATACGTCGTACAACTGCATTTGGCAGCCCGCCTCCGTCAGCATAGTCGCCAGAGCGGGACCCGGGCCGCAGCCAAAATCCAGACCCCTGGCACCCTCGGGTATCCGCTCAAGCAAAGGCGTTGTCAAACGGGACAAAAAGCCCCTGTAGCCCTCGTCATAAACCTCGTTCTGATGCAGGTCATACTCTGCCTTTTCTTCTGCAGGCGGCAGGTAATCCTTGGGCGTGACAAACACCAATGCACACTGGCAGCAGCGCAGATACTCCCTGCGAGCGTCTCGGTAAAACGGATCTATTTGTCGGTGATCGCAAAGAGGACAGTGCAATGAGCCGTTCATCTGCTATATTCCGTGTTCAATTTCAAACTCAAACATGAGGATAGTCTAATGACCATACAGGTTGGTGATTCAATTCCACAATCTACGCTTAAAAATATGAGCGCTGAGGGCCCACAGGATCTCGCTACTGCCGACATTTTCGCCGGTAAAAAAGTACTGCTTTTCGCTGTTCCCGGTGCCTTTACACCCGGCTGCTCCATCACTCACATGCCCGGCTATGTGGTCAATGCTGACAAGATCAAAGCGGCTGGTGTAGACACCATCGCCTGTATGTCGGTGAACGACGTTTTTGTCATGGGTGCCTGGGGCCAGGCCCAAAACGCTGAAGAAATTCTGATGCTGGCTGACGGCATGGGTGAATTCACCGCAGCACTCGGTCTGGAATTGGACGGCAGCGCTTTCGGACTCGGTACACGCTCACAGCGCTTCGCCCTGATCGCCGAAGATGGCGTCATCAAACACCTGAACGTTGAGCCTGGAGCCGGGGTAGACGTCAGCTCCGCCGAAACAATGATGGCCCTGCTTTAAGCTATTTTACCGCGGGGACGGTTTCCACCGTTCCCGCCAATCGTTTTCTGTCTGCATCCGTTGCCGGATTCCCGGTCTCGTAGAAGTATTTCATCCCCGCCGCTATCTGAAGCAATTGCTTGCGCATAACTGGCAACATCATCGAGCGACCCAGAAACTTTCCAATCCCGCCCCAGGGCATAGCGAAACGCAGGGTCAATTCAATACGCGTTTGCTCCAGAGACTGCTCACTGAGCAGGTAATCAAACTCCGCCAACTGGAAGGGTGGCATCGGTTGCGCACCCTTGTGGAGTTTAATGGTGAACCCCTGCCCCTCGTTCCATTGAACAATGGTCTCCTCAATATATTTGCTGCCAGTGTATACATGTCGATGAGCACCTAAACCTGACCTCACTGTTGATACAATTTTGGTGCGAGTCAGCTTGGGCACGTAGTTATGCGCCAGAGAGAAGTCCTGCAGCTTCTCCCATGCTTGGCCCACCGGCACATCCACCAGCACAGACACCGAAGCTTGCTGGGTGTTGAGGTCATTCATCGCCCGATTCCACCATCAAACTTCCCGCCGCAATAGAAAAAACGCAGTAGGCCAGAAAATAGTAGAAACCCACTTCCAGCTCCGAACTCATGGTCAGCATGTCACCCATTTGCCCGGATGCACTGCCCGCCATGTAGGCGACCAACATAGCCATGACAAACACATCTGCCATCGACCATTTACTGAGCCTGGCATTGAGCCACCACAAGGGCGCACGCCACTGTGACTTGGGCAAGACTAAAGCAGTTGCCTGCAAGCACAACTTCAACAAGGGGATAATCACACTAAAAAATACGATCAGGAATGCCACCGGCAAATTCCCGGTAGTGGCAAGTTCATTAACCGTTCCCCAAATGGAACGGGTGGTTTGATAGGCGGTAATCTGGCCCTCCATCTGATCAAAGCCCAAAAAGCTGGAGAACATGGAGAGCATCTGTCGAGTCTGGGGGTCTGCGTCCTCACCAGCGACCATGTCGATACCTAACTCAGCCACCATAGATTTTTCCAGGGTACCCGTCAGCGTCATCACTGGCTGGGTAACCCCCGGATAAAGTAAAGCGACCGACACTACAATCAGCAGTAAGACCAGCAGGCGACGTTGCATCGACATGACATTTTTCCTCAATTAAAGGGCTGAATCATACCCCAACCCGGACTCAGGTGAGCTGCAGGTAACAGACCAGGGTAATAATGGCTGCTCCCAGAAAATTCAACGCAACGCCCTCCCTGGCCATACGAGCAACACTGAACATACCGCTGCCATAGACCACCGAGTTAGGCGCGGTAGCCACCGGCAACATAAAAGCGCAACTGGCGCTCATGGCCGCAGGCACCATCAGTACTTCCGGGGCAATACCGGCAGTCAGAGCGGCCGCAGCCAGCACCGGCATCAACAGCGAGGTGCTGGCCGTGTTCGAGGTCGTTTCTGTCATAAAAGTAACTATCAGAGCGATAAGCAATATCAGCAGGTAGATAGGCAAACTGGCGAGGGTGCCAAACATCCCCCCCAACAACTCGCTCAGGCCTGAGCTGACAAAACCTTTTGCCAGGCAAATACCGCCTCCAAACAGCAGTAATACGCCCCAGGGAATAGTGACCGCCCGCTCCCAACTGAGCAAACGTTCGCCTTTCCCATTTGGCAGTAGAAACATCAGCACCACCGCCAGCAAAGCCACCGAGGCATCGTTAGCCTGTGGCAGGTTTAGCAAGGTTTTCCAGCCTCCGAAAGGTTCACTGCGGGTAATCCAGGCCAAAGCCGTGAGACCGAACACCAGCATCACTCGCTTCTCTTCCGTACGCCAGGCGCCGACTTCCGGCAAAGTCACTGCAATATCGCCACGAATATTTCGAGTCAGGATGAACGCCATTGCCGGCACCATGAGCACCACCACTGGCAGAGCCCAACCCATCCAGGTGGTGAAACTAATCGTCCGCCCCGTCGTTTCCTCAAAGACCTGCATAAAAATCAAATTGGGCGGGGTGCCAATGGGAGTGCCCAAGCCACCCACACTGGCCGCATACGCCACGCCCAGCAATAGCGGCGCCGCCAGCTTCTGTTTGTCTGGAGAAGCCTCCAGTACCGCCAACACCACCGGCAGTAACATCAGCGTCGTGGCCGTATTGGAGATCCACATACTGAGCACCGCTGCGGCAACCATAAACCCCATGACCAGGCGCAGGCCATTGTGCGCGCCGAACAGATTGACCATGCCAATAGCTATGCGTCGATGTGCGCCTGAATGTTCCATTGCCTGTGACAATAAAAACCCACCAAGCAGCAGTAGAATGAGTGGTGAACCGTAAGCCTGACCCACTTCAGCGGGGGTAATCACCCCCAGTAGCGGCAGCACTGCCAACGGTAACAGGGAGGTCACCGGAATCGGTATAGGCTCAAGCACCCACCAAACCACGCACAGTACAGCGACAAATCCCACCACGGCGATATCACCGCCATGTCCGGCTTGGCTGAGCCCATAGGCGGCCGCAGATGCCAGCCCCAGGCCCGCCCAAATTGCCCAGTCACGCATCCGAACCAGCCCTCGGAAACATGTTCCCTAACTCACCGACAATGAGCTCTGCTAGCGACGTTTTCATTGTACGTACCCAGTTAATCGTTTTTTCCATCCCATTGAACCGATCTACTCGCCCTGCCCCGGGCAGTGATAGAGAATCCTGTCCCATGACCCTCTTCCTGTAAAGCCCCACCGCTAGCTTTGGCAGACATCAACGAATACACTGGCGCCATGAAAAGCACCCTCCCTAACACGTTAATCGACCAGTTCCAGCGGCGCGTCACCTACTTACGCCTGTCGGTCACCGACCGTTGTGACTTCCGCTGTGTTTACTGCATGGCCGAGGATATGGAATTCGTGCCCAAGGCGGAGGTACTTTCCCTGGAGGAGCTCTACCAGGTAGCCCGAGCATTCACTGAGTTGGGCGTGGGCAAAATACGCCTCACCGGAGGAGAACCACTGATTCGCAACAACGTCATGTCGCTCATTAAGCGCATGGGGGAATTACCGGGACTGGATCAGCTGGCGATAACCACCAATGGCTCCCAGCTGCAGCGTCTGGCACCTGAGCTGAAAGCGAGCGGTGTGCAGAGGGTCAACATCAGCCTGGATAGCCTGAATCCGCGAAAATTCCGCCACCTGACCCGGCACGGCAACCTGGACCAGGTCATTGCAGGCATTGATGCTGCGGTGGCAGCAGGATTCAAAGGCATTAAGATCAACGCGGTAGTTTTAAAGGGTCGCAATGAAGGCGAAGTCGTCGAATTGGTAAAGTTTGCCCGCCAACGGGAAATCGACATCGCATTCATCGAGGAAATGCCCCTGGGGCTGATCGATGATCATGACCGGGTCCTCACCTTTTGCAGTAGCGAAGAGTTACAAGACATTATCGCTGCCAGTTTCCCATTGCACCCTGAAGGTGATCCTCAAGGCTTCAGCGGCCCCGCCCGCTTTTACAGCATGACTGACAGTGCCTCCCGGGTCGGTTTCATCTCACCCCACAGCAATAACTTCTGTCATCTTTGCAATAGAGTGCGGGTCACGGTGGAAGGACGCCTGTTACTGTGCCTTGGCAATGAGCACTCCATCGATCTGCGGGAAATCTTGCGCGGGGACGACTACAGCCTGGAAAAACTCAAATGGGCCATTGTTAATGCGATGGATATCAAACCCGAGCGCCACTACTTCGACAACAGTGAAGCCCCACAAATTGTTCGCTTTATGAACATGACGGGTGGCTAGTACCCGTCACCCGATCACTGGCGTACAATGTCGGCCAGCCAAAAAGGAACCGACCCAACGTGCACAATCAGGATTTCCCCCAACTCGCCTCAGTCGAGAGCATCAAAGAAGGCTTTGAATCCTTCGGCTATATTTGCTCAGACAAGATCGCCACTGCGGTCTTTCTCGCCTTCCAGTTGCGCAAGCCCATACTGGTGGAGGGTCCACCAGGCGTCGGTAAAACAGAACTGGCCAAAACCACATCACAACTACTCGAAACACCGCTGATTCGGCTCCAGTGTTATGAGGGGCTGGATGAGGCAAAAGCACTGTACGAATGGAAGTACGGTAAGCAGCTGCTTTACACCCAGGTGCTCAAGGAAAAGCTGGGTGACCTGTTGCAAGGCACCCACGATCTTGCTGAATCAGTGGAAAGACTGCATCAATTTGGCGACATCTTTTACTCTGAGGAATTTCTCGAGCCGCGGCCACTGCTCAAAGCCATGCAACAAGAGCGTGGGGCCATTCTGCTGATCGATGAGGTAGATAAGTCCGACTACGAATTTGAATCACTACTGCTGGAAATACTCTCGGACTACCAGATTTCCATACCCGAAATTGGCACTGTAAAAGCGCGCACCACGCCCATGGTATTCCTCACCAGCAACAATACTCGGGACCTTTCCGATGCGCTCAAGCGCCGCTGCCTGCATCTGTATATTCCATTTCCCACCGTGGAACTGGAGGAGAGGATTATACGTAGCAGAGTGCCCGACGTAGATGAAAAACTGCGCCACCAGCTAGTGGAGTTTGTTCACTCCCTGCGTCAAATGGATTTAAAAAAGATACCGGCGATTTCTGAAACGATCGACTGGGCTCGAAGTCTCCTCCTGCTACATGCAGACAAATTGGACGAGGAGCTAGTGCGCAGCACACTCAACGTGCTACTCAAGTTCGAGGATGATATCGACGCCACAGATAGCGAGCTGCGCCAGCTGATTCGCGATACCACCAGGGATTAAAGATGCCGGACAGCCTGGTCAGTTTCATCCAGGTCCTGCGCACTCACGATGTGCGTATCTCGCCTGCTGAGACTCTGGATGCGATGCATGTCGCTACTACCCTGGGTTACAGCGATCGCACTTTGCTGCGGGATGGCCTGGGCATGACCCTGGCCAAGACACCAGAAGAAGAAGCAATCTTCCTACAATGCTTTGATCGATTTTTTGATCGTCAACTCGCAGATTTCTCCGAAGAGCAACAGCCAGACGAACAGTCCGCGGTCGAGGACAATGAAACCGATACTGCCAGCACTCCCGATCAAGATAGCAGCGAATCAGACACCACGAGTGAATCATCACCGCTGGAAGAGGCCGCCCAGAGCGATCCCTCACTGGAAGAGCTAATGCAATCCGAGCTGATGCAGGCACTGATGAATAACGATCGCAACGCTCTCAGCTTGGCCATGACCAAAGCGGGAGAAGCGGCCGGCCTGCAACAGATTCAGATGTTCACCCAGAAGGGACAGTTCACCAGGAAAATTCTGGATGCGATGGGTGAAGAACAGATCCGCAAGTCTGTCATCGAGTTGGAGCGCGCCGACAGTCCCGCTCTATCCGAGCTTCAGCGCTATCGAGACATATTGCGAGAACAAGTCAGAGATCACGTAGAGAGCCAGTACCTGCTGCACGCCCAGGGGAAGACCCAGCAGTTCATGGAAGACGTGCTCAGTAAAACCCGGCTCAGTAATATCGAACATACCTATCTGCATCGGGTACACGACCTGGTGCGTAAAATGGCCAAAAAGCTGGCGGCCCGGCACTCCCACAAACGCCGCGAATACCGGCGTGGTCAATTAAACATGCCTCGCACCATGCGTGCCGGAATCACCAACGATGGGCTGATGTTCGATGTTCACTGGCGCAGGACCCGAAAGGAGAAACCACAGATACTCGCCGTTTGTGATGTCAGTGGTTCGGTCGCAGCCTACGCCAAGTTTTTACTACTGTTTCTTTACAGCCTGCAGGACGTTCTGCCCCGCGTGCGCAGCTTCGCTTTTTCCAGCAACCTGGGGGAGGTAAGCGAACTTTTCGAGCAGTACCCCGTGGAAAAAGCGATTGAGCTGGTGAACTGGAAATACGGCGGAGCCACAGATTATGGTACTGCCCTGACGGATTTTGCCAACCTGGCACTGGATGATATCAACAGCAACACCACGGTTATCATCCTCGGCGATGCTCGCAACAATAAGGGCGATCCAAAACTGGAGATCATGCAGAGTATTTACCAGCGCTCGCGCCAGGTCATCTGGCTTAACCCTGAGTCGCGCCGCGCCTGGGCCACAGGCGACTCGGAAATGCAACGCTATCAAAGCGCCTGTCATTTTGCAGCTGAATGCAATAATCTAAAGCAGTTGGAACGCATCATAGACCAGCTCCTCAAAAGCACCCGATAAAACGATGGCCTACTACTGCAACGATTGCAGCTACCTCGGTAAAACAAGTGGTCACGGCGGACAGTGCGCCGCTTGTGGCTCTTTTAATTTGTCCGCAAGACGTCTGCAGCCCACGGAGAAAAAAGGACCCTCGAAGTGGCATAAGATTGCCCTGGTGAGTTCATGGTCGCTGCTCTTTGTGTTAATCATCTGGAAACTGATCCACTGAAACTGTCAAAAGAACAATTCCCGCTTGCCGTATCTCTGCAGCCCCTGGTACTAGAGCGCTTTGCCGATCCTGCTGTTTCTTCACAGGGTGGACAGGCCATGCCCAGGGATGACCTGATTGGATACATCCGTGCCAACGATAAGCACGAACTTGACCCGCTTGAGGCCGTGCTGACACAAACCGACCTGATCGGAGACCCGGCGTTGCCGATACCGGAAGACAGCGCTGCATTGGCCTGGATTGGCTCGGCCTATAAATACTGGGAAACAAATCACCCGTTGGATGAAACTCTCGCGGCTCAGCTGCGGCGCCTCAAATCGGTACTGGCCTTAATGGCCCTGGCTGATCCTCAGTTTTACACGCCTGGGATCCATCCCCTGCATCAGGCCATGGACGCGCTACAAGAGGTGGCAGTTGGCTGGCAGGATGGGTTAGGCAGAGCAGGCGAGCCGGTGCAGAAACTTTTCGAACAGACGGTAAACGATTCCCTGGCCAGTCTTGAAGAGAACGGCGCCGGCCTGATGGCAATACTCAGCGCAGCCACCGAGTCAGCCCAGCGTCTGCAGGCTCGCCAGCAAAGGATGAGTAAACGTGCCGCTGACGTGGAACGCGGTCAGTTGCGAGCGGCTCGTGCCAGAATCAATGCGGCCCAGATGATTAACAACGAAATTGCCCGCTTCCCAATACCTGCGGAAATCGGTAGCTTTCTCACGGGCCCCTGGTATGAAAGCGCACAGCTGGTATTGCTTAAATTTGGCGACAGATCTGACCAATGGAAGCAGCTTGCGGAAACTACTACTGGACTAATACATTCTCTGCGGCCCGTTGAAAGTGGAAACCCTGCGCTGGAATCGGCATCTGCAATCAGCAATGGATTAAAACAATGGCTACTCAGCCTGCAGCATGACGAGCAGGCTTGCGAGCAGGCCATCAGTATCATCGAATACACCTTTTTACGCGTGGCTCGTGGCGAAGACCTAGAGAGAACCCAGAGTAGCCCTATTCCTGTAGCCGAAAAAGCGAGGGTTTCTGGAGATCAGACTACCCATCTGGAGGACATCGCAATCGGGCAGTGGTTTCAGGTGGACGCCCGCAAAGGCGGCACACTGCGAATACAGCTGGCCATGATGCAAGAAGACGAGCAGCGACTGCTATTTTGCAACCAGGCCGGAGCAAAGGTTCAGTCATTGGACTACACCAGCTTCGCCAAGCTATTGGAAGATAAAAAAGCGACGCGCCTGCTGTCCGACGCCAGTTTTAGCCGCGCTTTGGCGGCGGTAGTCAACATAGATACTCAGGAAGCACTGGCCCAATTGACAGGGGTCACTATTCCCGGGCAAGAGCGCGAAACAAGTGCCACCCTCTCCGAGCCGAATCTCGGGACAGAATTACCGCGCTTAAAGATTGAAAGTGAGGAGCCTACTGCACCAGACCTGCCAGACTCCGGCGTACCCGATCTGCCCATGGGCACATGGTTGGGCTTTCACGATGTGGACCCCCCACTACTGGCAAAACTCGCACTACACGACAAAGTCCGTCGCCTCTTCATATTCGTTAATCGCAAGGGAATCGAACAACGCAGACTGCAAGAAAACGAGTATCTGGCGCTACTTCAGGACGGCGAAGTTGACATTCTGGAGACAAAAACCAATTTCCGCGAGCAGGTTGAACGTGCTCGCGAGCGCATGAAACGACACCAGACTTAGGGAGAATGCTGGTGGCACTAGATAGGAAGCATTTGCGACTTCCGGCTGAAGTTGGCGTGTTTATTGAACTCGACGCGACAGTAGCTGGCGGGCCTTGCCCTGTTGCCGGCAGAGCATTCAGACATCGGCCGTTGGATTAAATTGATAGCCAAACTCGATTAAGGGAGTCAGAACAGCCGATCTTCCTCTTCTTCAATCACCTCAAGAGTCAGGTCCATGCTGCTGCCAAACACCGGTGGTGGCGATAGTACCGGCTCCTGAGCCTGTTCTGGCTCCTGGCCATCGACTTCGTCCACAGGAGGCGACTCCTGAAGCGCATCAGTTTCTGCTGCCAATGGTCCGGCCGGCGGCGTGACGTCCTCGCTTTCATCGCCGGTGGCAAACTTGATCTTGAGGCGAACATTGTTCGGTGAGTCGGCATTTCGCAATGCCTCATCCTCGCTGATCAGGCCATCCATATACAGCTCAAACAGGGCCGTATCGAAGGTTTTCATGCCCGCATTTTCAGACTTCTGCATGACTTCCTTGATGCCGTCTATCTGGCCGCGAAGGATGAGATCCGTCACTCTGGGCGTACCCAAAAGCACCTCGATAGCGGCGCAGCGCTTGCCGTCTACGGTCGGCACCAGGCGCTGAGACACAAACGCCTGCAGGTTGAGGGACAAGTCCATCAGCAGTTGCTGCTTACGCTCCTCGGGGAAGAAGTTGATAATACGATCCAGCGCCTGGTTGGCGTTATTAGCGTGCAGCGTGGAAATGCAAAGATGCCCGGTTTCGGCGAAAGCAATGGCATGCTCCATGGTTTCCCTATCTCTAATCTCACCGATGAGAATCACATCGGGAGCCTGACGCAGCGTGTTTTTCAGCGCGTTGTGCCAGCTGCGCGTATCTACGCCCACTTCCCGTTGGTTGATAATCGATTTCTTGTGGCTGTGTACATACTCCACCGGGTCTTCGATAGTGACGATATGACCGCTGCTATTGGCATTACGATAATCGATCAATGCCGCCAGGGAGGTCGATTTACCCGAACCGGTTGCACCTACGAACAGCACCAGGCCGCGCTTGCGCATCATGACTTCGGGTAAAATATCCGGGAGCCGCAGATCCTGCCACTTTGGGATATCAGCGACAATGTTGCGACAAACCATGGCCACTTCATTGCGCTGGAGGAAAATGTTCACTCGAAACCGCCCAAAGCCCGCGATAGAGGTGGCGAGGTTCATTTCCAACTCTTTCTCAAACTCCGCCTGCTGGGTAGTATCCATGACTTCGTAAGCGATTTCCTTTATTTCACCCGGGCGCAGGATGTCACTATCGATGGGGCGCAATTCGCCATTAAATTTGGCACAGGGCGGTGCTCCCGTGCTGAGATAGAGGTCAGATCCTTCCTCGGTTGCCAGGTGTTTGAGCCATTCAGTGATTCTCAACGCATTTTCCCCTTGTAGTCCTATCATCCATGAGCGGGCCGCCTAAACAGAGCAACTGCGCTACCCCAATACTCTAGCAGCTTGCGAATCACTCTCCTATAGCCGAGGTTAGACATTAGTCAATATGGCACTTACTATCCGACCGTATGGTCGATGGAAATGGAGAGTTGCGGTGAAAGAGGAACGCCCCACGCCCCTGGTTGAAGATCTGGACGGCACCCGCACGAAGCTGGAAGGCTGGTTTAGCGAGCGCCGTGACACTGCGATTACCATCACCGGCCTGGACATCCCCGAGGGCACGGGCATGTCAAACGTCACTTTACTTTTTGATATTCACTGGCAGCAGGATGGGCGAAACCATTCACAATCTTGCGTCGCCAGGCTGCAGCCTGAAATCGAGCGGCCTGTATTTCCCAGTTATGACCTTATCGAGCAATACCACGTAATGGAGGCAGTAGGTCGCCACAGTGACATTCCAGTGCCCACCCTGCTCGGCCTTGAGGCCGACCCTGGGTTGCTTGGGGTTCAGTTTTACATCATGGAGTACACAGCCGGGCGAATTCCATCCGATATGCCTCCTTACAATATGGATGGCTGGATGATGCACGAGACCAGCGAAGCGCAGCGCGAGGTCATGTGGCGCTCAGCAGTGGATGTGATGTCCCGCTACCACAAGCTGGACCACAAAGTACTGGGATACGAAGCGATCGCTGAGGGCGACACACCACTGCAGCAGCAACTGGCGTATTGGCAGGAATATCACGATTGGGCAATGGAAGGCACGCACCACAAAATAGGCGCAGCGGCGCTCCACTGGCTACAGGCCAACAAACCGGAAAACGAACCCACCGTATTGTGCTGGGGGGACTCTCGGATCGGTAACATCATTTTCAGTGAGAACCTCGAAAATGTGGCCGCAGTGCTGGATTGGGAGATGGCGGTTATGGGTAATCCCGTGCAGGACATCGCCTGGTTCAACTTTATCGATTCCGCCTTTGCCGAGGGCCTGGGCGCGCCCAGATTACCGGGGCTGCCCTCCTACGAGGACACTGTTGCCCAGTGGCAACAGGCCTCGGGACATTCAGCCCGTGACTATGATTATTACGTGGTATTCGCCGCGATGCGCTACGGCCTGATTCTGTCCCGAATCATGCTCGCCACCGACCAGGCAGATCAAGTACAGGAAAACTTCGCCAGCTTATTGCTAAAGAAACACCTACAGCGCGTGGGAGCGCTGTCATCAATGTAAGGACTTATCTAACCTGTGCTCGTGAAACACATATTCGAACACCTCGCGATAGTTACGGGCAAAATGTACATTAATGCCATCACGCAAGTACTCGGGTAATTCTTCAAAGTCCTTCCGATTGGCATGGGGCAGAATCAGCTCCATGATTTTGCTGCGGCGAGCAGCGATCACCTTTTCGCGAATACCCCCCACCGGCAACACCTGACCCGTCAGAGTCAGCTCACCGGTCATCGCCAGCGGTCGCTTGATGCGTTCCTTGCGCGCCAGCGATACCAATGCAGTGGCCATGGTAATGCCCGCGCTGGGGCCGTCTTTTGGTGTCGCCCCTTCCGGCACGTGCAAATGCACCATACTCATATCAAAGAAGTCCCGATCGCAGCCGTAATCCTTGAGATGTCCGATCACGTAACTGTAGGCAATTTCCGCAGATTCACGCATCACCTCTCCCAGGCGACCGGTGAGTTTGAAGCCCCGGTTAAGGGTATGAATTTGTGAGGACTCAATGGCAAGGGTTGCGCCACCCATGGAAGTCCACGCCAAACCCGTTGCAACACCAAGACCGCGCAGGGGTTTATCCGGACTGAACGGGGGCCTGCCCAGTAAATCATCAACATCCTTCTTGGCCACCCGCATTTTTTTGCTATCCGTATCCAGCATCCGCACAATTGATTTACGCATAATGCGGGCAATCTGCTTCTCCAATGAGCGCACGCCGGCCTCACGGCAATAGGAATCGATAACGTACTTCAGGCCCGCATCGTTAACCTTGAGCTGATCCTCGCTCAGACCATGGCGTTGCAACTGCTTGGGCCACAGATGCTTGCGGGCAATGGACAACTTCTCTTCTGCCACGTAACCCGACAGCCGGGTGATTTCCATTCGATCCAGCAGCGGACCGGGAATAGTGTCCAGCTGGTTAGCCGTGCAAATAAACAAGACTTTGGAAAGGTCTACTCGCAGGTCCAGGTAATGATCCAGAAACTCACTGTTTTGCTCCGGATCCAAAACTTCCAGCAAAGCCGAAGCCGGGTCGCCCTGGAAAGACGCGCCAATTTTGTCAATTTCGTCCAGCATGATCACAGGATTGGCAACCTGTACTTCTTTCAGGGCCTGGACAAACTTACCCGGCATTGCGCCAATATAGGTGCGGCGATGCCCTTTAATCTCAGCTTCGTCGCGCATGCCACCGAGGCTGAAACGATAAAACTCGCGGCCCAGCGCATCAGCAACTGAGCGTCCTATGCTGGTTTTACCCACCCCCGGCGGGCCGACTAAAAGCAGGATCGAACCAGCTATCTCGCCCTTGAAAGAGCCCACAGCAAGAAATTCCAGAATGCGTTCCTTAACGTCGTCAAGGCCCTCATGATGTGCGTTAAGTACAGTGCGGGCATTTTTCAGCTCCAGGTTGTCCTCAGAGTGCACTCCCCAGGGTACCGATGTTGCCCAGTCCAGATAATTACGGGTTACCCCATACTCCGGCGACCCCGTTTCCAACACCGAAAGTTTGTTCATCTCTTCCTGAATACGTTTAGCCACCGCGGGCGGCAGTTCCATGCCAGCGATACGCTGTTCAAACATCTCCGAATCCGACGTGCGATCATCTTTAGAAATGCCCAGCTCTTTTTCAATGATTTTCAGCTGCTCGCGCAGGAAGAATTCCCGCTGCTGATCAGACACCTTCTCGTTTACCTGGCTGGTAATCTGTCCCTGAAGTTCTGCCACCTCTCGCTCTTTGCGCAGCAGGGTGAGTACTTTTTCTATTCGTGAAACCAAAGGCAAGGTGTCGAGTATTTCCTGCAATTGCTCACCAGAGGCGGTGGTCAGCGCAGCAGAAAAATCAGCCAACAAGCTCGGTTGGGTAGGGCTAAAATTGGCCAGGTACTGTTTGAGCTCCTCACTGTAAAGCGGGTTCAGGGGCAGTAACTCCTTGATCTCCTTGATCAACGCCATGGCGTAGGCCTTGATCTCATCGGACTCTTTGTCGCCCTGACTGCGCGGGTACTCGACCTGAGCCAGGTAGGGAGGTTTGTCACTTAACCAGCGCACAATCCGAAAACGTCGAACACCCTGGGCCAGAAACTGTCCTTCCTGGTCAGTGGCGACCGGCGGCTTGTGCAGGCGCACCACACAACCTATCTCCGGAAACTGGCGAGGATCAATTTCGCTGCCGCTCTCCTTCTGGGGGACATAAGACAAGCCAATCAGCCCGCTCCCGGACTCGCCCACACCTTTGAGTGTCTCTGCCCATTCCTGGGGGTTGATCGCCACCGGCTGAACCTGGCCCGGAAAAAAGGGCCGATTGGGTATAGGCATCAGATGGAGTGTGTCGGGCAGCACATCATCGGCTACCGCGGGCGGGCGAGTGCCCTCCTCTGGCGCCATTACTTCCGCCTCTACCACATCGTCTTGTTGGTCCATGCCGTGCCCTTCATTTGCGCTGCCAATGGTCCTTATATGCGGTCGCGGAAGAGATTTTCAAGCGCAGTGTCACTGCGCCCGGGGCTTGGGAGTATGTCAGCTAGCCAGGGTAACCCCAGGTTATAGACCACGGGAGAGAGGGACCATGTAGAGCCAAGGCGCCTTGAACAAGAGGCTGCCTGAAGCCGGCTAGAGAAGGGGTTATTCTTCCGTGGTTTGCTGTGGCGGGATGCCTGCGAATGGGAAACTGGCCACGTTGCCGCTGTCAGCAGGCTTGGTCTCAGAAATTTTCACCGCACCCTCCTTGTCCACTTCGTCAATGCGAATAATGGCCTGCAAGGGAATATAACTGCGGGTAACGCCGCTAAATTCATTCTTTAGCTTTTCTTCGCTGGGATCGACCAGAATCTGGGAGCGTTCACCGAAGACAAACTCCTCCACTTCGATAAAGCCCCACATATCGCTCTGATAAATCTGTCGGGCAAACACCTCAAAGACCTGGTTGCCGTTCTGGAAAATCACTTTATAAACGGGTTGAGCTGGCATGTTTTCCTCGTGCGATGGCGGATTAATCGTGCCCTGAGCAGCCACTGGATTTCAGGGGGCGGCAATATTACCACCATCAGCGGGAATTGCCAGCCCGAAAGCCGCGCCAGCTCTAGGTTTCGCGAGATCAACTCTGTATAATCCGCTGCCCTTTCGATGATGAAAGCGCCCGCGGCCTAAATCCGCAGGCCTAGAGGCACAGTGAGCAAGAAACTTTATATCAAAACCCATGGCTGCCAGATGAACGAATACGACTCCGCTCGTATGCGTGATTTGCTGGAGGACAGCCACGATCTGGTGCCCACCGAGAACCCCGAAGAAGCCGATGTGCTTTTGCTAAACACCTGTTCTATAAGGGAAAAAGCCCAGGAAAAGGTATTTCATCAGCTAGGGCGCTGGAAGCACCTGAAGCAAAAGAACCCGGACCTGATCATCGGCGTGGGTGGCTGCGTAGCCAGTCAGGAAGGGGAAGCTATCGGCAAGCGCGCCCCCTACGTGGACCTGGTGTTTGGCCCCCAGACGCTGCATCGCTTGCCTGAGATGATGGAACAGCGAGGTCCGGGTGGCACCTTGATTGTGGACGTCAGCTTCCCTGAAATAGAAAAATTCGACCGCCTTCCCGAGCCAAAGGTAGACGGCCCGACCGCATTCGTCTCCATCATGGAAGGCTGCTCCAAGTACTGCACCTTCTGCGTGGTGCCCTATACGCGCGGCGAAGAGGTGTCCCGCCCCCTGGACGATGTTATCGCTGAAATTGCTCATCTGGCGGGCAAAGGGGTGAAAGAAGTTAACCTACTGGGCCAAAACGTTAATGCCTATCGCGGCGACAGTCACGACTGCGAGATCGTCGATTTTGCTGAATTGCTGCACTATGTGGCAAAGATTCCCGGTATTGAGCGTATCCGCTACACCACCTCTCACCCGGTGGAATTTTCTGATGCGCTCATTAACGCCTATGCTGATATTCCGCAGCTGGTGAGCCACCTGCACCTGCCGGTTCAGAGTGGATCAGACAAGATACTGGCAGCCATGAAGCGCGGGCATACGGCCCTCGAATACAAGTCAAAAATCCGTCATCTGCGAAAAATTCGCCCGGATATCAGTATTTCCTCTGACTTTATTATTGGCTTTCCCGGTGAAACGGAGAAGGATTTTGCCGATACCATGAAGCTGATCGAAGACATTGGCTTCGACGTCTCCTTCAGCTTTATCTACAGCGCCCGCCCGGGCACACCCGCCTCAGATCTACCCGATGCCACCAGTGAAGACACCAAGAAACAACGGCTGCAAATTTTACAGGCACGGATTAACCAGAACGCCCAGGAAATCAGTCGGCGAATGGTGGGGAGTACTCAAACGATTCTAGTCACCGGTGTCTCCAGAAAAGACCCGGGGCAGCTGCAGGGTCGCACCGAAAATAACCGGGCAGTGAATTTTTCCTGCACTGATCACGAGCTGATTGGTGAATTTATCCAGGTAGAAATCATCGAAGCCCTGCCAAACTCTTTACGCGGCGTATTAGAGGCCGGTTGACGGCTGCTAATTCGCGTATATGCTTCCTACTCATGACTCAGCCCAAGGTGGGCCAAAGACTAATTTGAATATCGAACCCGATTCGTCGACGGCTCCCCAGCCCGCGACGCAACACAATCTCACTCTTGAGCCCAATGACGGCCGTCATCTGGCCATGCTCTGCGGCCAGTTAGATGGTCATTTGCGCCAAATTGAACAGCGCCTGGGCATCCAGATTAGCAACCGCGGCAACCAGTTTTCATTAAGTGGGCCGGCGGTCAATTTGGCCTCGGCGGCACAGTTACTGATCCACCTCTATGCCGAGATTTGTCAGGGCGTAGATTTGAGCCCGGAATCACTGCACTTGCAATTGCAGCAGGCCGGAATGGAAAACCTGGTAGATGCCGCGCAGTCTGACGAGGCCGTAGAAGCGATTCAGGTCATTCGCACCAAACGCACCTCGATCAAACCGCGCGGGAAAAATCAGCAAGGTTATGTGCGCATCATCAAGCACAGCGACATTAACTTTGGCATTGGCCCTGCAGGAACTGGTAAGACATACCTGGCAGTAGCCTGCGCCGTAGAGGCTTTGCTGGAAGAGCGAGTTCGACGTATTTTACTGGTTCGCCCCGCCGTCGAGGCCGGTGAAAAACTGGGCTTTCTCCCGGGTGACCTGAGCCAGAAAATCGACCCCTACTTGCGTCCACTCTATGACGCTCTTTATGAAATGCTGGGCTTTGAAACCGTCAACAAGTATATCGAGCGCAACATTATCGAAGTCGCGCCACTGGCATTTATGCGTGGCCGAACCCTGAATAACGCGTTCATTATTCTTGATGAAGCTCAGAACACAACCCGGGAACAAATGAAAATGTTCCTCACGCGCATCGGCTTTGGCTCAACCGCCGTGATCACCGGCGACGCCACCCAGGTTGACCTGCCCAGAGGCGCTCATTCGGGCCTGACTCACGCCAGTAACATTCTCGATGGCGTGGACGGTATTGGCTTTACCTACTTTGCCAACAAGGACGTGGTACGCCACCCTCTGGTGCAGCGAATCGTGCAGGCCTACGATGCTCACGAAGAGCGCGCGACGCCGCTGGACAAGAGTATTCAGTGAACCTTCAAGTTGACATTCAAAACGCCAGTGGCGAATCCGCACCCGACGAGGAAGACATACGAGGCTGGATTAGCACCGTCCTGTCCGGCCGCCGCAGTGCAGATACAGAAATCAGTGTCCGCCTCGTGGATATTGAGGAAATGACCAAACTCAACCAGGGCTATCGAGACAAATCTGGCCCTACCAACGTTTTGTCCTTTCCTTCAGACCTTCCGCCGGAGCTGGATCTACCGCTACTGGGAGACATTGTCATCTGTGCGCCCGTGGTGTGCGATGAAGCAAAGTCTCAACAAAAAATCCTGCAGGCTCACTGGGCCCATATGACCGTACATGGCACCCTGCACCTGCTCGGTTACGACCATATCGAGGAGGACGAGGCATTAGCCATGGAGGCACTTGAAACTGAAATTCTCACCTCGCTCAACTATCCCTGCCCCTACCAGGGCGAGCAATCCAAGGAGCATGCGGACGCATGAACGACGAACATTCCGGCAGCGATTCGGACGAGAAGTCCTGGCTGGAGAAAATTGGACAGCTCTTCTCCAGCGAGCCCTGTAACCAGAAGGATCTACTGGACATACTCGGAGTCGCCGCCGAAAACGAGGTGATAGACGAGGATGCGCGCAACATTATGGAAGGAGCCATGCAAGTTGCCGACATGCAGGTGCGCGATATTATGATTCCGCGAGCGCAAATGGTGGTCATCAAAGAAGAGTGCTCGCTGGAAAACATTCTTCCGCAGATCACCCGTTCTGCGCACTCACGTTACCCGGTGATCGGCGAGAGTCCGGACGACATCATGGGCATTCTGTTGGCCAAGGACCTGCTGCCGCAGATACTCAACAAGGACCACAGCAATTTCAAAATCGAATCATTGCTGCGCCCTACCGTGGTTGTCCCCGAAAGCAAACGCCTCAATGTCCTGCTGCGGGAGTTTCGCGAAAAAAGAACCCACATGGCTATTGTTATCGACGAGTACGGTGGTGTCGCCGGTCTTGTCACTATTGAAGATGTGCTGGAAGAGATTGTCGGTGAAATCGAGGATGAAACTGATGCCGAGGCAGATCGTTTTATTCGTAAGATTTCGGATGAGGACTATTTTATTAAAGCGCTCACCCCCATCGATGATTTCAACGATTATTTCGAAACGACTTTTTCAGACGAAGAATTCGACACCATCGGCGGTTTAGTGATACAGGCTCTGGGTCACATGCCCAGTCGCAATGAGGTGGCAGTGATCGACAAATTTGAGTTCAAGGTGATCAACGCAGACCAGCGCAAGATTCACAGCTTGCGTATGCGGCCCCTGGACGACTAGACACCGACCATGCCCGACAGCCAGCGCGAATCTCGATTATCGCCTCTGCAAATATTGATACTTGCGCCCCTCGCAGGCGCATTGGTCACGCTGTCACTCGCTCCGTTTAATATCTGGCCTGCCGGCGTCCTCAGTTGCGCACTGTTTGCCTGGTTGCTGAGCACCTGCGAGCCAGGCCAGGCACTGTGGCGCGGCTGGCTCTATGGCCTGGGCATGTTCGGCAGTGGCGTCTCCTGGGTTTACGTCAGTATTCACGTCCACGGTTACGCACCCATACCTCTCGCTGTATTGCTGACCTCGCTGTTTTGCGCGGGGCTGGCCCTGTTCCCCGCGGTGTTCGCCTGGCTCTACGTTCGCTACACAAGACCACTACCCGGCGGCATGCTAATGGGTTTTCCGCTGCTTTGGGTACTGTTTGAATGGCTGCGCAGCTGGATATTGACCGGCTTCCCCTGGCTGATTTTGGGCTACGCTCATATCGATACCCCCATCGCCGGTTGGGCGCCTGTTCTTGGCGTATTTGGCCTGTCATTTATCTGTGCCCTCACCGGTAGCTGCATTTTTCTTGCCTGGCGCAGCCGGCAACCCATCGCCATTGCGACTTATGGGGTCATCATGGCCATTCTGTGGATGGGCGGCGGTGTGCTCAAACCCATTCAATGGGTAGTCAGGGCCAGCGAGGAACCATTGCAGGTCGCCATTTACCAGCCGAATATTCCCCAGCAGCACAAATGGGATCGCAGGTACTATCGCCCCATTCTCAATCAGCTGGAGTCCAACAGCCTGCCTCTGTTAGGTCACGATATTCTGGTTTGGCCCGAAGCTGCGATCCCCAATTACTACCAAAATGCCAGGGAGTTCCTCGACCCTATTGCGGAGCAGGCCGCCATTGCCGAGACTACGCTGATCACCGGCATTCCCTATCGGCCGGATGGCAGTATGCAGTATCACAACAGCATTTTGGCCCTGGGCGCGGGCGAAGGGGCTTACTTCAAACAGCGACTGGTTCCCTTTGGTGAATACGTACCGATGGAAGACGTCATGCGGGGGCTGATCGCCTTTTTCGATCTTCCCATGTCAGCGTTCAGCCCCGGTCCACAAAATCAGGCACCACTGCAGGCAGCCGGGTTCCGGGTGGCGCCCTATATTTGCTACGAAATCGTTTACCCCGACCTGGTCGCCAAGAGTGCACGCAACGCGGATCTGCTCATCACTATAAGCAACGACAGCTGGTTCGGCGACTCTATAGGCCCCCTGCAGCATCTGCAGATGGCGCAAATGCGCGCACTGGAGAACGGCCGCTACCTGATTCGCGGCACCAATAACGGCGTTTCAGCGATTATCAATCACCGGGGACAAATTGTTGCTGCCACTGAGCAGTTTGTGGAAACCAGCCTCTCCGGAGAGGTAGAGACCATGTTGGGTAATACCCCATTCGGCAGTTTCGGCTCAGTCCCGATTATTGCCGGCAGTGGCGTTGGGCTGGTCTTGATGGTGCTTATGTACCTGGGTTTCTGGCGAGATCTTGACTAGTTCACAAGCTTAGCCTGGCGCATCGCAGCCCCCGCCAATTGCTGGTAGAATTCGCGCTTCTTTTTTCCACCCTCTACAGGACACAATCAGGCCCGTGATGGAGCAACAATACGACCCAAATACCCTGGAGCAGATTGCTCGGGACCACTGGCTTGCGAACAACAGCTTTGCCGTACAACAAGACGACAGCCGGGAAAAGTTCTACTGCCTGGCAATGTTTCCCTATCCCAGTGGCAAACTCCACATGGGCCATGTGCGCAACTACACCATCGCCGATGTCATCGCCCGCTACCAGCGCATGCAGGGCAAGAATGTATTACAGCCCATGGGCTGGGATGCGTTTGGCCTGCCAGCAGAAAACGCAGCCATCAAAAATAATGTTCCCCCCGCTCACTGGACCGCCCAGAACATTGATTACATGCGCGAGCAGCTGCGCCAACTGGGCTTCGCCTACGACTGGGACCGTGAAATTGCGACCTGTGACCCCGACTACTATCGCTGGGAGCAATGGTTCTTCACCCGCCTGTTCGAAAAGGGTTTGGCCTACAAGAAAAAAGCGGAAGTAAACTGGTGTGAAACCGACCAGACCGTGCTGGCCAATGAACAGGTCGTAGATGGTTGCTGCTGGCGTTGTGACAACCCCGTAGAACGGCGGGAAATCGATCAGTGGTTTATCAAAATCACAGATTACGCCGAGCAACTGTTGACTGACCTGGACAAGCTGGATCAGTGGCCTGAACAAGTGCGCACTATGCAACGCAACTGGATTGGACGCTCTGAAGGTGTCGATCTGGACTTCGACCACAACGGCGAAGCTTTATCGGTATACACCACACGCCCGGACACTTTAATGGGGGCGACATACCTGGCCGTTGCGCCGCAGCATCCGGTAGCCAAGGCCGCTGCCGTCAGTAATTCTGAGCTGGCGGCTTTTGTTGAAGCGCAGTCCAACATCAAAGTGGCCGAAGCAGAAATGGCTACAATGGAAAAGCTGGGCATGGCGACAGGCCAGTTTGCGACTCATCCGCTTACCGGAAAACAAGTGCCGATCTGGGTCGCCAATTTCGTATTGATGAGTTACGGCTCCGGCGCCGTGATGTCAGTGCCCGCCCACGACGAGCGCGATCACGCCTTCGCCTGCAAATATGATCTGCCCATTGTGCAGGTCGTCGACAAAGCCGGTGATGAATTCAGCTACGATGCCAGCACCTGGCAAGACTGGTACGCCGACAAGGCCGACACAACCACCATCAACTCAGCCGAGTTCGACGGGCTAGATTTCCAGAGTGCCTTTAATGCAATTGCCGACAAGTTGGAAGCACTGGGCAAGGGCAAGCCCACGGTTAACTATCGCTTGCGCGACTGGGGCGTTTCCCGCCAGCGCTACTGGGGCGCGCCGATTCCCATCATCAACTGTGACAGTTGTGGTGCAGTTGCTGTCCCTGAAAAAGATCTGCCCGTGATTTTACCCACCGAGGTGGCGTTTGAAGGCGTAGGTTCACCGATCAAGAAAATGCCCGAGTTTTATGAGACGACTTGCCCAAGCTGCGGGGGCGATGCCATCCGCGAGACCGACACTTTTGACACGTTTATGGAGTCGTCCTGGTACTACGCGCGCTACGGTTGCGCCAAAAACGATCAGGCAATGCTGGATGGCGAAGCCGACTACTGGACACCGGTGGACCAGTATGTGGGTGGTATCGAACACGCCATTCTTCATCTGCTGTACTCCCGTTTTTATCACAAGTTGCTGCGCGACGAGGGCCTGGTAAGTTCTGATGAGCCCTTTATTCGCCTGCTTACCCAGGGCATGGTGTTAAAGGACGGGGCCAAAATGTCCAAGTCCAAGGGAAACACGGTAGATCCGCAGTCGCTGATTGACCAATACGGTGCCGATACGGTGCGCCTGTTCTCCATGTTCGCCGCACCACCCGAGCAATCGCTGGAGTGGTCTGATTCTGGCGTAGAAGGCGCTAACCGTTTCCTCAAGCGTCTTTGGAAACTGGTGCACAGGCACCTGGCTGCGGAGCCTGCCCCTGTCCTGGACACTGCGACCCTGACCGACCAGCAAAAAAATGCCCGCCGCAAAACTCACGAGACCATCGGCAAGGTCAACGACGATTATGGCCGTAGGCAGACATTCAATACTGCCATCGCCGCGATAATGGAGCTTTGCAACGAACTGGGCAAGCTGGACGACTCTGCACAAAGCCGGGCGGTAATGGACGAAGCACTGCGTGCAGTAGTGTTAATGCTGGGCCCAATCACTCCCCACGTCTGCCACACTTTGTGGCCCATGCTGGGCGGTGAAGGCGATGTACTTAACGCCGCATGGCCTGTTGCGGACGAAGCAGCACTGACCCGCGACAGCATTGAAATCGTAGTTCAGGTTAATGGCAAAGTACGCGCTAAAATGGAAATTGCCGCCGACACTGATAAAGCCACGGTGGAAGCAGATGCTCTGGCACAGGACAACGTACAGCGCTTCCTTGAGGGAGTAACAGTACGCAAAGTGATTGTAGTGCCGGGCAAATTAGTTAATATTGTTGCCAACTAACCACTCAGGGAAACACTCCATGCAGCAGCGCCTGATTCAAGCTTTATTCTTGCTCAGTAGTGTCTTGCTGCTCTCAGCCTGTGGCTTTGCGCTGCGCGGTACTGGCGATGTAGCCGTTTCCGAAGAATGGCGCTCCATGCACCTCATCACCAACAATCCCAACAGTGAATTTAGCCGGGAAGTGAAAACCCGATTCGCAGCCAATGGAGTGGAGTGGCAAGAAGACAGGGAAAACGCCAACTATGCAGTAGTCCTTGGGCCTGAACAATTCAACCAACGCAACCTGTCGCTAAACTCTGAAGCCCGGGCTGCTGAATTTGAGCTCTCAATGCGCTCCACTTTTTCGGTCAAAGATAGTGAAGGCAAAGCGGTGCTTGGTGACACCACAAGCACGGTTGTCAAACAAATGGAAAATGACCCTCGCAATGTCGTGGGCAAGGCTGAGGAAATTCGTATTCTCAAAGCCGAAATGCGCGGCGAACTGGCCCAGCAAATTTTACGCCGCATCGCCTTCTTTGCCGCCGCACAGGAATCCTGATGCGCGTCTACCCGGAGAAGCTCGCCGGACAACTACAACAGAACCTGCTGCCGGTTTACCTCATCAGCGGCGACGAGCCGCTACTGGTGCAGGAGTGCTGCGACCAGGTGCGCCTGGCGGCGCGCAATGCCGGTTGCACCGACCGGGAAGTCATTGACGTCAGTAACCCCGGCTTCAAATGGGACGAAATTCTCGGCAGCGCCTCCAGCATGTCTTTGTTTGCCGATCGCAAACTGGTAGAGCTGCGTATTCCCACGGGCAAGCCAGGCGCAGAGGGCAGCAAGGCATTGGTGGAGTACCTGAACATTAGTGCTGGTAGCGAAGACGTACTGTTAATTATCGCCGGCAAGATCGACAAACAATCGACCAACAGCAAATGGTATAAAGCCCTGGATAACGCTGGCGCTGCCGTACAAGTCTGGCCAGTGGATGCCAAAGACTTGCCCCGCTGGCTACAGCAACGAGTCAGTGCCGCCGGTATGTCTATCGACAATGATGCGCTGCAGTTACTGTGCGATCGGGTTGAAGGTAATCTGCTGGCTGCGGTGCAAGAAGTGGAAAAACTCAAACTACTGGCCGAGGGTGGCCAGATTACCGCAGAAACTGTAACGACTTCTGTGTCTAACAACGCCCGCTACAACCTTTTTGACATGACCGACAACGCCCTAAAAGGCAATGCCGCAGGAAGCCTTAAAATGCTGCATGGATTGCGCGGCGAAGGCACTGAACCGGCCGTGGCCCTTTGGGCACTGCTGCGTGAGATACGCACCCTCTATCAGGCACAACAGTCCGTTGACTCCGGTCAAAACCCACAGCAGGCATTGAGCTCACTGAGAGTCTGGAAAAACCGCATAGGCCTGATGCAAGGGGCACTGGGGCGTCACAGCCGCGACTCGCTGTCACACTTAATGGAGCAAGCCACAGAGGTAGACGGCAGTATCAAAGGTTTCTCCGGGGGCAAGCCCTGGGACAATTTAGAGTCTTTAATACTCGATCTCGCCAGCGTTCGTTAAACAACCACTTTCCAACACAAACAGGGCTGAAACCGGCCTTGCCTATGCCGGTGCGACCGTGCCGTGGCACTCATCTACACATGTCGCCTAATGAGACAGGTGCTGGCAGTATGTAAATTTTACCGCTTGCAAAGCCCGCTGAGCACAACTACTGTATATACAAACAGTGTATGAATATACAGCAGAGGGCGCGGCCATGAATGAGGCACTACAGCAGGTTATTAATCGTAACGACACCTGGCAGGGACACCTGGCCGGCCAGGTACTTTCCGCCAACGGCGACAGCCACTGGGATGAGGATCGTCTCTCCACCGGTTACAGCACGCTGGATAAAGAGCTGCGCAGCGATGGCTGGCCTCTTGGCAGCACGGTAGAAGTACTCAGCGATGGCTGCGGTCTGGGCTCCATGGGCCTGTTCCTGCCCGCCATGGAAAAACTTAGCGCTGAAGGCCGCTGGCAGGTATTTATTGCCCCACCTTTCACACCTTACGCACCCTTGCTCAAGGCAAGGGGCATAGATACCGACCAGATTCTGCTGGTACACCCCAAAAGTCGTGAAGACCTGTTGTGGGCTACCGAGCAAGCCCTACGCAGCACCACCAGCAGCGCTGTGTTCAGCTGGCTTGGCGCAGATGAGTACAGCTATAGCGAACTGCGCAAGCTGCAACTGGCCGCCGCCAGCGGCGACAGCCTTTCGGTGTTATTTCGCCCCCAGGAGGCCGCCCGTAATCACGCTCCCGCGAGCCTGCGCTTGCAAATGCGCGAATACCGCAAGGTACATATTCTCAAGCAACGCGGCGGCAACCAGTATATAGACGTGACCCTGCCCCCGTCGGAAGACGTGCCAGAGCATCCTCAGCTGTGGGAAGTACCTTCGTGGCAGGCGAGCCCCGGGCAGGCCAGCCCCGGGCAGGCGAGCCCAAAGGCCCAGCCGGCGTTTTCATTTGCCTGAGTAAAAGCGGGGCATGATAGAAGTCAAACATTCGCAAGCCCCGCTCTGCTAAACTCCGCTCTGCACTTTTTTAAACGCACAGAGATTGGAGCTAAGCAATGCAAGATTTTCCCCATCACTACCTCGTATCCGCCAACGCTGAAGCCGCAGGCACAGTTGCCCTGAAAAGCGACAATATGCCGCAAATCGTTTCCGCACCACCCGCGGAATTCGGCGGCCCGGGAGACCAGTGGTCACCTGAGCATTTGCTGGTAGCTTCCGTTGCCGACTGCTTCATTCTCACCTTTCGCGCTATTTCAAGCGCGTCAAAAATGGAGTGGGTGTCGCTAGAGGCAACAGCAGAGGGCGTGTTGGATAAAGTAGAAAGAGCACCGCAGTTCACTGCATTTACCGTGAAAGCCACTCTCACTGTGCCTGCAGGCACAGATGAAGCAAAGGCCCGGCGCTTGCTGGACAAAGCCGAGGGCGCCTGCATGATCACCAATTCTATGAAGGCTCCGTGCCACCTGAATGCTGATATAGTTTTCGCCTCTTAAATTAGCGCTGCGACGCAGCCTGCGAGAGCAATATGGATGAGTGGCTAACAGAATACGGCGTCACCCTTGGCGTTGGAGCACTCATCCTGTTCATGATTTTTATTGTTTGGGACCTCGCCAAGCGCAGCAATGCCGGCGACATACAGTGAACAATATAAAACTCACTATTGGCGACATTACTACCGCTGAGGTAGACGCTATTGTGAATGCTGCCAACGAAGTGATGCTTGGCGGTGGCGGTGTTGACGGCGCCATTCACCGCGCCGCCGGCCCCGAACTGTTAGCCGAATGCAGGAAAGTACCCGCGATGAACGGCATACGCTGCCCCACTGGCCAGGCACGGATTACCGGCGCTGGCGAGCTACCTGCAAGCTACGTGATTCACACGGTGGGACCTGTGTACGATGAAGCAGAAAACCCCGAAGAGTTGCTCGCACTCGCCTATCGCAACAGCCTGTTACTAGCGCTGGAAAACCAGTGCCAATCGATTGCGTTCCCCGCCATATCCTGTGGTGTATTTGGGTATCCCCTGGACGCGGCTGCAGAGGTGGCTTTCGCGACTTGCAGCGAACAACAATTCAAATCGCTGGATATCAGCTTTTATCTTTTTGGGGATCAGATATTTGAGATCTGGCAGCCAGTTTTCAACCCAGCCAAAGTTTAACCCCACCTAAAAGAAACCAATTTCAGGCAGTCGCTGGCTAGTCCGCTTTTGTCGGCATAGAATTGTTTCCGGGTGGCATGGATGCCGTCTGAAAATCATATTCGGACTAAAACAGCGACTATTTGGAAAGTGTCCGCTTTCACCTCAAAGCGGACGTCAAATAAATTCTGAAGTAATTTAAAGTTAGATACTGTGCCTATTCAGATATATTAGGAAACGACTGGTAAGCCATATCTAACATAGTCTGGAATTGTACAATGAGAGCGTCCTTATCAGGGAGTGACAAGCTTGAGGTTCGTTCTTGAAAAATTGTAGTCATTGCAACAGCTTGACCTTTGACTTGGCCGATCTTTTCGGCCACTACTTCAGCGGTTTTCTCAGCAGGTTTCTCGCAAAAGGTATCAGTGTAGACCTGATATTTCACTCCGAGTTGATCTGTTGCAGACTCGATTTCCCTGAACATCTGACACATTTCATAGACGCCGGCCGCCGCTAAACCAATACTGGCAGCGTCACCAACTACCGGCAACCACCCCATAAGTTCACCTGCCGCATCATAAATGGCAACTTTACTAAAGCGCTTGGAAGCGGTGCGCTCGATAACTTTACCAGTTCTCCGGAAATTGCTGATTTTGCTTTTGTGCGCGCGTATCAGGCCACCTTGCTGACTTATTGTTACTCCCGCGCCCCTCAAAGCAGTTGCAGATTTTTTTAACTCGATCGAAGTTGCTCTTAGAACTTGATTCTTTTTAGCGATAGCGTTGCTTTGTTTCTTTATCAATCGGTTTTTCTGACTTATTTCTGCATTTCTATTTTCCAACGCCAAGGAAGCTTTTTTGTATTTGAGCTCTCTGGCTTTTAACGCATCGCTCGCCGAAGATGCAAGTGTCGCTCCAAAGAAGAACCCCATAGAATCATTGAATCTATTCGCGATCGCCTCGTTATAGAGGGCCAAAAAGGAAATAGAGGAGAATAATATAAGGGCCACGATTACGAGAGCTATAAGTGGATTTCTTATCAGGAACCACGCTGCTCTCACCGGTGCTTTGATTATTCGGACTGCAAAAGACGCGTTCTCGGTCATAAAATCAGGCTCCATAAGTTACCGGTAGAAAATAAACTTTTTAATTCCCGATGGGATTATATCGAAATTTAGATAAATGCTTATGTCATTTTTGGAAGAAGCACACCGCGGCGCGCCGTGCTCTAACTCCGCTAGGGGAAACGTCCGCTTTCACCTCAAAGGCGACATCAACGCCTGGACATCAAATTATAGCGACCGGTGTGGATCTTAGGTTTACTGGCACAAGATTGGACACTTGCTCATGTCGCCCCCGTATCCATCGTAACAATTGCCACCATAGCCAGCGTAGCAATTGCCACCATAGCCATCGTAGAGCGGCCCTCCATATCCATCATATAGAGGCCCACCATAGCCATCATATAGCGGCCCTCCGTAACCATCGTAGCAAGGTCCACCATATAAATCAGAACCAATACAGCCAACGGCGTAGTTGCTGCTCCTCTTCAGGCTAACTAGAGTGACATTTTCAGGGTTGCTCTCAACAAATAAGGAAGTACAGCCTTCGATAAAAGAATTCGACCGGCCGCCACACTCGTGTGGCCCGGTTAATCCGTTTTCTATGGCCCAATTGTAACCCGCTATATGCCCGGAGCAGTCTTGCGTGCATTTGTAACCTCTAAAATAAAGATCTTCAAATTCCGGTAGGGATGCGTCATCCGCTAAAGATACCGCTGGGAAAATTAGTATCAACAATAACAAAGGGAACATTATCTAATTACCATCCTTGGTCTAATTGGTGCAGTTGAGTCTAAATGTATTCCAGCCCGGGCTTCAATCAGATTTAGAACATTTCCGCTATTAGGCGAAAGCGGACGTTTTAAATGTAAGCTGACGGACCGCTTGTCGCTGGGTCCCAGAGTGAAAATATTTTTAGTGGTTTGATTTTATCAATCGAATAGAGCCTGTAATCCCATCTCTTTGATTAGTGTAAATACCTAAGATCTCAGGCAACGCCTTTGTCCCGCCTACAGCAAAGTTCAGATTCGCTGTGCCCACTAGCTGGCCATTACTTCTTATATTCAATTTAGCCGTACCGACACAATTACTATTAACGGAATAAGATCCGCCTCCATTCACTGTCGCTCTGTCACCATAAGCGCCCTCAGTTAGTGATTTTAGGGTTATTTTTCCACCGCCATTAAAGTGAACGATACCCGCTGCAATCGAAGGAAATCCATCGTAATAATAAGTGAATGTACCACCCGAAGCATAGTTACCCTGTAGCGTAGATTTACTGCATGCAGCGCTAGCAGCACCAGGGAGTGCCAAAAGAAGCGCTATTGCAATCAATACTCTCATATTTTTTCTCCTAAAATATTCAATATATATTGGCTATGAAGTTCGCCATTCCGGAGAGAATATAGCTCTATCAGCGGTTCGACTGAATGACTGGATGCGCCAACGGCATGACTACCTACGCCAATGTCGGCTATTAGGCGAAAGCGGACCTTTTACCCTCGATAGTTTGGCTTCAGGTCAAAGACTTAATTTGGCCATTGGTGTATTTCATGGACTCCCATCAAGGGAGGAGGAAATAGCCATGTCTGCACTCAGCATAGAAAACGGTAGTAAACTACCGTGGAATAAGGGAAAGCTTGTAGGCCAGAAACGCCCGCTACAGTTGAAGGAAATCTGGGAAATTCGCTTCAAATTGGAGTCGAAGGCCCGAGTTAGGGACTTAGCACTCTTCAATCTCGCAATTGACAGCAAGCTTAGGGCATGTGACCTAATGCAGCTAAGAATTGCTGACCTAGCCCAGGGCAATCGGATTCAAAGTCGAGCTAGAATAATTCAGCGGAAAACGGGCCGTCCGGTCCAATTCGAGATATCCGAACAGACCAGGCGATCTCTAGAAAGCTGGATTGCGCTTAGGAACCTAAAACCGCTCGACTATGTCTTCCCAAGCCGAGTGGTTAAATCTGACCACCTTTCCAGGCGACAATACTTACGAATAGTCCATCGATGGGTCGCCGATATCGGGCTGGATACCGCTTTATACGGCACACATACCCTGAGAAGGACTAAGGCCTCTATTATCTACAGAAAGACTAAAAACATACGGGCTGTTCAGCTTCTTCTAGGGCATTCGAGCCTCGAGAGCACGGTTAGGTATCTTGGAATAGATGAAGACGATGCCCTGACGCTGGCTGAACAGATAGAAGTCTAGCAGGCACGTCATGGCCGCAACGGCCTATGAACGATGGATGGTAGTGCGTAGCCGGCCATCGTTAGGGAAATGACGGCAATTGACCAGTAGATCCTTGCAGGCGTGTGCCTGTGTGCCTCCAAATCCGCGCACCGTAGCCATACTGCTGACTCTGGTAATAGCCACCCATTCGGTTCCATTGAATATGATCGTTATATTGCGCATGTGAGGAGTATAGATTATCCAGCATGGCGCGATGTCCGCTTTCGCCTAATAGCTGACTGTCTAGTATCGGTTTATAAACGGATTAAGTTACCCTTCGACTAGGTTTTCGGAGTTGGCAGTCAATGATCGAACTTTACCCAGTTATAGCTGGAGACATACCCGAAATTTCGCTACTTGTAGAACAGACTAGCGAGCTTCAAGTGATACCGACTTTGTCGTCCGCAGGTCAGCTATCGATGCGATCGGCTCGATCGGCAGATATTTCATCTATTGCAGATGCGTCAAAGTATCGAGCAGTAAAAGCCGTTTCCGACGATAAAATCATAGGTTATGTTGCATGGCGCGACCCTTACTATATCGCCCAGCTGTATGTTCTCCCCGAAAGTCAAAATAGAGGAGTTGGAGGGGCATTGCTAGACGCTGTGATAGCGCGCTCCGGCTACGATCGACTGCATCTCAAAGCGTCAATAAACGCGATTGGCTTCTATGAGCGGTACGGCTTTACTCACGATGGAGCTGAAGAGAGCGATAAGGGGATACGATATGTACCTATGTCATTCAGAGTCGACTCAAAGCATGAGCGTCCGCTTTGAGGTGAAAGCGGACATTATTTAGTGCTGAAAATAGTACTACTTTTATTGGTTAGTCTATAAGAAATATTAACTTGTGCGTAATTACACTCGTCTTTAATCAAATTTGCTCAGCACCCAGCTCTATCGACCATTACAACCAATTTGTGCTTGTATAGAGCCATGAAGCTCCTCGGCACTTACACTTCTATTATTGAAGCCAACCACGTAGCCAACAGCTTGCGTGAGAAAGGTGTTCTCTGTCGGGTTTCAGACATCAATGCCTACAACTACTGGGCCATTACCGGGGTCACTGATGTGCGTGTTTGGGTGATCCTCGACTCCCAGTGGGAAGACGCCCAGGCACTGCTGGCTGATAGCCGCCACACCCCCGAAAACCCCTTACCATCTGAAGACATGGCGCTATTGGAAGCCAGTCAGCCTCTGCACTACCAACACATCATCTACGCGTCGGGGGGATTACTGGCGGTGATTGTCCTGGTTCTGTTTTTTCTGTTCAGTCAGTCGCGGTGAACATTTAGCAACACCTGCCTGATCTGGCGACGGGTTTTATTTCTCCAACTGGACATTTTTGCCTGCCTGACTAATACTGTATATATGTACAGTATTAGTCAATTTAAACTGGGATACATTCCCCCTGCGTATTTGCAGTGTTTTGCAGGAGCAGGCCCGTGAGCCTGTGGTTGTGCCTGCGTTTTCACCAGTTGCCCCTGCAATGCCTTAATCGCTCCGAGGAGCAAGCCGTAGTGGTGCTGGCCAAGCAGCGAGTGTTGCGGGCCAACGACTATGCAGCGGCACTGGGCATTCGTGAGGACATGGGCGCGACTACGGTTCGCGCCCTGCTGGCTGATGAGCCTGTACAATTGCTGGAGCGAGATACCAGCGCCGAGGCGCGCTGCCTGCAGCAGTTATGCTGTTGGGGCTACAGTATTACGCCCAGCCTCCACACCCACGGAGCCGATTGCTTGCAGTTGGAAATTGGCAGTTGCCTGGCCTTATTTCGCGGAATGGACTTGCTACTCGCGGAAGTGAGTAACGGTATTGCCAGCCGTGGATTTCGAGTTGAGTATGGTCTGGCACCCACGCCCGGAGCTGCGTGGCTGCTTTCCTTCAGCGAAAATGACCAGGCCAATGACTACCAGCGCCCTTTGCAGGATCGGCTGACCCCTCTGCCCCTTAGCTTACTTTCAGGGTTTAACACCACGGTCGATTCACTGCGCCGAGCAGGCTTGCATACCTTTGGCGACATTCTTTCCTTGCCGCCCTCAGCATTGGGACGTCGCTGCGGCGCTGAATTCACAGGACACCTACAGCAGGTGCTGGGACAACGAGAAAACATACACCCGGACTACCAGCCCCCAACAAACTTCAGTGATGAATACTGGTTTGGCTACGAGGTCCGCGGCAATGAAGAACTCATGCCTGCCATACAGCTATTGCTACAATCCCTGTGCCGGTTTTTGCGTAACACACAATTGCAAACGGCTGAAATTCTCTGGCAATTAGTGGGTATCGATCACTCTCTTGAAGAAATTCGGGTACGTAGCAGCTCCAGCCACAGCGACTGGGAGAACTGGTATCAACTGACGCGCATTCGCCTGGAGCGACTGGAACTGAAGGTAGAGGTAGAAGGCCTGGCTCTAATCTGCGACACCCTGAACAGTGGGCAGCTGGAAAACATCGATTTGTTCAGCCCCCGTAAACAGCGTGAACCCCTTGCTAGCCTGCTTGATCGCCTGCGTAACCGTCTGGGACTACAGGCCGTAAAAAAGGTCGGCTGCCGCAACGAGCATTTACCCGAATTTGCAGTACATAGCTGTGTCGACAGGCCAGCCGACGACGCTAGCAACAGCCTCTGTGCCCAGCGCCCCTTCTGGTTAATGCCCTCTCCCAGGGACCTGCCCGAGCGGCGTAGCAAGCTTTACTGGCAAGGAGGGCTTGAGCTGGTTTACGGTCCCGAACGTATAGAAGATAACTGGTGGCAACAGGCTGTCAGTCGCGATTACTACATCGCCAAGGGAGAGGCCGGCCAGCACTATTGGGTCTTTCACGATCGTTTAGCGCGCCGCTGGTATATTCACGGTATCTTCGCCTAGAAAGTTACCGCCACACAGCACCAATCCTCACAATATTTATGTCTATTTTAGAGTGCCTATTCTAACGGCATGGGTGAGAATAGGCGTATTGGTGATAAATGAAATGGAGCATCGCATGGCATTGAGCAAGTTTCTGGTCGTTCACGATCCCACGCGTGAAGAACAGCCTGCCCTTGAACGAGCGGCCATGGTCGCTGAAAAGCTGGGCGCCGGTCTGCATTTGTTCGGTTGCATTCACGGCGATGTCTCTGGCGCAGACAAGCAATCTGAAGCCGTAAAACAGCGCCTGGGTGATCATAAAAAAATACTGGAAGAAGCAGTGGCGCCTATTGCCGCAAGCGGTTTAACGGTAAGCACAGAAGTGGAATGGGACAAAGACTGGTACCACGCCGTCGTTCGCGCAGCTGCTCGCAATCATGCAGACATTGTGTATAAGTCCTCTTACAAGCACAGCGCCAGTCAGCGCATTCTCAAGTCTACTTCTGACTGGACCTTGATCAGGGAGTGCCTGAGCCCGGTGCTATTGATCAAGCAAGTAAAGAGACCCGAGGTACCTGTCATTCTGGCAGCCATAGACATCAGCGTCAGAACCCAGTCCTACGAAAAGCTCAATGAGCATATTCTGGAACTGGGACGAAAATTGGTCGTGAGCGACATCGCCGAGATTCACGTAGTCAATGCCTTTCCTGATTTTCGGATAACTCCCGATCCGCGTAAATTGATTGAGGCTACTGGCTTAGACAAAAGCCGCATTCACATCATGATGGGGCCGCCCGAGAGAGTCATCGTTGAAATGGCAAATAAACTCAATGCCAATATGGTAGTTGTCGGAAATTCACACCGGTCAGGCCTTGCCGCCATGATGCAAGGCAATACCGCGGAAAAAATTCTCGATAAGTTGGACTGCAATGTACTGGCCATGCCTTAAGGGTTTCGACACACCATGAGTCCCGTGCTCTCAGCAGCTTTCTGGGGCTTCTTCTCCGGTGGGGCGCTTATACTGGGCGCTGCGATCGGTTTTTACTATTCGGTACCCAATCGAGTGGCTGCCTCAATCATGGCCTTCGGCAGCGGTGTGCTGATATCCGCACTGTCATTCGAACTGATGGAAGAAGCCTTCCAGATCGCTGGATTAGGGGCCACCGCAACCGGTTTCCTGTTGGGTGCAATTGCCTATGCTGGCGCTAACCGTTTGCTGGCCAACCAGGGCGCCAAACACCGTAAGCGATCGGGAAACCAACAGCCCAGCGAGCAGGAAGACAGCGGCAGCGGCGCAGCCATTGCTCTAGGAGCCCTGCTCGATGGGATTCCGGAATCTATTGTCATCGGCTTAAGCATATTGCATGGCGGCGCTGTCAGCATCGCCACCGTGGCTGCCATATTTTTATCAAACCTGCCCGAGGGAATTTCTAGCTCCATTGGCATGCGTAAGTCCGGTCGGTCTGCAAGTTACGTATTTGGAGTGTGGATAACCATCGCCATCGCCTGTGGGTTGTCATCGCTGGCGGGCTATGTGGTTTTCGACAGCTTTTCTCCAATGGTGGTTGCAGCGACCACAGCCGTCGCCGCCGGAGCCATGCTGACTATGATTGTTGACACCATGATTCCAGAAGCCTTTGCAGAGACACACGATTGGACGGGATTGATCGCGGTGCTGGGCTTCCTGACTTCATTTTCACTAACGGAATTGGCTGGATGAGGTTATCTATTAGAGCCACCGGCCATCACCACCAACAGCGGACGATTCGATAATGACTGGCGCGAATGACCTCGACACTCTTTTAGCTTCCATGTCACCGCAGCTGGATAAAGAAGACTACGTATTCTGGAGCGCCGGAAACGCACAATATGGCGACCACAGTGAACTACAACCCATTGCCAGCTGCATGGAGCCTGAAGGGCTCACACTGGTTATAGCCAAAACCAAAGCCGACGCTCATAAAATACATTACGACTGCGTGTTCAAGCGCATCACCCTGGAAGTCCATTCAAGTCTGGAGGCTGTGGGGCTCACTGCCGCTTTCGCCAAAAAACTAGGCGAGCACGGTATCAGCGCCAATGTCATCGCTGGCTATTTTCACGATCACATTTTTGTCCAAAGTGAGCTTGCAGGCAGGGCCATGGTTGCCCTTGGCGAGCTCTCCTAGCCCGGCGTCTTGGCGCGTAACGTGAGCCAGGGCGCGCTAACTTAGAAAAGATTTTGCGGCGCCCATCAGGCCGCCCATACCGCCAGCTGCGTCAAGCAAACTACCGCCAGAGCTGGCCTTATCCATTAACTGCGGCAGCACATCCGCCAGCCCCGAGGCTGCCGTTCCGGTGTCGGTACCCAGCGAAGAAGCAAAGTCTGACACTTTGCTGTCACCCAGCAACCCCATAATACTTTCTGCAGAAATTGCGCTATTGCCCCCATCACCCAGCCAAGAACTGACAATACCGCCCAGCTCACCACTGGAAGCCATTTTACTCGCCAATCCAGCGAGATCGACGCCGCCCTTGCCATCGCCCAGCAGACTAGACAAAGCATTTTCAATTGAACCGCTATCGAGTTGCAGGCCCAATTTTTCCGACAATAATTGGGCACCCATTTGAATGACATCCATTGATCTATTCCTATCTTAAATTAAAGGTTCAGTTTTATATTAAGAATAGACCATATGCGCGAAAAGCCACTAGATGAAACGATAAAACTGATCACGCTTTTTTTACAAATTGAGACTTGAGCTTCATTGGTCCGATGCCATCAATTTTACAATCGATATCATGGTCGCCCTCTACCAAACGGATATTTTTCACCTTGGTTCCCACTTTCACCACCGAGGATGAGCCCTTCACCTTAAGATCTTTAATGACCGTGACAGTATCGCCATTCACAAGGGGATTACCGTTAGCATCGCTAACAACTTTTTCGTCGATGTCTTCTGCACTGCCATCCCGCGGCCACTCATGGCCACACTCGGGACAAACAAACTGATCTCGGTCTTCGTAGACATAGGAAGAAGAGCACTCAGGGCACTTCGGTATTTCACTCATAAACTTGTCTCTTGTTTTATCAACTGGTCTTAGTGATCAGGAATCAGGCGCTTACCCATGCTAACAACGGCGTCTTCTCCATAGCCGATACTGTTGTAAAAATCGATAATTGCAGTATTAGCTCGCCTCACCTGTAAGTTCAGCTTTGGGCAACCCCGCACAAGCAGGATTTTTTCGATCGCGCGCATCATCACGGTGCCATAACTTTTTCGCTGTTGGTCAGGGCTAACCGCCAGGTAATTAACCCAACCTCTGTGCCCGTCGTAGCCCCCCATCACCGAGGCCACTATTTGGTCATTAACCACTCCCACCAGGAAAAGATCCCGGCCCACCTCCAGTTTGCGAGCAATATCTTTACGAGGATCGTTATGAGCGACCACAAGCCCACACTCGTTCCAGAGGCCTATAACCGCATCTTCATCAGAATCCTGATAGGTTCGAATATTCATTCAGTAATGCACCGCCAGCCAGATCGTGTCTTCATCAGGCGACGTCCATTCCACTCGATGTCGCTCATGAGCAGCAATGTTAACGTAATCGCCCTCTTCAAGGGTAACTGACGCCTTATCGGCGAAAGCAATCACCGCCCTGCCTCGCAGGACCATCACCCACTCAGCTCGCTCCTGGTCGTACCAATCGTCGGGCGCGGAGGCATGCCCCCTGGAGACAATTCGCTCGATACGCAGGCCTTCTCTCTCAACCAGACACTGGAACAGCTCTTCGGGTAGGTCATGTGGTATATCAGAAAAGAAATTACTCATGCTAGATAACTCATTGCGGATCGAACCACTGCCTCCAAATATTGCAGAACTTCATGAACACACTATCTAAGCTCCCATCGATAATAACGACAGCCGCCGGTTCGAAACTGCTTCTCCAGCGCTCTTCGACTGCGCTTCCATGCATCCATCTGCGGACCACTACCACCGTTGCTGCGCAACTCATCATAGCGCTCAATTTTCAGCTGCAGTTTTCGACATTCCTCAAGACTTGCCTGCTGCGCTAATACGACAGGACAAAAAAATGAAGCGATAACGATAGCCAGGCAAAGCAAACAACTTTTCATCACATACACCTCCCTGTATATGCGCTCAGTCTAGCGCGTTATTAATCTCTATCGACAAATCATATTAGGGCATCAGTAATCAAAACCAGAGCTCAGTCTCGGCGGGGCTGTCAAAATCGCTTGGGCTTATGTTTCTACCAATGGCGCACCAAAAATTGTTCCAGACTACTCTTTGCTTTTGTGAGCGAGCTTATGAGCATTTTTTTCCCAGTTCAGGCCATCGAAATCAACAATAGTCATTTTCGGCGGCTTGATATCCAGGCAGTGCACATTGACATCAATGCCATCGGGGTTTGACCGGGGAATGTAAAATGGCTTCATGCCGCAAACCTTACAAAAACTGTGTTTTGCGACACCCGTGTTGAACGTGTAGGTCGCGATGCATTCCTCACCGGCCAGCAATGTGAACTTACTCAAAGGAACAATAAGATGCAGATAACCCGCCTTTGCACAATGTGAGCAGTTGCAGTTTTCCAACTCAACCTCTTCAGGTGCCTCTACCTCAAATTTAATAGCCTGACAGTGACAACTTCCTGGGTAGATCATTCTGATCTTCTCCTCTGTTAAGTCTCCGTGATTTATTCAAAACACTTTCATTGCTGCTCCAGCAACTTTCAAACGCGCGCTCAGAGCATGCGTTTTATAAACGCATAACGACTACTAATTGCATTTTTATACTTGGGAAGATCATCCGACGCATTTTCCTTACGTGTACCGTAGAACACATGCATCTCTGCCGGGGGCAAATCCTCCGAGTTCACGCAATTTCTGGTCGCTACAAAAGCGAAAGCTTTCTCCCCCTCACCCATCTTGGACAGGATAGGTTTGTCGCACGCAGGGCAACGCCCCCGATCGACAGCACCGATACGTTTGTACTTTGCAAACGATATATCGTGCCCCTCGGGCAATTGCACGTCATTCAGTTTGAACAGCGAGATATCGACAAAGGAAGCATCGTATTGCTGTTGGCAAATAGTGCAGTGGCAATAAAAACGCGTAATCGGCTCACCCTCAACTTCGTACTTGGTAGTCCCACAGGGACACTGGCAGGAATAGCGCATTATAATTTCTCTCCTTGTCTTAGGGGCTCTACTTTTAGTTCCCAGTTGGCGTGGTCAGCCGGACCCATTGGGCCAATCTTCCCCTCGGCCGAACGAAGCAAAATACGGGGATCATGAACGTCTCCCTCCTTTAGACGAGGACCAACAGCTTCTCCAGCTTCAATACGATCACGCTGGGCAATGACGCGTTCGGGAAAAAATTCTCCAGCGGACCAGGTACTGGTTACACCATTGGCAAGCAACACGATGCCGTTATACACAACCTCCTCTGCACGACCATTGTCTACAAGGTCCAGGTTATAGTGTGCATGGAGATCAATCATGCCTGGCAGAACTGTATCGGAGTCGGCTAACACTATGACTTTTGTGTAACCTGAAGAATCTGCTTTGGCCTGAATATCAAGATCGACAATTTTTCCGTCCCGAATCAGAATGCCGCTGTTACGCCGCCGCGTATCGCTAACGCCGTCAAACAGCCAACCCCCTCGAATTAGCAAGGGCTCGGCTTCTGCTTTATTGCTTTCAGCGCTAACCTGAACCGCGATAAAACCGACCAACAACACAATGGCCTTGAACTGGCTCGCTAACTTCAAATTGTGGCTATCAAACGCCATAATTTTCGTTTCTCCTGACATCCCCGCTTGTGACTATATCTTGATAGAGCGGCAAACGCTCCGCCGAGTTGCCTACGTGACTATTCTTATTTTTCTGCCTAACTGGCTGACCTTGCCCCATTAATTAGCTAAAAGTTCATAGCCTGCGTAAAAAGTCAGGCCGATTAAAATAAAGCAGCCAATCATAAAAAAGCGCCGCCTAACAGGAACGTAATTGGATCCCATATGAATAATTGCATGAGCAATCCGGCTCACAACAAACAGCCAGGCTGCCACCTGCACATAAATATTAACTGCTGAGATGCTCCATAACACACCAATCAGCACATAGAACAGCAGCGGCACTTCAAACTGATTGCGGATGCAGTTATTAATCTGCAAAACACCGTCTGGCCAGGCGTCATCATGAAGCGCCCTACGCTCTTCATTCACCTGGCCTAATGTCACTGCCTTTTTTTTCGCAACTGCGAGATAGATATACAGACAAAGCGTGAGCATCACCTGAATAAGAACGGGAGCAAATATGTATTTATCTTCCATTTGACGCACCAGCCTCATTAGCCATTTTTATGCAACGCTATCATCGCTAGCAACTTTAGTCATATCGACAGGGATTACCAGCTTGCCTGGGCACGGAGAGAGAGAGAATTTTGACAATTACAAAATACTGTATAAATATACAGTATATGTCAAACTACTCCGAACTTCACTGCCTCAGCTGCTACAGCTTCCTGCGCAGCGCCTCTCACCCCCACGAACTGGTAGAACGGGCGGCGCAACTGGGCTATGGCGCACTGGCCATCACCGATGAATGCTCTCTTGCGGGAGTAGTAAAGGCTCACGTAGCAGCAAAGGAGGCTGGGCTAAAACTGATCATAGGCAGTGAATTCAAGCTTGAGGAAGGCATTCGCCTGGTAGCTCTGGCGCCCTCTCGCGCAGCCTATAGCGAGCTATCAGGGTTAATCAGTATGGCCCGGCGGCGCAGCCCCAAAGGGGAATATCGGGCCAATCTACGAGATGTCATCTTTCACCTTAAGCGTTGCCTGCTGATTTGGTTACCCCGAGACAACGATGATCACGACAAGGCCTATGGGCAGCAATTGGCACGGCTGTGTAAAAATCGAATTTGGCTGGGCGTTAGTCACTTGCTGGGAAATGACGAAGCCCGGCATTTTGAAAATACCTCGGCACTGGCAACCGCGCTGAATATTCCCCTGGTCGCCTGCGGCGATGTACGCATGCATCTGGCTTCCCGCAAACCATTGCACGATGTGTTTACCGCACTGCACTACAACACCAGCGTGGCCCAACTGGGTCGGCGACGCCTGGGCAACAGCCAGCAACATTTGCGATCTCTGGAGCGAATACACCAACTCTATCCCCCCGAGCTGATTCTGGAGACTGAGCGCATCGTATCGCGCTGCAACTTCAGCCTGGACGAACTGCGCTATGAATATCCAGAGGAAGTTGTTCCCCAGGGTCATAGTGCCAATAGCTACCTGCGACAGCTGGTCGATGAGGGCAGCAAGCGCCGCTGGCCTACCGGCACCCCCGAGCCTGTTCAGCAACGTATCGACAGGGAGTTGGAGCTGATTGACGAACTAAACTACGAGTACTACTTCCTCACTGTTTACGACATTGTTGATTTCGCTCGCTCTCGGGACATTCTTTGCCAGGGTCGAGGCTCCGCCGCCAACTCTGTCGTCTGCTACTGCCTGGGCATTACCGAGGTATCTCCAGAGCAGATATCCCTTTTATTCGAGCGTTTTATCTCCAAGGAGCGCGACGAACCTCCTGATATTGACGTGGACTTTGAACACGAGCGGCGCGAAGAAGTCATTCAATACATTTACCGCAAATACAGTCGCCGACGTGCCGCTCTCGCCGCTACCCTTATCACCTACCGCTCACGCAGTGCTGTACGCGATGTAGGCAAGGCGCTGGGGCTGGATCCGGTATTCGTAGACGACCTGGCCAAATCGCTGGCCTGGTGGGATCGCACTGCCGACTTAAGCAAACGCTTTGAAGAGCAGGGCGTGGCAGGCCACAGCCAGCAAGCAGATTTATTCTACAACCTGGTGCAGCAAATTCTGGGTTTCCCCAGACACCTGTCCCAGCATGTAGGGGGTTTTGTTATTACCCGCAGCCCTATTTCTACACTGGTGCCGGTAGAGAATGCCAGCATGGCTGAGCGCACCGTTATTCAGTGGGATAAGGAAGATATCGAATCACTGGGACTGCTCAAGGTCGATATTCTTGCTCTGGGCATGCTCTCAGCCATCAGAAAAAGCCTGCAAATGGTACATCGCTATAACCCGGCGATTGCGACTGTCAGTGACATTCCCAAGGAAGACGCAGCTACTTACCAAATGCTGCAACAAGCCGACACCACCGGCGTATTCCAAATTGAATCGAGGGCACAAATGTCTATGCTGCCCAGACTCAAGCCAGAGTGTTTTTATGACCTGGTGATTCAAATCGCGATTGTCCGCCCAGGGCCTATACAGGGAGACATGGTGCACCCCTATTTGCGCCGTAAGCAGGGACTTGAGGTAATCACATATCCCTCGGAAGAAATAAAGGGCGTACTGGAAAGAACTCTTGGGGTGCCTATCTTCCAAGAACAGGTCATTCGCCTGGCCATGGTGGCAGCTGGTTTCTCCGGCGGCGAAGCAGACCAACTGCGCCGCGCCATTGCCAACTGGGGTCGCAACAGCAAGTTGCTTGGTTTTGAGCAAAAGCTCACTCAGGGCATGATAGAAAGAGGATATGACGAGGACTTTGCCCGTCGCCTGTTTGACCAGATCAAGGGCTTTGCCGGTTACGGCTTTCCGGAATCACACTCTGCCAGTTTTGCCCTGCTGGCCTATATTTCCTCCTGGCTCAAGCGACACCACCCTGCTGCATTTTTTGCCGGCCTGCTAAACAGCCAACCCATGGGGTTTTATAGCGCATCACAGTTACTTCAGGACGCTCGCCGCCACGGTGTGGTTGCACTCCCCATAGACGTCAATCAAAGCGACTGGGACCACCAGTTACTGGATCAACATCGGGGCACCAACAAACCTGTTCGCCTTGGCCTGCGTCTGGTAAAAGGCTTGAGCCGAGGCGGTGCCCAGCGCGTCGTTGAAGGGCGCCAGCAATCTCCCTTTCGTCAAATCAGCGACCTGCGTCGCAGAGCCCAACTGGACAAACGTGATATGGAGGCATTGGCGGACGCAGACGCCCTAGTTTCCCTAAGCGGCCATCGCCATCAGTCTCAATGGCAAATTATGGCGCTTGAAGAGGCACGTCCTTTATTACAGGACGAGCAATTTCAAAACGCGCACTATTTCAATGACAAGGTACAACTACCCGCCCCAGCCGTTGCTGAAGAAGTATTGTCCGACTATCGCGCCACTGGCCTCACCCTGCGCGCTCATCCGCTAAGCCTGCTACGCGACCAGGCACCCTTCAACCGCTGTAAGAAGCAGGTAGATTTGCCACATTTGGGCAATCACCGCTTTGTACGCATCGCCGGACTGGTGACCTGTCGCCAACGCCCGGGCAGTGCCTCGGGCGTACTATTCCTCACTCTCGAGGATGAAACCGGCAATAGTAATGTCGTGGTCTGGCAACGTACCCAGCAGCACTTTCGCCAGGCGCTGATGTCGGCCCAGTTATTACTAGTCACTGGCACTGTCGAGACAAAAGATAACGTCACCCATGTTATCGCCGGAGCACTCTACGACTACACCAGTGAGCTGGATAACCTGCGGGTGAAGTCGAGAAACTTTCATTGATCCGGCTCTCAAAAACAACCGCTTAATATTCAACCAGCTCTATTTCGATGCCCTATCCTGCTAACAAGACTTAATGTGACTAAACGTTAATCAGCGCTTGCGAGCTTGATCTGCTGTTCTAAAATGTAGTCTGGAAGAAATCTAGACTCCGAAGGAAACAACATGCGCATTGCCAAACACCTGATCGCCGCCACCGCACTAGTCGCCGCGACCACAGCACAGTCCCAGGTACCGCCACCAGCGGATGCTGGCGCCCTATCCAAAGTCTACCCTGGTTCAACTTACTCGCCATACGCAGGCCAAGATTTCGCTAATGATGTCTACTGGGGCGATACTCACCTGCATACCGATATGTCTATGGACGCAGGTGCCTTCGGCAATCGCCTTGACCTGAATGCTGCCTACCGGTTTGCCCGCGGCGAAGAAGTACAGTCCACTACCGCAGGGCCCGTGCGCCTGTCACGGCCTCTTGATTTCCTGGTGATTGCTGATCACTCTGACAACATGGGATTTTTCCCCGATATGCTGTCGGGAGCTCCCCACATCCTGTCCAATCCAACGGGTAAAGATTGGTACAACCGAATTAAGGCAGGCAAAGGCGTAGGAGTTGCGTTGGAATTGATTGGCCTGTTTTCACAGGGCCAGTTCGACCCTGAACTTGTTTACACCCCCGATTCAGCGCCCTACAAAGACGCCTGGGCGCGAACTGTAGAAGCAGCAGAACGTTTCAACGAACCCGGCCGGTTTACTGCCTTCATTGGCTATGAGTGGACCTCGTTAGTCAAAGGCGGAAACATGCACCGAGTCGTCATCTACCGTGACGGAGCCGACAAAGGCGGCCAAATGGTGCCCTACACCACCATTGAGCCTCAGGGCAGCGCCAACCCGATGGACTTGTGGAAATGGCTCGCAAATTTCGAAGAGAAAACCGGCGGCGACGTTCTGGCGATTGCCCACAATGGCAACCTCTCCAATGGCATTATGTTCCCAATGCAAGCTCAATATGATGGCAGGCGCTTGGACGCCAAGTACGTCGAGCAAAGATCCAAGTGGGAACCACTCTACGAAGCCACCCAAATCAAGGGAGATGGCGAAACTCACCCCCTACTCTCTCCAGATGACGAGTTTGCCGATTATGAAACCTGGGACATTGGCAACCTGGATGTATCGGAAGCGAAAGAAGACGCTATGCTGGCCTCAGAATACGCCAGGGAAGCGCTCAAGCGGGGCCTGCTCATCGAAGACAAGCTGGGCACCAACCCCTACAAATTTGGCATGATCGGTTCTACCGATAGCCACACCTCTCTCGCAACGGCGCAGGAAGACAACTTCTTCGGCAAGCACTCGGGCGCCGAGCCCAGCCCAGAGCGAATGGCTCACCCCTTTATGGCTACCGAACGCGGTTCCATCATGGGATGGCAGCAGGTCGCTTCAGGCTTAGCGGCGGTTTGGGCCAAGGAGAATACCCGGGCGGCGATTTTTGATGCCATGGAGCGAAAAGAAACCTACGCCACTACCGGCAGTCGAATGCGAGTCCGTCTTTTCGGTGGCTGGAACTTTACGCTTGCAGACATGAATAACCGTCAGCTGGCTTTTACCGGCTACAGTAAGGGAGTTCCCATGGGAGGCGACCTGCCTTCGCGGGGCGAGAAGAGTAAGTCAGCTCCCAGCTTTATGGTGTATGCCTTACGTGACCCAATCGGCGCAAATCTGGACCGCATCCAGATCGTAAAGTCCTGGCAGGATGGCAAAGAGACCAGGGAGAAGGTCTACAACGTCAGCTGGTCTGGCGATCGCCAGGCAGGAGCAGATGGCAAGATACCCGCTGTTGGCAATACTGTGAACGCCAACACCGCATCGTGGACCAACACCATTGGAGCCCCTGAGCTGGGTACAGTCTGGACAGACCCTGACTTTAACCCGAAACAACGTGCGGTCTATTATGCTCGTGTTCTGGAGATACCCACCCCTCGCTGGTCAACCCACGACGCGGTACGTTTTGGTATCGACATTCCTGAAGGTGCTCCTGTTTCAACTCAGGAACGGGCCTACACTTCGCCAATCTGGTACACCCCCTAGCAATCGGGAACAACGACAGGCAGTAAAACAAAAAAAGCCCGGGGAAACCCGGGCTTTTTTGTAGCTTGACCACTGGCTAATCCCAGCCTTCGACCCCGGACATATCAGGCAGATGGTGTGCAATGCCCTTGTGACAATCGATACAAGTCTTCTCACCGTTGGCTAACGCTGTGGAGTGCTGTGTGGCGGCACGCTGACTCTGCCAAGTGAAATCCATGTACTCAAAATCGTGGCAATTGCGACATTCAAGAGAGTCGTTTGCTTTTAGCCGATTCCATTCACGCTCTGCCAGTTCACGGCGCTTGGCCACAAATTTTTCACGCGTGTTAATGGTGCCAAATATCTTGCCCCAGACTTCTTTGGAAGCCTGCATCTTGCGCGCGATTTTATTTGTCCAGTCGTGAGGCACGTGACAGTCGGAGCACTTGGCCCTCACGCCAGAGCGGTTAGTAAAGTGAATCGTTGACTGTAGCTCCTCATAAACGTTTTCACGCATTTCATGACAGCCGGTACAGAAGGTCTCCGTATTAGTGAACTCCATCGCGGTGTTAAAGCCACCCCAGAAGATAACCCCCATGATGAACCCACCCAAGGTCAGAAAACCCAGACTGTAATACTTACTTGGAGTGGAGATTGCTCGCCAGTAACGTTTAATTGTTTCTATCACCAGAAATGCCTCTATTTACGCGCCGCGCGCAGCAGGTCGTCAATGTCCTCAAACTCGTTATCCAACAGCGGATCTACGTCTATTTGCACGACGTGACACTGATTACAAAAATAACGTCGCGCGGAAATATCAGCGAGGAAATTTCCCTCTCGGTCCATGTAATGAGTCACGCTGACCATCGGTGCCTGGCTTTCCTCAGTACGCCTGCGGCTATGGCAAGACATACACTTATTGGCATTAGTATCGATCTGATAATTGTCGATTTTGTGGGGGACCGTCGGCGGCTGCATGGGGTAGGCACGCTTGCGCTTTACATCATCATTTTCCACTCGACTAATTTTTGGGGGATTCGGTTCGACATCCAGCGCTGCATCGCGAGTCGTAGCAACATTCTGTGCCAGTGCACCAGCGGTCAGTGCAAGACCCAGCAAGACAGTAATTGTCATACGTGATTTCATGGTCTGCCTCCTATGCCTTGACGATCTTGACGGCGCATTTTTTGAAGTCCGTTTGCTTGGACAGCGGATCGGTGGCATCGAGGGTCACCTTGTTAATCAGCTGACTGGAATCAAACCAGGGCACGAATACCAGGCCTTTTGGCGGTTTGTTGCGCCCTCGCGTTTCCAATCGAGATCGGATTTCTCCGCGTCTGGATACCACTTTGACCTCATCGCCACGGCGCAACTTGCGTTGACGAGCATCATCGGGATGCATATAAACCAGCGCATTAGGCACGGCTTTGTGCAACTCCGGAACACGGCGAGTCATGGAGCCAGAGTGCCAGTGCTCAAGCACGCGACCGGTAGACAACCAAAGGTCATATTCGTCATCTGGACTTTCGGCGGGTGGTTCATAGGGCAGCGCGAACACGACCGCCCTACCGTCGGGCTTACCGTAAAAATCGAAACCTTTACCCTCTTTTACATAGGGGTCAGAGCCCTCCCGGAAACGCCATTTGGTCTCTTTACCATCCACAACCGGCCAGCGCTTACCGCGCACCTGGTGATAAACATCGAAGTCGTCCAGATCATGAGCCTTGCCACGGCCAAACATAGCGTACTCTTCGAATAAACCCTTTTGTAAATAGAAACCAAAGTCTTCGGCTTCATGATTGCTGTAACCTTCCTCAATATCCGAGTTGGGGTAGCGATCTACCTGACCATTGCGATACAGCACGTCATATAGGGTTTTGCCTTTGAATTCAGGATTGGCTGCCAGAATCTCCGCTGGCCAAACCTCGTCGGTAGTAAAGCGCTTGGAAAACTCGACCAATTGCCACAGGTCAGACCGAGCCTCTCCTGGAGCATCAACCATCTGGTGCCAGAATTGGGTGCGACGCTCGGCGTTACCATAAGCCCCCTCCTTCTCTACCCACATGGCGGTTGGCAAAATCAGGTCAGCCGCTTGAGCAGTGACCGTCGGATAGGCATCGGAAACAACAATAAAATTATCGGGATTGCGGTAACCCGGCAGCGTCTCCTCGTTGAGGTTGGGGGCGGCCTGTACATTGTTATTGACCTGCACCCAGTAGGCATTAATCTTGCCGTCCTTTAAATCGCGGTTTTGCTGCACAGCGTGAGAGCCGACCCAATCAGGCACAATGCCCTCGGGAAGCTTCCAATATTTTTCTGCAATTTTGCGGTGCTCAGGGTTATTGACCACCATGTCGGCTGGCAAGCGATGCGCGAAAGTTCCGACCTCACGCGCCGTCCCACAGGCTGAGGGCTGACCTGTCAGCGAAAAGGGACTATTACCTGGTTCTGATATTTTACCTGTGAGCAGGTGCACGTTATAAAGCATGTTGTTTACCCACACTCCCCGAGTGTGCTGGTTAACGCCCATGGTCCACAATGACATCACTTTGGTGTTGGGATCTGCATACAACTCAGCCAACGCCTGCAGGCGCTCGGGTGAAACACCGGACAATTCCGCAACGTATTCTTCGTCGTAAGTGGATACGAATTCAGCAAATTCCTCGAAGTCAATCTCTTCGGAGCCACCACTACCAGAGTTGGCGGCTTTCGCTTCCAAAGGATGCTCCGGGCGCAGGCCGTAACCAATATCCGTTACGCCTTTGCGGAAATTAACGTGCTTACCGACAAAGTCCTTGTTCACTTTGCCTTCCCGAATTATGTAGTGGGCAATATAGTTAAGGATCGCCATATCAGTCTGTGGTGTGAAAATCATTGGCATATCAGCCAATTCAAACGACCGATGCTCGAAGGTTGAAAGCACTGCCACTTTCACACCAGGATTGCTGAGACGGCGATCAGTGATGCGCGTCCACAAGATGGGGTGCATTTCTGCCATATTGGAACCCCAGAGCACAAATGCATCGGCATTTTCCATATCGTCGTAACAGCCCATAGGCTCGTCAATACCGAATGTGCGCATGAAACCGCCCACCGCAGATGCCATGCAGTGGCGAGCATTAGGGTCAATGTTATTAGAGAGAAAACCCGCCTTCATTAATTTGGAAGCAGCGTAGCCTTCCCAAACTGTCCATTGTCCGGAGCCAAACATGCCAATGCCACGCGGTCCTTTCTCTTTTAATGCTTTCTTGAATTTTTCTTCCATGACATCGAAGGCTTCATTCCAGCTAACCGGAGTGAACTCACCTTCCTTGTCATACTTGCCATTTTTCTTGCGCAGCAGGGGTTGGCGCAATCTGTCTTCACCGTAAAGAATTTTCGCCAGGAAATAGCCCTTAACACAGGCCAGGCCCCGATTGACTTCAGAGTTAATGTCCCCGTGAGTGGCTACAACTCTATTATCTCTAGTCGCCACATTGATACTGCAGCCAGTGCCACAAAAGCGACAAGCCGCCTTGGACCACTTCAGTTGGGTATCAGAGGTAATAATATTCGTGGCTGCAGCCGTTGTCGTAATGCCTGCAGCAGCTGCGGCCGTAGCCACCGCGTTTGCCCTGATGAAATCTCGGCGAGTAGTGCTCATTCGTGACTCCCTGTTTCTAATTCCGTTTCGGTCTCGTCGTCGATTTGGTGGTAGACCAGCGCTACGCTAATCACCCCCGAAAGTGCTTCCAATGCACTAATGCGTTCCATGACTGCGCCCTCATTTGCGGTTTCAAGCAAAACCACAAGTTTTCCCGCTTCACTGTGTTCAGGGACGCTCGCATCGGGAAGAGCTTCGATAGCTGGGATAATCGTCGCGATAAGTTCAGGACGGCAGTGAACCACCAGGCTGGAGATATGCACGCCTCCGCCGGCAGTATCGCCTCTTAACAAGGCGCGTCTTGTTAAACGCATAGCGGTTAGCCCGGTGGGCCCAGAAGAATCTGGCTCATCCAAACGATGAATCCGTATCCGCCTACGATAGCAATAGAGAGTGCTGGTGCTAAAAACACACACAGCAAAATAAAGGAGCGAAACTCCGTTTTTTTATCGACTTCTTGCACCGGCTTCCCTGTCTTTAATCTTTGTGCTCTGAGGAGTATAGGCCTCCGTCGTTCACAGGCAAACAAAAAACTCCCATCAGGCATTGGAACCTTGATCTAAGACATGAAAAGCCCATTTATGCTCGGTTTACATTGCAGGGCTGACACTCTGGCTTCTGGTCCCGCCGTATCAACTTACCGCTGGACAATTCGCTCAAAAAACGCCCATACCAGTTCGGCAGCGTCGGCCTCATGGCTGGTCGCGCCGAGAATCCTAGGGGCTGAATAGACTGGATTGGGAAAGGTGTGACCACCCCCCACGATTGAAATCAGTGTCACTGGCATTTTATCGGTTTCAGCCCATTCTAAAATTTCAATGGCAGTACCGTCCTCAACATCTGTTTTTGGCCTGTTAACCCGTTCTCCAGCGCCAGCATACCCCGCCAATTTGGCCCAATAGTCGGCACTTGCCCGGGCCGATTGCACGGCGCCCCGATTTTCACCAAAAACAACGACATCTCCGCCTGCATAGGGGTTGATGGCGTCTTCTGTGCCTGTCAGCAGCACTATGGGAACTGGTTCACCCGCGGGTTTGCATTCAGAGTTATTTTCCACCGGGAGATTCGCCATCAACACCGCCGCCCCGGCCAGAAGGTCTGGAGCTTCGTATGCCAGGCGGTAGACCATATGACCACCGTTAGACATCCCCGCCACGAAAACCTGCTCTGGATCAATGTCGTACCGAGTTTCCATCTCAGCAATCAACCGGCGTACAAAACCGACATCATCGATTTTATTCAGGTTTGCTGAATAGGTTGCCGCAGCTCTGCAATCATTCCAGTGCCGCTCAAAACCCGTTGGGTAAACGACCACAAAACCCTCTCGCTCAGCGAGAACGTCAAAACTGTAATAGGAACCCGCTCGGGCCATCGCGCCATCGGAACCCGAACCCCTGAGAAAAATAAGAAGCGGCGCTTGCTGGCCAAGCGACGCGGGGGTATAGGACAACCACTGTCGCTGCTGTCCATCGTGCTGTAAAACGCCGTTTTCGACGACACCTGGAAGTTCGGGCGGCGCGATCTCATCCCAACTTAGATACCAGTACCGTGCAAATGCTGCAGTGGCGGCAATGACCACTGCGATAACAAGCAGTATCTTGAGCGCAAGTTTCATGGACTAATTACAGGAGATCGCGCCCCTTGTTGGCGGCAATGCGCATGCGCAGAGCATTCAATTTGATAAAGCCCTCTGCATCAGCCTGATTATAGGCGCCTTCGTCATCCTCGAAAGTCGCGATGCTTTCATCGAAAAGGCTGTCTTCAGATTGACGGCCCGCAACAATGACGTTGCCCTTGTAAAGACGCAGCTTAACCACGCCATTGACCACTTGCTGCGACTCATCGATTGCGGCCTGCAGCATTTTGCGCTCCGGGCTCCACCAGTAGCCGTTGTAAATTATTTTGGCGTAACGCGGCATTAATTCGTCTTTGAGGTGAGTCACCTCACGATCCAGGGTGAGCGACTCTATAGCGCGGTGTGCCTTAAGCATAATAGTGCCCCCGGGGGTTTCATAGCAGCCGCGAGACTTCATACCCACGTAACGGTTCTCGACGATGTCGTCACGACCGATGCCATTGGCGCCACCGATTTTATTCAGCGTCTCAAGCACCGTCGCCGGGCTCATGGTCTCGCCATTAATAGCAACAATATCGCCCTTCTCGTAAGTCAGCTCAATGTAGGTTGCTTCATCTGGCGCTGCCTCGGGGCTGACACTCCAGCGCCACATGTCTTCTTCAGGCTCCGCCCAGGGGTCTTCCAACAGATCGCCTTCGTAAGAAATATGCAGCAGATTCGCGTCCATCGAGTAAGGAGACTTTTTCTTGGCGTTGGCGAAATCGACAGGAATATCGTGCTCGGCGCAATAGTTCATCAATGATTCTCGGGAGCCAAGGTCCCATTCGCGCCAGGGTGCAATAACCTGAATACCGGGCTTGAGCGCGTAGGCGCCCAGCTCGAAACGGACCTGGTCATTGCCCTTACCAGTGGCGCCGTGAGAAATAGCGCTAGCGCCGGTTTCATTGGCAATTTCAATCAGTCGCTTGGCGATCAGCGGGCGGGCAATTGAGGTACCCAGCAAGTACTCGCCCTCATAAACGGTGTTGGCACGGAACATAGGGAATACGAAGTCGCGCACAAACTCCTCACGCAGGTCGTCAATGTAAATTTCCTTAATGCCCATGGCTTCTGCTTTGGCGCGGGCTGGCTCTACTTCTTCACCCTGGCCGATATCCGCAGTAAATGTAACCACCTCGCAGTTGTAGGTGTCCTGCAGCCAGCGCACGATGACCGAGGTATCGAGGCCACCGGAATAAGCCAATACGACCTTGTTTACGTCTGACATGTTTCGCTCCGTTCAATCCTGCTTAAAAAGGTCGGCCATTCTACTGGAAGCGAGAGCGGAATTCATCGGTTCCTATCGATGCTGTTGCGGGTTTCTTGCCTTACTGGCTCGCTACCGGGGCATTAAGATAGCCATTATTTAATCCCACAGCTCCCAGAGACCTGACCCAGCTGCACTTTTACGGTAGCATTCGCACTTCTGTACCCTGTAACAGGCTCCACGTGAACGAACTAACGATCACCCGCCCCGACGACTGGCACGTCCATCTGCGCGATGGCGCGGCCCTAGAACAAACCTGTGCTGACATGGCTCGCTACTTTGGTCGTGTCATCGTAATGCCAAATCTGACACCCCCGGCAACCAGCGTGGCCCAGGCATTGACCTACCGCGACCGGATTACGGCAGCCATGAGCAATGCGCCCCGGCAGTTTGAGCCGCTAATGGTGCTTTACCTCACTGACCAGACCGATGCCGCTGAAATCAACCTGGCCGCAGCGTCTGACTTCGTGCATGGCGTGAAACTTTACCCAGCAGGCGCAACCACCAACTCTGATGCAGGTGTAGCCGAGCTGGACGGTCTGTTTCCGGTGCTTGCGGCTATGGAAGAGGCAGATTTACCGCTACTGGTTCACGGCGAAGTCACCGATCACCACATTGATATTTTCGATCGGGAAAAAGTATTTATCGACCGCCACCTCGAACCCATTGCAAAGCGCTTTCCTGGATTACGCATTGTGTTTGAACACATCACTACCCGCGATGCGGTGCAGTTTGTGCGTGAGGCAGGAAACAATGTAGCGGCAACTATAACCGCACACCACCTGATGTTTAACCGCAATGATATGCTGGTGGGTGGAATCCGCCCGCATTACTACTGCTTACCCATACTGAAGCGCAATGTGCACCAAAATGAACTAATGGAAGCAGCGAGCTCAGGCAATCCGAAATTTTTCCTGGGCACCGACTCAGCACCCCATACGCGCCAAAGCAAGGAATCCGACTGTGGCTGTGCGGGGGTTTATACCGCCCACGCCGCCATTGAGTTTTACGCAGAAGTCTTCGATCAGCTGGGCGCACTGGACAAGCTGGAGGGGTTTGCCTCGCATTTTGGTGCCGATTTCTATCGCCTGCCGCGCAATAGCGATACTGTCACTCTGCGGAAAGAAGAGTGGCAAGTGCCGGCACAACTACCGCTGGGGGAAGACACGCTGACCCCCCTCGCTGCAGGTGAAACTATCGCCTGGAAGGTTATTTAAATGGTCGATTCCATGGCCGATGGCCCCCACAGAATCAGCGAACGGTTCCGCGGCTTTTTACCGGTCGTCATCGATATCGAGACAGGCGGCTTTAACGCCAGCACCGATGCTGTACTGGAAATTGCCGCAAGCCTGGTGCGAATGGACGAGGATGGCATGCTGGCTGTTCATCGCACCCTGGAATTTAATGTGAAACCCTTCGAGGGCGCCAACATTGAACAGTCGGCTTTGGACTTCACTGGCATCGACCCCTGGCACCCGTTCCGCGAAGCCGTGGACGAAGCCGATGCATTGGGTGAACTATTCAGAGCCATACGCAAAGAAATTCGCGAACAAGCTTGCAGTCGGGCCATACTCGTCGGGCACAACGCGCACTTTGATGCAGGCTTTGTTAACGCCGCAGTAGAGCGGTGCGATATTAAACGAAACCCCTTTCACCCGTTCTCGTTCTTCGACACTGCAACGCTGTCTGGTCTGGCCTATGGTCAAACAGTGCTAGCCAAAGCTTGCGCAGAGGCTGGCATCGATTTCAATAACGAACACGCTCACTCAGCCGCATACGATGCTGAGCGAACCGCTGAATTATTTTGCGAGATCGTTAATCGTTGGAAGGAGTGCGGCGGCTGGATGCCCAGTTTCGGTTAATCCTCGCCGCTGATCTGGTTGAGAATCAAGTCCAACTCGCTCATCACCTCGTCGATAGCATCCAGGCCCAGCAACTCGTATTTCAAATACTCCTCCAAAGGTAACAGCTGTATCAAGGCCCAGGCGACGTTCCAGGCATCGCCATAGTCCAACTGCAGGCCCATCTGCTGCACGTGGGGATGGCTTTCAAGACTCTGCAGTACGTCCAGCATCGGCTGCCATTTGGCCTCCATAGACACCGAAGCAGGATTATCTCGATAAACCACCTCTCCCAGAACCAAGCCATTGGATTGGGTTTCGGTTTCATAAAGATCGAAGCGCCCTTCTCCCTGGATAGTTATACCCAACAGGCCATTGGGCAGTTGATCCCAGTCGACGATGCGAGCCAGGGTGCCCCAGTCGCCTAACTCTGAGGACGCGCGTCCTCGCCCTGCCACTTCTGAACCGCGGCGAATCCACACAATACCGAAAGGATCTCCGGTCTTCATACTACTGCGGACCAGATCAATATAGCGCTGCTCAAATATTTGCAGGGGCACTTTCCCGTGGGGCAGTAACACTCCTGACAGCGGAAACAGGGAAATAGTCGTCATTTAGCATCATCACTTTTTGGTTGGCTCAAAATTTCTAGCTCGTCAAGAATGCGCAAGGCCTGCTCGCGAGTTTCTGCGCAGATACTGGTCTCCGCCTTAAAAGCATCACACAAAGCTGGCCGTCGGGAATCACCAAAAAGACGACAGCTCATCTGCTCATCCAGGTGCACACAAGCAACACCCGCTGGCTTGCCATGGGGCATACCGTAAAAGCCCTGATGAATCGAGGGAGCGATGCAGCAAGCGCCGCACTGAGTTCGGCACTCCACGCTTGCGCTTACTCCTGCTCAGGGCCCAATGGCTTGAATAGGATGATCATCAGCGGCAGCAACAATAGCGCACCAAGCACAGCAGCCACCATCGCCAATACCGTTAACAACCCAAAGTAAATGCTGGGATTGAAGTTGGAGAGTGTCAGCGTGCAAAAGCCAATCACCACGGTCAGAGTGGTGTAATACATCGCTCGACCGATGGAGCTATGGCAGCGATACATGGCGGCGCGGTAATTCCTGTCTATCTGGAACTCTCGCATATAACGATGCACATAATGGATACAGTCATCGACCCCGATACCCACCACAATGGCGGCAATAGTAATTGTCATAATATCCAGCGGTATGCCCAGCAAACCCATCACTCCCAATACCAACGCTGCGGCTAGCACATTAGGCGCGAGCGCGATAAATGACAGGGACAGGGAGCGAAAAAGTATCAGGAACATCAATAGAATCGCTGAAAAAACCGCCCCCAGAGTTAGAATCTGCGAGCGAAAGAGACTCTGCAACACGTTGTTGTAGAGCACCAGCATGCCAGTGAACTGTATTTGTTCCTCGGCGAAACCCATTTGCGTAGTGAGATGATTGCGCAAGTCCGTCAAAAATTCATCGCGGCGCAAATTTTCACTGGTTTCCTTAACTCGCACTGTAACGCGGGCCTGTTCATTCTCCGGATAAAAATATGGGTCGACCATCATGCCCTTGATGTCGTCAGGCAGGCTCTTCTGCACCAGTGCCAACTCGACGCTGCCGATATCATCACCGAGAAGGTTCTTGACCACGGTGAACACCGTCGACAACGACAGCACCTTACCCGTTTCCGGCAGCGAATCTACGTAGTTATGAACCGCATCCAGTTCTCGCATGCCCTCCAGACTGAACCAGTAGCTGGGCTGGAAGTCTTCGCCGCCTGAATCGGAAAAACTATCGAAGTCGTCGCTAAATTCGTCATCCCAGTCATCGCCAAGGTCTTCCTCTGAGCTGGCAAAATCATCTAACTCCTCGGCAAACGGATCATCCACGTCCACCGGCGCGGCATCCTCTGCTGCCACCATCGGCGCCAGGCCCGGCAGCGGCTGATCCATATCGGGTGGGGATATGACAATGTCCAGCGGGATAGTGCCGCCCAGCTTGGAGTCCAACAGTTCCATGCCCTGATAAATTTCAGTGGAGTGATGAAAATAATCGATAAACCGGTTCTCTACCTGCAGTCGACTAACGCCGAGGATGATCAGCAATGAGACTGCGCCGGTCACTCCCAGAATTGCCGCACCGCGCTTATCGGTGATTTTGGCAAACCAGGCGGTAAGGGTAGGGTCGGCACCCGTGTGATGGTGCGGCCGGCCCTCGGGCCAAACCAGCATCATGCAGGGCACCACGATAAAAGATAGCAACAGCGCGACGGATATCCCCACCGTCATCATCCAACCAAAATCGATCACCGGCTGAATACCGGAAACCACCAGCGAAACAAACGCCACAATAGTTGTAATACCAGTGTAAAAACACGGTACCGCCATCAGCTGTACTGTGCGTAATACGCGCTCATACAAGTCACCATCGGGCTGCTCCGCGTGCAGTTCCCGGTAACGCACCACCAGGTGAATACAGATTGCCAGAGTGATGATTAGCAACACCGCAACAAAGTTGGAGGAAATCACAGTCATACGCCAGTCCAGCGCACCCAGTAAACCCAGCATGACCACCACCGTAGAACTGCAGGTCACCAGCGGTATCGCCACCCAACGTACGCGGCGGAAAATAATTGCCAACACCACCAGCATAATGCCAAGGATGGCGCCACCAAAGGTCACCAGGTCGCTGCGTACAAAGCTCACCATATCGGCGGCGATCATGGGAACTCCTCCCACGAAAAGCCGTGCATATTGGCTGTAATTTGCTGCAACTTCGCGAACCGCTTCAACCAGATTGCTCTGCGCCTCGAGTGTCATTGCTGTGTGAGCTTTAAACGCCTGCTCCGTGCTGGCCAGTTCTTTTGCTTCTTCGCCGCTCAGCCCCTGCTCGTCGCGCTTGATACGCAGAGCCTCGCGGCCTGCAAGCAGATCAAAATAACGTTCGTCTCGCTGTAAATTTATCTGCACTGCAGTGACATCGCCATCGCGACTGGCAAGTAGGTCAGCGTAAATCGGGCTGGTGGTCAGCTCGGTAAATACCAGTTCTCGGTCAATATCCGCCTGCTTCAGGCTGGGGAGTGGTTCAGAAGAGGTAATATCTGAAAGCCCAACCCTGGGGCTCTCTAACAGCGGCACATCCCACACCGTCACCACCGATGACACACCTTCAAGCTGGCGCAGCTCATCTGCCATGGCTTTGAGCGGCAGCAAGGACGCATCAGCCAGCAATGGCCCGCCAGACTGCCAGGTGATCAGTAAAAAGTCCTCTGATGAAAAACGGCCGCTGACCTCTCGATAAATTTCAAGAGACGGATCGCCCTGAAGCATCAAGGAATCCGCCGAGGCATCGAGTTTTATCTTGGGTATCTGGGTCGCAAAGCCAGCCACCAGCAGGGCAACCATGAACAGCGAAAGCCATGGGGCACGCAATACCAGTTGTTCATACAGTGAACTCAGGAACGGTCTCACGCCATGACCTCCATAGCTGCCAAAATTTTATCGTGAATGCCGCCGAAACTACCATTACTCATGATCACCACCTGGTCTCCCGTTTGCACTTCGCTGATGACTTCAGCCACCAGTTCATCAATATCGCTAGCAAGGGTCGCCACCGAACTCTTATCCACCACGTCCTGTAAGGACCAATCCATCCCCTCTGGCTGAAACCAGTAAACCCTATCGGCATCCCGGGTCGACTCAGCCAGCCGGGCCCTATGCTCACCCATTCGCATAGTATTGGATCGCGGTTCTATCAACGCGATCAACCGGCCACCCCCACCGCGCGCCCGCAGACCTTGCAACGTCGTCGCTATAGCAGTGGGATGATGCGCAAAATCATCGTAGACGGCTACACCCGCAACTTTACCCAGTAGCTCGAGACGTCGTTTCACGCCACGAAATTCCGCCAGCGCCTCAGCCGAAACCCGGGGTAGCACACCCACATGATGAGCAGCTGCCATTGCGGCGAGCGCGTTCTCAACATTGTGAAGGCCACAGTGGGTCCAGCGCACCAGGACTGGATCACCCCCGCCAACGCTAACCTCGAAAACTGAGCCGTCGTTTTCTATCAGCTCAGCATTCCAGTGGCCCGCACCGGCGATAGAGGTTGCGCACATTTCGCTCCAACAACCCTGCGCCAGGGTCTCGTCGATGCTGGCAGTAGCGCGGGGGTACACGATCTTTCCGTCGGAAGGAACGGTACGCACAAGGTGATGAAATTGACGTTGAATTGCCGCTATATCGGGGAAAATATCCGCGTGGTCGAACTCCAGGTTATTGATCACCAACGTACGAGGACGGTAATGGACAAACTTGGAACGCTTATCAAAAAACGCAGTGTCGTATTCGTCGGCCTCGACCACAAAAAAATCTGTGCTCCCGGTACGGGCAGAAAGACCAAAATCGGCAGGGACGCCACCAATCAAAAAACCCGGTGCCATGCCGGCATATTCCAGAATCCAGGCCAGCATGGAGCTGGTCGTGGTTTTGCCATGGGTACCGGAAGCCGCCAACACCCACTTACCTGCGAGCACATTCTCTGCCAGCCACTGTGGGCCCGATGTGTAGTTAAGCCCTGCGTTCAGCATATATTCTACTGCTGGATTACCCCGGGCCAGGGCATTGCCAACCACCACGCAGTCGGGAGCAGGTTGCAAGTGCTCGGCCTTGTAGCCTTCCATCAGGCTAATACCTGCTGATTCCAACTGGGTGCTCATCGGTGGATAAACATTGGCGTCGGAACCTGTCACTGTAAATCCTTGTTCCCGAGCCAACAGGGCAATACCACCCATGAAGGTGCCGCAGATTCCCAGGATATGAATATGGCCTTTCAAAAAAGCTTCTCCTTTAACTAGCCGCCAATGGTATCACTTTGCCACTCGTGTTGACGCAATTGGGGCCAATACGTTCCATCTACGATGCGATATGCCGTATGATTGCGCCAACACAAACCCAGCCTGTGCGATGGCCGCACTCGCCAAAAGGGAAACCGCAAATGCCAAAGAAGAATGCCTTCTATGCCCAGTCGGGTGGAGTCACATCTGTGATCAACGCCTCGGCCTGTGGCGTCATTGAAACAGCTCGCAAACACAAGTCAGAAATTGGCAAAGTCTATGCCGGGCGCAATGGCATTATCGGCGCTCTACGCGAGGAATTGATCGACACCAGCAAGGAGAGCCGCTCTGCTATCCACGGCTTGCTCACCACGCCCTCGGGGGCGTTTGGCTCCTGCAGGCATAAGATGAAGACTATTGAAGAGAATCGCGCCGAGTACGAGCGCCTGATTGAAGTCTTCAAAGCCCATAACATCGGCTACTTTTTATACAATGGCGGTGGTGACTCTGCAGATACATGCCTCAAGGTGTCCCAGCTAAGCGAAGCTATGGGCTACCCGCTGCAAGCTATTCACATACCTAAAACCATCGACAACGATTTGCCGCACACCGATAACTGTCCTGGCTTCGGCTCGGTGGCCAAGTACATCGCCATTTCCACTCGAGAGGCGGCCCTGGATGTAGCGTCCATGTGCGAAAGCTCTACCAAGGTATTTATTCTCGAAGTCATGGGACGCCACGCCGGTTGGATTGCGGCATCCGGCGGTCTTGCGGCTGAACAGGAGGGAGACGCGCCACACATTATTCTGTTCCCTGAAATTGCCTTTAATCGGGAAAAATTCCTGGCTAAGGTAAAACGCACCGTCAAGAAAAACGGGTACTGCGTTATTATCGCCTCGGAAGGCGCGCAATATAAGGATGGCAGCTTCCTTGCGGAATCAGGACTCAAGGATGCCTTTGGTCACAGTCAATTGGGCGGTCTTGCACCCAACCTGGCCCAAATGATAAAGGATGAGCATGGCTACAAGTACCATTGGGCCGTCGCCGACTACCTGCAACGCGCGGCGCGCCATATTGCCTCCCAAACTGACCTGGACCAGGCCTATGCAGTCGGTGAAGCAGCTGTTGAAATGGCGCTAGAGGGAAAAAACTCAGTCATGCCCTGTATCGTGCGCGGCAAAGGCAAACGCTACCGCTGGAGTATTGGCGAGGCTCCCCTGGATGAAGTGGCTAACGTAGAGAAGATGATGCCGCGCAGTTTCATCACCCGGGATGGGTTTAACATCACACAAGCGGCGAGGGAGTACCTGGAGCCACTAATTCAGGGAGAGGCATACCCGGAGTATAAAAACGGCATGCCCAAGTACGTACGCCTGAAAAATCAGCTGGTGCCAAAAAAGCTCGCAAAAGGTTTTAAAGTCTAGCTCTGCTCGCGTTCAACGCTTTTGTAATAGCTCGTCCGGAAGCGCTCACAACAGCTGCATCTGCGGCGTTACGGCGATAAGCAGGGCCGGTTTTTTGGGTTATCGATAGCGTGAAAAGTTCGACTTTGAGAGAGCGGATTTTGCCTATCAATCACTGTACAATGCGCGCCTCCATTCTGAGGCAACTACTAAGGAACTAGCATGTACAGCAACCGCGACTTCAACCGCTGGCGACGCCATCCATGGCACGGCCTGCACATTCGCGCCGACGAGGCCCCTGAAGACGTTCTCCAGGTTTACATCGAAATGACTCCAGACGACGTGGTCAAGTACGAGTTGGATAAGGCATCCGGGTTCCTGATGGTTGACCGTCCACAACGCACCACTTCCAGCCCCCCGGCCTTGTATGGATTTCTGCCGCGCACCTACTGCGCCGAAGAAGTCGCCAAAATGTGTCCCTCTGTGGAAGTCGCTGACGGTGACCCACTGGATATCTGCGTATTCTCCGAGCGACACATTACCCGCGCCGACATCGTGCTCAATGCCCGCGTAGTAGGCGGCATTCAGATGATCGACGATGGCGAAGCCGACGATAAAATCATCGCCGTTCTGGAAGGTGACAATATCTGGGGCGACGTTAAAGACATCGCCGACCTGCCCAGCATCAAAACCGAGCGACTGCAGCACTACTTCTCGACTTACAAGATGATTCCGGGCAAGGACATTGAGATTTGCGTGGACCATGTTTATGGCCGCGATGAAGCTCTGCGCGTTATCGCTGCAGCCGAGAAAGATTACTGGAATCACTATGGCCACCTGCACGAGCAGGCCAAAGCCAAGGAATAAGCCCTTCGGTCCCGGTGCGCCAGCGCCGGGACTCATTGCTACCTAGACCATCGAACACCAACCCTTCGGCACTTTGACATAGCTGTCAATAATTGCCTCCAGATTTTTTGCTATCTCCTCGCGCAGCGACAGCTCGTCACCCCAACACTGCTGCAAGGTGGAGGCATCCAGCACGGTTTCCAAACCCTCGGATATCGGTGCAAAACTGAGATGCCAGCGTTCGACCGCAACCCCGCCATGGTCTTCTGCATAGGGACGAAAGAAGCCATGTGACTGGGCCGCATTCATGCGTCCATCTAACCAGCGATGCAGCGGGTCAAAAATCGCGCCGGGAGCAACCTCCTCTGGGCTGAGTTGGAGCTGGTAAGCGGCAGGCATCGCAGCCGCATCGTAGACATCAATATCCGTGCCCCAATGATGACGGGACGCACCCGGTAAGGCAGAAAAACGCAAAATTGCGGCGAGCTTCTCCGTCGAATTCAGGGCATTCATATCCACCACCTGCCCTCTCTCATCATGCACCGGTCGCTGGCAACAAGCCTTGCCATTGAAAATCGCCAACTGCCTGTCATAGGAACGAAAACTGCTTGCGATAGCGAGCTCAAAGCCCGCGGCACTAGCATCTTGCTGCAACAGCGCGAAGGCTGCAGCGGCATCAGGATGAAGCCGATGTCCATTTGCCAGTGTGACCAGGTGCGACTCCACCTGGCCGGTCAATTGGGCTGCGGTAAGAGGTTTATTCATTGGGATCTACACTGAAGGGCAATGGACGGTTCATTATAATACCCTCGGGGGTGACGTTCGCTCTCCAGGCCAACACCTCTACTCCCTGTTCCATCACTTCAAGCAAGGTATCCCTGTAGCGAGAATCTATTTGACCGGCAGCACTCACCCGGTCTATCCCCTCATGCAGGACACAAAAAAACATGACCGCCCTGGTTGTCTCGTCGCGAATCGCCGCCAGTTCGCGCAAGTGTTTGCGGCCGCGATCGCTGACGGTGTCGGGGAAAAGGCCCTGCCCATCGTCCTGGCAAAGCGTCACTGACTTCACCTCTACAAAAACCCTGCCATCGGGTCCTTCCAGCAACAGATCGGCCCTACTGTTCTGGCCGTACTTCACCTCACTTCGAATGTTCGGATAAGCCTCGAGCCCGGGTACCAGACCAGCTTCAATACCCGCTTTAACAATTTTGTTGGCCCGGGCAGAGTGGATGCATGCCATACCCGTAAAAGTGTGGACCAGTTCCCAGGTGTGGGGGTACTTGCGCGTTTTGGATGAAGAGGTTGAAAGCCAGACTTCAGATCCGGGCTCGGCACATCCGGTCATTGCGCCGGTATTCGGGCAGTGCACCGTAATCTCCCGACCATCCGCAAGCTCCACGTCTGCCAGGAAGCGCTTGTAGCGGCGCAATAATCGCCCCTTGATCAGGTCACTCACCGGAAGCCCTTAGCCCGTCTGGCCCAAGTACCTTTGCCAAGCGCTCCACCGCAATTTCCAGTCGCTCCATGGAGGTCGTATATGAGAAGCGTAAATGTTCTCGCGCACGATGGTGACCGAAGTCCAGTCCGGGGGTCACTGCCACTCCGTGCTGTTCCAGCAGGTTCATGCAAAAAGCCTGGCTATCCGAGGTAAAACGGCTGGCATCGGCATAAATATAGAACGCCCCCTGTGGCGCACAGGGCACCTCAAAACCCAGTTCCTGCAAGGCCGGCAGCAAATAGTCCCTGCGCTGACGAAAAGTGTCACGGCGCTCGTCTAAAATGGCCCGGGTAGCGGGCTCAAACCCCGCCAGTGCCGCATACTGAGCCATCGTAGACATGGAGATAAATAAATTCTGGGCCAGTTTTTCCATTTCGGCCACTGCATCCTCAGGTGCCACCAACCAACCCAGACGCCATCCTGTCATACCGAAGTATTTAGAAAAGCTGTTAATCACGAAGGCGTCAGGGTCAACTGACAATACCGAGGGGGTAGCTGCATCAAAGCCCAATCCATGATAAATCTCGTCGACCACGAGGTATCCTCGACGGGCCTTGACCGCACGGGACAAATCACTCAGTTCATCCATGGACAGCACCGTGCCCGTGGGGTTGGCAGGCGAGGCCGCCATGACCCCCACCGTGTTGGGCTGCCAATGGGTTTCAATCAATCGTGAGTTGAGCTGGTAGCGAGTATCGGCGTCTACCGGCACCAATTGCCCTCGACCCTCCACCAAGCGCAGAAAATGCCTGTTGCAGGGGTAACCAGGGTCAGCCATTAGCATGCCGTCCCCGGGATTCATCAGCAGTGCAGAGATCAGGAGTAAAGCACCGGAAGCGCCCGGAGTGACCATAATCCGCGATGGTGCAATGTCGAGACTGTACTCACTGGCATAGAAATCAGAGATAGCCCGACGTAACTCGGGAATGCCTGCGGCTCCCGTGTAGTAGGTCTCGCCGCGCGCCAGCGACGCTCGTCCCGCCTCGACAATGGGCGCTGCAGTGGCAAAATCAGGCTCCCCGGCGGCCAGATGCACAATATCGCGCCCTTGGGCCTGCAAAGCCGTCGCGCGCTGCAATACCTCTACCACTCGGAAGGGCTCTATCTCAGCGACTCGCTGCGCATAGCGGCGTGGAAATTGCATCTCGGGCATATCGGATCCTGAAAACTTCAATCCGACATTCTAGCAACAGCCGACTCAAAGAGATAAGCCTCTGCGACATTCTGTGCAAATGCTTGCTGAAAACGGTGGCATAGCTGAAGTGAATCTGGTAGTTTCACCGCCCTTGGTCGGAGGGGCCCTTTGCTCCACCCGCCAAGACACTGTGAGTATTGTTCCGATTGTTTTACCGTATGGAAAACACCATGCCTAGAGCAGCAAAAAAATCAGCCAATAAAGCAGCTTCCACGGATTTCAAAAACTTCGTGCCCTACAAGCCCAAAAAGGGCGAAGAGTACATGAATGAGAAACAACGTGAGCACTTTAAAGGCATCCTGCTAATCTGGAAAGCCGAGCTTATGCAGGAAGTGGATCGCACTGTGACCCACATGAAAGACGAGGCCGCCAACTTCCCGGATCCCGCTGACCGCGCGACCCAGGAGGAAGAGTTCAGCCTGGAATTGCGTACCCGTGACCGCGAGCGTAAATTGATCAAGAAGATCGATTCGACGATTGAGCGTGTCGAGCATGATGATTACGGATTCTGCGACGCTTGCGGCGTGGAAATCGGCATCAAGCGCCTGGAAGCGCGCCCAACGGCCAACCTGTGCATCGATTGCAAAACACTCGATGAGATCAAGGAAAGGCAGGAAATGGGCTAAGGCTCCTTGCCTGCAACGACCAGCACCTACCGGGGGCGTTTTGCGCCCTCACCCACCGGGCCTCTCCACCTAGGATCCCTGATCGCCGCTGTCGCGAGTTATCTTGATGCCCGTCACAACGAGGGGCATTGGCTGGTGCGTATGGAAGACCTGGATCCCCCCAGAGAAGAACCCGGCGCTGCAGCAGATATTCTGCAAAGTTTGCTGGACCATGGCCTGCAGTGGGACGAAGAGGTGCTCTGGCAAAGTCGGCGTGGCGATGCCTACAACAACGCGCTTTTGCAATTAGACAACCAGCAGCAACTGTTTCGATGCGATTGCACTCGAGCAATACTGGGTCCGGGCGGAGCTTGCGGCGAGCGATGTTGGCCACGTCAGGCACAGGTGGGCAAACCTTGCGCCTTGCGCGTGAAAGTGGCAGAAGACACCACTATCGATTTCCAGGATCGTTTACAGGGACAACAACAGGAGTACCTGGGCAGCGAACTACCCGACTTCATTCTGCACCGCAAAGACGACCTCTTCGCCTACCAGCTGGCTGTGGTTGTCGACGATGCATTTCAGGGGATTACCCACATCGTGCGCGGTTGTGACCTCCTGGACTCGACCGGACGACAAATCTACTTGCAACAGCAACTTCAACTGCTACAACCCCAGTACTGTCATATACCAGTGATTACCAATGATCAGGGGCAGAAGCTCAGCAAACAAAATCACGCCCCTGCCCTGCAGGTCAAAGAGGCCGCGACCAACCTCCGCCGGGCGCTGGCTTTTCTGCAGCAAACAGCGCCGCCACAAACGCTTAATCATTGCGCCGAAATCTTACAGTTCGCCACCCGGCAATGGTCTGTGAGCAAGATCCCCGCCGCTATGGGCATTGCTGCTCAACCGAGCTAAACAAACCGCGCACTTTACCCTGCCCGGGCGCTTCAGTAGTATCGGCTGTCTCAAGACCTGACGGACCCCTCATCATGTATGTCAACCGTATCCTGGTGCTTGGCATTGTGCTCGCCCTGATGGCGTTCCCTTTGCTCGCAGACTGGCTCACCTCTGATTACAGCGCATGGTACAGGCCCTATGCTATATGGGTACTAATCATCGCTTTCACCTGGTGGGCATACCGTTCTAGGCACCCGGATGAGCTTTAGCCTCACTCAAATCCTCCTGGCTGTCGCCTTTTACCTGTCAGGACTATTCGCTGTTGCGCTGTTGGCTGATCGCGGCATCATTCCCAGGCGCATCACTCATCACCCGGCTACCTATGTCCTTTCCCTGGGTGTCTTCGCCGGTGCCATGGCCAGTAATGGTGTGATTGAAGTCGCTGCGCGCTATGGCTACAACTTCCTGCTCTACTACGCGGGTGTTGGTTTGGCATTTGTGCTCGCAGCAATACTGTTGATTCCCTTGTTGCGATTGTCACGGGTTTACCAACTGGCCTCGCTCGCCGACATGTTGACCTTTCGCTTTCGCAGTCCCCGGGTCGGTGCGGCGATCACCATCGCTATGTGCCTGGCAATGTTGCCCATGCTGGCCCTGCAAATACAGGCTATCGGAGACAGTGTTCACATTCTCGCGGGACACAATCGCGAAGTGGAGGGACAGGGCTTTCACCACCAGGGCGTAGCTCTGCTGACCTGCCTGATCATCATTATCTTCGCTATTTTGTTTGGCACTCGCCATGTGTCACCACAGGACCGCAATACTGGGCTGGTCACGGCCATGGCATTTGAATCTCTGGTCAAACTCGGCGCCATGAGCCTGTTGATGCTGGTAGCAATTTACCAGGTGTTCGACGGGCCGGCAGACATACAGCAATGGCTTGTCCAATACCCACCGGCCAAGGCCCAAATGACGCAGAGGGTGTCTCTAGACATTGCTCACACGATACTGGTGGTATTTTTTGCCGGGGCTGTGTGCATGCCGCACATCTTTCATATGCTCTTTGCCGAGAACACTGAAAGCGAAGATTTGCGTCGGGCAACCTGGGGCATGCCTCTTTACCTGATGCTGCTGAGCTTACCGGTACTGCCGCTGGCATGGGCCTGGATGCGGGTGGGTGAGGACCTGCCTATGGCCTATGCGGGTCTCTCAATGGGCCTTAGCCTGAAGTCCACACCCGTTGCCGTAGCCGCTTTTGTCGCTACGCTCTCAGCCTCCAGCGCCACCATCGTGGTCACCACCTTAGCGCTGGCCAACATGTGTCTCAACCATCTGGTACTTCCTTCTCGAATACTGAACCTCGGCCAGGGTGGCGATATTTACAGCAACCTGAGATGGCTGCGCAGAGTGCTAATCGCGGTGCTGATTTTGGCTGGCTATCTTTTCTATATCGGCCTGAACGGCCGCCAAAGCCTGGTAGAGCTGGCGTTTGTGGCATTCTCAGGCACCCTGCAGTTCCTGCCTGGGCTGGTGGCCACACCTTACTGGCCGAATGCCAACCGCAAGGGGCTGCTCGCCGGACTTTGGTGCGGATTGGGCTTCTGGTTTTTCACCGTGATGCTGCCAGCAACCCGCGGATACGTTCCGGAAATTGCACAACTGTTCGACTCATTGTTCGGTGACAGCAACTTCTGGGCTCTGGCAACAATGCTCGCATTGGCAATAAATACCGCTCTGTTTGTCGGCATCTCACTCTTGAGTCGTGCCACCGAAGAGGAATTGGTCGCCGCTGAAATTTGTTCCATGGATGACCTTTCTCGTCCTATTCGCCAAACACTGCCTGTGGGCAGTGCTAAAGAGTTTGCCGAGAAACTGACCCCCGCACTCGGCGAACGGACGGCGCGCTCAGAGATCGACCGCGCCCTGACCCAGCTACAATTTAATGGCAGCGAGACCCGACCGTACGCTCTGCGTCGCCTGCGCAGGCGCGTGGAAGCCAACCTTTCCGGACTATTGGGTCCAGCGGTGGCCCACAATATTATTGAACGCTGCATTCCATTGAAGGCCGGCGGCACCGAGGACATCAACCTCATTGAACGCAGCCTGGACGCGCCTGATATTAAGTTTACCGGCCTGGCAGCAGACCTGGATGCCTTACGTCGGCGCTATCGGGAAACCCTGGACACTCTGCCGGTAGGTATTTGCTCACTGGGCGCCGACGGCGAACTGCTGATGTGGAATCGCAGCATGCGAGACCTCACCGAGGTGGCCGCCGAAGATGTATTGGGTTCATTGTTGTCCGCCTTGCCTGAGCCATGGCGAGCACTGCTGAAAAATTTTCACGACGAGAGCAGTGACATCATTCTCAAAGCCGAGGTGACCACCGACGCCGCAAACCCCCGCTGGGCCAGCCTCCACAAAACTGTCACGGCCGATGGTGACACTATTATTCTGGTGGAAGATATCAGTGCGATGGAGGTCATGGAGGAAGAGTTGCTGCACAACGAGCGACTGGCATCCATTGGTCGCCTGGCAGCCGGGGTGGCGCACGAAATCGGCAACCCGGTAACTGGCATTGCCTGCCTGGCGCAAAACCTGGCGTATGCCGAGGACCCTGCTGAAGTCGCCCTCACCGCTCAGGATATTCTGAAGCAAACAGATCGCGTTACCCGCATCGTCGAATCGCTTGTCAATTTCTCTCACATAGGCTCCAGCGCGCAAGGTTTGGAACTGGCACCCTGCAACCTGGCAGACTGTATCGACGAATCCATTCACCTGCTGGCCCTGGACAGGGAAGCCCAGCAAGTCCGGTTCAGTAATCACTGCGACCGGGAACTGGTGGTACTGGCCGATTCGCAGCGACTCCTGCAGGTATTCGTCAACCTTCTGGCTAATGCCAGGGACGCCTGTGACGAGGATGGCCACGTTCAAATTCAAGCCTATCGTGACGATGCTCGTGTGCTGGTCGACGTTGATGACAATGGCAGCGGGATTCCCGCAGAACTTCAAAGCCAGATATTCGAACCGTTTTTTACCACCAAGGACCCCGGTGCCGGCACCGGACTGGGCCTGGCCCTGGTCTATAGCATAATGGAAGACCTGGGCGGGTCGATACAGCTCACCAGTCCCCTGCAATCTGAACCCAGACCCGGGACGCGTTTTACCTTGCAATTACCCGAGTCGAGTTACGGGGACGCCTTCGATGTGTAACCCATAACCACACGTTACCCCCTGAACTGGTAAAAATTTCACAGTGGGGGTATGTTGTGTAGGTTTTTCACCTCAGGTAACACTTTATGCAACAGATACTTGTCGTCGAGGATGAATCTGTCATCCGCACTGCCTTGCGCCGACTTCTGGAACGCAGTGGTTACGGGGTAAGCGAAGCCGGATCTGTTCAGCAAGCCGAGTCCGACCACAGCTTCAATGACTTCGATTTGATTATTTCCGACCTGCGATTGCCTGGCGCACCGGGTACCGATCTCATCAAAAAGGCGGGCGATGTACCGGTACTGATAATGACCAGCTATGCAAGCCTGCGTTCCGCTGTGGACTCTATGCGGATGGGCGCCGTGGATTACATTGCCAAACCTTTTGATCACGGCGACATGGTTAACGCGGTAGAGCGTATTATCGCCGATCACCCTACGCAAAAGGCGCAGGAGCAAAAAGCGACGGCATCCAACTCGGGCGATACCAGCAGCACCTCTGGCATCATAGGCAATTGCCAGCCCATACAAATACTATTCGGGCACATCCAGCGTATGGCGCCCACCGAATCGACCGTGCTGGTGCTGGGCGAAACAGGCACTGGCAAAGAGCTTGTCGCTCGCAGCGTGCATCAGCAAAGCAGCCGGGCAAACAAAACCCTGATCTCCGTGAACTGTGCAGCAATTCCCGACACGTTGATCGAGTCAGAGTTGTTTGGCTATGAAAAAGGAGCGTTCACAGGTGCCAATGCCAGCCGGATGGGACTGATCGAGGCCGCCGACGGGGGCACCCTGTTCCTCGATGAAATCGGTGAATTGCCGATGGAGGCCCAGGCCCGACTACTGCGTTTTATTCAGGAAGGGGAGATTCGCCGGATAGGCTCTGTGCACTCACGCAAGGTCAACGTTCGGCTTATCTGTGCAACTCACCGCAACCTGCAGCAGTTGTCTGCAGAGGGCTTGTTCCGTCAGGACCTGTATTACCGTATCAACGTGTTGCGGCTATCACTACCGCCACTGCGCGAAAGAGGCAAGGACATCCTCCACCTCGCCGAGCATATGATGCAATTGCAGACCGAAAAACTGGGCAAAGCCAGCATGCACCTGTCACCTAGGGCGATTCAGGCGATTACCACCTATCAATGGCCAGGGAATGTGAGAGAACTGGAGCACGCCATTGAAAGAGCCGTTATCCTCTCTGAGTCTGAGGAAGTTGATAACGAAGCCCTCGGCATCGACCTGGAGTTGGTCAACATCAACCGCATTCGTGGCCAGGATGGCATTGTCGGCAGCACCAATCGTTCCAGCATTACCGGCAGCAATGAGCCCCAGGAAGACCTCTCCCTCGAAGACTATTTTCAACGCTTTGTGTTGGAGCATCAGGATTCCATGAGCGAGACCGAATTGGCCCAAAAACTGGGCGTCAGTCGCAAATGTTTATGGGAGCGCAGGCAACGATTTGACATTCCGCGTAGTAAAAGCACGGCGGGAGGACGGCGCAGAAAAAGTGAACCACAGACAGGATAGGCGTTACCCGGCCACTTCCTAGGTACCAAAACCAGGGTAATAAGGTAACAACACACTGCGACAGCAACAACCTAACAATGACCATAAAAACACAACTTGTTGTTTTTAATGAAATTTATAGCAGTTGGCACGTAGAATGCAGCCTATCTGTCAGTGTCACCAATAAAAATAACAGACGCTGCAATAAAAATAATACATCACACTATGGACCTGGACGGGGAAGAAACCTTCCCCTTCAATTTCCTGTTCTTAACTTCCGGTAAGGCTTGAACGAGAGACGCTCATCGTAGTCGACCGAGGTTGGTAATAAGTCACTCTTTTTTGCTTTGGGCTTGAAAATAAAAGCATGTTTGTATGTGTCTATAACAATAAAAGCACCTTAGAAATAACAATAACTCCTGACGTGAACCTGGGATGGGGAAGACTTTGTCTTCCCCATCATTCATCGGCCCCCTTCTTACCTCTAGCCACAACGCATTTGTGGTAGACTGCCGCATCACAACAGGCCCCAAATGTAAGGCGTACCCCCGATTGAATGTTATCCCCAGGGACAAGCACTGCATCTCCCGTAAAAATATTAGCGACAGTGCTCTCAAGGTAATGTCCCGCCTGCGCTCCCAGGGCCACCAAGCCTATCTGGTCGGCGGTGCCGTGCGCGACCTGCTTCTGGGTAGCAACCCCAAGGACTTTGACATAGCGACTGACGCAACCCCTGAGGAAGTTCACGGCCTATTCAGAAATTCACGAATTATCGGCAGGCGATTTCGCATCGTGCATGTTCGCTTTGGCCGTGAAATCATTGAAGTCACCACCTTTCGGGGGCACCACGAGGGCGGTAACGAAGCCAGCCCCGCTACAGGCGGTAACCACTCTCGCCAATCAGACAAAGGCCTACTACTCAGAGACAATGTCTATGGCACTCTTGAAGAAGACGCCGTTCGAAGAGATCTGACGGTAAACGCCCTCTACTACGACTCCGGGAAATTCGAGGTTTTCGACCACGTCAATGGACTCACGGATCTCGAGAAACGCCAAATATGCATCATTGGAGAGCCAGCGGTGCGCTACCGCGAAGATCCGGTGCGAATGCTTCGAACAGTTCGTTTTGCCGCTAAGCTAAACTTCGATATTGAGAAAAACACTGCCAAAGCCATACCTGCTTGCGCTGCTCTGCTGCGAGAGATTCCATCGGCACGCCTGTTTGATGAATTCCTCAAGCTATTTTTGTCGGGCTATGCTGCAGCCACGTTAGAACAGTTACTTGAACATGATCTCCTGCAATTTCTGTTCGACGAAACCAGTCACCTATTGCATCAGGATGCAATGTCACTTGCCCTGGTACGAGCCGCGATGGCCAACACGGACAAGCGCATCGCTGATGACAAGCCGGTAACTCCTGCCTTTATCCTGGCCGCTTTGCTATGGCCCGTTGTGGTGCGCACGGCAGCACAACAGGAGAACCGCGGCGACCCGCCGATGGTAGCGATGCACAACGCTTCCCAACAGACCATTTCTGAGGCTAGCCAGCAGTTATCAATTCCTCGCCGATTTAGCCAGCCGATGCGCGAGATCTGGGAATTCCAGCTGCGCCTGCAACGTCGTCAAGGCAAGAAGGCCGCAGAGTTAGTGGAACACCGGCGCTTCCGCGCAGCCTATGACTTTCTGTTACTGCGAGAACAGGCGGGAGAAGACACCGGCGACTTGGGTGAGTGGTGGACTGAGTACCAAACCCTGGACATGGACCAGCGTCTTGCCAAATCCGCAGAGCACAATGGTAAATCCGGCAGCCGCCGGCGCCCCCGCAAACGGCGCAATAACCAGCAGACATGAGTCGCGCCTTTATCGCCCTGGGGAGTAACCTGGGAGAGCCGCTGGACCAGTTGCAGCGGGCGGCAGCCAGCATAGACCAACTCTCCGATAGTGCGGTTATCCAGATTTCCAGCGCCTATCGCAGCTCCGCAGTGGGTCCTGGCGAACAGCCCGACTACCTCAACGCGGTGTTGCTGCTTGAAACCACCCTGACGCCTATGGCGCTGCTCACTGCACTGCAGGAAATCGAAAGTGCCCAGGGTCGGGAGCGAAACCTGCGCTGGGGGGCACGCACCCTGGACCTGGATATACTGCTCTACGACCAGCAGGCCGTCGATAGCCTGCACCTGACAATCCCTCACCCACGGATGAAAGAGCGTAACTTCGTGCTGTATCCGCTACTTGAAATCAGCCAACCTAAATTGATGCTGCCGGACGGCGCGGAACTTGGTACATTAGTAGCCGCATGCCCCTTGGGGAAGCTTCAAAAAACAACGTTTTCGCTTTGCGCTGGTAACGGCGCCAATACAGGAAACGCTGATCAAACAGGCCCGGATTAGGGAGAGCTCGGCCATTAAAATCGACCTGAAAGGGCGCACACCCCCCTCATACATTGCCGTTGAAGGCCCTATCGGCGTGGGTAAAACGACCCTCACCAAACGCCTGGCGACCACATTCAATTACCAGACTCTTCTGGAGGAAGCGGAGCAAAATCCCTTTCTGGAAAAATTCTATCGCAACCGGCAACAGGCAGCGCTCGCCACACAGCTCTTCTTCCTGTTCCAGCGGGCGCAGAAAATTCAGGACCTGCGTCAAGCGGATATCTTCGAACCAGTGCGGGTCGCCGACTTCCTGATAGAGAAAGATCCACTGTTTGCCCGAATCAACCTGGACAGAGAGGAATTCCAGCTCTACCAAAAGGTCTACGAGCAACTAACCATTGATGCCCCAAAACCAGACCTGGTCATTTACTTACAGGCCTCCACAGATGTCCTGCTGTCCCGCATTAATAGCCGCGGAATTGCAGTGGAACAGGGCATCGAACGCGACTATCTTGAGCGCCTGAACGAAGTGTACAGTGAGTTCTTTCTATATTACGATGGCGCCCCTCTGCTGATCGTCAATGCCAGTGAAATTGACCTGGCCAGCGGCGACACAGACTACAGCCACCTGGTGGACTACCTGCTGGATATTCGCAGCGGCCGCCACTATTTCAACCCGACATTTTTCGGATAGAACACAAGGTAGCCCATGGGCAAGGTCACCATCAGTACTCTGGACAAAATGAAGGCAGCAGACGAGAAGTTTGTCTGTATCACCGCCTATGACGCCACCTTCGCGCGCATGATCAGCGAAGCGGGTGCAGAGACGATACTGGTAGGTGACTCTCTGGGCATGGTGCTTCAGGGGCATGACAGCACCATTCAGGTCACCGTCGATGATATGGCTTATCACACGGAGTGCGTGTGCCGGGCAGCGCCTGACTCTCTGGTCATCGCCGACATGCCGTTTATGAGTTACACCACTCCGGAGCAAACTATGGTCAATGCCACCGCGCTAATGCAGGCGGGCGCCCAGATGATCAAGATGGAAGGTGGTACCTGGTTATCGGATAGCATCAGCATGCTGGTTGAGCGTGGCATACCTGTCTGTGCCCACCTAGGCCTGACCCCTCAGTCGGTCAATCAGTTTGGCGGCTTCAAAGTTCAGGGCCGCACCCCCAAGGAAGCCAAATCTATTCTCGCCGATGCGGTAGAGATCCAGGATGCTGGCGCCAGCCTGCTGGTCCTCGAGTGCATTCCCGCTGGCCTGGCAGCCGATATATCTTCCAAGTTGGATATTCCCGTTATTGGTATCGGCGCCGGAGCCGGCACCGACGCCCAGGTATTGGTAATGCATGACCTACTGGGTTTATCGGGGCATACCGCCCGCTTTGTGGAAGACTTCATGGCCGGGCAAAGTAGCATTCAGGGCGCTCTGCAAGCCTTCGTCAACGCTGTAAAATCGGGCGAATACCCGCGCGAAGAACACACTTATAACTGATCATCTCCCTGTTTTAGCTGCCCACTGCGCCCATGACACCCTTGACCCTTGCTTTGCACACTAGACTGCTGACATGCGTTACCCGTCTAAGAAAACGCGGCATGAATTTTTCCGAAAATGCCGTTGCCCGATAACAGGGCATCGGGCATACTTTCCTTCCCTCCAAAAGCACTAATTTGGACGGGGGTTTTCGACTGGTTTGACTACTGGTTTAGCGTCGCCAATCCGTACCGCGGGGTCAGGTAGATATGCGAACTTGCAACAGCAATGCTCAGTTACAGACAGCTCTGAAACGCTTTCGCAGCGAAGGTCAGAGTATCGTCTTTGTGCCCACTATGGGCAATCTTCACGAGGGACACCTGGACCTGGTCCGCAAAGCCCGTACCCTCTGTGACATCGTTGTTGTCTCTATTTTTGTGAACCCACTTCAGTTTGGAGCTGGCGAAGACCTGGATGGCTATCCGCGCACCATGGCCGCGGACAAGGAGAAGCTGTTTGCTGAAGGCGTTCAGCTGCTATACGCCCCCGGGGTAGAGGATATTTATCCTGATGGCATGTCCCGGCAGACCATCGTCAGCGTTCCCGAACTGGGAGACACTCTCTGCGGCAGTAGCCGACCCGGTCATTTCGACGGGGTAACGACGGTGGTCAGCAAACTGTTCAATATCGTTCAGCCCGATGTTTCGGTGTTCGGCGAGAAAGATTTCCAGCAACTCTCCATCGTTCGCAAAATGGTTAAGGATTTGTGCATGGCGATCGAAATTATCGGGGTAAAGACTACCCGGGACGAGGACGGCCTGGCCAAAAGCTCGCGTAATGGCTACCTCAGCCAGACTGAACGCAGTATAGCTCCACTCCTGCACCAGACCTTGACCAACTGCCGAGAAGCCATCGCCTGTGACTTCGATAACTTCCTGCAACTGGAATCCCATGCTCGAATGAAATTATTACAAGCTGGCTTCGAGCCGGATTACTTTGCCATTCGCGACGCACGCACGCTGCGGGCCGTCACAGAAGACACCGAAGAAATTGCCATTCTCGCCGCTGCTAGTCTTGGAAATACCCGATTGATTGACAATGTCCGCCTGTCCTTAAATCCGGTGGGCGACTGGAGAATGCTGGCCGACGGCTGAACCCTCCGGGCATTAATAAAACCCTCATGAGACCTTAGTCGGCTTGAATCACTGCCATAGCCCGATATTATCAGCTATTCAGTACCCACCCATTACCCATAAAGCGAAGGATTCGTCATGTCCGAATTTCCCACCCATCTGGTTCCAGCAAATTTCAACGATGCGCATATCAACGCAGAGCGTTACCAGGCGATGTACAAGCGTTCCATTGAAGACCCAGACGCCTTCTGGGGAGAAATGGCCAGCGAATTCCTGAGCTGGGAAAAACCCTGGGATAAAGTTGTGGAGTTCGACTTCGTCAAAGGAGAGGCTGCATGGTTTGCCGGAGGTAAACTGAACGTCAGTCACAACTGCATCGATCGTCACCTGCCAGAACGCGCTGATCAAACAGCCCTCATCTGGGAAGGCGATGATCCAGCAGACAGCAAGCACATCACCTACGCTGAACTTAAAGACCACGTCTGCAAGCTCGCTAACGCACTGAAAGCACGCGGCGTGAAGAAAGGTGATCGCGTGTGCATTTATATGCCGATGATTCCCGAGGCGACCTATGCCATGCTGGCTTGCACCCGAATCGGCGCTGTTCATTCCATTGTCTTCGGTGGCTTTTCACCAGAGGCACTAAAGGATCGCATTTTGGATTCGGACTGCCAGACGTTGATCACCGCGGATGAGGGCGTGCGCGGAGGTCGGCCGGTACCACTGAAAGACAACGCGGACAAAGCACTGGAAGCCTGCCCCAACGTCCATACTTGCCTGGTAGTCAGGCGCACCGGCGGAGATGTCACATGGACAGAATCTCGCGATGTCTACTACGGAGATCTGGTCGATAGCCAGAGTAGCGATTGTCCTCCCGAGCCCATGGACGCAGAAGACCCGCTGTTCATTCTCTATACCTCAGGCTCCACAGGTAAGCCCAAGGGCGTATTACATACGACTGCAGGCTACCTGTTGCAAGCGAGCATGACCTTCAAATACGTCTTTGACTATCGCGAGGGAGAGGTTTACTGGTGCACCGCCGATGTGGGCTGGGTGACCGGTCACAGCTATATTGTCTATGGGCCCCTGGCTAACGGAGCTATTAGCCTGATGTTTGAAGGGGTACCTACCTACCCCGACGCGGGTCGCTGCTGGGAAATCGTAGACAAGCATCAGGTTAACATCTTCTACACTGCTCCTACGGCCATCCGGGCACTGCAGGCGGTAGGAAACGAACCGGTCACCCGTTCCTCGCGCTCCAGCTTGAGACTACTGGGCACTGTCGGCGAGCCCATTAACCCCGAAGCCTGGACCTGGTACCACGAAGTTGTGGGTGACAGTCGCTGCCCCATCGTCGACACCTGGTGGCAAACCGAAACCGGGGGACATATGATCACTCCACTGCCCGGGGCTACCGCACTGAAGCCCGGCTCGGCCACATTCCCCTTCTTCGGTGTTGATCTCGCATTACTCAATGAGGATGGCTCTGAAGTTGAAGGTCCCGGCTCAGGCTACCTGGTCATCAAATCTTCGTGGCCCGGCCAAATACGCAGTGTTTACGGTGACCATAAGCGAATGATAGACACATACTTCAGTAACTACCCTGGCTATTACTTCACCGGCGACGGCGCCACCAGGGACGATGACGGCTACTATTGGATCACCGGCCGCGTAGATGATGTGCTCAACGTTTCTGGGCACCGTATGGGCACCGCAGAGGTCGAGAGCGCCCTGGTGCTGCATGACGATATCGCTGAGGCCGCAGTGGTCGGTTTCCCTCATGATATTAAAGGCCAGGGCATTTACGCTTACGTCACCCCCATGCAGGGCGTGGAACTCAGCGAGGAGTTACGCCAGGAGCTGATTCAACTGTGTGTGAAGGAGATTGGACCGATCGCCAAGCCCGATATTATTCAGTGGGCGCCGGGATTACCAAAAACGCGCTCCGGGAAAATTATGCGACGCATCCTGCGTAAAATTGCAGAGAACGAATTGGATAGCCTGGGAGATACCAGCACACTGGCAGATCCCTCTGTAGTAGAAAGTCTGGTTGAGAATCGACCGGCTTAGCCTGTCGTTAAACAAAAAAAGGGGTGCATCGTCGATGCACCCCTTTTTTGTTTCAGTGAAGTTGGCTCGCTTTATTCAGCGGCCTCTTCGGCAGGGGCTTCGTCTTCCAGCAGTTCCTTGATGGAGAGCTTGATGCGACCTCGTTGGTCAACGTCCAGAACCTTAACCTTCACTTCCTGGCCTTCACTCAGGTAGTCGGTCACATTCTCAACGCGCTCATTAGCGATCTGTGAGATGTGTACCAGACCGTCCTTGCCAGGCAGGATGTTGACGAATGCACCGAAGTCAACGATGCGTGCAACGGTACCGGTATAAACGGCGCCTACATCAGCTTCTGCAGTGATTTCCTCAACCATGGCAACCGCTTTGTCGCGAGCCATCTGGTCCTGGCCAAAGATACGCACAGTGCCGTCATCGTCGATATCGACAGTGGCGCCGGACTGCTCGGTGATAGAACGGATAGTAGCACCGCCCTTACCGATGATGTCACGGATCTTGTCGGAGTCGACCTTCAGCGTCATCATGCTAGGTGCATTCTCAGAAGTCACAGTACGACCTTCTGCCAGCACTTCATTCATTTGACCAAGGATGTGCAGGCGAGCGTGCTGAGCCTGATCCAGTGCAGTTTCCATAATCTGAGCGGTGATGCCTTCGATCTTGATATCCATCTGCAGCGCGGTAATACCTTCAGCAGTACCAGCCACTTTAAAGTCCATGTCACCCAGGTGATCTTCGTCACCCAGAATGTCGGTCAAAACTGCGAACTGATTGCCGTCCTTAACCAGACCCATAGCGATACCGGCTACCGGTGCCTTCAGCGGTACGCCTGCAGCCATCAGGCCCAGGGAACCGGCACAGACAGAGGCCATTGAGCTGGAGCCGTTAGATTCGGTGATTTCCGAAACGACGCGGATAGTGTAAGGGAACTCTTCCTGGTTAGGCAGGACTGCTGCCAAACCACGACGTGCCAGGCGACCATGGCCAACTTCACGACGGCTGGTAAACCCAACACGACCCGCTTCACCCACAGAATAGGGAGGGAAGTTGTAGTGCAGCATGAACGGATCACGACGCTCACCGTGCAGCGCATCAATAATCTGTGCATCGCGGGTAGAGCCCAGAGTCACAGCGCCGATTGCCTGAGTTTCGCCACGAGTGAACAAGGCTGAACCGTGTGCTTTAGCCAATACATCCACTTCACACGCGATCGCGCGCACAGTGCGGGTATCACGGCCGTCAATGCGAGGCTCGCCGGCGAGGATGCGCTTACGAACCAGGCTCTTCTCAACGCTCTTGAAAATATCCTTAATTTCGTCAGCTGAGGGGCCACCTTCAACTGCCAATGCTTCTAAACAGGCACTGCGTACTTCACCGACGCGCTCGTAGCGAGCCGATTTCTCAGTAATGCGATAGGCTTCACCCAGGTCATTCTTAACCTGACCTTCAACCGCTGCCAGCAGCTCTTCGTTAATTTCGTCTGCTTGCCAGTCCCACTTGGGCTTGCCAGATTCGGCTACCAGCTCGTTAATCGCCTGAACCACAGTCTGCATTTCCTGGTGGGCAAACAGAACCGCACCCAGCATCTGATCTTCACTCAGTTCTTTTGCTTCAGACTCAACCATCAGTACTGCGTCAGCAGTACCGGCAACAACCATGTCCAGCTTGCTTTCTTCCAGCTGCTCATAGGTGGGGTTAAGGATGTAACCTTTCTCGTCGCTAAACCCTACACGAGCACCGCCAATAGGGCCGTTAAAGGGAGCGCCTGAAATGGCCAGGGCTGCAGATGTTCCGATCATGGCTGGAATATCCGGGTCGATGTGCTTGTCGGCAGACATCACGGTACAAACAACCTGGACTTCGTTCATGAAGCCATTGGGGAACAGAGGACGAATAGGACGGTCGATCAGGCGACTGGTCAGGGTCTCTTTTTCGCTAGGACGAGCTTCGCGCTTGAAGAAGCCGCCGGGGATCTTGCCCACTGAGTATGTTTTTTCAACGTAGTGTACGGCCAGCGGGAAAAAATCACGCCCTGGGCGCTGAGTCTTCTCTGCCACTACAGTACATAGCACTGAGGTATTTTCGACGGTAACCAGAACCGAACCTGTCGCCTGACGGGCGATGCGGCCGGTTTCCAGAGTGACTGTCTGATCACCGTACTGGAAAGTTTTTGTTACTGGATTCACTTTATTTCTCCAATTCTATATATGACGACCGGGGCCCCTTGGCCCCGGTTATTGTTACAACTTATCGACGCAGACCGAGTCGCTTGATCAGATCGGTATAACGCGCTGCATCTTTGCGCTTGAGATAGTCCAGCAACTTGCGACGCTGGTTAACCATGCGGATCAGGCCGCGGCGTGAGTGATGGTCGTGCTTGTGCGACTGGAAGTGTCCCTGTAGCTGCTCGATGTTCGCTGTCAGCAGTGCTACCTGCACTTCCGGAGAACCTGTGTCGCCTTCTCCCACTTTGTAGTCGTTTACGATTGCTGCTTTCTGTTCAGCATTTAAAGCCATTTTCTATTCCTCTTTGATAATCTGCCTGAGGTGGCGTACCACCTTTTTTAAAAAAAGAGCCTATCCGTGCAGATTAACAGACAGGTTCGTGTCGCCCCTTACTGGGTGACTATCAGTCGACGCGGCGCTACACGCCCATCGTCTAATATCTCTCCAACGCCCAGAAACTCACCGGTCTCCAACGCGACGCGCACCATACCACTACCGGGCGCGTTTGGCACCAGTACCGGCTGGCCCTGGCGCATATAAAACCCACCGGATTCACCCAGCTCAACCAGAGGCAGGGACTTCACGGCGGTGTCGGCGGGCAACAGCAAATCATCCATCTGCGCCACCGCATCGTTCTGCTTCAATGTTTCCAGAGTATTCATGGTCACACTGTCTTCAAGACTGAAGGGGCCTGCTTTAGTCCGCCTCAAGGCACTCACGTGTGCCCCGCACCCCAGCGCTTGTCCCAGGTCTTCAGCAATAGAACGCACATACGTTCCCTTACTGCACTCCAGATATATATCTGCTTCGGGCCTTTCACCCGGGCGAAACTCGAGCAACTCCAGCTTTTTAATCACCACGGTTCGCGACTTGCGTTCTACTTCTATACCCTGGCGAGCCAACTTGTACAGCGGCTGCCCATTCTGCTTGATCGCGGAGAACATGGACGGCACCTGCTCTATTTCTCCGCGGAAAGCCTCAAGGGCCTGTTGCACATCCGCTTCGCCAACGTCACTGGCGTCATTGGTCTCTAGTATCTGGCCTTCTGCATCGCCGCTGTCAGTTACCGTACCGAGCACAAACGTGCTCTGGTAAGCCTTGTCTGCATCCAGCAGGTACTGCGAAAACTTGGTTGCCTCACCAAAGCACAACGGCAACACGCCGGTGGCCAAGGGATCCAGACTGCCGGTGTGGCCTGCTTTCGCAGCAAAATAAAGCCGCTTCGCTGCCTGCAAAGCATGGTTGGAACTCACTCCCAACGGCTTGTCCAACACCAGGATGCCGCTAACTGCGCGACCCCGGCGGCGTCTCGCCACCGGCTATTGCTCCTCTGCGCTATCGTCGCGCAGACCCATTTCACGATCAGAATCCGCAGCCTTGCGGATCAGGTCTTCCATGTCCCGGCCGCGGCCAACACTGGAATCAAAATAAAATCGCAGCTGCGGCACCATGCGCATGCTGCTTTCGCGGGACAGCTGACTTCGCAAAAAACCTGCGGCCTTGTTCAATGCCTCATTGCACTCTTTCGACTCATCAGTGGAATTGGCAGACATGGACGTGTAATAGACCTTCGCATGACCCATGTCACGGCTCACGTCCACGCCGGTGATACTAACCATCCCCACCCGGGGATCGCGCACTTCGTGCTGGATCAGGGCCGCCAACTCACGCTGCAAAAAATCTGCTACGCGCTGGGTTCTGGCATATTCTTTGGCCATAGTCTGCTGTCTCTATTGCCGCTTACAAAGAGCGGGCAATTTCCTTGACTTCAAATACCTCGATTAAGTCGCCCGCTTTGACATCCGTGTAGTTCTTCACGCCGATACCACACTCGGTACCATTGCGAACGTCTGCGGCATCATCCTTAAATCGACGCAGGGATTCCAACTCGCCCTGATAGATCACCACGTTGTCACGCAACACACGAATCGGCTTGGACCGGTAAACAGTGCCCTCGATGACCATACACCCGGCAATCTGGCCAAACTTTGGCGAGCTGAACACGTCGCGAACTTCTGCGATGCCAACAATTTCCTCGCGCAATTCCGGTGCCAGCATGCCCGACAAGGCGGACTTAACATCGTCTATCAGGTCATAAATGACGTTGTAGTAGCGCAGGTCTACCCCCTCGCCCTCAATCAGTCTGCGTGCGGCATTGTCGGCACGCACGTTGAAACCAAACATAACCGCACCAGAAGTCATCGCCAGGGTTACATCGGTCTCGGCGATTCCGCCCACGCCGCCAGTGACAATATTCACTTGAACTTCCTCGTTGCCCAAATCCAGCAAGGCAGTTTGAATCGCCTCAAGGGAACCACGAACGTCGGCCTTGACCACCACGTTGAGCGTCTTTCTCTCACCAGCGGTCATACTTTCAAACATATTGTCCAGCTTGGCAGCCTGCTGGCGAGCCAACTTGTTGTCGCGCGTCTTCTCCTGACGGAAATCAGCAATTTCGCGGGCGCGCTTTTCGCTCTCCACAGCCGCAAACTGATCTCCCGCATCGGGCGTGCCATCCAGACCCAGGATCTCTACTGGAATGGACGGTCCCGCTTCGTCGATAGGCTCGCCATTCTCATCCAGCATGGCGCGTACGCGTCCATACTGCAGGCCAGCCAAAACAATATCGCCTTTGCGCAGAGTACCGCTCTGGATTAACAGGGAGGCAACAGATCCACGCCCCTTGTCCAGGCGAGATTCAATGACAATACCTTGAGCGGGTACGTCTTTCGGCGCCTGCAGTTCCAGCAATTCAGACTGCAACAGCACCGCTTCAAGCAATTCATTTACACCATCGCCTGTTTGGGCAGAAACAGGAATAAACTGGGTATCACCGCCCCAATCCTCAGGGATCACTTCCTTGGCGGACAATTCGTTCTTGACCCGCTCAGGGTCAGCGCCTTCCTTGTCCATTTTGTTAATAGCCACGATCAACGGCACACCCGCTGCCCGCGCATGCATGACTGCCTCTTCTGTTTGCGGCATTACACCATCATCAGCTGCAACCACCAAAATAACGATGTCGGTGCTCTTGGCACCCCGCGCGCGCATCGCAGTAAACGCTGCGTGTCCCGGCGTGTCCAGGAAGGAAATCATTCCATGGTCTGTATCCACGTGATAGGCGCCAATGTGCTGGGTAATACCGCCAGCTTCGCCAGAAGCCACATGGCTCTTGCGGATGTAGTCCAGCAGCGAGGTCTTACCGTGGTCAACATGGCCCATAACGGTCACCACAGGTGCACGCGGCTCCGCATTACCTTCATCTGTGTTTTGAGCCAGGCTTTCTTCCAGGCTTTCTTCCAGAGCGTCTGCGCTGACAGCTTTCACTGCGTGACCCATCTCTTCTACAACTAGCGTAGCGGTGTCCTGGTCGATCATCTGGTTGATGTTAGCCATCACACCCAGTGTCATCAGCTGCTTAATCACTTCGCCTGCCTTAATAGACATCTGCTGGGCCAGGTCGCCCACTGAGATCATGTCGGCAATTTCGACTTCCACCGCTTTCTTTTCGGTGGGCATTTCAAAACCGTGTTTGGAGTGCTCCTCGTGTGAAGCTTTCAGCTTCTTGCGACCACGACGGCGAGACATCCCCGATTCTGCGCGATCCAGGTCGGACAGCGAAAGGTTATGCCCTCTTTGCTTGCCACGACCCTGAGGGCCTCTGTCGCCGCGAGCTCCTGGCTTCTTTTTGCGCTGATCTGCGCCCGGGGCGGTAGTAGGTGCGTCGTGAAGGCGCTTGGGGCGCTTGATAGTTTCCTGTGCCTTTTCAGCCTTGGCTTTGGTTGCTGCTTCGGCTTCCTTACGCTCCTCTTCAGCCTTGCGTGCGTCCAGGGCAACTTTGCGTGCTTCAGCCTCGTCGGCCTCTTGTTTCATACGGCGAGCCGCCGCGCGCTGACGCAGAACCTCTGGATCCAGGTTAGCGAGGTCTTCTTCGCTCTCAGACTCTAGCTCTGGAACAAACTCAGCCTCAGCTACCTTGACGGCCTCTTCAGCAGCTTTTGCAGCCTCTGCCGCGGCTTGTGCTTCGACTTCAGCGGCAGCAGCTTGTACTTCAAGCGGCTCTGCATTCACATCTTCGCCTGCGACGTCCTCTGCAGCCAGTTCTTCTGCACCAAGCTCTTCCTGGTCACGCTTGACATAGGTGCGCTTCTTGCGAACTTCTACGTTGACCGTTTTCTTACCCTGGGAACCAGAACTCTTCAGGGTGCTGATGGTTTTTCTCTTCAGCGTAATGCGCTTGGGCGCGTCCGTGGACTCACCGTGGCTACGCTTGAGAAAAGTCAGCAATGTTTGCTTGTCCTCGTCGGACACTGCCTGCTCCGCCTCACTGTGTGGCAGCCCCGCTTCCTTCATCTGCGTCAGCAGACGTTCGGCGGATGCCCCCACGACTTCTGCGAGTTGCTGTACTGTCACCTGCGCCATGCAATCTTCTCCTCGATACCCTGTCTTCTAGTGTCTGCCCTACCGCAGCCGCTTACTCTTCAGCCTCGGCAAACCAGGGTGCACGCGCGGTCATGATTAATTCACCCGCACGCTCTTCCGTCATATCTTCAATATCCATCAGGTCTTCAACTGCCTGTTCCGCCAGATCTTCCATAGTGACGATCTCGCGACTGGACAGTATGTAGGCCAGGTGACGATCCATGCCTTCCATGGTCAACAAATCTTCAGCCGGCTCATTGGCCCCTAACTGCTCTTCTGACGCAATCGCCTGAGTGAGCAATGCATCCTTGGCTCGGGCACGCAGCTCTTCTGCGATATCCTCGTCAAAGCCATCGATGGCCGTCATTTCTTCCAGCGGCACATAGGCCACTTCTTCAAGTGTGGTGAAGCCTTCTTCCACCAGAATCTCGGCAACGTCCTCATCGACATCCAGTGCTTTACAGAACACGCCAATCACTTCGCCTGCTTCCGCCTCATGTTTATCGGCGGCTTCTTCCAGGCTCATAACGTTGATGGTCCACTCGGTCAGCTCGGCTGCCAGGCGCACATTTTGACCGGAGCGACCAATGGCCTGAGCCAGGTTTTCTTCAGAAACAGCTACATCCATTGTGCCTGAGTCTTCATCGACAACGATTGACTCCACTTCGGCCGGAGCCATGGCATTAATAACCAACTGTGCGGGGTTGTCGTCCCACAAAACGATGTCAACACGCTCGTTGTCCAGTTCGTTAGATACTGCTTGTACTCGCGAACCGCGCATACCGACGCAGGCACCAACAGGGTCGATACGTTGGTCGTTGGTCTTAACGGCGATCTTGGCACGAGAACCCGGATCACGGGCTGCGGCGCGGATCTGGATAACCTCCTCGGAGATTTCCGGCACTTCAATCTTGAATAGCTCAATCAACATCTCGGGGCATGCACGGCTCAGTATCAACTGTGGGCCACGCGCTTCCGTACTAATTTCCTTGAGAATGGCACGAACTCGATCATTAACACGGAATGTCTCGCGGCCTACCAGTTCACTGCGAGGAAGCAGGCCTTCAGCGTTATTGCCAAGGTCCACGATGACATTGTCTCGGGTTACTTTCTTTACGGTACCGGCAACCAACTCACCGACACGGCCCATGTATTGTTCTACGACCTGCTCGCGCTCAGCGTCACGCACCCGCTGAACAATCACCTGCTTGGCTGTTTGGGCAGCAATACGGCCAAAGCCGACGTTATCTATCACTTCCTCGTAAATATCACCGGGCTGCAAACTCGTGTCTTGCTCTGCCGCTTCCTCGGTAGTGAATTGTGTACCTAACAAGGCCAACTCATCATCAGGTACGACTAACCAACGGCGTTTGGTCACGTAATCGCCCGTAGATCGGTCGATGGTCACCTCAATATCGGATTCTTCGTCATAGCGTTTCTTGGTAGCAGTCGCCAACGCCAGCTCAATCGCCTCGAAGATAATGCTTTCAGCCACACCCTTCTCGTTGGATACAGCCTCCGCTACCAGCAGAATTTCCTTTGTCATCTCTAGCCTCGCCAGTTCACATACCGCACTTATATGCGGGGTTGTACACGCGCTTTTTCGATAGCGCTGTGGGGTAACAGGTACTCGTGATTATCCACCTGGATAACCACATCCTCTCCCTCGATTCCTTTTAATACACCCTTGAACTTACGTCGCCCCTCAAAGGCACTGCGTAAGCGCAATTCGATTATCTCCCCAACATAAGCCGGGTACTGCGTCAGTTGAAACAACAGCCTGTCCATGCCAGGAGAAGACACTTCCAGGGTGTACTCCCCGGTAATAGGATCTTCTACGTCCAGCACACTACTGACCTGCTCACTCACCGCAGCGCAATTTTC
>DS999231.1:95555-177249 GCA_000156295.1 marine gamma proteobacterium HTCC2148
GAACCGACGACCTTCGGGTTATGAGCCCGACGAGCTACCAGACTGCTCCACCCCGCATCAATACTGTCTCGCTGTGAAAGCCCCTTGGCAATCACGATGGGTCGGTCTCGTCGTCCCGGCCCAAATTCGAGGCTGTGCATTATAGGTACCGACCCTAGCCGGGTCAACCAAAATGAAGACTCTTTTTAAGGTAAATATAACAGCAAAAAATGCTTATTTTTTAGCCTGTTGAGCGCTCGGTACAGTGTAGCTAAGTCGACACAATACAGAGATGAAAAAACGCACCTAAACCGTTGTTCAGGTGTTTACATCGACCACCAGACGACCTGCAATTTCACCAGCGAGAATCTTCGACGCCAGTGACGGTACTTCCGTCATCGGCACGACCCTGGAAATTTGCTCTAAGTGATCTCTATTCATGATCGCAGCCAGACCATCCCAGGCCCGCTGTCTTCGCTCCTGGGAGGCCATGACTGAATCGATGCCCCGCAAAGTGACACCGCGAAGAATAAACGGCATGACAGTGGACTTAAGCCCTGCTCCACCCGCGAGACCGCAGGCAGTAACCACACCCTCGTATTTGGTTTGCGCAATAGCCGTGGCCAGCACCTTGTCACCCACCGTATCAACCACACCAGCCCATAACTCCTTTTCCATAGGCTTGGCGTCACGTGCCAGCTCCTGACGGGGCACTAATGCCGAAGCCCCCAGGCTTTTTAGAAAATCACCCTGCTCCTCCACCCGTCCAGTGCTGGCATGAACTTCATAGCCCAGCGTGGCCAATAGTGATACTGCCACGCTACCAACACCGCCAGCGGCCCCTGTCACCAGGATAGGACCATCTTCGGGTTGTACGCCCTGATCCTGCAAACCCTGCACACAGAGCATTGAGGTATAGCCCGCAGTCCCCAGTGCCATAGTCTGCTGCAGACTCATGCCATCGGGCACACGTACTATCCAATCCGGGTTGATACGCTGGCGTTGGCTGTAACCTCCGTTATGGACTTCAGATAAACCATAGCCATTGACCAGCACCTTATCGCCGGCTTGGTAGGCAGGGTCACTGGATTCAGAGACAGTACCCGCGAGGTCGATGCCGCAAATCAGCGGCAGCTTGCGACAAATGGGTGCTGCACCGCTAACCGCCAGACCATCCTTGTAATTAACTGTTGAAAAAGCGACGTCCACCAACACCGGTTCGTTGGGCAAATCGGCCAAACTAATCGCTTTCAGACTCGCTACAGCTTTTCCGTCAACGTCTTCAGCGACAATGGCATTAAAGGTCTCGGGCATATTGCTCTCCAATAAATTCAAAAGGCGACAATCATAATTGGCGCAACCGACGCTGTACACTCCACCAAAGTGTGTAATACAGGGTCAATAAAAAAGGGCCCCCATCGCTGGAAACCCTTTTTTTGTTGGTGCCGAAGGCGGGACTTGAACCCGCACGAGCATAGCTCACTACCCCCTCAAGATAGCGTGTCTACCAATTCCACCACTTCGGCTTGTTTTTGTATCTCCGTCTCGATAATTAGTCGAGCTGCGGAAGGTCGCCTTCCGGCTCAACTGTGCCTGAGCCAATCGCTGCAGGGATATCGTCTTCCACTACCGGCAACTCCGACTCAACCGCTTCTCGAACCTGCATCGCCGCGCCGGGGATATCAATACCCAAATCGTTCACTGGCTGGGATGATTGACTGGCGATCAACGCGAGCCCAAAACTGGTTGCAAAAAACAAGGTAACAAACCAGCCGGTAGCACGAGTCAATACATTGCCGCTGCCGTCAGAACCAAACAAAGTCTGGGAGGCGCCGGCACCAAAAGAGGCGCCCATATCGGCGCCTTTGCCTTGCTGCAGCATAATCAAGCCGATAATGGCCAACGCTACCAACAAGTGAACGATCAAAATTATTTGTTCCATCTTACTTCAGTCCCTCCGGGACGCTATGCGTTCAGGCCGCCGCGTTTACGATCGCCTGGAAATCTTCAGCCACCAAGGCCGCGCCGCCCACCAGGGCGCCATCAATATCTACCTGTGCGAACAACTCGTCTGCGTTGCCAGGCTTCACACTTCCGCCATAAAGCAGTCGCGTGGTTTGCTCATCCAGGCCCGGTATTGAGGCCAACTCTGCACGAATATGCGCGTGCATATCCTGCGCCTGCTCCGGTGTTGCAGTCAGACCAGTGCCAATAGCCCAAACGGGTTCGTAAGCAACCACCAGGCCCGCCAAGTTACCATGCTCAGCCAGCGCACCCGCCAATTGAGCGGCGACTATGGCTTCCGCTTCACCCGATTCACGCTGCGTCCTGGTCTCACCGACGCAAACAATTGGTCTCAAACCCGCCGCAATCGCCGCGCACAACTTCGCAGACACCAACGCGTCACTTTCATCGTGATAGGCGCGACGCTCAGAGTGACCAAGGAGAACCCACTCGCACCCCAGATCAGCCAGCATTGCTGCCGCGACTTCACCCGTGTATGCACCTTCATCAAAGGCACTACAATCCTGCGCGCCCACGGAAACCGGCGAGCTGGCGCTCAATTCAAGCGCCTGAGACAAATGCACAAATGCGGGGCAGACCGCAACGTCCACGGCATCGCTCTTCACGCTAGTGCTCAGAGCTCCCAGCAGGGCGACGACGCTTTCTCGGGAACCGTGCATCTTCCAGTTACCTGCTACCAGCGGTTGACGCATCTTACCTCCGGGCTAAAAAAGCGGCCGCAATCTTACCCAAGATACCGGGTGCTGGCAAGAAGATGCGCTTCACCCGAGAATTCGCTCTACATCGGCGGCCAGGGTTGCGCATAGACTACTGACCTGGGCATCGTCCTCGCCCTCCACCATGACCCGCACAACAGGCTCCGTCCCCGAGGGCCGCAATAACACTCTGCCACGATCTCCGAGTTGCTGTTCTACTGCCTCTACTCTGTCCTGCACATCGGGGTAGGCGTTCAAATCAACCTTTCCGGCGACACGCACATTAATCATAGTTTGTGGATACTTTTTCATTCCTGATCGTAAGGCAGAGAGCGTCTGTCCGGAATCTCGAATGGCACGCAGCACCTGCAATGCCGCAACGATTCCATCACCGGTGGTGGTGATATCGCTACAGATGATATGACCGGAAGACTCACCACCCAGGTGCCAGCCCTCCGTTTCCATTCTTTCTTTAACATAGCGATCGCCCACTTGTGCACGCACCAGCTGCAACCCTTCCTCACGCAAGGCAATCTCCATGCCGAGATTGGTCATCAGCGTTCCGACTACGCCGGCGTCGCTGGAGCCGGCCGCCAGGCGATGGCGGGCAATGATGTAGATAAGTTCATCGCCGTCCACTAGTTCACCGTCGGCATCAACAAACAAAACCCTGTCACCATCGCCATCAAATGCAATACCAAAATCTGCACCCTGCTCCTGCACCAGGGCCGCCAATGCCTCGGTATGCGTTGAGCCGACTCCCTCGTTAATATTAAACCCGTCGGGCTGCACGCCGAGGCTGATCACCTCGGCACCCAGCTCCGAAAATACGCTGGGGGCAATATGGTAAGTGGCCCCGTGAGCACAATCCACGGCGACACGCATACCTCGGAGATTAAAGCCTTCGGGAACCGTCGATTTGCAAAACTCGATGTATCGACCGGCAGCATCGACTACCCGTAGAACCTTACCAATGTCTTTTGAACCTACCGTCACCAACTGTTCGTCCAACTCAGCCTCGATGGCGAGCTCTACCTCATCAGGCAACTTGGAACCACTGGCAGAAAAAAACTTGATGCCATTGTCCTGGAAAGCGTTGTGAGAGGCGCTGATCACAATGCCCGCATCGGCCGCCTGAGTGCGCGTCATTAGGGCCACCGCGGGAGTGGGCATAGGCCCGAGCAACTTTACGTCAACTCCGGCGGCAACTAGTCCTGCCTCCAGAGCAGACTCAAACATATATCCGGAAACGCGGGTATCCTTGCCAATGATAACCATGCAGTGCCCGTCGTTGTCAGCCAGCCGAGAAAAAACGCGTCCACAGGCCCAGCCAAGTTTGAGCATAAAGTCCGGGGTAATCACGCCTTCGCCTACCGCGCCTCGAATACCGTCTGTGCCAAAATATTTTCTTGTCATTGCGATTCCAGTTCCGACAATGCCGAGTACATGGCCAGTGCATCCCTGGTCTCGGCTACATCGTGAGTTCTTATGATGGCAGCACCACGCTCCGCCGCCAACACCGCCAGGGCAATGCTCGCTGGCATCCGCTGATCTACGTCCCGGCCAATCAACTGACCAATCAGCGATTTGCGCGAGAGTCCCACCAACAAGGGTAGCCCTATGGCTGCCAATTGCGGCAAACCAGCAAGTAAGTCGAGATTGTGCTGCACTGACTTGCCGAAGCCAAAGCCCGGATCAAGCATCACCCGTTCACGCGGTATCCCCGCCTCGCAGCAGGCAGCGATTCGCTGTTTTAAAAACTCCCCGACATCTGTGAGCACATCACCGTACTCAGGCGACCGTTGCATTGAGCCGGGCTCACCCTGCATGTGCATAAGACAAACAGGCAAACCACTGCGCGCCGCCGCCTCCATGGCTCCCGGTCTCCGCAACGCTCTGACGTCATTAATCAATCCTGCGCCTTGCGCTGCAGCCTCGCTCATCAGCGCCGGAGTACTGGTATCAATTGAAACCACCACATCCAGCTCAGTGGAAATTCGCTGCAGCAGCGGTAAGACCCTGTCCATCTCCAGCGTTTCGCCCACGGGAGCAGCGCCGGGCCGGGTAGATTCGCCGCCAATATCAATAATATCAGCACCAGACTCCACCATTGTCTTAGCCCGCTCAAGAGCGAGATCCAGGTTCAACTGGTCGCTGCGATACAGAGTGCCGCCGTCAGAGAATGAATCAGGTGTGGTGTTAATCACCCCCATGACCAGGGGGCGACCAAGATCGAGTGCGCGCCCGGCGCATTGCAATGCCGGGCCGCAAGAGTAACTAACAGCCAAGGGGCGGCTCAGTGTTCGCCGGCGGGACCACCGATGGGGCTGCTGGAATCATTGGCATCTGCTTCACTGACTGTCGCCTGGGCGCTGCCATCGGAATCACCATCCCAGCCGCTTGGCTCGCGAGGCTTCCGACCCGCCATGATGTCATCAATTTGATCTGAACCTATGGTTTCGTAAAGCATTAGCGCATCTGCCATGGCATGCAGCTTGTCGAGATTCTCCTCGAGCATGCGTTGGGACGCGACGTAACATTCATCGATAATTCGCCTGACTTCCTGGTCGATCTGGTTGGCCGTTTCATCAGACACTGATTGGTGTTGCTGGCCAGCACTGCGCCCAAGAAAGACCTCTTCAGAACCCTCGTCGTACATCAAAGGGCCCATTTTTTCAGACAGTCCCCACTGGGTTACCATCTTGCGCGCGATGTCTGTTGCACGCTGGATATCGTTAGATGCGCCGGTGGTAATTCCATCCTTGCCAAGCGTCATCTCCTCAGCAATTCGGCCACCGAAGAGGCTACAGATCTGGCTGATAATATGCCTGCGGCTATGACTATAACGGTCTTCCTCAGGCAGGAACATAGTGACACCCAAGGCCCGACCCCGAGGGATAATGCTGACTTTATAGACCGGGTCGTGTTCAGGCATGAGTCGACCAACAATAGCGTGCCCTGCTTCGTGATACGCCGTATTACGCTTCTCGTCCTCGGACATCACCATAGACTTGCGCTCAGCGCCCATCATAATCTTGTCTTTGGCGAGCTCAAAATGCTGCATACCTACAGTGCGAACATTGGCGCGAGCGGCAAACAAGGCGGCTTCGTTGACCAGGTTAGCAAGGTCGGCGCCGGAAAATCCGGGCGTTCCGCGAGCGATCTTGGCAGGCTCGACGTCTTCCGACAGTGGCACTTTACGCATGTGCACCTTGAGAATTTGTTCGCGACCGCGGATATCAGGCAAACCAACCACCACCTGGCGATCAAAACGTCCGGGGCGCAGCAGTGCCGGGTCCAGCACGTCAGGGCGGTTGGTGGCAGCGATCACGATGACGCCATCATTCACTTCAAACCCATCCATTTCTACCAGCAACTGGTTGAGGGTTTGCTCACGTTCATCATGTCCCCCACCAAGACCGGCGCCACGATGTCTGCCGACCGCATCAATTTCGTCAATAAAAATAATACAGGGTGACTGCTTCTTGGCTTGTTCAAACATGTCACGAACGCGAGACGCGCCGACACCGACGAACATCTCAACAAAATCAGAACCCGAGATAGAGAAGAAAGGCACTTTCGCCTCACCGGCTATCGCTTTGGCCAACAGTGTCTTACCCGTACCGGGCTGTCCCACCATTAACACACCCCGGGGAATGCGCCCGCCAAGCTTTTGGAAGCGACTGGGGTCTCGCAGAAACTCGACCAGCTCCTGTACATCTTCCTTGGCCTCATCTACACCGGCCACATCAGCAAAAGTAGTGGTTATCTGGTCTTCGCCAAGCAAGCGAGCCTTGCTTTTGCCAAAACTCATGGGGCCGCCGCGGCCACCCCCGCCGCCTTGCATCTGGCGCATGAAAAACATGAACACCGCGATAATTATCAAGATGGGAAAGGACGCGACCAGCAATTGGGTCCAAACGCTCTGTTGTTCGGGCTTTTTGCCCTCCACAACCACGTTGTGTTCCAGCAGATCATCGATCAGCCGAGGGTCTTCAACCATCGGCCGGATGGTCTCGAAGAGGCTGCCATCGAATCGTTCACCGGAGATGGTCAGGCCATCGACGGTCACTTTCTGCACCTGATCTCGTTGAATTTCCTCAATAAACTCCGAATAACGCAGTTGCTCAGAGGGGCTCTGCATGTTGAAGTTGTTAAATACCGATAACAAGACGGCGGCTATCACCAGCCACAACAGTAAATTTTTAACCATATCGTTCAACGCTGTATCCTCTCAGGATTTAACCTTACAGGCCGGTCATCGCCACTGGCGCGGACCTGACAGCTGTACTCCTCAATTATAGCTTCTCTCCCCGCCGGGGACGGGGACCCACAGGGTCTATTAGTAAACCCTGTTGTTGTTACGGGTGAAAACAGGAAAAATATCACCGCAATGTACTACAGATGGGGACAGGCGGCCATGTTTCAACCCTCCACTCATCGTCCAATAGACATCATTTATCGGCCTTTGAAGCCGCTCGCCACCAGATAAACCTCGCGAGACCGCGGCCGGGAGGCTTTGGGCTTGCGGGTCAGGACCTTGTCAAACGAGTCGCGGGTATCGCGAAACAGCTCATCAAAACCCTCTCCCTGAAACACTTTAGTGACAAAGCTACCTCCAGGGGAGAGCACACGCCGGGCCATATCCAGGGCTAACTCCACCAAATACATGGATCCCGGTTGGTCAACGGCCGCTACCCCACTCATATTAGGAGCCATATCGGACACCACCAGATCAACAGATTCACCGTCTATTGCCTGCAAGATACGCTCAAACACCGCATCTTCGGTAAAATCACCCTGAATGAACTCCACATCAGCCAGGTTATCCATATGCAGGATATCTGAAGCGACCACTCTACCCTTGTGCCCTACCAGATCAGCTGACACCTGTGACCAGCCGCCTGGCGCGCTCCCCAGGTCCACCACTGTCATACCCGGCTTCATCAGATGGTCTTTGTCTTGCAGCTCCAGTAATTTATAGCAGGCCCGGCTGCGATAACCATCGCGCTTCGCCTGTTGCACAAACAGGTCATCGTGATGCTCTTTGAGCCAGGCCTTACTGGAAGACTTCTTCTTCGCCATAAATAATGTCTATAGTTACGTTTCGAGCCGAGGGCCCCTTGTGTAGAATACGCGACCCTGAAAGGGCCCGGGTGGCCCATTGTACCGTGGATTCACTATGAGCAAGAAAAGTAACCAGGAAATCAAGCAACTGCGCGCTATTGGCCATAAGCTGAAGCCGGTGGTCACCGTGGCAGGTAAAGGTCTGTCAGAGGCGGTTGTTGCGGAGGTCGATCGCGCCCTCAGTCAACATGAGTTAATCAAGATAAAGCTGGCAGTAGGCGGTAAAGACGCGAAAACAGCCGTTATAGAAGAGCTGTGCGAGCGCTCCGGGGGAGAAGTGGTACAAAGCATTGGCAATGTCATATTGCTACTGCGCCGGGCCACCAAGCCAGACCCACGCCTTTCGAACCTGCTCCGGCGGGTCTAGGCTGCCGCACCAGCGTTTATTAGCCCGGGTAGCCCTGGGCAGCTACCCCGCCTGACAAGGCACTCCCCCACAGCGCAGTTATTGGTTATGATACAGGCGAATTCCCAACGCGGAGAGGCGCCACGGCATGGGGAATATTCTAGAATTTCCATCGGAACAGGCAAAAGGGCTGGCTTTCCTTGATCGCCAGATTCGCCAACTTCTCACCAGTAAGGGCGCCGACGATGAACTCATCGACTTCGCTGCGCAACAGCTCACCCGCATTTACAAACGCATTAAGGACTCTGAGCAATACTGTTTTGGCATTCGCCTGCCAGAAGGTTTGAGCGAACAGAAGCGTACGGAGTTGAAAATTGATATTGATGCTGGCCTGGAAACGATTCGTAAGGAAAACCACGGGCTGATGATCGAGCTGGTTGCACAACTGGTTCTGGCCCAGGTGCAGATATTCCAGCTGCAGCGCGACTGAAACGCTATCAGGGCGCGCGCAGCCACTGTCAAAAAGTGGCAAACAGGTTACGCGTCCATCAAACCGAATTATCCGACCAACAATCCCGTTACCTGATAGACCACAACAGCAGCGGTATAAGCTAATAAAAAATAGCCGACGAACATTTTCAAAGTCAAGCTACGGGAGGCGCTCTCCTTGGCAAGAATTGCCAGTGTTGAAACGCACTGCAGAGAAATAGCAAAGAATACGAGTAACGCAAGGCCTGAGCCCAGAGCAAGATCACTGCCCTGGATATGTTCAACCAAGGGCACCATATTTTCGTCCGCGCCCTCGATACCAAAGATGGTGCCCAACGTACCTACAAATACTTCTCGGGCCGCGAAAGAAGTGAAAATCGCGACACCATAGCGCCAATCCAATCCCAGCGGTGAAAATACCGGCTCGATAAAATGTCCAAGATGACCCAACCAGGACTGACCAAGGTCGGCACCGTAGTTTGGAAAGTAACCGAGCAACCAGATCACTACAGTAACGGTGAAAATAATCTTGCCGGCTTTGGTGACAAAGTGCTTTGACCGATTCCAGGCATTTCGAACAATGGGCTTTAACCCAGGAAGGCGATAAGGCGGCAACTCCAGCACGAAAGGCAGGTCGTTATGATGGTCTTCGCTGGTTCGCGAAATCAGGCCGGTGACCAGCAGCCCCGTCATCATGCCGAAGAAATAAATACCGAACATCGCCAGGCCTTGCAGACCCACCAAGCCCCCCAACGCCGTTTGTGCGGGAATAAAAGCGGCGATGAGCAACGTATATACCGGCAGCCGAGCACTACAGGGCATTAACGGAATCGCAATGTAAGTGAGCACCCGTTTGCGCGGCGAATCGATCGCCCTCGCGGCGTAAATCGCTGGGATAGCACAGGCCACTCCCGACAACATGGGAATGAAGCTCTTACCCGTGAGCCCGAAAAGACGCAATGGCTTATGGCAAATCAAGGCTGCACGGGCCATATAACCCGAGTCCTCCAACAACCCGATGACGAAAGTCAGTACAAAAATCTGGGGCACAAATACCAGGAAAGCGCCGATACCGCTAAATAGAGCGTCAGAGGTGAAATCTTTAACCACCTGATTACCTAATAATGGGACCAGGGCATCTGCCATCCAGGCCAGTGATCCCTCGACTGCATCCATCACTGGTGCTGCCCAGGTAAAAATTGACTGGAACAGCAGATACATAATCAGGAAAAAAGATACGCCTCCGGTGAGCGAATGCAGAAAAAAATTATCCAGTCGATTCTGGGTGCGAATCAGCACATCGCCCTCAGGACCGAATCGATGAGCCAGCTTGTGTGCCTCTCCGCGCAGAATTGCGTCTGGCGTGTCCACCAGGTGAGCGCGCGGTTCTCGCACCTGGCAAGCGGTCGCGGAGAGTTCACTGATCACCTCATCGATACCCTTACCAGAGCGCGCCGATATCGGTATAACCCGGGTGTGCAGCGCTGCCGACATCCCCTCCACGTCCAGGGTCAAATCGTGATTTTCAAGCACGTCCATCATGTTGGCCAACACGGTAATCTTCTTGCTATTACGTTCACAGTCGCGGATTACCTGCAGTGTGAACAGCAGACTCTTCTCCAGACGAGTTGCATCAATAACGCAAAGCACCTGCTCTACATCGGGATCTTCCAGCGCACGTTCGAAGTAATCCACTGCCACTTCTTCCTCTGCGGAAATGGCCTGCAGCGAATAAGTCCCGGGGAAGTCGATCAGTGTCTTGTCAGGCAGTGCCTGTAATTTGCCGGAGCCCACGTCTACGGTGATCCCGGGGAAGTTAGCCACTTTCTGGCTCAGGCCCGTCAAGCGGTTGAACAGCAAACTCTTGCCCGAGTTAGGGCTGCCAATAAGAATAATCTTACTCACTGGCACCACTCAGGCGCACAGCAACGTGCGCGGCCACTTCATCGTCCAGGGAGAAAACCGTATTACTGACCTGATAAACCTTGGGCGCACCAAAGGACGGAGACTGCAGGCAGATCACCGATTCCCCGGGATGGAATCCAAATTCCATCAGGCGAATTTTATACTTTTCTGCCAGGGCATCGTCATAGCCCAGAATTTCGCAGTGATCGCCTGCTTTCAGGGACCACAAAGAGAGGTTTATAGCCACCGGGTACTCACAGTGAGAGCTCAAAGAAGCGAGCGATACTAGCAGTAATGAGAATGATTTGCATCAAAATGAAGTGACCTCGGAGCCAGACTCGATTAGACTTTTGCGGCGTCCAAACGCAACCCCACTGAAACCAAGAGGCGATCCAACCATGACAACACTTATAAAAACACTTTTAGCATCCCTGCTGGTATTGGCAACTTTCCAGACCGCACAGGCGGACAGCTATACCGAAGCAAAAGGCATTTTCGAAAACGCAGGCGAAAGCGGCACCTTCTTTGGCAAGGCTTATGGCTATGCGCTTTTCCCTACTATCGGCAAGGGCGGCATGGGCATCGGCGGTGCTCACGGTTCAGGCCGTGTATATGCTAACGGAAAACACACTGGCGACACCAAGATGACCCAGCTGACCATCGGTTTCCAACTCGGCGGACAGGCCTACAGCCAGATTATTTTCTTCGAAGACAAGCGCGCCTTTGAAGAATTTACCTCGGGGAACTTCGAGTTTGGCGCCCAGGCCACCGCAGTCGCAATTACTGCAGCGGCAGGAGCCTCGGCAAATACGGGCGGCGGCGCCCAGGCTGGTGCTTCCGGTGGCAAAAATGACGCGGACACCGTCTCTGGTGGCTATCGCAAAGGAATGGCGATATTCACCGTCGCAAAGGGTGGGCTGATGTATGAAGCAACCTTGGGCGGACAGAAGTACAGCTACGCTGCCAAATAGGGCGTAAACAAAAAAGCCCCACTTTCCGTCGGAAGTTGGGGCTTTTTATTGTGCCGTAAAATCAGTCGCTATATGTGCTGAACCTGATCGATCTCGTACTCTATATCGCCACCGGGCGCCTTGACGAGAACAACATCCCCCTCCTCCTTGCCAATCATAGCGCGAGCGATGGGTGAACCTACCGAAATCCGGTTGTTCTTCACATCCGCCTCGTCCTCACCAACAATAGTGTAAGTGACGGTCTCATCAGACTCGACATTAATCAGGTCCACGGTAGTTCCGAAAATGACTTTGCCGGTCCTGGTAATTTGGGTTACATCGATTACCTGACAGTTCGACAGCTTACCTTCGATCTCCATGATTCGACCCTCGGCAAAACTCTGCTGTTCGCGAGCGGCGTGGTATTCCGCATTTTCTTTCAGGTCACCGTGTTCTCTCGCATCGGCGATCGCGTCAGAAATGCGCGGTCGCTCCACCTTCTTGAGATGCTCCAACTCACTGCGCAGGGCAGCCTCGCCCGCTACTGTCATCGGTACCTTGTTCATGCACTAATACTCCCGTGCAGGTCTTGCAGCCTGCGAACTTTCTTATCACCTTCCTGCTGCATTGACATGGTAATGGCTTCTGCGGCAGCAAGGGTTGTTGTGTAAAACACCCTGTGCGCCTGGGCACTGGCCCTAATTGGCGCGGAGTCTTCAATAGCCCGGCGACCTTCGGTGGTATTGATAATAAAGTCTGCCTCATCGTTTTTAATCATATCGACGATATGGGGGCGACCCTCCAGTACCTTATTGATCCGACGGACATTCAGACCGGCCGCCTCCAGCGCTGTGGCGGTGCCGCCGGTGGCTGCAAGACTAAATCCAAGACCAAGCAGGTCGCGAGCGACCGCGACAGCACCCGGCTTGTCTACATCGCGAACGCTGATCAGCACGGTGCCGCTGGTAGGAGGAGAATCCCCACCGCCCAACTGGGCTTTGGCAAAAGCAGTAGCAAAGCTGTCACCCACACCCATAACCTCCCCAGTAGAGCGCATCTCAGGGCCGAGAATCGGGTCAACACCGGGGAACTTGTTAAACGGCAGCACCGCCTCTTTCACGCTGTAGTAAGGGGGCACTATTTCTTTGTTAAAACCCTGAGAAGCCAGGCTCTGACCGGCCATGCAGCGAGCAGCCACCTGTGCCAGTGATCGACCGATGCATTTGGAGACAAAAGGCACTGTTCGGGAGGCTCGAGGATTGACCTCGATCACATAGATCTCATCGTCTTGCCAGGCGAGCTGAACGTTCATCAATCCGCGTACACCCAGCTCAAGCGCCATTTGCTTGACCTGCTCACGCATTTGATCCTGCACCACCATATCCAAACTATAGGGAGGCAGAGAACAGGCGGAATCACCTGAGTGCACGCCAGCCTGTTCGATATGCTGCATGATGGCACCAATTACCACCTCTTCACCGTCCGACACAGCATCGATATCAATTTCGATTGCGGCAGACAGGAAGCTGTCCAAAAGCACCGGCGCATCGTCGGAAGCCTGCACTGCATGCTTCATGTAGCGCAGCAGGTCCTCCTCGCGATAAACAATTTCCATGGCGCGTCCGCCCAGCACATAAGAGGGGCGCACAACCAGCGGGTAACCAATTGAAGCGGCCGCTTCCACGGCTTCTTCAGTACTGCGTACGGTGGTATTGGCGGGCTGTTTCAAGCCCAGCTTCTGAATCATGTGCTGGAAACGTTCGCGATCTTCCGCACGGTCGATCGCATCCGGTGTCGTGCCGATAATAGGCACCCCCGCATCCTCTAGGGCACGAGCCAGCTTAAGCGGCGTCTGTCCCCCGAATTGAACAATCACTCCCTTTGGCTTTTCCAGGGCTACGATTTCCAGCACGTCCTCGAGAGTTACCGGCTCGAAATACAGGCGGTCTGAAGTGTCGTAATCAGTAGACACCGTTTCGGGGTTGCAGTTGACCATGATGGTTTCATAACCATCCTCGCGCATCGCGAGCACCGCGTGTACACAGCAGTAGTCGAACTCGATACCCTGGCCTATTCGGTTGGGGCCACCGCCCAGCACCAGAATCTTGTCCCGATCAGAGGGAGCGGCTTCGCACTCCTCCTCATAGGTTGAATACATGTAGGCAGTGGCAGAGGCAAACTCCGCCGCGCATGTGTCCACACGCTTGTAAACCGGTTTAATCCCCAGCCCATGACGATGGCGGCGCACAATATGTTCATCCGACGCCAGCAACACCGCCAGGCGCTCGTCCGAGAAGCCCTTGCGCTTGAGACGAAACATTTGATCGGCACCAATATCATCAAGTTCGATACTTTTGAGACTGTTTTCAGTCTTGATGATGTCTTCTATCTGCACCAGGAACCAGGGGTCTACGCCGGAGAGTTTGTAAATCTCATCCACGCTCATGCCAGCTCTGAAGGCATCACCGATATACCAGATACGCTCTGCCGTAGGGTTAACCAATTCCGACAGAAGTTCATCCCGCAAATCTTCGTCATCCACATCAATCATGTGTTCAAAGCCGGATGAGCCCACCTCCAAACCACGCAGTGCTTTCTGCAGTGACTCCTGGAACGTGCGTCCTATCGCCATCACTTCGCCAACCGATTTCATCTGCGTTGTCAGGCGAGTATCTGCACCTTTAAACTTTTCAAAGGCGAAGCGCGGAATCTTCGTGACTACGTAATCGATCGCCGGTTCAAAGGACGCCGGTGTAGCACCGCCTGTAATGTCGTTTTGCAATTCGTCCAGGGTGTAACCAATCGCCAGTTTCGCTGCCACCTTGGCGATAGGGAAACCAGTGGCTTTAGATGCCAGCGCCGAGGATCGGGAGACCCTCGGGTTCATTTCAATAATCACCAGACGGCCAGTATCCGGGCATTGACCAAACTGCACATTGGATCCGCCCGTCTCTACACCAATCTCACGCAGTACCGCCAGAGAGGCGTCCCGCATAATCTGGTATTCCTTGTCGGTCAGGGTCTGGGCCGGAGCAACGGTGATTGAATCGCCCGTGTGCACGCCCATGGCGTCGAAGTTCTCAATGGCACATACGATGATGCAGTTGTCGTTTTTGTCGCGAACAACCTCCATCTCATATTCCTTCCAGCCGATGAGCGATTCATCGATCAGCAGCTCGTTGGTGGGCGATAAATCCAGCCCCCGCATACAAATTTCTTCAAATTCGTCCCGGTTATAGGCGATGCCACCGCCGGAGCCGCCCATGGTAAAGGAGGGACGGATAATGCAGGGGAAGCCGATACTATCGAGCACCTGAAAAGCTTCTTCCATAGTATGAGCAAGGGAGGCCCGCGGCGTATCCAGGCCGATGCGCTTCATCGCTTTATCGAACAGTTGGCGGTCTTCGGCCATATCGATGGCTTCTTTAGTCGCACCAATCATTTCTACACCGTGCTCAGCCAACACACCATGGCGCGCAAGATCCAGCGCGCAGTTGAGTGCGGTCTGGCCACCCATGGTCGGCAGCAAGGCATCGGGCTTTTCTTCTTCGATAATACGCGCAACAGTCCGCCACTCGATGGGCTCGATATAGGTCGCATCGGCCATTGTCGGGTCGGTCATGATAGTGGCGGGATTGGAGTTCACCAGAATGACCCGGTAACCCTCCTCGCGCAGAGCCTTACAGGCCTGGGCACCTGAGTAATCGAACTCGCAGGCCTGACCAATAACAATCGGTCCAGCGCCAAGGATCAGGATACTCTGGATATCGGTTCTCTTGGGCATGCTTATTCCCCAGCGCGAGCTGCAATCAGCTCAATGAAATGATCAAACAAGGGCGCCGCATCATGGGGACCAGGGCTGGCTTCAGGGTGTCCCTGGAAACTAAAGGCGGGCTTGTCCGTGCGGTGTATCCCCTGCAAGCTCCCATCGAAGAGCGATTTATGGGTGACACGAAGAGTATCGGGCAAACTACTCTCGTCGGCCGCAAAGCCGTGATTCTGGCTGGTAATCAACACCGTACCATCGTCAATGTTCTGTACCGGATGATTAGCACCGTGGTGACCGAACTTCATTTTCGCTGTTTTTGCGCCAGAGGCCAGCGCAAGCAACTGATGGCCAAGGCAGATACCAAAGATCGGAATTTCTGTTTTCAGGAGCTCCTGGATGGCCTCGATAGCATACGTGCAGGGCTCCGGGTCACCGGGGCCATTGGATAGAAAAATACCGTCAGGATTCATTGCCAGCACATCCGCTGCAGGTGTCTGGGCCGGCACCACGGTAAGGCGACAGCCGCGATCTACCAACATGCGCAATATATTGCGCTTAACGCCATAATCAAAGGCGACCACATGCCAGGGCAATTCACCCGCAGGTTTTTCGCTGTGACCTTGACCCCATTCCCAGCTACCCTCAGTCCAGCGATAAGACTCAGTTACTGTGACTTCTTTCGCCAGATCCATGCCTTTCAAACCGGCGAATGCTTTGGCTTGCGCCAACGCTTTGGCTTCATCAATGTTGTCACCCGCCATCAGGCAACCATTCTGGGCGCCCTTCTCTCTTAAAATCCGGGTCAGGCGGCGAGTATCAATATCGGCAATGCCGACAATATTGCGGCTACTCAGGTAGTCAGACAGGCTTTGTTCGTTACGATAATTGCTGGCTAACAAGGGAAGGTCGCGAATCACCAGGCCCGCGGCCCAGATGCTGCTCGATTCCTCGTCCTCGGTGTTAGTGCCGGTGTTGCCAATGTGTGGATAGGTCAGGGTGACAATCTGGCGGGCATAGGACGGATCGGTGAGGATTTCCTGGTAACCGCTCATGGCGGTATTGAATACCACTTCACCAACGGATATGCCGCTGGCTCCGATTGCCAAGCCTTTGAAAACACTACCATCTTCGAGGACTAATATAGCGGAACTGGACAAGCAAAGCCTCCATCATCAGGGGAAACCCAGAACCTTCATGCGCTTGACTCGCGCGCTCACAAAGAGACGAGATGGGTAAATACATCTCGCCTTTTTACATAAATTCAGCTCTGGTTTTCACGGGAACACACAGTATCCGACGTTCACATCGGACATGCGAAATCTGGCCGGAGATTCTAGGTGAACCAGCTGTGTCTGTCCAGTTAGTTCGGGGCACTCTCCGGAATCTCTATCACCCTGCCCTCACCCTGCGCTCGAATATCGGATACGGCGGTCAACTTGCCATTTTCTGCGGAGATCGCATGAACCTTGCCCAGGTTCCCCCAGCTATTTTCCTCAACGGCGTAGCCCAGCTTCTCCAGACCCTTACGGGTCGCCACGGGCACCTCCCGCTGGTCATGCCTGATGAGCAGTGCCTGGGGCAACTGGTGGTGAAAGCGCAAAGCGTCGACCGCTTCCTGCAGGGGCATGTCAAAATCTTGCATATTCAGGATGACCTGAAACACCGTGGTAATAATCGTGCTGCCACCAGAAGTTCCGATCACCAGGGCCGGCTCTCCATCTCGCAGCAAAATAGTGGGTGACATAGAAGACAACATCCTTTTCCCGGGGACAATAGCGTTGCGATCATTGCCAACGACACCAAACTTATTGGGCACACCAACCTTGGCACTGAAATCATCCATCTGGTTGTTGAGCAAGAAGCCGGCGCCCTCCACCACAACTCCCGAGCCAAAATCCCAGTTCAGGGTAGTAGTCAAAGAAACGGCATTACCTTCGGCGTCAATAATCGAGAAATGAGTCGTTTCCGTTGACTCAAGGCCCGCAGACACCGTCTCAATGGGGGAGATAGCCTCAGGGTTAACGCTGCTGGCACGCGCCCGCAGATAATCGTCCTCCAAAAGCTTACCCATAGGCACTGCCACATAATCAGGATCACCGAGATACTCTGCCCGATCGGCATAAACCCGTTTCTCCAGCTCTGCCATCAAGTGCACGTAGCGCGCCTCGTTATGCCAGAGCCCGCTAAAGTACTGGTCCGAAAACTCCCGTAATTTGAGCAGCTGCACCAGGGCGAAGCCTCCCGAACTGGGTGGCGGCGCCGACAACACCTCGAATTCACGCCAATTATCGCGCAGCGGTTCTCGCCAGATTGCCTTATATGTTTCCAGGTCGGACAGGCTGATTTGGCCACCCGTGGCCTCCATCTGCGCGACCAGTTGCCTTGCCGGAACCCCTGAGTAGAAGGCATCCGGATCCTGTGCCAGCAACTCCAGCGTGGCTGCCAGCTCAGCTTGCTTAAAGATTTCACCTTTTTGCATACGACCGAAGTAACGGTGGAAGTTCGTCTCACCGGCATCTTCGGCAATTTTTTCAACCGCTAATTCAAATATTGTTTCAGACACCGCAAAACCGTCCCTGGCGATACCAATAGCCGGTGCCAGAAGGCGTCTCCATGGCAAAGTTCCATACCGCGAGTGAGCCTCCTGCATTCCGCGCACTGTGCCGGGCACCCCCGAAGCCTTGCCACCCACTAAGGACAAACGCTGTTGAAAATTACCCCCTTCGTCGAGAAACATATCCCGATACGCCTTGGCAGGAGCCCGCTCGCGAAAATCCAGAAATACCGCTTCGTCATCCATATATGCGGTCATAAAGCCGCCACCGCCAATGTTACCGGCATCAGGAAGAGTGACGGCCAGCATAAATGTTGCCGCAATAGCGGCGTCCACGGCATTGCCACCGTCCATTAACACGGCTTGAGCAACCTCAGCAGACCAGCGATCTGGCATCGCAAGGGCGGCTGTGCCGGCCCAACCTCTGGTAGCGAAAACAAAAACAGTGATAAAAATAAGTGCGCGCATTAACATCTGTTCAATCTAAAAATAAGTGATGGGACAATAATGCCCACTACCCGCTAAAAAAGGAAATAATATGGCTTACAGCAATGGCAAATGCGCGGTAATTACCGGAGCAGGTTCCGGCATCGGCAGGGCGCTAGCCCTGCAACTAAACGATGAGGGCTGCGAACTTTTCTTGTCAGACATTAACCCCGAGACGCTGGCTGAGACGGCTACCCTGCTAAAACGGCCAGACCTATTCTGCGATCAGCAGACGCTGGACGTAGCCGATAATGCGGCAATGCAGGACTGGGCAGCACAGGTTTCAGCGTCTCGCGGCGCAATCGATATTCTCGTCAACAATGCTGGCGTCGGTCTTACTGGCCCAGCGGATGAAAACCCCTACGAGGACATTCAGTGGCTGATGGGGATTAATTTCTGGGGAGTGGTCCACGGTACCAGAGCGTTTCTGCCCTTATTGCGAAATTCTGCATGTGGGCACCTGGTGAATCTATCGTCCATGTTCGGCATGGTCGGGGTACCCACACAATCGGCCTATAACGCTTCAAAGTTCGCCGTGCGCGGCTACAGCGAGGCCCTGCGCATTGAGCTTCAGGACAGTAACGTACATGTTTGCTGCGTTCATCCGGGAGGGATAAAAACTAACATAGCGCGAGACAGTCGCGGTGGAGAAGGTTCACCCGAGGATAAGGACATGAAGTTTCAGCAAATGGCGATCACCTCGCCAGAGTCAGCTGCAGCGCAAATCATCAAGGCCATGGAGAAGCGTAAGAAGCGACTTCTGCTGGGACTGGATGCAAAGCTGGTCACCTTTGCGAGCTGGCTGGCACCTGTTAGCTATCCAAAATTGCTCGGGCTGTTCATCAAGGTCGACTTTTGAAACATCGCCAGCGAGCCGATACGAGAACATTTGTATATGAACAAGCGCTGCTGCTTGCAATCGCGATTGTGATTGCAAGCAGCAGCTGGAGTATGCCCGTGATGGTAGAACCTGGTGTTTCCATAGCACTCGCTGAACAGCGGGCTAAGGTTCTTACGAACATCCGCTACCAGCTTGACCTCAGCATAGAAGGCGATAACAAGGCACCAATACTGGGTAGGGTCGTAATTCATTTTGACCTTGCAGATAACCAGCAACCCTTGCAGCTTGATTTTCAGCAAACACCAGAGCACGTTCAGTCTGTCAGCAACGCACTCGGAGCAATTGACTACGAGTTAAGCAATGAACACCTGATCATTATGCCCGGCGCACTGAAGCAGGGTACTAACCGACTGGAGATAGACTTTATAGCCGGTGAGAACTCCCTCAATCGGAACCCTGAATACCTCTACACCCTATTCGTTCCGGACCGTGCCCGCACCGCCTTTCCATTATTTGATCAGCCGGACCTTAAAGCTCACTACCAGTTATCACTGAGAGTGCCGGCGGACTGGGAGGCGATATCCAATGCTCCGCTTAAGGAGAGGAAGGAAGACGATCAGGGAGTTGTTTACCATTTCGAAAATAGCGAGCTTACCAGCTCTTATCTCTTTTCATTCGTCGCCGGAAAGTTTCAGCGAGTGTCCAGAAACATCGATGGTCGCAAGATCAGCCTGCTGCATCGGGAAACTGACGATGCCAAGGTCGCGCGCAACCTGGACGCCATTTTTACGCTGCATCACGACGCAATTCATTGGATGGAGAACTACACCGGTATTCCCTACCCGTTCGCGAAATTCGATTTTGCCTTGATCCCCAGTTTCCAATATGGCGGCATGGAGCACCCGGGCGCCATACAATATCGAGCCTCGTCGCTATTGCTGGAAGAGTCCCCTACTCAGTCTCAGCTCTTGGATCGAGCAGGACTGATCGCCCATGAGACGGCCCACATGTGGTTTGGCAATCTGGTGACTATGCAATGGTTTAACGATGTATGGACCAAAGAAGTATTCGCCAATTTTATGGCGGCGAAAATTGTTAACCCGGCCTTCCCGACAATCAACCACGAGCTGAATTTCTTGATACGACACTACCCGGGCGCCTACACAGTGGAACGCAGCGCTGGCAGCAATCCGATACGCCAGGACCTGGCCAACCTGAACCAGGCAGGGCAAATGTACGGGCCTATCATCTACAAGAAAGCGCCGATCATGATGCGGCAGCTGGAACTGCTGCTTGGCGAAGTGAGCTTGCGCGCAGGATTACAGAAGTACCTGAAGCGCTTTGCCTTTGCCAACGCCACGTGGCCCGAGCTCATTACTATTCTGGACACGCTATCGGAAAAAGACCTGCATGCCTGGAGTGACGTTTGGGTAAATACGCCAGGCCGGCCTCATTTCCAACTGGCAACGAGCAATCAAAATGGCACAGTGCTGAGCCAAAAAGACCCCGCCGGGTTGGATCGCACCTGGCCCCAGCAGTTTTCTGTCGTATCAGCGACCGTAACAGAGCGGGTAACGAGCGGGACCAATCCGTCTGTACTCCCCACTCCCTGGCTGCAACTAAACTCCGATGGCTTTGGCTATGGATTATTCCCTGTGGACAAACAGCGATGGAGTGATCAAAACCCAAGCGATGAACTGGCCAGAGGCGCACTGCTGATCGATACCTGGGAAAATTTTCTCAATGGAAATTTTAATGGTGCGGGTTCTTACTTCGAAATGCTGCTAGCCCAAGCTGTGGCAGAAAAAAACTCACTCATACTGGAGCAGGCTTTAGCGCAAATGTACCGGGTATACACCAGTTTTCTTAGCATCGATGAACAAGCCGTGCTCCAAATTTCGCTTGAAAAATCACTGCTCAATCAACTTGAGTCAACCCGCGACGCGGGACAGTCCAGACTCTTTTTTAACGCTTTTTGCAATATAGCCCGCACTTCACCGGGGCTCGCCTATCTGAATGCTCTATGGACAGGTAGCAAGCAACTGGAAACACTGCCGCTCTCTGAAACGGACCTGGTTCATCTGGCTGAAATACTTGCCTTACGCCAGCCAGAGAATGCCGCCAGAATTCTGGCCACACAACGCAAGCAAATCAAAAACCCGGATTTACTCCGGCGCTTTGACTTCGTGACCCCGGCATTATCACCAGAGGCCAATGTTCGCGATCGTTTCTTTCACAGCCTGAAGGAGCCGCAAAATAGAACAACAGAGAAATGGGTCCTGGATGCACTAAATTACTTGCATCACCCTAGTCGGCTCGACGAGTCTGAAAAATACATTCTGCCAAGCCTGGAATTACTGGAAGAGATTCAGGTTACCGGAGATATATTCTTTCCCAGTGGCTGGCTCAACAACACTCTGTTGGACTACCGATCGCCAACAGCCGTAAAAACCGTGTATGACTTTTTGGCTCAGAGGCCCGACTACAACCCCCAGCTGCGCATGAAGATATTACAGGCAATCGACATGGCTGATCGAGCAAGCCATTATCAAATCGGCAATCAGCACACAGACTAATCGCCGGAAAGGATCAGCCAGAGACCAGGATTTTCTCCAGAGCGCTGCGAATATTCAATGGAATTGGCACTGACTTGTCTTTGGCTCGCTCCACGAAGACGTGCACAAAGTGGCCGTTTGCTGCAGCGGTCGAAGCGCCTTTGCGAAAAATAGCGATACCGTACTGCACCGAGCTGGTCCCCAATCTGTCTACCCTCACACCGGCTTCCAATTCATCCGGGTGGGCTAAGGGCGCATGATACGCACAGCCTGAATTGACTACATAGCCCACCACTGAGCCGTCGTTTATATCCAGACCACCCTGCTCAATCAGGTAACGGTTTGCTGCAGTATCGAAGTAAGAGTAATACACAACATTGTTAATGTGGCCATAGATATCGTTATCTTCCCAACGCGTTGAGATGGGATAAAAAATCGGATAGTCATCGCGGGTGGGTGCTAATTCTTTGCTCATGCATACTCTCCGTAGGCAGCCTGGTAAATGCCCAGTGCGTCCTCGTAGCTCACTTCCCTGGGGTTATTGACCAGCAGTCGCTGCTGCTCCATCGCGTCTTTCGCCAGCATTTCCAGGTCAGCGGCAGAAACGCCGGCAGCTGCCAGTGTTGCGGGCAATTCCAGATCATCGATCAATTGCCGCATCGCAGCGATCAACGCGGATGCACGGGCTTCCTCGCCATCTACCTGCAGCCCGGGCACAACAAGCTCCGCCAGTTCAGCATAAGCACCGGCCGCTACAGACATGTTGAAATCCATTACCGCCGGCAAGACCAGGGAATTACTGAGCCCATGGGGAATATGGTAGTGGCCACCCAACGGATAAGCCAGCGCATGAACGGCAGCCACCGGGGCATTGGCAAAAGCTTGCCCGGCCATACAAGCCCCTAACAGCATGCCCTCGCGCGCCACAGCATTACTGCCATCACGCACCGCAGTGCGGATATTTGTCGCCAACAGAGTCAATGCCTGCCGAGCCAGATTGTCTGATATTGGGTTTTTCCGGTGCCGCGAGGTGTAGGCCTCAATGGCATGTACCATGGCATCCACCCCCGTCATCGCGGTAATAATGGCTGGCAGGCCCAGCGTCAACTGTGCATCCAACACGGCCACATCAGGTAATAACACGGACGAGGAAACACCTGCTTTGGTGGTTTCTCCGGTTGTAATAACCGCTACTGGCGTTACTTCAGAGCCCGTTCCAGCAGTCGTCGGCACTAATATTAAAGGCAGGCGCTCTCCTTTCACCTGATCAACGCCATACAGAGCTGACAAAGGCTGGTCTGACCCTATCAGGACCGCCGCGACCTTGGCCACGTCCATAGAGCTGCCACCACCAACGGCGATCACTCCATCTACGCCTTGCATGCGCCCAAGCTCCGCCGCAGCAAGCACGGTCGCCTCGGGAGGATCTTCACGTACCTGATCAAAAACTACCGGGTTCAATCCTTTGGCCGCCAATGCCTCGACCACAGGTTGCACCAGGCCTATGCTCATAAGCCCGGGGTCAGTGATGAGTAATGGTTTTTCTACCCGCAGCCGAGAAAGTTGCCCGGCTACTTCCAGAGCACTACCAAAGCCATTGATGATCTTGCCGACGGTGTTGAATTCAAATCCCTGCATTTTTCCTCTGCACCCTGAAAGAATGTCACGCTGACGCTAATCCATGGTCAACGACCATGCAAGCATCTGTGGCCCTGCCTACACCTGTCAGTTGATCAAGAAAAAGCTTGGTTAATCCACTTTCCCTGAGGCTGGCACGCCCCCTAAGACGTCGCCTCCGCCATGTATGGCTTCAGCTCGTTGCGACCCACCACCATGCGATGAACTTCATCAGGGCCATCCGCCAGGCGCAAGGTTCGCTGAGCCATGTACATTCCGGCCAACGGCGTATCCTGAGAAACACCCAGAGCACCAAACATCTGAATCGCCTGATCGACGATGCGGATTGAAACGTTGGGGACTGCGGTCTTGATCATGGAAATCCAAATCCGCGCTTCCTTGGGGTCTACATTATCCATCATCCACGCGGTTTTTAGCGTTAGTAATCGGGCCTGTTCGATATCCATACGCGCATTGGCAATGATGTCGATGTTACCACCCAGGCGGGCGAGGTGTTTTCCAAAGGCCTGGCGCGATACAGAGCGCTGGCAGAGCAATTCAAGCGCCTTTTCCGCAGCGCCAATGGCGCGCATGCAGTGATGAATGCGCCCTGGGCCTAGTCGTCCTTGCGAAATTTCAAAGCCACGACCGGGGCCCAGAATAATATTATCCTTGGGCACCCGAACATTATCGAATTTCTGATGCATGTGACCGTGAGGAGCATCATCAATGGCAAACACATTCATAGGGCGAACATTAGTAAATCCAGGCGCATCAGTAGGAACCAGAATTTGCGACTGCTGCACGTGCTTGGGTGCATCGGGGTCGGTCTTGACCATCACGATCATAATTTTGCAGCGAGGATCGCCAGCACCAGACACATAGTGCTTCTCACCATTAATCACCCATTCGTCACCATCGAGCACCGCCTCGGTACAAATATTGGTGGCATCAGACGAGGCTACCCCCGGCTCTGTCATGGCATAGGCAGATCGAATTTCACCATTCATCAATGGCTCCAGCCACTGCTTTTTTTGCGCCTCGGTACCGTACTTGTGCAGCACTTCCATGTTTCCGGTATCAGGCGCTGAGCAGTTAAAGGCTTCCGCGGCCAAATGTGATTTACCCATTTCCTCTGCGAGGTAAGCGTACTCAATAGTATTGAGCCCTGAGCCGCTTTCGCCATCGGTAAGAAAGAAATTCCAAAGGCCACGGGCCCGTGACTTTTCCTTGATGCCCGTCATGATCTCGGTCTGCCGCTCGGTAAAGCTCCAGCGATCACCCACATCAATCTCTTGAAAAAATTCCTGCTCTATTGGCAGTACTTCGTTGTCGATGAAGTCTTTGACTTCCGCCAGCAGCGGCGCCACACGATCACTGATTCCCAGATCCATAGTTCTACCTTTATACGTTTTGAAAGGAAGTGGAGTGTAGCAGCTGCCAAAGCTGATAGATGTCACACAGGCGAAAAATTTCCATGGTTGGCTGCACTCCATAACAACAAAAGCCGGGCAATGCCCGGCCTTTGCTGCGCGGTAGAGAGACCTAGAAGTTCAAGCGAGCATCAAATCCATAAGTAGCAGGAGCACCAAAGTAAGATGCCGTCCAGAAACCAAAGGGAATGGTGTGCTGGCGGTATTCTTCATCGGTAATGTTTTTACCCCATAGACCAAACTGCATGCTCATATCAGAACCAACTTTAACTTCGCTCAGAATCAGGCTGGCGTTGATCGTTTCATAATCGTCGATCTGGCTAGTGGCATTCTGCGTGGGTTCAATATAGGGAACGTACTTATCGTTATAATTCCAGTCGAGGTGGAAATTGAGGCTGCCCCAGTTGCAATTACAAACAGCCCAATCCAGGGCGACGTTGGCAGTATTTTCGGGCGCAAACGGCAAATCCTTGAAGTTCTTTAGATCAACGCCATTCTCTATAAACTCATTATATTCGCCATCCAGGTAGCCGTAATTAACCGAAAAACGCAGGGCGTCTACAACCTGCCAGATGAACTCGACCTCGACTCCCTGAAAAGTCGCCTCACCAGCATTTTCAACATTAGAGGCGGCGCCACCGGAGCCCTCAAGGAACACCGAGACCTGCATATCTTCTATATCGTTCTGGAAGGCTGCAATATTCAGTTGAATACGATCATCGGCCAACCGTGACTTCATACCAAGTTCATAGGACATGACGGTCTCTTCGTCGTAGCCCTGATGGAAAGCGTCACCTGTAGGCGCCTCGCCATTAAATCCACCAGACTTCCAACCTTGGGCAAAGCGCGCGTAGAAGTTGATATCGTCATTCAAATCCCATGCGGCCGTAAACGTCCCGGAAGTGTTGTCCCAGGTATCTGAATCTTTCTCAGAAAACGCACCGACGCCACCGGAAGAACTATTGGGATGGTCAATGTACTGGGAACGCTCTTCTTCTGTGTAGCGCATTCCGAACGTTAGAGTCAGCTGTTGGACAGAAGCAGGTGACCAGTCGGCCTGACCGTAGAAGGCCAGTGAATCGTTATCAAGGCCATAGGTGTTATTGTCCGTAGGGGACCCGAACAAGCCAAAGAAAGTAATCGGATTAACAACATCCGATTCCTCATCAAAATAGTAAACACCCATCACATAATTGATCGTGTCAGTTGTGCCCAACAACTGCAGTTCCTGACTGGTTTGCTCGTAGGTAATATCACGAGCCGAGTGGAACAAATCCATATTGGTACCGTCGATATCGATAAAGTCGCCGTAATCGAGCTCACGATATGAGGTGATTGACTTCAGGGCCACATCTCCCATGACGCCCCACGTGCCTGCATCCCAGTCGAGGGTCAGTGCATGACCGTCAGTCTCAGACACTTCATATTGCGCATAGTCATTGCTGATACTGGAGGCGTTTTTATCCTCAGACACCTGATAGAGGCTCATCAGGTCACCCAGAAAGCCGAGATCCTGAACGTCAAAAAGAAATTGATTTACATCAGTCAACTGGGCCTTGGAAGGCTCCTGGTCACGCTCACTAGAGTCATAGGAATAGCGTGCTCGGAAACTGTCAGTAACATCCCACAAGGCGTCTATTCGCCAAACCTCACTATCAAGATTATTGAATTCATCGCTTGATTTAGGGGTTACAAAAGGATTTAGACCGCCCGTGGGATCGCTATCAACATTGTCGTAAAATCCGTCCCGCTCGGCTTTGGCGTAAGCCAGGGACGCCCGGAAGCCTCCCATGGCGCCTGTATCCAGACGCAGCTTGGCTTGCTGGTAACCCTCGTTACCCACGGATAAGTCTACCCGGCCACCAAAATCCTCTGCTGGCAAGCGTGTGATCAAATTAATGGCTCCACCAACCGTATTTTTACCATAAAGCGTGCCCTGAGGGCCGCGTAACACCTCAACACGTTCAAGCTCAGCAATTTCAAATATTCCACCCAGATTCTTGCCCAGGAACACGCCATCCAGATACATACCAACGGTGGGTTCCCAAGTAACCGCAGGATTAATCGTAACCGCACCGCGGATCGAAATTGTCGCCCCGCTGGTACCGCCGGGTGATTCCACAATTTGCAAGTTAGGAACGAAAGAGGCCAGGTCCTTAATATTGGCGATGCCTTGGGCGTCAATCGCCGCCGTATCGAAGGCGGTCACTGAAATTGGTGTATCTTGCAGTGATTGCTCGCGTTTCTGGGCGGTAACGATCACCTCTTCAAGCTGCGCCATAACGTTACTGGCAGCTAGCCCCGAAGCGAGCAGCACGGCTGCGGGTAACAACTTGCGGTTGCGATATGTAAACATGTGTGAACTCCAAGATTTTTATATCAATAATGTGTCCGGACTCTTCCCTGCGTCCCAATATACGAAATTCCCCTGCCTATTGTGTGTGAATTATTAACAGAGAGGCTCGCTTAGCTTTTATTATTCTCAATAAAAACAGCTAGTTACAAATACCAAAGACGCCACCGCCTGCTAAGAGAGCCTCTGGTCAGCCTATTTGAACCGACTCATGTTATGCATCACGAGGTGCGACAACATGCCGCAGGACAAGGTGAGTGATAACAATCGTGAGCTGGAGACTGCCGGCTATGGCTTGTTGAATTTAAGTGCCACCTGGAAGGCAATACAGCGGCTGCAACTCGCTGCAGGCGCAGATAATGTGCTAAACAACGAATTCCGCGATCATATGACGGGTTACAATCGGGTTCAAAACCCTGATATTGCACTGCGAGACAGATTACCCGGAACCGGCACTAACGTTTTCGCGCGGTTAAGCTATACCTTTTGATCGGAAGTTGTAAAATCCTGCCGCGATTCAACACCAATCACGGACAGCGGATCAGGGTGAATAATTACTTCGGCTCCGGGGTAAGCTCGCACAACCTCGCCTTCAACTTCGTCAGCGATTCGATGAGCTTCCAGTAGACTAAGATCGTCGTCCAGCTCAATATGCATTTGTACAAAAACTGCCGTACCTGAGCGCCGCGTGCGCAAATCGTGAACCCCCCTTACCTCCCGATGAGCGAGCACCGTGCGCTCAATCGCCTCACGATCTTCGTCTGGTAATTCCCGGTCCATCAGATGATCAAAGGCTTGGCTAATAATCTCCCAGGCGCTGTAGAGAATATAAAACGCGATAGCCATGGCAAACAGGGCATCGAATCCTGGCCAGCCCCAATACGACAGCCCCAGCGCCAGTAAAACACTGGCATTGACCAACAAGTCCGTGCGGTAGTGCAGAGCATCAGCCCGAATGGCCGTGGAATCCGTTCGTAAGATGACATGGCGCTGGAAAGTGAGCAGCAACAGAGTCATGGCAATGGAAAATACCATCACCCACATTCCCACCTTGAAAGACTCCATAGGCACCGGAGCCAACATCCGCTGCGCCGATTCATGCATCAAAAATAGCGAGGAACCGGTAATGAGTGCCGCCTGTCCCAGACCCGCCAAAGCTTCTGCTTTACCATGCCCGAAGCGGTGCTCATGGTCTGCCGGAGACAGGGCGTGGCGCACTGCAATAAGATTAACCAGCGAGGCCAACGCATCAAGACCCGAATCGACCAAGGTGGCCAACAAGCTCACAGATCCAGATTGTTGCCAGGCGATCAGCTTGGCTACGATCAACACCAGGGCCACCGAAACCGAAGCATAAGTCGCCAAACGCATCAAACGCGCCGACTCTTGCGGCCCAGCTCGCTGGGCGACTTGTGACTGGCTCATAGCTTAGTGCGCTGCACCTGATCAGGCATCCATTTGCGAAGCCGGGCGGATGAACAAACCCTCTGCACTAGCGGTGACCTCACCGTTAACCCTCATTTCACCGCGACTGAATTGCTTGCGCCCGATGTTTTTGTCAGTGACTGCCCATAACTCTATAGGGCAATCCAGGGGGGTGTGCTTGTGGTATTTTATCGTCAATGTACCGGTAAAGCCCGCAGAACCTGAGATGACATTAGCCATGGAAAGCATTTCATCAAAGACCGCAGCAATAATACCGCCATGAACACAGTCCGGCGGCCCTGCGTAGGTCGGCGAGAACACGGCTTCGCCTCGCACTTCATTACCGTCGCGCCACATTTTTATGGGGGGGGCTACAGGATTTCGAGTGCCGCTGACTGGGCTATATGGCATGCAGCGCGTTAGATCATCGTCCATCCAGCCCACTCCGGATGTATCGCTGGCGATAGATATCGTAGACCAACCCTCCCCTTGCCGCAGATAAGGCGCCAAAGAAGCCATTGCAGCGCGGATGTGCTCAGTCGCCTCAGCCAGAACGTCATCGGGCGCGTGACTGCAACGCAACAGATTGATCAGCTCTCCGGCCTCAGAACTGATGGACTCAACAAGCTCCTTGTCGCCCACTTCAGCGTCTTGATGAAACGTCATAGTGCATTACTCCAGAAAAGTCCGTCAGGGTAAAAGAAGTTGGAATTACTGCGCGTCTAATGCCAATCAGAGTCTGCAGGCCTGTACAGGATAAAATTGGCATCGCTTGCTTCGGGTAGAAAAAGAGAAACACAATAATACGGAACATGCATCGCAAGTGAGCGACCGAAGCGAGCAGACCAGCATTGAGAATCCAATGTATCAGTGTAGAAAAGTTTGCCTAATGTTCAGTAGTCTCATGGCCAAAACGCCACGATAGGCAAGGCAGTTTTACTCAAGTGCCACCCAACACTAACTCTTCGCGCTTTTCGCGCTTAAAATTGAAATGGGAGGTGGATAGGTCACTGGGCGCTTACTCCCCAACAGGGGTTCAGCAGAAGCGTGAACAAAGGTCAAAACTTGCAAGGGTATTTCGCCCAGGAACACAGGGGTCGTCTGGGGCCTCTGGTAATCTTGTCCGCGAATAGCCTCGTACTGGAGGTTCATTTCTCCGATTAGCGCATCTCGAACCTCTCTTTCTTCTCCACCCGTTGTGACGCCGTCATGAAACTGGTGGAACGTGCCCTCGCCCAGCAGTGAAACATGCACTACGCGGGGATACTCGAGCACACGTCTGTATAAATCGAGGTTCACCAAACCTCCCCCTCGCAAGTTGAAGCGAGTGTCAAGGCCGCCAAGGGAGGCCCAAATTGCTCGGGGGACACTAATACAATTACTCTCGCTGCACGGGCGAAAGAAGCCGTCATCACAGGAGCCGCTAAAACAGGCGATATCGAACAGTTCATATCCATTGTTTCGCCAGTCAACGGAGGCAATGAGCGCTTGATCCTGCTCTTTCCCATACCCATCCTCTACTGCTTCTTGCTGAACTTGCTCGCCAATGTGATAACCGGGCACTGTAACGACGGCCCTGTCATCTATTCGATGCCCACGTAGAATATTTTTGACCAGACCGGGGGTCACCATTCTCGCCCCATCAATCATGACACACACGTACTGACCCAGGCTTATGCCCACGCCGTGGTTAATAGCATGCACCGGCGTCGGTTCGCGCTCTGCTCGTAAATGGTAGCTAAAATTCTTTGGCAGACCTGCAATGAATGCGGGACTGAGATTATTGGCGGATTCATTTTCCACCACGATAACTTCATAGTCGGCTTCGCTCGCGCCTCGCTGAAATTTAGCACTGAGGGAATGTAAGGTGTTCTCGGCCTGCTGAGGCATGTCATAAACGATAACGACGAAACTGACTAAGGGAGCCCCACCAGTATTAGAGCGAAGCTCCGGGGTCTCTCTGGACGTTATTAACTTTCGTATTTGCGTAAGCATGCAAGTCTCAACTCTATCGAGTGGAACTCCATTTTCCTGAAGTCCTACGAATTTTCCGTCCACTTTCCTTTAGATGGCGGGCTTTACTGCATTTAATTCCAAAATGCTTCTGGTGGTGAATTTTTCCTTCAGTAGCACCATCTCCCTGGTCGCCACAACAAGATTCACTCTACTTAAAAAACATTCTCAGCCTAATCAGGCAAACTACCTGCCTAAGCACATTCCAGGGAGTTCAAAGCCCCTCGAATCGGCCGGCTACATGCGCTTAATATCCGATTTTGATCGAACCATGCTCTTATATTTTGAACTGCACTGTTCCAAGTATATAGATTGAACGCATTTCGCGCCAATAGCGGGATTGTATCCCGCAAGGGAGCTACTCAGAGCAGAAAAATCTGCAACAACGCATCAAACCGTATCATCAGGCCAAAAAGGCCTACCCTGGTTAGTCAGGCGCTTGGTGCGCTTTTGGGCGAATTCCAGAGAATCTTGCAAAAAGCTTACCGATTGCGGTGAAACTTCTCCAATCAACGTCGGCTCCCGCCGCAAACTGTGAAAACCTTCAGGCCAGTAACTGTGCAGCTGTATGCGGTGTTTCTCAATCTCGGCCTCGCGCTCCTCGTAGGATGAAGTCGTCACCCCGCCATGATACTGGTGGAACGATCCCTCTCCGGGTGTCACAAACAGGCGAGTGTCTGGAAGCATCCCCAGGCTGCGGTACATATGCAGATTAATACTGCCACCACCAGGCAATTGGAAGTCCGTATTAGCAAATCCTATCGCCGCGAAATTGTCAGCCGATGCAAAAATACAATTACATTCCATAATTGGCTGCAAATAGCCACGACGGTTGGCACCACTGAAAGTCGAAATACGAAACAGCTCGTGACCATCTGCCTCCCAGTTTACCGACGCCAGTAACTGTTGTTCAAAAGCCAGTTGGTCTTCCACCCCATCCACCATATGCTGTTCATCATTCCCCAGATGATAGCCGGGCACTGCCACGATAGCGCCGGGGGTGATCGCGTATGCCATTAATGCGTTTTGAATAATGCCGGGACTAACCATTCTGGCACCGTCAATCATCAGGCAGATCAAAGGTGCGCGGCACAAAGCAAACGCTTCATTGACCGCATAAACCGGGGTAGCAGCGGATTCCTGGCGCAGTAAATAGCGGAAGTTCGACGGCAGGTTCTGCACGAAATATTCTCGCAGGTTTGCGACAGAGCTGTTCTCCATCACAATAACTTCGTAGTCTTCCTCGCTGACACCACGCTGGTAATCCGCATACAGCGAACGTAAGGTATTCTCCAGTTGGCCCGGCATTTTATAGCCGATAACGATAACGGAGACTTTGGGTGTTGGTGCGAGGCTCATGACTGCTCAATGCGTAGGAGGCAGGGGGCGAAACAGTACCAATTATTAAGCCGGGATGATACATTGAGCCCGCTATTTTGGGCATTAAAGGGCCAGATTAAATCCGTGGACATCAGCAACGATATCATCGAAATTATCAAAACCATCCGCAAGCATCAGGGCTTTCGCGAGGACGCATTTGACCTCAACGCTGCGCTCTACGATGACGGGCTGGGCCTGGATTCACTGTGTGTAGCAGAACTGTCTGCAGTACTAGAGAAAAAGTACGGCAAGGATCCCTACACCAGTGGCATACTGCCCCAGACCGTGCGGGATATCGTCGACTTTTACAGCTGACCTCAAATGATCGCCTCCAGGCTCAATGCTGCGCTCCAAAAAAACGCTCAGCGACCCTTCCTGATAACTAGCAAGATCCAATGGAATTACGCCCAAGCACACCAAGCTACTGGGCAACTGGTACTCACTCTGCGCGAGTCTGGTGCACGGCGACTCGCCTGCTACCTTCCTGACTCCCCGGAACTGGTATTGCTGGTTGTCGCTGCTGCGTCAGCCGGTCTCCCACTGGCTATTATGAATCGCGATTACAATCACGAACAGGTCTCGGCACTAACCGCCGAACTCGATATAGACCTGCTTTTCACTGACACTCCGTTGCCCGCTTCTCTATCCTGCCGGCAACTCGCAATGCCAGCGGCAGACTCATATGTAACGACCCAAGATGCTGCGCTTGTGGAATTACCTGAACTCGATGCCGAGTTACTGATTTTCACGTCGGGCACCACCGGGCAACCTCGCTGTGTGCGTTATCAATGGTCTGACCTGTTAGCGCAGGTCAGTGAGCGCCCCAGCCAGGATGACGAACGCTGGCTGCTCGCTTATAAGCTTAATCATTTTGCGGGCATCCAGATGCTGGCGCATATCCTGTCCAGCCAGGGTTGTCTGGTGCTCGCGGACTCGACTCGGGTAGCTGATGCAGTCACCGCGATGATCTCCCGCAACGTCAGCCATGTCAGCTCGACGCCCACGTTCTGGCGCTTTGCCCTGGCGCTGATGGCCCGCGAAAAAGATCTGCCGCTCCTACGGCACATTACCCTGGGCAGCGAGCCGGTGTCCGAACACCTACTGGGGCAGCTGGCGGCACTGTTCCCATTAGCGCGCATCGTGCATATTTACGCCCTCACGGAAGCCGGTTCGTGTATTTCAGTCAGTGACGGCAAAGCCGGGCTGCCCGCATCTATACTCCAGCGCCCGGACAACGCAGCAGTGCAGTTTCGCATCGTCGATGACAAACTCCAGGTTAAGACCCATCACGGCATGCTCGGCTACCGTAACGCGCCCGATTCACAACCCAGGGGCAAAGACGGCTGGCTCGCCACGGGCGACCTGGTGAAGATTGAGCAGGACCGCATTGTATTTATGGGGCGAGAGTCAGAGGTCATCAATGTTGGCGGCGTCAAAGTCCACCCTTTGGAGGTCGAAAATATCGTCTCCGCTTTGCCTGGAGTAAAGCTGACGCGAGTTTTCGGCCAGGACAACCCTATTATGGGTCAGATAGTGGCTGTGGATCTGGTGCTTGACGAGGGGTTCGACGCTGAAGCGGTCGAAGAGGCAGTGCGAGCGGCCTGCCGCAGCCTGCCCAGACATAGCATGCCGCGCAATGTGACGATTGTTGATAGTATCGATACCAATAATTTTAAGTTGACCAGGCGAGGAAGCGAGACAGCATGAAAGTCGTGGCAGTAAGTGGCGGTAGTAAGGGTCTGGGGGCTGCCATAGTGCAGTCCTTCCTCGACAGTGGCTACTGCGTTGCCAGCTTCAGCCGCCGGGGCACATCGAAAACGGAGGAATGGCAGCAGCAGTTCCCGGATAGATTCCTGTTCGTAGAAATGGATCTGACGGACAGTGCTGCCTGCAAGGCCTTCGTCAGTCAGGTAGAAGATACGCTGGGGCCCATCGAGGTTTTGGTCAATAACGCAGGCATGGCTCATACCAGCCTGCTACCGTTAATCGATGATGACGCTATCGATAATCTGGTCGATCTCAACCTCAAAGGCACCTTCAGACTCACCCGGCAGGTGTCGCGCAGTATGCTATCCCTAAAGCGCGGCCGAATCATTAATATATCTTCCATTATCGGCTTATCCGGTTACCGAGGTCTCTCAGTTTACGGAGCGACTAAAGCAGGCTTAGACGGCTTTACTCGAGCGCTGGCGCGAGAATTGGGTGCGCGCAACATCACAGTCAACTCGGTAGCACCGGGTTACCTGACCACGGAAATGACCGAGGAGCTGAACACTGCCCAGAGCCAGCAAATAGTCAAGCGCACACCGCTGGGTCGGCTAGGCGATCCGGCAGACATCACTGGCCTGATTCTTTTCCTCTGCAGCGATCAAGCTAACTTCATTACTGGGCAGGTGCTGGTAGTGGATGGCGGCATTACCTGCTGACCAGATCGGGACACAAACTGAAAATGGCAAACGTAACCCCCAGCATTAGCAGCGGTGACCCCACCGAGCACTACGATACTGTAGTGGAGGCTTGGGATCACTTACTCGGCGAAGACCTGCACTATGGTTATTTTCGCGTGGGTGATGAATCGCTAACTCATGCTACTGACGCACTGACCAATGAAATGTTATCCCTGGCACAATTGGATGCCGGGCTAGAAGTCCTGGATATTGGCTGCGGTACGGGCAAAGCCGGCTGTCGTATCGCCAGTGAGCACCTGTGCCAGGTCATGGGCGTATCGCCCAGCAGCGCCTGTATAGGCCGCGCATCTGCTCTTTCTGAATCACTCGGCTTGTCTACCACTGCACAATTCCAGCACGGCGATGGCACGCAGTTGCAATTTGATGATCACAGCTTTGATCGGGTTTGGGTGATGGAGTCCTCCCACTTAATGGATGACAAACTGGCGCTGCTGAGCGAGTGCTCCCGAGTGTTAAAACCCGGCGGTCGCATGGTGTTATGCGATGTCATGCTGCGAGCCAAACTAAGCCTGCCGCAAGTTATCTCGCGCCGGGACGAATTTCTTATTCTCAAAGATGCTTTCGGGCGCGCCAAAATGGAAACCCTGTCGTTCTACCAGGATCAGTTGGAAGGCCATCAACTACACGTGGAGCACGCCAGGGACATCTCACGGGAAACTCTGGCCACTTTTGGCCACTGGCGGACAAACGCCCAGAATAATCGTGTTCGGGTAGAGCAACATATAGGAAAAGCCGCCTCTCGCCGGTTTCTTGCCTCCTGCGATGTACTAGAAAGCCTCTGGCTAGAAGGCATCATGGGCTATGGGATTGTCGCCGCATATAAAGCTGCCTAAAACTGAAAGTAGAGAAATTCGCTCGCTTTCGAAATCATCATCACAGAAATTACGAAAATAACCACCTGTAGCAACAATACCGACTTACCTGGTTTGAACCGGTCTTTCAGATCCATGCTATTGGGAGCCAGGGCGACAATGCCGATGAAAAACAGGACCGCTAACGTCAACACCCAAGTCGCCCATTGATCCCTCTGCACGGGGCTAGATGCCAGATTGAAATACCAGGGTGCATCCGACCCCATAAGCTTAACCGCGGCTACACTAAATGTGTTTTCCGTGAAGCCCAGCATACCCTTGTAGATTTTAAACACATCTGACCAATCCGTGGCTCTGAAAATCACCAGTGTGAAACTGAAAAAATGGAAAGTGATCAACCAGCCAAGCCAGTTGGACATCTTGATACCTGTCTTGCGCCACAGGTGGTTGACCACAATAGCAGCGCCATTAAGCATTCCAAAAACCACAAAAGTCCATGCGGAACCATGCCAGATACCGCTGACTATCATGGCAAGAAAACTCGCTGCCATGCCGGCTTTGAAGTTGAGCTCTGGAAAAAAACGCAGGATCGTCTTGTAAATATAAGTGTTGATAAAACGCGTAAGCGTAATGTGCCAGCGCTGCCATAGATTGATGATGCTAGTCCCCTTGTAGGGGCTGCGAAAGTTAACAGGCAATTCAATATTGAACATCAAGCCCAGGCCTATCGCCATATCAGAGTAGGCAGAAAAATCAAAATAGAGCTGAAATGTGTAGCTGTATTGGACCAGCCAGGCCTCAAGTAAATTGAGCGTCTCGGCAGCATCAAAGCCATGATTGACAAGGATTTCAAACGAATCGGCAATGACCACCTTCTTGAACAGGCCCACGCTGAACACAAAAGTACCGAGGATAAAATTGCGAGTATGAAAGCGTCGATTATCTGTGGCACGGAACTGGGGCATCATTTCCCGATGGTGAACGATCGGGCCAGCGATCAGCTGCGGAAAGAATGATACAAACAATGCATAGTCGACCGGGTCCCGCTCCCTTAGACCCGTCCGATAACAGTCCACAATAAAGGCGATCTGCTGCAAGGTAAAAAAGCTGATGCCCAACGGCAGCGCCAGTCTCAGATAATCCAACTCAACGCCGGGAAGAAGATTCACGTTGAAGATAAAGAAATCCATGTACTTGTAATACGCCAACAACGCTACATTGAGGCAAACGCCGAGAATCATCAGTCGTTTCTTGGGCGGGATAATCTCTCTCGAGCGGCCGTAAGACTGGATTTTTCCTGCTATCGTGTAATTCACTACGATAGAGCCCAGTAACAAAGGCAAATAGATTGGGTTCCACCAGCCGTAGAACAGCCAAGACCCGCCTAGCAAAAACAACTTCCCGGCTCGCGAATAATCAAGGTGATTGAGCGCGTAATAGCCCAGCAATACCAGCGGCAGAAAGGCAAAAATAAAAATGTAGGAATTAAAAAGCATTCAATTGTCACTTCGGGGCGCTAGTGTGGCGTGAGGCGCTCCATTCATAGGAATGGATCTGGCAAACCAGCATTTCCACACAATGCTTTTCTGATTATGTCGGCGAGTATAATCTTCCGCGCGGCTTGTGACCATCATTGGCCGCTTGTAACTGGAGTCGTCGATTATATAAAGATGTGACAATTACTGTATACTGCCTAGCGTGACTTTTGCGTAACTCATACTCTGCCGGCAATGCAATCAAAAACCTATCTAACACTGTTTTTGGCTATGGCCCTAACTGGCTTTAGCTGCGTTGCAGTAGTCAACTACGTTGTCGACCCCTACCGTTTTTTTAACTCAACCGACCGCCCGGGGATCAACGAGTATCGGCAGAAATTCTTTTATGGCCAGCATGTTTCCAAGCCTTATGCTCTGAGAGAGCTTGCACCTGAAGCAGTGATTCTAGGCGTCTCCCGCGCTGGGTCATCCATGGCCACGGATCACCCCGGCTGGAACGGCGCCCCCGTTTATAACTATTCAATAGCCGGCAGTACTGCCTACTTGATCTGGAGAAACTATCAACACGCGAAAGCCAGCGGGGAGCTCAAGCAAGCGCTGCTGATGCTGGATTTTTATATGTTCAATATACATAGGGAGCAGCGTCCCACGGCCGGCGTTATACCTACTTACGAGGAACGCCTCGCCGTTACTCCGGAATTCAAAAAGAATAGTGGCTACCCTGTTCGACTCTTTAAGGACACGCTGACATCCTTGATTTCGTTCGAGATGCTGCATGAGAGTTGGAACACAGTCCTGGCGCAGTCCCGTATTGCCCGTAAAGAGATACCCAAGTCAACTCTGACTCCCACCGGATTCTGGATTACTGATCCAAAACCCAAGGCGCCTCAGCGTGCAGCCTTCCGGCAGATCGAGCAGCAATATATGACTTTTACCTGGTTCCCGCGCCCGGACCAAAAGTTCGCATTACATAGGGCTGACGAATCCTCTAACCTGGTTTATCTCCAAAGAATACTGGCCGACGCCTATAGTGAGGGTATCGAAATAAAACTTGGCTTCATGCCCTTTCATGCCAGATTGGCGGAATCCATGCGCGCGGTTGACCTGTGGGATGACTTTGAACAGTGGAAAAAAGAGGTTGTGCAATTAGTGGAGAAGGAAGCCGCAAAAGCCGGACAGTCGCCATTCCCGCTGTGGGACTTCAGTGGCTATAATTCAATTACCACCGAGCCAGTACCCGCAAAAAAAGACAAGACCAGCCGCATGCGCTGGCACCTGGACACATCACACGTAAGCCGGGCTACAGGTGATTTGATTCAGACCGTTTTATTGGGTGTCGACGGTGAGCGCGTTCACGATTTTGGCCAGAAAGTAGATAGCCGTACTATCGATGCGCATTTAAAACGCTCGCGCATTGACCGAAAGCGCTATGCGAAATCGTTTCCAAAAGACCTGCAGGAGGTTCGAGAAAAAGCAGAAAAAACGAGTGCCTGGCGTAAATAGCCGATTATTCTGAGGCCGAGACGTTTACCAGTCACCAAACTCTTCCAGCACCCGTTTCGCCTTGGCGTAAAAAAGATTGATGGTATTTGCTTCGTCGATGTCGAACTCTCCGAGGTCGATATCCAGAGACTTTTCAACTTCCAGTACCAGACTGATGCCAGCCAGTGAATCGAGGCCATAATCACCTAGGTCCTCGTCGTCACTAATTACCACGTCTTCTGTCTTTTTCAGCACCTTTTTGATGCCAACTTTCACAGCTTCCCGGAATTCATCCAGTGTGAACATAAAACCCCTCGCTTTTGCACTTGTTAAACATCATAAACGCTCAAGTATCGATGTGGCCCATGACAGCCCTACACCAAACCCCGAAATAAGAATCGTTTTCTCCCCTGTTTCCATATACTGCTCTAACATTAATGGAATCGAGGATGATACGGTATTGCCTATTTCCGCAGCCAGGAATGGAGCCTTATCGGCTTCCACACCCAGTGCAGTAATTAAGTTATCCACGATGTATTTACTGCCCTGATGCAGGAGGTAAAGGTCGACCTCACTCTTCTCCAGTCCATTCTGCTCTAGACACTGTTCGATCTGCGCGGGCACTTTAGTGACCGCAAACTTGAACACATTGTTTCCCAACATTGAGAGTACCCGAGTATCCTCGTTGACTTTGATCGAATGCGACAATCTGGCATTGGTAGAAAATGTGGACTTGCGAGAAATGAATATCGGTTGAGCCGCAATATAAGTCACTGCGGCAGCATCTCCAAACAATAGTTCAGTATTGTAGTCCAGCGGGTCAATTACCTTCGAATAAGGATCAGCGGTAAACAAAAGGCCATGTTGCAGGCCCTGGGCATTCATAAAGGCCTGAATAACATCCAGCCCATAAACAAAGCCGGAGCAACCCAATGAAACATCAAAAGCCGCGACATTCTCTGATAACCCTAGCTTATGCTGCACAATTGCGGAGGTGTGTGGTAAGCCAAAGCCATCAGGGTTCTGCGTGACAACAATCAGACAATCGATGTCCTCCCGCTTGATATCTGGCTGCTTTTTGAACAAAGCGTCGAAAGCCCCAACACAGAGGTCTGAAGTTTCCTCGCCATCACTTTTTCGCTGCAAAGAGGTAAAACCAACTTTGCCGGTGATGAAATCAACCTCCTTTCCCACCTCTTCCGCGCGATCAACGTTACTGACTCGTCGCTCAGGAATATAACTAGCAATCGCTTTTATACCAACCATTAAAACCCCAGACTTTTTAACGAGAAGAAAAACAGATAGCTCCCAGAGGGCGGGAGAAATCTTACCTCGAGCACCTTCCCATGTGTTGCGTAATACATTCTACCATTTGTTGATTTAGCGCGCCCCTGACACCAAGTTCATTCAAAGCGCGCCATCGGTCTGGACAAACCCCTGTAAGCACCGCTTGAACACCGAGCACGCGAGAGCTATGTCTCGCGAGACGCTAACGAGTTTTTAGCAACGACGCGAAGGCGCTATGAAGAATTGCACCGAAATAAAACCGCACATTGATTAGCAAACCGGGAGGCTATGCTGACGTCGTGTGAGGTGCGGAAATTTTTGGTCCGGCGGTCTGTTCTAGACGCCCGGATCATTCAGGTCACCAAGCCCAACTTACGCCAGAATACAGCCCTTTTAAAACTGAAAGTATAAGAATTCACTGACCTGAGTCAGGTTTAGACAACTGGCGATAAAAAGCAGGGCAATAAATAACGCCCATACCTTCCCCGGTTGCCAGCTGAAAGAAAGTACCGCCGCTCGCCCGATGGGCGGTTTATCCAAGGCTATATCGATGGGTTGAAAAAGCTGCCAGGTGCTTGGCAGGAACCAGCATCCCATGATGGCTAACACCAGACTGCCAAACACCAATGTAACCGCCTGACCAGCCAAGCCCACCATATCCGCAATGGCAAAAAAATTAGTGGCCTGCAGCACCTGCAAATAATGAGGGGAAAAGCCCCAATAATCGGCATTCATCAAGCCTTGATAAACATCTGCAGCTGCAGTCACCGTCTCCGCTCGAAACAAGACAAGGGTGAATACAACCACCAGAAAGGTGAACAACTGAGCCAGAGCCTTGTACCAGCCCTTGCCCACCAGGCCCAGAGGGCCAGACACTCTGATACGCCAGATTTGATGCAGTACCACATAAATGCCATGAAAGACGCCATACAAAAAGAAAGTCCAGCCGGCACCGTGCCATACACCACCGGCGAACATGGTCATAAACAGATTGAACCGCTGTCGACGAGGACTGCATAAAAAGCCGCCCAAGGGAGCGTAAACGTAATCTCGAAGAAAGCGCGACAGGGTTGCGTGCCACATACGCCAGAAGTCACTGATATTTTGCGCCCGGTAGGGGGAATAAAAATTCACCGGCAGCTTCAGGCCAAACAGGCAGGCCAGACCGATAGCCATATCACTGTAACCGGAAAAGTCGAAGTACAGCTGCATAGCATAGCTGAATGTGCCCGCAAGAGATTCAAGCGTATAAAGCGCCACACCACTGTCCGCCATGGTGAAAATCGGTGTCGCAAACAAACCAAAGCTGTCAGCGATAACCACTTTCTTGAACAGGCCTATCACCAGAATAGACAGGCCGATACTAAGATTGCGCGACGTCTCTTGCGGCGTTCCCAATTGCTTAAACTGCCCCAACATCTCCTGATGATGAACAATAGGTCCGGCGATCAGCTGTGGGAAAAAACTGACGAAAAGACAATATTCCAAAAAGCCGTGTGAATCAGTCAAACCTTTACTCGTGTCAACCAGGTAAGTGATTTGCTGAAAGGTATAAAATGATATTGCCAGCGGTAAGACAATATGACTGAAATTAAAACTAACGTCGTTTAGCACAGCAATACTTTCGACGAAAAAATTGCCGTATTTGAAATAGGCCAGCAGGCCGATGTTAAAAGCTATGCCACAGATCAGAAGGGCTTTCTTAACCAATCCCTGCCAACGTTGCAGAGCACCGCCCAAACCGTAGTTGACACCGATTGACAGAGCCAATAGCCATAAGTAGATCGGGTTCCACCAGCCGTAAAATAAAAATGACGCAAGTATCAGCCAAGCCATAATCAGACGTGGCCGGCCCAGGCGCTGCAGCAGCCAGAAGCCGAACCACACGGCAGGCAGAAAAATGAAGAGAAATTCTATGGAGTTGAACAGCATTAAGTTCGACGAATGCCCGCAGCCTATTTAGTCCGTATACCTGAATCGATACAGGCAGTTTTCCCGCATTAGACACTATACGCGCTGTATCTGTCACCCTGTGCTAACATCCAATGCGTAATATCAATGTCTACCCGGCGCAACTGGCAAACACCTTATGTACCGCACCTACCTTTTGATGAGCACCGTTTTCGCTACGCTGCTCGCCCTTATGGTCGTTGTGTTCTGCTTTTTTGTAGATCCCTACAATTTATATCCATCCCTTAATTTTTATGAGAATGAGCAAGAAGCGGACCTGTTCTATCATCTGCGGCTGCACAAGCCTTACGCTATGGAAGCTCTGAAGCCAGATCACCTGATTGTAGGCAGCTCGCGCTCTGCTCGACTGCCGCCAGACTCTCTTGCAGCAAACGATGAGCAATCCTATAACGCAGCTTTGCCAGGCGTGACCCTCCGTGAAATTCGATTACTAGTCGAACACGCGCAGGCCATTAAACCACTTACGTCAGTGCTCATCGGTATCGATTACTATATGTTTCGCCAGGGCTACTCATCTATTAGTGCGCACTTCGAAGCTGCGCGCCTGCGCAAGATTCAACCAACTATCAAACAAAACCTGGCTCATTACTTTCAGCGTTTTGAGGATAACTGGAAGAGCCTTTTATCAGTAGATGCTTTGATTAATGCCTGGGAAACTCTGTACGTCAAAGTAGAAAGCCAACGAAACTATAAGTCCGATGGTACCTGGGAGGCTAATCTAGATGGGCCAAAACGCGGTACCTGGCTTTTCTCCATGCTGGTGAAGCAAAAATATCAGGACTTTACTCAAAAAACAGATCAACTCGATATGGCAGAGTTAAATGCCCTGCTGAAATTTTGCGATGACCATGATATTCAGGCGTGGGTCCTGATATCACCCCTTCACGCCAGTGTCATGAATAGTGTGAATATGGCGGGACAGTGGCCGCAATATATTGATTGGCAACGACAGGTCATCCAAGTCAGCTCCACCTACTCTAACAGCGCCCGCGTCTTCGCTTTAGAAAACAGCCCAAACCTGGTGCTGGAAGCAATAGATCAGGACAGCCGCTTTTTTCTGGACGGTGTTCATTACACCAGCCAGGCCGGGCGGCAGATAATGACTTGTCTGGCTGGGAGCAACTGCGATTCGACAATCAACCTGGCCACCCTAAACAATACGAACAGCACGCCCTACTTAGACGCGGTCACGGGACTCATGGAAAATTATCGCCATAGTAATGCAAGGGATTTCGCTCGCGTACAAAAGTGGCTGGACCTTTCTGCTCAGGCCGGGCGGTAGTTACGCCAGAGAACCAGCAGGGCTAGTCTGCCCTCTCTACCCCCAGCCGTTCTTCAACCTGATACAGGGGGCGGCCCTTGCTCTCGATAAACGTTTTACCCACATATTCACCCGCCACACCAATAGCCAGCAACTGCAGACCACCCAGCAGGTAAATAGGTATAACCGTTGAGGCCCACCCAGGCACGGTTCCCGGACCGAACAAGGTCGCAGCCAGTGCCCAGCCTCCCAGCCCCAGTGCGATAAAAAACACCATCATTCCCAGTACCGAAATAATACGCAGAGGTACGATGGAAAACGAGGTAAGGCCCTGTAAAGACAGGCTCAGCATACGTCTAAAAGGGTATTTCGATTCTCCTGCCAAGCGAACCCCTCTACTGAAATAGACCTTGTCAGAGCGCAGGCCCAACAAGGGAACAATACCCCTGAGGTAGAGATTAGCCTCTCGATACTCGCCCAGAAAGTTCACGGCTCGGCGGCTCATCAAACGAAAATCCGCGTGGTCTGGCACGGTTTCTATGCCCATTTTTGACAGCAGCCAGTAATGGGCGGCCGCCGTGTAACGCTTGAAACGGGTGTCACTCTCGCGATTATTACGAACACCATAAACAATTTCACTGCCTGCACGAAAGGATGTCACCATTTTTTCGATCACAGCAACATCATCCTGCAAGTCTGCATCAAGGCTGATCAGCGCATCTGCCTCGGTCTCCATCAGACCTGCATAAAGGGCATACTGATGTCCGTAATTCCTCGCTAGCTTGATCCCGGCGAAGACGCTATCCCCAGCGGACAGCTGTTCGATCAAAGACCAGGTGCTGTCGCAGCTGCCATCGTCGACAAAGACAATCTTTGATTGGGCCGACACCAGACCGCTATCGACCAGACGCTGCAGCTCACTGGCCAGCTTCCGGGCAGTCAATGGAAGTATTTGTTCCTCGTTGTAACAAGGCAGCACCAGTGCAATCACTGGATTAGTGACCGTATTCATCGGATTGCCGTACCTGATTCAAATTGATTAGGGTCGTCAAAAAATATCATTATTATTTCTCAGTTAATTTGCTGCGCAAACCGACTCATGCCTGCCTGCGTTTTGCTTTCAATGATAACCCAAATAGGGTTTTTTTGAGGATTGCCAGTAAGGTACTGATCGGCGAGGGCAAAAACCGAATCAGTTTTTTGCGCAGCTGGTAGAGGGCCGGTGAAATATCTGACGCGATTTGCTGATCCCCAACGCGATAAGGCAACAGCGCGTCAGTGACCGACGCAGGCACGGTTTGCCTGACAAAGAGGAAGGTATTGTACCGGTACCAGGGCATAACTTCGTTGGCACCCTGCAACGCAGCTCGTATCGGGTCATACATATCATAGCCCTGACCCCGAAACAGTTGGCGCCAATATTCGTAGGGCTGTTCATTAATATGATTTTCCCCACCCTGCCCTGGCGGAGCCGCGGAGAACATCACAAGGTCTGCATGACGACAAAGGCTGTCCACAAAACCGACGGCCGCTGATTCTGGCAAATGTTCTGCCACTTCTAAACTCTGCACTAGGGTAAAACGCCGTTCCAAATCAAAGCTGGTGCTGAGGTCCAAGGGCATGAAGTCCTCCGCATCAATCATTAACTGGTCTGCATTCAGGTAGTCACCATCGAGACCAACAATCTTTGCGCCCATTGACTTCCAGACAGAGAGCCACGCCCCTGCGCCACAACCCACATCCAACACTGAGTCAACAGGGTCTGGCAACACCGCCAATAAAGCCGGTAGCAACTGTTGCGCAGAATTCACTGCACCCTGGCTGATGTATTGATAAAACTCCTCGTCATATTCATACATCACCAGGCACTCCGGATAGATCTTTTTGCGACGCAGTCGCTGCTGTCAGGCGATCAACCTCCACCAGGCACTGTCGCGAGGTTCCTGCAGGCATATTCATTGTTAGTTGCACATATCCATCCAGTAATGTCTTGTGGTCAACATAACCGATCCAGAAGTTAAATGAAGGGTCAATCAGCTGCCTGGGTGAATAGTTACCCTGATGACCGGCAACCAGTCGTCCTAGCAGATTACCATCACGGGACAGCAGAACATCCCGAGTGAGCATTGCTGCAATACCCTGAACAGTAACTATTATCTGCGCAAAACCAACTTTGGGGCTATCGCCTGCGCTGAAGCTAACGATATCGGTAGAACACACGGGCAGTTGCCTCAGCGAGGTTGGGAACTGCACAGGCCGTCGATAAGCCAACTGGCGGCTTTCAAACAGCGGATCAAAAGTGAAAACGTACTCAGGCTTAAAGCGCAGTAAGCGGCCATCCACTTCTTCCCTTAACTCAGGCGTTTCACCCTCAGCATAAAGCCGCGCTGCGATTTCCAGGCTGCCTATCTCTTGCTGTAAATAAGAGCCGCTAGGCACCAGTAGCCAAGAAACCATTAGCATGACCACCAACATCGTGATGCCTTTACACACTGCAGGCATTCTCGGTACTACAGCCATAACGAGGCTAATAATCCCCAGCCAATAAAGGGCTACAACAGTGTTATAACGCTCATAGCTGGGACCATGTGCATGATTGGGCTGTTCTATCATCCGCCCCAATTGAATAGCCAGTGCCACCCCCAGGGCCATGGTCGCTAACAACAGGCACCACTCAACCCAGGGCGCAAGACGCTGACTTACGTGTGCGGCTCTGAGAAACTGAATCCATCCAACGACGAGGGCAGCCAGCGAAAACACAAAGAAGACTGCCGCCAGTAAAGGATGCTCACTGCTCATGGGCCAGCACAGCACTTTCGAAGCGCCCTGTGCGATTCGCAGCAAGGAGTTCTGCTCGAGCGCAACCCGGCCCGCCTCCTGTATGCTGGCGGCTATCGTCGGATCGCCTGCATCCCAGGCAGCGGCGATATCCGCATCAGAAGCTATGCCATTGAGATATGCCAAAGTCAGTAAGGTGCTGCAAACCACCGTGATCAGGAGTACACGTCGCCCAGACGATAGTGCGATAACAGGCAATAGCAACCAGACTATGACTCCCGCAAACGTGGTAAAGGCCGCCACTGTGGCCAGGCCATAGGCCATTAGCCAATCAAGCCCGGAGGCGTTGTCTGACTTTTTCACCAAGAGGAAAAAAGCGAGTGCACCAAAAGCAAATGATAGGTGCCAGCTACTATTGATCGCGTTGACCGAATTCCAGGCGTGGGCGGGCGCAAACATTAATACTCCCAGGATTCCATAGCAGAACCAGGCGATCGCCTGGTCAGCACGAAAATAGTCCCGGGCCAATCGAACATAAAGCGCGACAATGACCAGCAGCCCGGCCCAAGCCGTGGCGTACAACAAATGTCCGCGCCCAGATAACAAGGTCAGATCCCAAAACACCAGTAGGCGCGGAAGCGTTATACGATGCGCTGAATAATGCGCCTCAAACAGGAACGACCAACTCCTCCAATTACCGTCGCCGGACAGTATGGGTTGCAAATCATCAAGAATGACAAATACATCGCGCCAGGGCAGGTGCGGATGCCAACGGGACCAGAACAGCAGCGTCCAGAACAATAACAGCAACGCGGCGGCAACGGACATCGCTGCGGCACAAAGAAGCGCGTACTGCTGGAGGCCAGGATGAGAACGCTCTTTCATATGCTCGCAAATTCTCGCTGTTGAAGTGCCGTAAGCAGTTGGCAGATAGCGCGGGCTAGACTCCAGCAGGAACCAACTTTAGAATAAGAGCCTATCGTAATCCTCAACCTGGCATTTTGCACGCCGGAAGAACCTTTATTCGATGCCTGATGCCCGGCCAGCCTTAAAATCCGTGAACCTCCCTCGCCCGGTGGTGTTTTTACACATTGCCAAGACAGCCGGCACTTCCATTGTCCATTTTTTCCAGCGACGTCTGGCCGCAAATCAAATCTGCTCACATGGAGATTTTCTTCGGTTTCCCTCAGACAAGGCTTCATTCGATTCAAAGCTGCGGCGTTACCAGTTTGTGTCAGGTCATTTTGGTTACAGCGACGTAGCGTCAATATTGACAGAGTCTTATGCATTTACTTTCCTCAGGGATCCCGTGGACAGGGTCTTGTCCCTGTATAAATTCTGCATGCACGCCGATATGCAGAAACAGTTCGCTGTAGCAAGGGCAGCCAGAGATCTGGGGCTGGAAGCGTTTCTAACGTCCACACGACCCGAGGTCAGTGAAATGCTCGACAACCAGCAGACCTGGCAACTGGCGCGTATGTACTGGCATAAGGATAGGCAGGCCCTCGCTGGTATAGGCGACGAAGAATTACTGGCCATGGCCACGACCCACCTCGAGGAATTCGACCATGTCGGCCTCACCGAAAGTTTCGACAGCGATTTTCGCCGCATTTTGTCTGATCTTGATATCGACCAGCCAGTGCCCCGAACCCGTCAGTTCAAAACTATTGACCCACTGTCGAGAGACCATTTGTCTATTGCAGCGCTGAGCGCGCTTCAGGACCGACTTGGGCTGGACTATGCCTTGCTCGCGCATGCCAAACACCTAAACTCACAGACCACAGCGTTTCATGCCAACTAACGCTACCAGAGGTACTCAAGGCCGCTGGCTGCTGCCTCTGTTGATCACAGCGGCCGTGGCCTACTACTTTTTTTTCCTGTACCAGCACGCGTTGAATGTACCCCTCGGTGACGATCTTTACGATGTGCTACAAGTACTATCTGGAGTGATCAATGCGCCTGACGCGAGCTCCGGTTTCGACATCCTCTACGCTCAACACAATGACCACCGCACGTTTGCGTCCCGGCTGGTATACGGCGCGACTTATCTCCTTACTGGTGAAATCAACTTTCGTACACTGACCTTTATTGCCAGCCTGGCGCTGCCGCTATTGCTGACCTTGCTCTACCTGGCAACGCCCAAAAGCCTGCCGCGACTTTTTATCCTGCTCCCGGCGACACTGCTTCTGCTGCAGCTCCGAGCCTACGGTATTACACTTTGGAGCATGGCAGCGTTCGCCTATTTTTATGTTTTTCTTTATGGCTTTGCCAGCCTGCATTTTTTGCATGAAATTAATCCTCGTCGTCTCGGATTAGCTTGCTTGCTCGCGATTATGGCGACTTTCACTCTTGCGTCAGGTCAGGTGGTTTGGGTGGTGGGACTAGTTAGCCTGTTGCATCAGGTTTTACTGCGCCGCTCTGCTTCATGGCTCTACATCCTTGGCTGGGTAGTAGTGGCGGGGGGCGTATTGGTGGCTTGGCGTGCGGGACTGGAAACACCCAATACGCTTTGGGCCATGCTGCAACAGTTGTTCCTCACCCCGGGACACCATGTACTGTATACGCTAACCTTGCTGGGAAATGCGGCCAGCGAGCAGAGTGTAGGGCCTCCTGCCCTGGTGGGCGCCTTGATGTTAGTTGCCGTTCTGATCTGTTCGATCCATTCCCGTCGCAGTCAAGATCCGCGCCTAGAGCTCTATTGCTGGTTCATTGTCTTATCAGTTGCTGCCATGGTGCTGGGCAGGGCACCGTTTTCTAGTGTGGATTACGCATTGTCTTCGCGTTACAGCTTCCCCTCGGTGCTGATGCTGGCGACGATCTGGGTCACTCTGGCAGCGCGACTGAAACTGGCTTCCTGGCAACCCCTCCTCGTAGCTTTGTTGCTGGCAACACTTTATTGCATCAATTCCTACAAAGTCTATTCGGTGGCGCTACAGCCCTATGTGGAAAAGCGTGTACAGAACTTCAATCAAGGGAAATACTGGGCTTGGACGCGTCCGATGAAAGAAACCAACGGCATAGTATTAGAAGCGGTCTCTCTAGGCATATACCACCCTCCCCAGAGGCCATTACCAAAGCCGGTTATATTTGTGTCTGAGTCAAAATCAGGTGCCGGCAAAACGATGGAGCAAAAGTGAGCATCTTACCGAAAGTATCAGTCCCAAATAATTTACGCCGCGGCGGTAAAAAAAGCGATCAATGGGAATATATCAACAGCGGGCGGGGTTTATTGCTATATATGGCTCAGGCACTGGGGCTTGAGACCCTCGCAGATAGCCGCGTACTGGACATGGGTTGCGGAACCAAGTTCACTCAAGCGATTCTGGAATACGACATTCCATTAGGGGAATATATCGGTGTCGATGTCTATGAAGAGATGATCGATTTTTTAGGCAAATGTACAAACGATCCGAGATTTTCTTTCTTTCACATTGATTCCCACAATGACATGTACAACACCGATGGGGAAAAAATCTCTAGCGATACGCGCCTTCCTATCGAAGAAAATTCCTGCGATATTATCTGCCTTTACTCTGTTTTTACTCACCTTGCACCCTCTGATTATGGCAGCATGCTTAAACTCATGCGACGCTACGCCAAGCCAGGCAGCCAACTAATTTTCAGTTTGTACCTGGACGAAGTTACCAATAATGGGCACGGTTTAATCGAACAAATAGCCCTCGAACAGAACAAGCCTTTCACGCCCAGTGGCGAGCCTTTTCGCGACGCGTTTCCGGGGAAACCGCTGCAGTGGGCTCTCTATTCGCGTGACCATGCCCTCGAATTAATAGAGGGCACAGGATGGGAAATTGTTGAGCTCTGCATGCCCAATGAGTTGGTACAGCATCACTTCATTTGTCGGGCTTGTTAACGCCAACATGACACGAAGCTCTCAATAAGGGTTCAACGTGCTCCTGAATTTCTCTTTCGCTTAACGCGCGTGTCGAAACAAATGGTTCCATCTCCGACGACATGGACCACCCTGCACTTCCAGTAGTAATTCGTAACGGGTTTTTGGGAGAAGCACTGCTGATTTTTGGATTGTAATACCTGAATTGTTCCAGCTGCTTGCCGTTAACAAAGACCACCTTTATGCTCGGGCTTTCCTTGCGATAGAACACCATGTTGGTCTTCACCATCTGGCTTTGCACCACCAGACTGAAACACGTCTCGTTAACCGGTAATTCCACCTCCGCCTCATGGCCATCGATAAGTACCCGCAAGGACCCTGCAAGCTCACTGATATCAATATAGCCCTCTTGATACGCAAGCGTTTGGCGTTGACCACCTGCAACCTGCTCCGCCCCACGTTGAAAAGCCAGACCCAGCGTATGAGTGCCACCCATCGGACTGCGCCGGAAGGCCTGGCCGGTGTAATTTGTCCAGTTTTCGGCCGCGGTCGCAGTCAGCCCGTTAACGCGAGTGACTGAACGAATCCACTGTTCCATGGATTCGCGCATCTGAAGCACTTTCTGCGGATGTTCGGCGGTACGACTCTCAGGCCGCTCCCGCACAAAATCACTCTCATGAAACAATTGATGAGTGACGCCTTGCCAACTATTCAGGCGCCATTGCCCGTCCGGAGACAGCACACCATAACGGTCGCCATAAAGCCCGTGGCTATACCACTTTAAAGTACGTGGCGGTCGATCAGAGTCGAATAGGTCTGCGCCATCAAGCCCTTCTGGCTGCGCCTTACCCAACGCGGCCAGGATGGTCGGGTAGAGATCAAATATCATCGCAATCTGGTCGTCTTGCTGCCCAACAGGCCAGTGCCCTGGCCACGACAGCAACAGGGGCGTGCGCACCCCGCCCTCCGTATACGTCGCTTTGGATCCATAAAACGGCAGGTTACTAGGCCAGGATTTAGCGGTGCCTCCATTATCGCTGACCACAATAATCATCGTATTGTCGATCTCTCCAGACTCTGTCAGCCAGTCAATAATGCGCCCTATATTACTGTCTAACTGGTCTTTCATAGCCTGATAGCGCCCTGCAGGATCGTCGGCATAACGCTCCGAAAATCTGGCGGCGGGCTCTATCGGCGTGTGCGGCGCGTAATAGGACAGGTATAGAAACCACGGATTTTGCTCCCTTTTAATCACATCCAGCGCTCGGTCAGTCAAAATATCCGTGAGATGACCCTCGTATTGTTGTAAGTCACCCAGTTCATTTTCCAACCACGGATTAATGTACGTCGGTTTACCGCGCCTGTAATTAGCAGAACGATGCGGCCCACGCAGGTAAAGTTGATTAATAAACCCAAACCAATGGTCAAAGCCCTGGTACTCCGGCCGTGACTCACGGTGAGAATCACCCGTGTGCCATTTACCGACCATGTGGCGGATATAACCCTCACTGCCCAGAGCATCGGGCAATGTCATCAGTTCATGGTCGATGCCATTCAGGTAAGGATGAGCGCCGACACGGGCGGGATAACGTCCGGTGAGCAAGGCAACCCGACTGGCGGTGCAACTGCTCTCCGCGTAGTGCCGGGTAAAACGCACACCCTGCGCTGCAATTGCATCCAGGCGCGGTGTAGGAGAGTCAGAACCGTTGTTAATAGCGAGGTCGTTATAACCAAAGTCGTCCAGTGCCAGCAGCAGGATGTTAGGCTTTTTATTGTCCTGATCATGCTCTACCTGACACCCGGCCAGCATCGTAAGCAGAGCCATCAAGACCAGCGGTGTGCCGCGACCCAAGACGGTGAGCGATAGAGTCACGGCGCACTGCGTCGCTGTTTGGGTCGCCACACGGCGATATCGTAGGTTCCACCCCCGTGGCGGTCGGTCATTGACAGTTTGATCCTCTCGTCGATCGCATAGTAGCGGGCAAGGAATTTCTTGCCTGTGATGTCTTCATCGGGTGGTGGATTCCTCAAAAATATGCCTCGCATTTCCCAAGGCGACACCAGAATCAGGTCAAATTCCTTCCGCTTTATTTTGCCGTAAAGTTCGTCGATATATTCAGCCCAAACAATGCCTACTCTGTCCTGCTCAAGCTCCTTGAGCATCCACTTCGGCTTGTTAACCGCAAGGGGAAGGTAGAAGGTGTGTCCATCCTGATACACCTTCTTATCGTGCTTCAGCAGCGTAGCAACCAGCATCTGACTGGCCAACACCTCATCACTGGCGGCGACCATGCCGTCCACCCTCGCCCAGGCATTCATATCAGCGCTGAAGTCTTTATGCAGGATCGCCCAGCTCTGGTAAAAACTCAGCAGCAAAAGTGGCAAAGCGAGTCGTGCTTTCCCTGATGCTCCGGCCACAACAGTAAATCCCCCTATCAGAAGAAAGGGCGACATCAACTGGAACAGGTAGGTCATATAATTACCTGGATTGCGGCCTAGCCAAAATACAATGATCAGCGTGGCCCAAAACAGGCAGAAGGCAAAGAAGTCTACTGGATACTTGAAGAGTGAACCCGGCCAATGACTGGCCCGTGGTGTCGCCTCTACGGTTGACAACACGCTGCGCGCATCGAATCGGGCCAGCCAGCCAATAAAAACAAGCAGCAACACTATCAGTAATCCCGCATAAGTATGCAGATAGAGACGCAATTGCAGCAGGAGAATATCCCAGTGCTGCAATCCGCTAATGGCGGCAGAGGGTGCGAACAAGGTATTGTCGAGGTAATACGGGCTGGATTGATGGACTAACACCAAGCTCAGTACCAATGCCAGCGCATACATTACCCCCAGAATCAGAGCACGACGCATCGAAACAAAGAGGAAGAGATACAGGCAAAGTATTGCCATGTTCAAGATAAAGTACTGCTTGGCATAAAAGGCCAGCAAACCGCACAACAGGGCAAACAGCAGACTGCCATTGCTGAAGCCGCGCCACCAGGGAACAATCAGACCTGCCAAAAATACGACCATTCCCACCGCATTGGTGCTGGAGACCGGGGTCGCGTAGAACAATAACGCGGCATACAACATAACGCCTGCAGCGAATCCCTGCTGTCGCGACGCGCTTTTTTTCCAGGTTGCCAATGCCGCTAGTGCTGCAGCACAGACAATAAAAAATGCGGAGACAGAGCGGTGCAGCTGAAAGCTGTTACCAAAAACGTGACTCAGAGGCGCCACCAATAAATTGTACAGCGGTGGGTAAACGTCGGCCGCGTAAGGCTGGAATTCGCGAGTATAAGGATTGCCCCCGTCGGCAATAATCCCTGTCACCAGCAGCATCGTGCCCTCGTACAAGTCCAGCGGGACCGGCGCGACAATAATTTGCCAATGGTGCCAGAACAGCGCCAGCAGCAGGACTGCAGCCGACGCCGGATAAAAATACCGCCACAGATTCTCGATCAAAATTGTGCCCCGCAGGCCCTGGAATGTGAATGAGAGACTAGCCCGCACGAGAGTATACAGGCTCATCGCCGATCTGGCAGTTACGGCCAAGCAGGCTGGATTTACACCATTCTTGACGCTGGAAATCGCGGCTAAGGAGCATTATTCTGGGGAATGAAACGAAGCCTAGCGGTCGCAACAGCAAATGTCAGTTAATGTAGGTAGCCTCAAGCAACCGAGCAATACCATTTTTATTCAGGTGGCGGCGGTCTATGCACTGCTGGTTAGCGCTATTTACGCGGCTTCCAGGCTAAATCCAAATGACATCGTGCTGTTCCTGACCACCTCGGTGCTGGCTTGGGCAATTATAGGTTGGTGCCAGTTCGCGCTCTTCAATGCGTTACACGAAGGCCTGCATCGACGATTTGGCCGTCCCCACCGTGAAGGACTGGCTTATGCACTGGCGGCATACCCACTCGGATTTGATGAGACCTATCGTCAGGTCCACCTGGATCACCACAAATACTTTGGCGACGCGCAGCGGGATCCCGATTACCCCAATTACGGCATATTCCCGACCAGCAAAAGGGCCTTCCTAGGGCGTTTTTTACTGAATGTGTGCGGCTGGTATGCGCTTCTGCAGTTTCTTGGCTTACACCAGGGCGGCGATGCTATTCCCGTCGACAGTGCGAAAGCGCCAGCGAAAAAAAGGCCATTGCTGAAACTCCTGGGGGCGCAGCTACTGGTGCTGCTGCTTTTTTCCGTCACGGTCGGCTGGATTTATTACTTCTGGCTATGGTTGGTACCACTGGCGACGTTCGGCAAGCTATTTACCTCCACGCGGGCTTTCTGCGAGCACGCCAGCCCCGATAATGAACCAACAATTCGCACCATCACCGGCAGTTACATTGGCGAGAAGATTTTCGGCGTGTTTTGCTTTCATTACCATGCCGAACACCATTTATACGTTGGCGTTCCCTACAATCAGCTCAAACAGGCTCATGTATTACTTGAAAACACCCTGTTTACTGCAAACGATGAACAGCAGCCACGCTATGAACTGTATCAGCGCGGTTATTTCCAGCTATTGTCAAAATGGTTCAGAGAGCTTCCGCTGTGAGTCAGGCCACAGAGCAAACCATTTTCCAGTGCAACTACTGTCACTACACAGACTACGCACCGGTGATTAACAATATTCGCGACTGGGAGTACGGCGTGACCGGTAGCTATGACTACTACCAGTGCAGCCACTGCGAAGGCGTCCAGCTTAATCCGTTTCCCAATCTGGAAGATCTCAAGCTGGCCTACGACATTGACTATCACGGCTATGCTGAAGGCCAGAAGCGCGGCCTTCTATTTTCGGCGCTGTATGCAGCGAAAGAAAAACTGTTCCGGCGACATATGCGTAAATTTGTGAACCCGTCTTCGAAGGTACTGGACGTAGGCTGTGGCGCAGGTGATTTTCTGGACAATATGCAATCGCTGGGTGTCTCGCGCTTGGAAGGCATCGACTTCAGCCAAGAAATGATCGACAAGCTGAACGCTCGCGGAATCACTGGACATTGCGGCACGTTCCCCCAATTCGACGCTGAATCCCAAAGCTACGATCTTATTTCGATGAATAACTATCTGGAGCACACCCTGGCGCCGGTGCAGGAACTGGAAAAATCATTCGACCTGCTGCGGTGCGGCGGACACCTGGTCGGTGAAGTGCCGGGTTTCGACTCCTGGGAACGTCGCCTCTTCGGGCGTTACTGGGGAGGCAATCATGTACCGAGGCATACCTACCAGTTTAATACTGACTTTTTGTATAAAATTCTAAAGTCAGCAGGCTATCAGGACATACAGATTAGCCACCAACTCAACACCGGTCATTGGGCACTTTCAGTGCAAAACTTTCTCCAGCGCAAAGCGCCCGATCTGAAACATAACCCTGCGATAAGCAACGGCAGAAGCAGGGTCTACGTGCCAATGCTTTTATTGTTCATACCAATCAATATTTTTTGTGTCCTGATGCGTAAGTCCGGCTGCATAAAATTTACCGCGCAAAAGCCCCTAGCCAATAGCGACCATGACTGAAACCTTTAACCAGTCAGGGTATACAGAGGGCTATCCCTCCGGCATTGAGCAACACTTCTGGAATATTGCGCGCAATGATCTGGTATATCGGTGGCTGCAGCCGCGGCTAAAGGAGCATGAACTAGTCATGGACGTCGGCTGCGGCACCGGGATTGTGGTTAATGATCTCAAGTCGAGGGGACTGCACATGCAAGGGGTAGAACTCGGGCCAGCGCCAATCATGCCCGGGCTCACAGCCGATGTACGTACAGAAACCAACGTTTTTGACCTTGACCCGGACCTGAAAAATGAAATCAGGGCGGTACTGCTACTGGACGTTATCGAGCACATGCAGGAACGCAGGGAGTTCCTGCAAAAAATCTATTGTGAACTACCTAATTGCCATACCTTACTAGTGACGGTTCCCGCCCGAATGGAAATCTGGTCAGAATATGATCGTTACTGGGGTCACCACTTACGCTTCGACCGGCACGGCCTGGAAAACGATCTCGTTGCAGCGGGATATAATATTGATAAGAACGCCTACTTTTTTCATTGGGTCTATTTGTCTTCGCTCTTATTGAAACTACTTCGAATCAGCAAGAGCAATGAGTTCAAGGCCATCAAGCGGGGCGGCTTCAAAGCCCTCTGCCATCGTATTTTGGGGCTGTTCACTTGCCTGGAATCGCGACTGATACCAGGAGCGATAGCCGGTTCTTCCATCATCTGTGTGGCGTCGCGCAACGACAATGCAGCCACCGATATTGATTGCTAACGAGCCTCGCTTGCCGCTTGCGTCCATTAAGTTATACTGGCTTCGCTCTGCGGGGATAACATAGCCAAGATGCTGTTCAACTCTGTCGAATATTTGTTCTTTTTCTTACCCATTACCGTACTTGTCTTCCTGATTTTAGCGCGTGCACCCAGCACTGAGCGACAAATCACCTGGCTGGTCCTTGCCTCGCTCTTTTTTTACGCCAGTTGGAAGCCGGAATATCTGCTACTTATCATCAGCTCGGTTGTCATTAATTTCTTGCTGGGGAAGCAACTGGCAAGACCCGGTTCTGGCAAAGCACTGCCCTGGCTAACGCTTGGTGTCTGTTTCAACCTGGGCTTACTTGGGTATTTTAAATATACCGGGTTTTTCCTGGACGGCCTGAACGCTATTGGCTTATGGCTCATACCGGTGCCAGAAATCACTCTGCCACTGGCAGTTTCATTTTTTACTTTTCAGCAGATAGCCTATCTCGTCGATGTCTCGCGGCGTGACTGCGAAGAATACCAATTTCGTCACTACACATTATTTGTGCTTTTTTTCCCGCAGTTAATTGCCGGCCCCATCGTGCATCACAAGGAAATGATGCCGCAGTTCAGTACGATGCGGCCGCGCGCCAATATCCCCACGGACTTTGCAGTCGGCATCACGTTTATAGCTGCAGGACTGTTCAAAAAAGTGGTGATGGCGGACTCGCTCGCACAGATTGCCGACCCACTATTCAGTGCCGCCACTGCAAGCGACCAGCTAAACACCATAGACGCGCTATTGGCCGGTTTTGCATTCAGCTTTCAGGTTTACTTTGATTTTTCCGGCTATAGCGATATCGCTATCGGCAGTGCCCGCTTGTTTGGCATCAGGCTGCCTGAAAACTTCCGGTCGCCCTATAAGTCACGCAGCGTCATTGAGGTCTGGCAACGCTGGCATATGACCCTGTCGCGATTCCTCAGGGATTATCTATATTTTAGCCTGGGCGGAAACCGTCTGGGCGCCTTCAAACGCTATCGCAACCTGGTGATCACCATGGTGCTGGGCGGCTTATGGCACGGCGCAGCATGGACCTTTGTGTTATGGGGTGCGTTACATGGACTATTTCTGTGCCTTAACCACACCTGGCGTGCATTTACCTACCGTGCTGGACTAGAAAAGCTTTGTCAGACAGCGTTGCTACAGCCGATGTTTGTATTGCTAACCTTCACTGCCTGGACTATCGCCGTGATCGTATTCAGGGCCGAAGATGTGCCCAGCAGCTGGATTATCATTCAATCCGCGTTCGTGGATATTAACTTCAGCCAACCGTTGATACTGCAAGAAACATTCAACAACGGTCTGCTACAGCGACTACTGACATTTGTCGGAGTTCCAGTCGTCACTTACAGCGAGGTTTCTATCGTTATGCTGGCGGCGGCTCTCATCTGCTGGGCGCTGCCAAACACACAGGAACTTATGATCAAGTACGATCCCGTCATCATCGCAGACAATGCTCCAATAAAACCTGCAGGCATGAGCTGGCAGCCAACCTTTTTCTACGCTGTGATCACTGCCCTACTGCTAGCCGCTTCACTGATGAGCATGTCTTCAATCACTCGATTCATTTACTTCCAGTTCTGACGACATGACGAGATATCTGATTACTGTAGGCGTCATTTTACTGCTATTTATCGGCACTTTTGGGACGTTCAATTATTTTGTCGATCCACTGTTACTCTATCAGCAACAAGGTTCGAGTAATGCCACGCTGAATCGCATTGACCAGTTCGACAATATGCGTTTCTCCAAGCCATATCACGTGCTCGAACTTAAGCCGGATGCCATTATCATCGGCTCGTCCAGAAGTGGAACAATAATACCGAAACATGCGCAATGGCTTGGACTGAAAGGCTATAACTTCTCACTTCCTGGCATGACCCTGAACGAGATAAATCGCTCTGTCCGACACGCCCATGCCAATCATCGCCTGAACAAGCTGATGATCGGCATAGATTATCAGGCTGTCGTTAGCCCCCTGCCAACTTCACGCTCCGGCTTTGAGCCGGATCGCTTGGTCTCATCAGCCACAGGCTTTCGCAGCGCCACTTACTTAGGCCAGTACCTGACAGATCTCCAGGCCTCTTTACTTTCCCTGGATATCGCCAGCGAAAGCCTGGCAGCCCTGTCTCCTCCCGGCCCCAGAGTCAGAAAATATTTTTCCAACGGTATCTGGCGCTCAATCACCAATCAGTTGACGGGCCGCGGGGGTTATATTTTCTCTGCGAAAAACACTGCCAGAACACGTGAAGTTACTCCTTTTGAAGCTGACACTAATCTGGCGATTTACGAAGACCTGCTACGTTTTTGCTATAGCAACAATATTGATACTCGGCTTTTTCTTACCCCCACGCATGTATTCGTTGTCGACCTCTGGTTTGGCCTGGCCTCGGAAGCGCTATGGCGTGACACACATCGCCGCCTGCTCGCTATCAACCAACAACTCGCCTCTGAATATAATAGAACGGCATTTATCATTCGTGGATTTGGCAATGAAGCACAGGTCACGGATGAACCCATATACCTGGCTCGACATATTGAGCGGGCATGGTTCGATGATGGGGTGCATTATCGGGCCAAGATGGCCAATGGCCTTATGAAAGGGGTGTGGGACACGCATTCGGATTTCGGGCAGAACCTGAGCAGCGATAATATCGATCAATATCTGGATAGCATTGATGCGCTGCGAGTTAATTTTATGCGCGATAATCAGGAAGTGATCGCCCAGCTACAAGCTAAAATAGACGCTCAATGACAATGATGAGATTGCCCCCAGCTGAGTTTTGTTCGGTATAATTTGAATCCGATTGTATGCAGATGTTGACGGCCAGATCATTACAACCCGCTAGTCCTTCTTTGGAAATGTTCAGATGCGCAAGTTAGTCCAACGGCTTTTTAGTAAAACCGACGAGCAACAAACAACCCAGGGCGTCGAGACCACAGCGATGTCAGAGCACCACGCCAAAGCCCCGCTACCACCGCTCACCCCCAAGCTGCCCAATGCCCCCATTCCCGTTGACCGATTTGATCCCGAGGTCGCGGTCCCAGGGGGATATACCGATGCACCAAGGCCAATGGTGAGCTTCGTGGTAATTGTCTACAAAATGCCAGATCAGGCCGAAAAAACCCTGCTATCCCTTAGCACGCGGTACCAGCGCGGGGTGACCGAGGCCGACTACGAAGTCATCGTGGTGGAAAATTCTTCTGACTCGGTACTGGGCGAGGCCAGAGCCTGCCAGTTCGGCAATAACGTCCGTTACTTTTATCGCGAGGAAACACAGCCCACTCCAGTACCGGCAGTTAACTTTGGTGCCGAGAAGGCCATAGGTACACATATCAGCATTATGGTAGACGGTGCCCGTATGCTGAGCCCCTCCGTCGTCAGCTATATGCTCGCGGCCACACGAATGCATCCGCATACTCTGATTGCCATCCCGGGCTATCATCTGGGCCCAACCCTGCAGCAGAGATCCATGCTAGAGGGCTATTGCCAGGAGGTCGAAGTAGAATTGCTGGCATCTATCGACTGGCCCAGCGACGGTTATCGCCTGTTTGAAATTTCCTGCCTTAGCGGTACAAGTTGCGGCGGGTATTTCAAGCCCATCGGGGAGAGTAACTGCCTATCAGTACCATCAGACATCTGGGATCGCCTGGGGGGGTTCGATCCAGACTTTACTGAGACCGGCGGTGGTCAGGTCAATCTGGACTTTTACAAGCGCGCTGTGGAGTTGCCAGATACGCTACTGGTAATCCTGATGGGCGAAGGCAGCTTTCATCAGTTTCACGGCGGTATTACCACTGGAACCAAGGGTGAGGAGCGCATCAAGGCCATGGATGATCACTTTAACCAGTATGCAGCGCTGCGCGGTAACCCCTATAAATCGCCCACCCAACGCCCAGTGTATCTGGGTAGCCTGCCTGACAGCGCGATGAAATTCATGCATCACGGCACCACTCAGGCCATGCTAGTGCTGGAAGACTAATTCACAGGCTCCATCGGTTCACCTTGGAGTCCCCCTTATGAACAGGGTAAACTAACCGCTACTGGCACTGCCTGGGAGAACTACCATCGCACGTATTTACTTACCGCCCTCCATGCGAGGATTCCAACCTTTGCGCCGCGCGTTCAGCACCTGGATGGACCATATTTCCTTTGGCTACGACCTGGTTGAAGCAATACGACCCAAGCGGCTGGTGGAACTGGGTGCCTACAACGGCATGAGTTACTTTGTGTTTTGCCAATCGATGATCGAAAACAACATTGACGGTCTCTGCTACGCCGTAGATACCTGGGGCGGCGACGATCACACCGGCGATTACGATGAATCGATTTTCGAAGAAGTGCGCCATCACGCCAGAGATAATTATCGTGGGATCAGCTACCTCATGCGGATGCTGTTTAACGACGCGGTCCATCATTTTGAAGACGACTCTATCGACCTGCTGCACATTGATGGCCTTCACACCTATGAGGCGGTGCAGGAAGACTTCACCAACTGGTATCCCAAGGTCAGGCCTGGCGGAATCATCCTGTTTCACGACATCGACGCCCGGCAATCCGATTTTGGCGTATGGAAGTACTGGGCGGAACTGGAAGCAAAATATGACACTTTTGCGTTTCACCACGGGTTCGGCCTTGGCGTGTTGCGCAAGCCGGGCGGACCCGATACCGATCTGGATCATCCTCTGATGGATATTATGTTTCACGGCGATGAGCAAGAGCAGCACAAACTGCGTCAAATCTATATTTACAACAGCGAATACATTGAGGCTCGGAACAAAGCCAAACGGCTCAAATGGAAACCCAATCACGGGGCCGATGGCAAGAAGAAGAGTGACAATGGCCCTCGCGAACGTCCCGCTGAAAAGTAAGTCAGGCGTTTGTACGCGTCGACCTAGGCGGGAGTGCTCTGCCAAAGAGTACCGTGCTCTATGTCTCCTTCCTCCTGCGGCCTTCCATTAGAATAGTAGTATAAAGCGATAGATCGGCGCCCGCGATCAGGCGGACAAGTCATGGGGTGAGGATGACCATGAAAGGACGTTGTGGTTGTTTGGAAGATGACACAACGACCAGCAACTGGCGCTATTTTCTTCGCCATATTGCCCATATCAGCTGTCCAAAGCTCCAGATCGCCGCCATATTCTGGCGGCCAGTTCTCATTGAGATAAATGAGCAGATTGAGGCGCCTGTCTAGGCCATACTGGGGATGCTTGTTGAAGTCTGCGTGAACCTTCAAATAGCCCCCTGTGCTGGTATTATGGACGCCACCCCCAGCCATGTGAGGGTCGGCAAGCAGACCGGATATACCGGTGACTTTCTCCAGCAGACCAACGAACGGGTTGTTATTCAACTCCCAGTACAACCGACGATAAACATGCGGCACCAGTCGCTCCCGTGAAAGCCACTCCTTACCCTGTTGCGCCTCGCTACCATCATCCAAATACACAGGAATGTGCTTTGAACCTGCTTTCCTCTTCGCCGCCAAATCAGGAAACTCCTGATTAAGGCGCTCGGTAAACTCTGGCGAGATAAAGTCATCGATTACGATATGAGAAAAGGGCTGTGCGTGGCCAAAACTCTTTGCCATGTCATCTGACTCAGCATGCAAGCGGTCGTAATCAATTATTGGCTTTTCGGTCATTGGATTGAATTCCTACTCGTGGCCTTGCTTCACTGCAGAGGCGGCAATTCTACTTCCGGCAGAACTTGCCAGTCCGTTTGCGAGGTAGGTTCAACCTCTTTATCGTTCCGGCCCAAAGTGTAGTAATAAATCGCTATCGATTTACGCGACATGTCTTCAGGACACTGCAGTGCGCGCGGATGTCCGTGGAAAGAATCTGCATCTGTGTTAAAAATGACACAGCGTCCTGCCAATGGGCGAAGACGCTTTACACAGGAACTAGCATCCCGACTCCATAGTTCCAGATGCCCCTCGTATTCATCTTGCCAATCCTTGTTAAGGTACAACAACAGGTTAACGCGTCGCTGAAGATCGTAATCAACATGGTGAGTAAAATCAGCGTGCACACCGAGCAGGCCACCGGGCAAAATTTGGTGCAGGCCGCCTCCGCGCAAAGAGGGGTCCGGAATCAGGTTTTCTATGCCAGTCAGCTTTTCCAGGCAACGAATGAATGTGCTGGAGTTGAACTCCCAAATTAACTGACGGGCAATGGCGGGAATTTTAAAGAGGTGAGGCATACCCTGCTTGTTAAACTGGACTTTCTCTCCGTCACTGCCGGTGGCCATTAGCTGGCGCCAATTGATATCCGCTTTCGGTGATGGAAAACCGTCAAGAACCGCGTCTGTAACTCCCGAGTCGATAAAATTATCGAATACACTATGCGGGAACGGATCCGCTTCCACATAGGCGTCATGCCCTTCCATAAACTGTCGACGTATACGACCGTAGTCTAAAAGTTCATGCTCTGGATAAGCGCCTGCTAATAGGCTCATCTTGTTCTCTCCACAAATTCACAGCCAGTCAATGCCGAGCGTTGCGACTCACGCATTGTCATTACCCGGTGGTGTGCCATATTTTTCTGCCAGCGCCGCACGCGACTTGTTAAAACTCCGCTGCAATTTTATCGCGATGCTTAAATGATCATCGGGCAAATCCCCTAGCGTGGCGTCAAAGGGAACGGTGGTGACGTTCTTGTCCTCCCAATAGTACTTCAACTCCTCACGGCTCCAGTCCTGGTATATCTCTGCCCAGCCCTCCCGCTCGAAGTGCGGCCGCAGGCATCGCTCAATCATCTCGTCGCCTTCAGCCTGATATCGATAGTCCACAGAAATTCGCATGCGATTGGTGTCATTGGGCAAGGCGCGGTGAATCGCCAGACTATGAAAAGCGATGACATCGCCTAGTTTAAAATCACTGGACAACCACTGCATGGATGCTGCCTCCGACGGCATACTGGTCTGTCTATGACCAGCGCCCAGAGAATACTCTACCGGAAGCAGGCCCAGCTTATGGGAGCCCTCCAGCACCGCCAGTGAACCCATGGACTTAGGGCAGTCGGAAAGTGGTATCCAACAGGCGTATAGGTCCTGTGTACCCTGATTATTGACGAAGTCTTGGTGTGGCGGCGTACTCCATTCTTGACTCTCAGGAAATACGAGGCGCGCGATAGATAGTGGGTGGGGAAACGCCGTTTCTCCCAATAAAGCCTGCATCAGGGTCATCACCGCCGGATCGTGGGCAAGACCGTGAAAGTCCTGCAGACGCTGAATACGATCATAGACTTGAAAATACTCTTCTTCGCCCTCGACCTTGGGAGCAGTCCAGGTTGTGGCGGTCATGGGTTCTACACCCGGCTTTAGCCAGCCACAGTCATCGCAAATAGCAACAATCTGGCGCTTCAATTCCAGCAGTGGTCCTGTATCCACAAGCCCGGATAGGTACACGTAGCCATCACGATCGAATCGTTGCTTCATAGCCCCGGGATCGTGGAGCAGCTCGGATGAGTCCAGAAAAGCCTTCATTTTGCCTCGTGATGGTGTAAAAAAGCGATCTCAACAAGCCCTAACTATCAGGGCTAGGGTTCAAAATCCAACGATTGATTATAGGTCCACGGAGCGGCAAATTCTAGCGACGAACTGTTTGGCAAAAGAGCTGACTAGACTGTTAGCGGCGTTCCCCAGTCAGGAAAGCCATTGGCCCTGAAAAACCAGCTGATGGTAACGATTTGCTCGCATAACCTCCAGGGCTTGAGCGCAGTTTGGTGGACGGACATTTCATCAAAAAAAACAGCGTCTCCAGGTTCGAGCTCAATGTTTACCGGAGCATGATCGCGGGTGACTTCAGCGAATAATTCCTCAGGCATGGCTCGACCATAGTCCAACGGTGCTATACCTTTTCCCTCATCCCAGCCAAGCCGTTCCTCGATGCGCCGGGGAATGATATTCAAACCGGGGTTATCCACACCACACGATGTGACGGCCGCCCAGCAATTGACTCCATAGGATTTTTGTCCGAAAAAATTGACATCCTGATGCCAGGGAATGGCAGCAAATTTGTCCCGGTCAGCACGATGGTGACGCAGCTTTGTGCGCTCGCCAAATAGTAAAGGCTCACCGTCCAGGTATTCTCTCACTAAATCCAATAAGCCACACTCCCGATAAACTTCCAGTAATTCAAAGAGTGTATGGGGGGAACAGCCCAGTGGACCTGTATTTCCCCGATTGACTTCTTCTTCCTGCCTAGCCAGGTCTTGCAGTCTATCGACCTGCTGCGAGCCGTAAAGTCCACGAACTAACAAGCCACCGTGATAGATCAATCCTGCAGCCAATTGTTCTGTGTTGAAATCTTCAGCCGAGATTACAGGCAGTCCGCTATCGCCTGCGAACAGGTCAGGGTAATCAGGCTGCTGGGGTTCCAAAGCGCCGCGCCGCTCACGCAATGCATCGCCATCACAGATGCGAAGGTCCAACAAATCCTCCTCTAATCCGGCATTATGCGCAAGACGATTTCTTGCCGACAATTTTTCAATTTTCTCAATCATGTGCTGCTCAACTGCTAATAGCCAGTGGGGGCGGCCCTATAACCAGGCCCACTGAAAAGCGAATTCTGCCCGGCTTTGGATCAAAACTGGAAATAGAGAAACTCACTGACCGCCGACAGATTAAGGCAGCACGTCAGTGCCATTACAGCCATTATCCAGGCCCAGTAACCATTAGGCTGCCATTCGAAAGAGAAAAAAGCAGGGCGACTACAGTCGATCTGGTCAATAGTAACGTCGCAGTGCCGAAACAGCTGAAAGGTACTGGGCAGTAACCAACAAGCGAGACACGCCATTACGATCAAGCCATATATCAGTGCTACTGCGGGAACAACCGGTGCTATTGCATCCGCTACTCGCAGCACATTAGTACGCTCTATTAATGCTAACAATTGTGAATTGAACATCCACCCTTCCGGCTGGACGAGCTGGGTATAGAGGTGGCCAGCTGTGGCAACGCTATCGGCGCGAAATAAAATCAGGCTAAGGACCACGACCAGGAACGTTAATGCCTGCGCTAACAGCTTATAACCGTTTCTGTTAACTAGCCCCAGTGGACCGGAAACACGCACTCGCCATAGTTGGTGGACAACAACGTAAAAGCCATGACAAATGCCGTATAAGACAAAAGTCCAGCCAGCACCATGCCAAACACCACCAACAAACATCGTCAGGAATAAATTAAAGCGCTGCCGTCGCGGACTACACAGGAACCCGCCAAGCGGCATATAGACATAATCACGCAAAAACCTTGAAAGTGTTGCATGCCACATCCGCCAAAAATCGCTGATATTCTGCGCTCTGTAAGGAGAGAAAAAATTTACCGGCAGTTTCACACCAAATAAGCAGGCCAGGCCGATGGCCATATCGCTATAGCCGGAGAAATCGAAATATAGCTGTAACGCATAAGCCATACTGCCGGCGACCACGTCAACCATACTCAACTCTGACTGTGCCGCAGCAAGACTAAAAACGGGAGTCGCAATTGTCGCAAAGCTATCGGCAATCACAACCTTCTTAAACAAGCCAATGACCAGGATAGATATGCCTACTGTAATATTGCGGCTGCTGTCCGCTGGCTGATGTAACTTCTTGAACTGCGCGAACATCTCACTGTGATGCACAATAGGTCCGGCAATCAGTTGCGGGAAGAAGCTGACAAAAAGGCAGTATTCCAGGAATCCATGCGCCTCGGTCAACCCCTTACGGGTGTCCACAAGATAGGTTATCTGCTGGAAGGTATAAAAAGAGATCGCAAGCGGCAGTATGATGTGGCGCACGTTCCAGCCCAATTCAAAGGCCGTATTAATATTACCGAGGAAAAATTCCGCATATTTAAAGTAGGCAAGCAAGCCGAGATTAAACAAAATGCCCAGCGCCAACCAGACTGCACCTCGCTCTGACCGTGCCAACAACAAACCCAGACTGTAGTTTATTGACGCAGAAAACAGCAAGAGCAGTAAATACGCCGGATTCCACCATGCGTAAAAAAACAACGACGCAGCTACCAGCCAACCCATAAGCAATCGAAGATTACCTAGGCGTTGAAGCCACAAAAACACCAACAAAACCAATGGCAGGTAAAAAAACAGAAATTCTATTGAATTAAAAAGCATGATTTATTGTAATTGTTGTCCCGCAATCCAGCTCAGCAACGGGTGACGTCGACCGCTGAAGGCACCATAATAGCACTCAAGAGCAGGCAACATTGAAAATGTTTTAACCGGTTTTGGATATAACCCGCATGAACCATTATATCAGGCAGAGCCTCTACGTATTCGCCGCGCTGACCACGGCTATTTTTGTGTTCACCATGTGGGCCGATCCTTACAATATTTATCGTTTCGGCTCAGCCGATGCCGAGCGCATGAGCAGAATTGATCAGGGGCTGACTATGCGCCTTTCAAAGCCTTGGCAGGTAAATCAATTAAAAGCTGAAGCGGCTGTTGTTGGTAGCTCGCGCAGCGGCTCCATTGAACCGCACAATAAACAATGGCAGGGGAAGCGCTCCTTCAACCTGTCCATGGCAGGACTCACACTTTATGAAATGTTGAGCACCATTGAGCATGCCCATGCAAATGGCCCTCTAAGCGACTTAGTGATAGGTCTCGAGTACGAAACATTCATTGCCGGTGATTACAAGGTTGGGATTGGATTTTCCGAAAAACGACTAGCTGCCAGCACGAGTGCGGAATTTTATCAGCAGGTAGTGCAAGACTTCCTGATAACAACACTGACCACTTCGGCGATAACGCGAAGCACAATGGCCATTAATCACAGAAAGCCGATCACAACCCGATACTTTCCCGATGGGCATTGGGAAAACGAGTCGCGTGCTTGGCGTGGCGAATCAGGCTATGTTTCTGTCGGTAAAAACATGGCCCGACTGACCAAAGGCGCATCTTCAATCTACAGCGAGAACCTGAAAACCTTTGCAGACATTGTTGAATTTTGCCAGCGAGAGAATATCAAAACTACGCTTTTTATCAGCCCGGAGCACATTTTTCTCACTGGCTTGCGCAAAGTCATCAATCCACGTTCCAACTGGAAAAAGTTTCATCGGGACCTCAAGAATATCAATCGCAAGGCCGCCAACCAATATGATCAGCAGCCTTTTCCACTTTGGGGATTTAACCATTTGAAAGGTATTGTTGACGAACCACTACCCTCAGGCGATATCGACCCGGGCGCATGGTTTCGTGACGGCATACACTTTCACAACAAACTAGGAATCAGGCTTATGGATCAGATGCTTGGAGAATCTCATCATCGGTCGTTCGAACTCAGCCAGGGCAGCATCGATGATTACCTGCAAAGCGTCGATAAACTGCAACTGCATTTTTTCAGCAATAACCAAAAAGTAACTGCGCGGTATCTGGCGAAGATTCTATGATCAATAGCGCAGGCGCTGGGTACTGTCGGAGACAGTGAGCCTTTTTTTCATTACTGTGTAAGGACCTATTTCTTCACTGATTTCGAAATGTAGCTCTATCCAATTGGTCCCATCAGGATCCGATTCAACAAGCCCTGATTTCTTGATAACCAACATCGGTCGTGATGCATTCAGCACGCCGGCCTTTCCCCACTGTTGCTGTTCAGGTGTTGCATGCCTTAACGGGTATTGGGACAGGAACCCCGGGGATGGAACGTGAGCACCAGTCCAAAAATACAAACTATTAAATCGAGAGTTAGTTAAAACCACATCAGCACCATTAAGCGACTGCACCAACTCACGATAAAGTTTGGCACGACCGGGTTCAATCTTGATGAACTCTGTGCCCGCTAAGCGTAAAGGCTGGTAGTTGGCATATTGTTTTTTGGCTGTCCCGTGCGACGATAGCAGCAGGGTGGTAACTGCCACCACTAGCGAGACAGGTAATAATTTTTCACGCAAAAAAATCGAGCTTCCATTAAACCTGGCATTCAATACTGCACTTGCATCAGCCGCACAAACTATCGATGCAGTGAGAACAAAAAGCCCTCCAAAGTACAGTTGGGTTCCTGGAATGGGATATGCAAGCAGCGGCATCCAGACAGCAATCGCGACCAGTAACATGCGGCCTAGCGGTACTGCATCGTTCGAGGTTTTGAACGCCGCCACCCAACACCAGGGGGTTGCGTAAGCAATCAAAGCCTGCGAGTTGGCCGGACCATCAATCACAAGCGCATAGATCACGCCAACTAGAAAGATGCCCCTGCTAAACCATAATATGCAACCGACAATAGTCGAATTTCTTACGGTAACCGCAACCAATGCCATGACCAAAGACAGTCCTGCCACGAACACTTGTGCCAGAGAGTAATCGCGAAAGAAATGAAAGAATTCAACCTGACTGTTCGATAAGCGCATCAGGCTCAAGAGTATATCCAGAGGACTGGCTCCCTCCGCAGCAGCAAAACCCAAGGCGAAAAGGCTTACAGCAGTGAACCCCGTAACAAGTGCTACCACGTTATGGTTTAAAAGCTCTCCTGCCTGGCTTTTAAAAGAAACGACAAGGGCAAAACTGGCAGTGCTGAAACTAACAATAATGGCAAAGTAAAGACAGTTTTCGATGGATATCAATGGATACATCAGGAGCACCGGAAGCAACATTGATGCAACGACGACAATGGCACAGAGCGGATAAAATTTCGCCTTTAACCTGCTCGGACTGAGCAGCACCACAAGCACAGCGGCAACGCAGAATGCACCTGCATTGATTTTGACATTAATAATGGCTGCGGCTACAGCGCCTAAGACGACCCAGGGTAAACGCCCGCCCCGAGCATCGTACCAGCATCCAATCAAAGGAATGAGCAAAGCGAGTATCGCAACAAGCACCTGAGGGTGCCCAGGCTCGTTAACCAAAGATCTCGGGTACAAAAAAATAAGTACAAACGCGCTCGCCGACCACAGCCACGAGCCGGTAAAACGCCTAACGAGCCAATAGCCAACACAAGCTAGCAACAACCAATGAGCCAAGGTCAGAAAGCGCACCGAACTATTTGAGATGGGTATCTCGCACCAGCCGTGTACAAACTTCACTGCAGCCAACTGCAGTGGGCCAAATATCCAGGTGATTTCGCTGTAAGGTATATAGCCATCGAGGTAAAGCTTGTTACTCAACATAAACAAGCCCTCATCGTCATATTCTCGATAGTTAGAAAAGAGTTCGTAAAAGCCCAACTGCACACACACAATAAATATAAGCAACAGTGCGAGTAACTCAACAGTGATTCGGCGGGTATTCATAATCGGGTCAGGCTAAAGCACCTTGGAAACCTCCTGAAAGCCAGTGGCCAGAGAACAGGGTGTCATCTTGGTTTTGTAGCAACAATGAAAAACTGCTTTCCGAGAATTTTCCAGGCCATTGGGATCGATAAGTAGGCCCTGACGAGCGACGGATGCGTGGGCAAGGCGCCCTGTGTTGTATACGGAAGAAAGCGATCGACACACCGTTCAATCTGAAAACCTTTGATAGCCAGAATTTCACAAAGCGACGCGTGAGTCAGACCCAAGTGATGGTCGTAGAAATCCCAATATTCACCAGGCAGGTAACGCAAGTTAGGACCCATAATCATATAACGCCCACCGGGTTTAAGGGTCAACCAAATTTCGTCCAGCAAACGCTCAAGTGCTGTTTTATCCGGTAAGTGTTCAAGAAAATTTGAGGTAAAAACTACATCGGCCTGGTCTCGAAGTTGCGAAGCAATCTCAGTAGCACTAATGGAAATAAAGCGCACATTTTCAGCCAGGTGCTGCTCAGAATCAGGATTGAGGTCTACGCCAATTTTTTCGCCTGCAGAGATATTATTGATAAATTCACCGTAGCCACAAGCAACATCTACCACGGTATCGGAGGGCGTAACAAATTGCTGAAAATAATTGGCACAGATGACTTTCCATATCGCATCTTTCCTGACCAGGTCTTCCTCTAGAAAGCGGTTCCGGTAGAGCTCGGCCAGATGCTTATCATCCATAGTAATTTTCTCTAAACGCAAAAAACTTATAAAAGAGTAAAGTTGCCATAACTGGCAGCGTGATTGCAATGGCATGGGCGATTTCGTAACAGCTGCAAACATGACTCATGGAGAACGTCCGTCAACAACAGGGTTCCATCCAGATCGACTGCCAGTGGCAACTCATCGAGCTCGGCAACATACGGCTCAGTCATAAGCGTGCACTAATTAAACGCATATTGCTTTCAGGCATTTATACAGATAACCGACTTTAAGTGGCAGCCGGCCTGAGGACTGATGGTCAAAATTTTTCAGATCGCCATCGTAGAAATTCTCGCCCACTTCTGCAGGCTGAAGCTCCAGAGTCTTTATCACTCCGGCGAGATGCTGCTGGAACTCCTGCTCCGATGCATCAAAACAAAGTACAGGAAATGGTGTCCGACGAAATGCATTCAGCAAACGCTTGTTATACTCATACCATAGGCGGAGCGCTTCCTTTCTTTTCATCTTGCTGCGCCTTGCCAGTGATGCCGCAACCGCATTGGGGTGGCGGAATATACCGACAAACTCCATTTTTGGCTCGAGCTGCTGCCAGCCCTCAAGCACCAGTAAAGTTCGCGGATCCTTAAACCCCATCACCGGCAGGTGAGAATGGGCTGCGACCAGCTCGCGCCCCATAGCTAAGTGGCGCTCACTCCATTGCACGTTCGCAGGCGGATGATCCCAGCTGCCCCCATTGGCTTCCAAAATGGCATCGTGCAGATCTACAAATGCTTGATTTTCGCGATTACCTTTTAAATTGAATGGGTTCCAGGTATGACAGTCGCCTAATTGCAAGCCAGCTTCTTGCAGAGAGCCGGTGAGACAACTAGTGCCACTGCGATGCATGCCCAGGACACAAATTGTCCGGCTTGGATGATCACCTTGTAACCCAGATGTAGAACTTGCTTCCACTGAACTGTCTGCTCCGCTCGCCAAGTTTTAATCGAGACACCCGGGCCGAGTAATCGGACACCGCTATGGTGGCGCCTTAGTATATCTTACTGGGGGCAGATATCTAAAAAACCTGTATTTGCCGTAATGATCACTCGCTGGCAATTAGCACAGTAGACTGCATTGATCTATGCGCTGCAGGCCCAGGGATCTGAAGACTTGTTAACTCACAGCTCAGCGCGTCTTTTCTAAGTCCAGTAATGACAGGCGGGGCTGGTTTGTCTTGGAGAAAACCGGTGCAAAAAAAAGCCGGCAAATATGCCGGCCTTTTTCTTTGATATGGTGGGTCGTACTGGATTCGAACCAGTGACCAATTGGTTAAAAGCCAACTGCTCTACCAACTGAGCTAACGACCCTCAGAAGGAGTGCGTATCTTACGGATTTGAATCTAAAACTCAAGACCTCGAGAGTTTTTTTTTGCTCGTCAAAACTTGATCGGAATCAGTAGCTTAGACGTATCGGGTAGGATCCTCTACACCGGCGTCGCGGAAGCCTTGCGAGCGCAGACGGCAGGCGTCGCACTTGCCACAGGCCAAGCCTTCATCCGTTGCCTGGTAGCAAGACACCGTCAGCGCGTAGTCCACACCAAGCGCTAAACCAGCTTCGATAATGTCTCCCTTACTCATTTCCATCAGTGGCGTGTGAATACCCAGTCGATTGCCTTCGACTCCGGCTCGGGTGGCCAGGTTAGCCATCACCTCAAAGGCGCTGATGTAATCCGGGCGACAATCTGGATAACCAGAATAATCGACGGCATTTACCCCAATAAAGATATCCTGGGCTCCCAGCACTTCGGCCCAGCCCAGGGCGATTGAAAGAAATACCGTATTCCGCGCTGGCACATAAGTCACCGGAATACCCTCGGTCTCCTCCTCAGGCACTGGAATACCTGAGTCGGTGAGCGCTGACCCGCCGATACTGTCAAGATTGAGTGTCACAACCTTATGCTCTACGTCCCCCAGCGTCACTGAAACCCGCTCGGCAGCAAAAAGCTCAGCACGATGGCGCTGGCCATAATCAAAGCTCAGGGTATAGCAGGCATAGCCCTGAGCCTTGGCCATAGCCAGTACCGTGGTTGAATCAAGGCCACCTGAAACCAGGATCACTGCGCGCTTCTCGTTCATCGCTTAATGTCCCGGCTCATCGTTCCAAAGAATTTTGTGTAATTGCAGTTGCATGCGCACTGGCAAGTTATCCTCCAGCACCCACTCTGCCAATTCGCGGCCTGAAAGCTGGCCATGACTGGGCGAAAACAACACATCGGAAACACGGGCGGGCAGCTGATACTCGTCCAGTTTAAACCTCGCCCATTCGTAATCATCGCGATCACAGATCACAAATTTCACCTGATCATCGGGCAACAGCAAGGGAATATTGTCGTAATCATTGCGACCCATCTCAGCGGAAGCCGGTGTTTTCAGGTCGATGACCTTTACCACGCGCGAATCTACCTCGGCGACGGTCATTGCTCCGCTAGTCTCTAGCGAAACCTCGTATCCAGCGTCGCAAAGCCGGGTCAAAAGCAGCAGGCAATTGGGCTGAGCCAGCGGCTCCCCGCCAGTAACAGTGACAAATCGAGGCTGGTAGGCAGCAACCCTAGAGACCACATCGTCAATACTGAACAGATCCCCGCCACTGAACGCGTATTCGGTATCACAGTAAACACAACGCAGCGGGCAGCCAGTCAGGCGCACAAAAACGGTGGGCACGCCCACCGTACGCGCCTCTCCTTGGAGGGAGTAAAATATTTCAGTGATTCGCAGCGCATCAGCGCTGTGGGTCTGAGAGATCGACATGTCTTATTCCCGCCCCGGCCTAGAAATTCTCGGCGAGGAAGTCCCTGGACAATTGGACAGCAGAGCTGTTGGTACTGCCGTACTTGCTTATCACGCGGTCCAGATACTCTTTGGACTTTTCCCGGTTACCCTTGAGGAACTGCACTTTACCGAGTTTATACATCGCATCTGGCGCCTTAGGATTATCCGGATACTGGTTAAGTAGCAGCGTAAACGCTTGTCGGGACGCTTCCAGGTCAGAAGGGTCTATCACCAGGTAAAGCTCTCCCAACCAGTAGTGTGCATTGGGCGCGTACTTACCATCAGGGTAGTTACGCAGGAATTGCTGGAATGCACCCACGGCCTGCTCGAACTGCTGACTGCGCACCAGGGAATAGGCGCCGCGGTAGGCATCCCCTTCGCCGGGAATTTCAGAAGCCTGTCCCGTCGCACTGGCGGCCGATGGCCCGGGCACAGCCGACGAAGAGCTGCCGTCACCTGACGCTACTACTGCTCCAGCGCCCATGGCACTGACTCGCTTATCCAGGTCTACATAACGTTCCAGGCTCTGTGACTTCAGTTTGCGCACTTCATTGGCCTGCTCCTCAACAATACCATTGAGGCGCATCACTTCCTGTTGCAACTGTTGCATCTGGATATACAGGGTGCCCATACTCTGGCCTCCCCCTGAGGCGGGGGCAGGCGCAGCCACTGGAGGCGCCGCTATCGCGGCCCCGGCTGGCGCATTATTCAGGCCATAACTAGTCGCTGGGTATGCTTGACTCGGCTGCACGCTGTAGGGGTCGGTACTGGCAGGCGCAGAATACGGTTCAGAAGGTCTGGCATAAGGATCGGTCGCGGTCGTACCTGGCGCAGCGGCGGCTGGCTCTGAGGGAGTAGTGCGGCCCCTGCGCTCAGCTTCGACATCCACATAATCCTGTGCAGGTACCTGTAATGACAACGGGCCAGTCACAAGGACCAGCCCGCTCGCCACAAGCAACTTGCTCATGTTTGCCATAGGCGTACTACTTCAGTTCTACGCGACGGTTCTGTGCCCAGTTAGACTCACCGGAACCGTAAGCAATGGGGCGCTCTTCGCCGTAGCTCACAGTCTCGATGCGATAGCTCGAAACACCGTTGACAACCATGTAGTCGCGAACGGCATTGGCACGACGCTCACCCAGAGCCATGTTGTACTCGCGGGTACCTCGCTCGTCGGTGTGACCTTCCAGTCTCACGTTCGCTTCGTTGCCCTGCATCGCGGAGATATGTGCATCAAGTGCACTCACCGCATCTGGATTCAGGTTGTAGCTATCATAGTCAAAATAAAACACATTGCCGTAAGCGGCAGCAGCGTCGCGCAGACGCTGTTGCTCAGCGGCAGCGGCAGCGGCAGAGGCCTGCTGTTCTTGCTGTGCTGCGGCAGCAGCTGCTGCTGCGGCTGCGGCTGCTTCTTCCTCTTCCTTCTTCGAACTGCCGGAACAAGCCGCCAGAAGTGATGCCGCGAACAGCAATGTGATAGCCTTACCGGCAACAGGTAGATGCTTCATAATACCCTTCCTTCAGATACGTAGTTGTTTAAACTTTTATTGTGAACCCGATCAACGACTCATGTAGGGCGACCATGCCGGTTCACGCACATCGCCATCACGCGATGGCAGCCGAAATTTCACACCTCCGTCTACCGAGACGGCTGCTAAAATGCCGCGACCCGCGTGCTTCGTTCCGTACAATACCATAGAGCCATTGGGCGCGATACTGGGACTTTCATCCAATTGAGTGGATGTAAGAACCTGTAGCCGATTAGTTACTAAATCCAGCAGCGCAATGTGAAACTGCCCGTTTTGCTGATGCACCAGCACCACATTGCGACCGTCCTGGGCGACCCTTGCCCGGGCGTTGTAGCCACCCTCAAATGTCACCCGCTCAGTCGTACCAGTGCGCAAGTCGTAACGATAAATCTGCGGCCTTCCGCCCCGATCCGAGGTAAACATCAGCGAGCGACCATCGGGCATCCAGGTAGGCTCGGTATCAATAGCATAGTGCCGGGTGATCCGGGTTAACTTCTTGGTCATCAGGTTCATCAGGTAGATATCCGGGCTACCATCTTTCGACAGCACCATAGCCATGGTATTGCCGTCGGGAGACCAGGCAGGCGCGCCGTTGAGTCCCTTGAAATTAGTCAGCTGCTCTCTGGCACCGGTAGAAAGGTTCTGACGGTAGATTGCCGGTCGCCCCGATTCAAAAGACACGTAGGAAATCTGGGTGCCGTCGGGAGACCAACCTGGCGCCATTACCGGCTCACGGGATTCCAATAACACAATGGGTCTTGCGCCATCGGAGTCAGCCAGGGTCAGGCGATAATAGTCTTTACCACCAGGAACTCGGGTGACCGACACATAAAGCAAACGCGTTGCAAACGCTCCACGTATCCCCGTCAATTTCTGGTAAATGGCATCGGACACACGATGAGACAGCATTCTCGCTTCGTTAACAGAGCCGACCTCGACACCTTTGTGCGCCTGCTTCTGACGTAGCACATCATAGAGCTCGTACTCTATGCGCATCTGGGTTCCCTGGGCCGAAACCCGCCCAATTAGCAGATACTCAGACTCAATAGCACGCCAATCGCGGTAGAAAATATCATTCTGGGTGCTGGGTCTGCCCAGCATGTCAGAACGGGACACGGGCGAGAACTGACCGCTGCGCGCCAGATCCGAGTCCACGACCCAGGCAATATCCTCAGGCGCCGTTCCCGGGCCCTGCCAAGCAAAGGGGACCACAGCGATCGCAGTGGGGTTATCCATGCCCTGGGTAATTTCAATAGTCAGTTCTGCCCGGGCGCCCAGTGCCGCCAAGGCAAACAGTAGGGGCACGATGGCCAATATCAGCCGTTTCATCAGTAACGTAAATCCTCTGGTCTGAACAACAGGCGGAAGCGCCTGAACGTTTTTTCAAATTCCCGGTTAGGAAGCTTCTGCAACTCCGGAAAACTGCCCGCCTTCTCTACCGCGTTAATTGCAGAGCGATCAAAAGCCGAGTTGCCGCTGCTTTTGAGCACGCTGACACTTACCACATCACCGGTGGGTATCAATTGTATTTGCAACAGTGTTTCCATGCCATTGCGCGCACTGGGGGGTCGACTCCAGTAGTTAATTACAGTCTGCTGAATGAGAGAGGCGTAGCTGGCCGCCATTTCATCTGCTGTGGCAGTAGCCTCAAGCACATCGTCTTCAGCAGCCATGGCCCGCGCCATATCGGCGCGAGTGATAGCCGCAAGCTCTTCCTCGGTAATACGAGGGTCAGGTTTAGGTTCGACTTTAGGCTTGGGCGCTGGTTTGACCGGAGTTTTCGCCACAGGCTTTGGTTTGGGCTTGGCCACAGGTTTTGGCTTGGAAACGGCGACCTTGGGAGTCGATTTAGGCTTTGCCCGAGGTTTCGGTTTTGGTTTTGGCTGGAACTCACTGACATCCACCAAACGGGCATTAATCACCTTGGGGGCAGGCTTTACCTTTATCACCTCGGACTCAGAGTTGGCCCAATTAAAAGTTAAAGCAACCAATAGCAGAGCATGTAGGGTCAATGAGACCAGCGCCGGTCGCACGATAATGCGCGGCGCAACGGGTTTAGCGTAGACGGAGTCGGAGCTCACTAGGGGTTCTCTGTGACCAGGCCAACACTGGGGGCACCGGCCTGCTGGAGGGCCACCATAACAGTGACTACCTCGCCATAGGATACGGCCTCGTCACCCCAAATGAGCACGGGCTTATTGGGATTGCGCTTCATAACCTTGGAGACCCGGTCTTTAATCGTCGCCAGCGCCAGTACCTGCTTTTCGTTGCCCAGATTGAGGAACAACTCGCCGCCAGCGTTGACCGAAACAATCAGCGGCTCGCTGTCCTGATTCTCAACCGGATCGGAGCTGGCCTCAGGCAGGTCCACTTTCACCCCCTGCATTAACATTGGGGCTGTGGCCATAAAGATAATCAGCAGCACCAGCATCACATCGATGTAGGGCACCACGTTAATCTCCGCCATGGGCTTACGCTTACCTCGACTCCTGCTCACCGTTACCTACCCCGCTCTCTTTTCCTTAGCACGCAGGGCATAGGCCTGGCGATAGAGGATACTGGAGAACTCATCCACGAAGGTGTCGTATCGATTACCGAAGACTTCCACTTTGGCAGAAAAACGGTTGTAGGCCAGCACGGCGGGGATAGCGGCAAACAGGCCCATGGCGGTTGCCACCAATGCCTCAGAAATACCCGGCGCTACCGTAGCCAGAGTCGCCTGAGTGGAATTAGCCAAGCCCCGAAACGAATGCATGATGCCCCAGACCGTACCAAACAGGCCAATATAGGGACTGGTGGAGCCCACCGAAGCAAGAAAGGCAAGGTGTCTTTCCAGCCGCTCTTCCTCACGCATTACCGCAACGCGCATGGCCCTACGAGAACCTTCCAAAATAGCCTCTGAGTCCATTTCAGACTGTTGGGCCAAGCGGGAAAACTCCTTGAAACCTGCCCTGAAGATACTTTCCATGCCCAAAATCGCCTGCCCGTCTGACGCCTTCTCATTACCTTCCCGATAGAGCTGGGACAAATCGATACCAGACCAGAAGCGCTCTTCAAAGCCGTACATTTCCTCCCGCGCATTATGCAGATAAAGAAATCGCTGCACGATCATGTACCAGGACAGGATCGATGCCCCGACCAGAATAAGCATGACCATCTGCACGGTAAAACTGGCGTTGATCACCAGGTCTATCAGGCTTAACTGCTCTTCCAATTCAAGTCCCCTTGATATTTTTATTGTGCCGGAATCAACCGGTCCTTCATTGCTTTGGGTATGCGCCGGGGAGTGATTCCACCTCGATCTACACAGGCGATTGTCAGCTCACCGCGGGCCAGGTCTTCACCGCCTCGCCGCACTATCTGCTCAAAAGTGATGGATGCGCCACCAAGGCCAGCGATGCGGGCTGTCGCCTCAAGCTGATCATCCAACTTCGCTGGTTTTAAATACTTAATCGCCGCATCTCGAACCACGAACATCAGGTCGTGATTGAATATAAAATCCTTGCCGAAGCCCAGGTTACGCATAAATTCAGTGCGCGCCCGCTCCATAAACTTCAGGTAATTGACGTAGTAGACAATTCCCCCGGCATCGGTGTCCTCAATATAGACACGCAAAGGCAGGGAAAATTCCTGGGCCGTCATCAGCTTTCTTCCCCGTCCAATTTGAGGGAAAGATTACCACTATCCCGATCCGAGGGCTGCGGCAATCCAAAGTGCAAATAAGCATTGCGAGTGACCATTCTGCCGCGGGGGGTCCGAACCATAAAGCCCTGCTGGATCAAGTAAGGTTCCAACACGTCTTCAATAGTCCCCCGTTCCTCAGAAATCGCAGCAGCCAGGCTGTCTACTCCCACCGGCCCGCCGTCAAATTTCTCGATCATGGTTAACATCAGGCGTCGATCCTGGTGATCAAAACCGTGCTGATCTACGCTCAGCATATCCAGAGCACGATCAGCGACCGCGTCAGTAATGTAGCCATCCGCCTTCACCTCGGCGTAATCCCTGACCCTGCGCAACAGCCGATTGGCGATTCTGGGGGTACCTCGGGAGCGACGAGCAATTTCTGTGGCCCCCTTTGTATCGATACCAATCTCCAGAATGTTGGCCGAGCGCTCCACAATATGAGCCAGATCTGCGACCTCGTAGAACTCCAGGCGCTGGACGATCCCGAAGCGATCGCGCAACGGCGAGGTCAGCAGCCCAGCTCTGGTAGTCGCACCTACCAGGGTAAATGGCGGTAAATCCAGTTTGATAGAACGAGCCGCGGGCCCCTCACCTATCATTATATCCAACTGGTAGTCCTCCATCGCCGGATAGAGCACCTCTTCCACAAAGGGGCTAAGGCGATGAATCTCGTCAATGAACAAAACGTCGCCGGGCTCTAAATTGGTCATCAATGCAGCGATGTCTCCAGCTTTTTCCAGTACTGGCCCGGAAGTTGTCTTCAGTGACACCCCCATCTCATTGGCGATAATACTGGCCAGGGTTGTCTTGCCCAGCCCCGGAGGGCCGAAGATCAGGGTGTGATCCAGAGGCTCATCACGTCCCTTGGCTGCCTGCAGGAAAATAGACATCTGGTCACAAACGACTTTCTGCCCAACGTACTCAGCCAGCGACTTCGGTCGAATAGCGCGATCCAGTGCGTCTTCCCTGGGGCTCACCGGGTCTGGAGCAATCAGGCGGTCGGTTTCTATCATCCGCTCACCATTGACTTGAGAGCCCGGCGAATTAAGTCTTCGCTGTTCTCTATAGAATCATCATTAACCGCAGCGACCATCCTGGCCGCTTCCGCGGGCTTATAACCGAGCGCAATCAGCGCGCCCTCGGCATCCGCCACCCTATCTACTGGCGCAGCCGACTGCGCCGGACCTGAACTGGGCAATTCACCGTCCAATTGACCCAACCAGTCCTTGAGCTTGTCGCGCATCTCAACTAACAAGCGCTCAGCAGTTTTCTTGCCGACACCTGGGAGAGCGACCAGAGAGGAGATATCATCGCGCTGCACGCAGCGAGCAAAGCTGGCCGAGTCCATTCCGGAAAGAATGGTTAAAGCCAACTTCGGGCCTACACCGCTGACCTTGATCAACTGACGAAACAGGGCGCGATCGCGCTCTTGAGCAAAACCATAAAGCAGTTGGGCGTCCTCGCGCACCACGAAATGGGTGACCAGGGACACTTCCGCCCCCAGCTCGGGTAATTGAAACAGGGTGGTCATGGGAACCTGAAGCTCGTAACCAACACCTCCGACCTCGACCAGAATGACCGGCGGTTGTTTGTGGACCAGGTTGCCCCGAATTCTACCTATCATTTATCGAATCCGCCGCCGGCGTACCGATTTGGCGCCAGCCATATTGATCATACTTTGTTGTGTGTGGGCGTGGCACAGTGCCGCCGCCAGAGCGTCGGCCGCATCTTCCTGGGGCTCACCAGGAAGTTTAAGCAGGACTTTAACCATGTGCTGCACCTGAGACTTTTCCGCGGCCCCGGTTCCCACAACCGACTGCTTGATCTGTCTAGCGGAGTACTCTGCCACTTCCATATCACGGCTGGCGCAGGCAACAATGGCGGCTCCGCGAGCCTGTCCGAGCTTTAAGGCAGAACCTGCACTCTTAGCCATAAATACTTGCTCAATCGCCAATTCCTGAGGACTATACTGCTCAACCAGCTCTGACACGCTGTCAAAGATGATTCTCAGCCGCGGCGCCAGCTCACCCTCCGGCAGGCGTATCACGCCACTGGTGACGTATTCGCTGCGGCCAGATACATAATTGATTATGCCGAAACCGGTTTTGCGGGACCCTGGATCAATCCCCAATATTAGCGACATGTTAGTTCTGCGCCCTGTGCCCCGTTGGCTCATTATGTACAAATTTACAGGCGGGGTCAGTATTTCGCGGGCGGATGGTCAGAATAAGCTGTAATTTTTTGGTGGCCAGCGACCAGTCCGAGAGCAGCAATTGGCGCCGCGAGCCATATCAGCCGCCTGTAGCAAAGATCAGCCCCTGCACTTATTTCTTATTTTTAGGTACCCGGGCTCTGTCAATCAGTCCTGCTCCGCCGCTTTCGCCTCTTCTCTGCTCTGCCGCAGACGAATATTCAGCTCACGCAATTGCGCCGCATTCACATCGCCTGGGGCATCAGTCATCACACAATGGGCGGTCTGGGTCTTGGGAAAAGCAATAACATCACGAATGGATGCACAGTCAGTCATCAACATAACGATGCGATCCAGGCCAAAGGCCAGTCCACCGTGAGGAGGAGCGCCGTATTGCAGGGCCTGTAACAGGAACCCAAACTTCTCGTCCGCCTCTTCGTCACTAATTTCAAGGATCCTAAATACGGCTTCCTGCATGTCTCGCTGGTGAATACGAATGCTACCACCGCCGAGTTCACAACCATTGAGAACCATATCGTAGGCTCTGGACAGGGCTTCAGCAGGCTTGTCCACCAACTCTTCCACAGAACAGGAAGGGGCGGTGAAAGGATGGTGCAGTGGAGTCAAACCGCCATTTCCATCCTCTTCAAACATCGGGAAGTCCACTACCCACAGCGGTGCCCAGCCTTCGCGAATCATGTTCTGGTCCGCAGCCACTTTAATGCGCAGTGCGCCCAGCGACTCATTAACCACGCGGGTCTTGTCAGCGCCAAAGAAGATGATATCGCCATCGGCAGCGTCCAGGCGCTCCATCATCTGCATAACGACTTCGTCGGGCATGAATTTGAGGATCGGTGATTGCAAGCCTTCTACGCCTGTGGCCAGCTCGTTGACCTTGATCCAGGCTAATCCCCGGGCGCCGAAAATAGAAACATACTTGGTATAGTCGTCAATTTCCTTACGGCTAATGGTCGCCCCACCCGTCACTTTCAGAGCGGCAACGCGACCGGCGACGTCATCGGCAGGTCCACGGAAAACCTTGAAATCGACCTGCTGCATCAGATCATCAACACTGACAAGCTCCATATCGATACGCAGATCGGGCTTATCAGACCCGTAACGTTCCATCGCCTCCGAGTAGGGCATGTGCGGAAACTCAGGAAGTTCTACGTCCAGAGTTGACTGGAACAATTCCCGAACCATGCGCTCGGTAATGCCCATGATCTCCTCTTCCTCGAGGAATGAGGTCTCGATATCGATCTGGGTGAACTCGGGCTGGCGATCGGCTCGCAGATCTTCATCGCGGAAGCATTTGGCCACCTGGTAATACCGATCGAACCCGGAAACCATTAGCAACTGCTTGAATAATTGCGGCGACTGCGGCAGCGCAAAAAACTGCCCGGGATGGGTGCGACTGGGCACCAGGTAATCGCGAGCGCCTTCTGGTGTTGCGCGAGTCAAGATTGGCGTCTCAATATCGAGGAAGCCCTCACGATCGAGAAAGGTGCGCACCGCTGAGGTAATTTTCGAGCGGGTAATCAGGCGCTCCTGCATTTCGTGCCGGCGTAAATCCATGTAGCGGTACTTAAGGCGAACTTCCTCGCCGACAGAGGTGTGCTCATCCAGCTGGAAAGGAGGTGTAGCAGCGGTATTAAGAATTTCCAGTTCCTTGCCCAACACTTCGATTTCGCCAGTGGCCATTGCCGGATTCACCGTACCCTCACCGCGGGCGCGGACCCGACCAGTGATTTTTAGCACATATTCGCTGCGCACGCGGTCCGCACGCTCAAAGTGTTCCTCGGTATCAGGGTCGAACACCACCTGCACAATGCCTTCCCGGTCGCGCATATCCAGGAAGATAACCCCTCCGTGGTCCCGACGACGATCCACCCAG
>DS999230.1 GCA_000156295.1 marine gamma proteobacterium HTCC2148
TGGACCGGCAGCTCAAAGAACGCCGGTGCCCGACCATAGCGAGTCTTCGAAGACGGCCCGCAGGGGCGGAGTAGACACAATTCCGGCCGCTCCACCAATTCAAGTAACACGAGGTCACTCAGAGTTTTTACTGATTAGGCGAATTCCTCCCGACTAATATTCACTTCGCTTAACGAACGGTAGTAGGCGATAACTTTCGTCCCGTACCAGTTCGCCTGGTTGGTAGTGGCGAATAGCCAATGTGAATTCACCCGATTCGTTTTCCGTCGGTAGATTGTTAGAAGCCCCCTGCCCGCAGCCGAAGCTCACGGTATACGTGCCGTCACCGTTCGGCGTGGCGGTATCCGAGCTCACATTTGCCACGTCGTCGAACATAAAACCGGCCTTGTCGTAAACCGTGAAGGACCAAAAAGCGTCGTTCTTGGGGTCGTCAAAGGTCGCCTGATGACAAGCGTCGCTCGGATAACTGCCGGACACCTCGTAAATGTTGTCCTTCCATTGAGCGCCGCCCCAACCGCCGGCCGCCATTATCTGGTACTTGTCTAATTCGTGCAGCCCACGCGACTCGTCGGTTGGCGCAGTGAAACCTCCGCGTAACGCCAGAATCCCGTCGCGTTTCGCAAGCATGGGTATCTTAGCCTTGAGTGCATTTTCGACACGCTCAAACGACTCCAACTCGACCGGTTCGGTGCTGAGCATCATGTCACTGGCAGCACTAATAGACATCTGATCTTGATATCGAGCCGCCTCCTCCTCAGAGAAGGTGGCATCCAGTCGAACAATCACGTAGATATGCGTGCCAGTATGCGTGGCCAATTCAAAAGTTCCAGGCCCATACGACATTGGCTGTATGCGGTGATCTTCGGTCACCGGTTGGAGCGACATGTATTTACCCTCTGGAATATCTGGAAGGGTTATCTTCGCTCCTTTTGACACATCAACTACTATCATTGAGTAGTACGTATCTCGGTTCATACGCACGACAGGCTGATCTTCGGTTGGTGTCAGTTTTCGCTTGTGCAGAAAGCGGTTGATACCCGCAACGGTTTGCGCCTGAAGTATCTGCCGCGATGTTTCGTCAGTTGGATAGCTGGCTTCAGTTACCACTCGCCCATCTGGCGAAAAGAACTCATGGATATTCGTTACCTGCTCCGCTTGCGCATACGCATGCAAGGTAATCGATGAAAAGAAGATGGCGATAATTCGGGTATATTTGCTAATCAGTGACATGTGCAGCTCGCTTTGCTTAAATTTATAGCTCACGGATTTTAGACGAGTACCGGGCTGTGTCCAGAGAATTCCTACTTCTGGCCGGTAGCGAGCTGTTTCTTACTGTAATAAAGACATCCGCTCTGAGGTGAAAGCAGCCAGTTGTGACTCCTGTCACGCATGCGGTTTTCGGAACGCAGTGGCACGTTGTAAGATAGCCATACACAAACTTCAGCGAGAATTTGATGTCGAGCACGGAACCTACAGAAGAGCAACTTGCAAACCTTAGGTCTGCCAGTCCAGACGGTCCCATAACGATGATCAACCTGCTGAAATTCAGAGTTGCCGCTAGATACGATCACGAGACTCCTGATGATGGAGAACCAGTAAGCGGTCAGGCTGCCTATCAGCGTTATGCAGAGGTCGCCAAACGAAAGATTGAAGATAATGGAGGGCGCATTGTCTTTCTGGCTCCATCCCAGCAACTCTTCGTTGGTGATGTCGGCACAGACGATTGGGACATGGTGGCTATCATCGACTACCCGACGCGGGCTGCCTACCTTAAAGGCTTTGACTCCGACGAATATCAACAGGCGATTAAGCATAGAGTTGCAGGTTTGGAGCGTCGATTACTGCTCCAATGTACTCAAAATATGATAGCCAGATCACTATAAAGTAGTCTGTTCCTATTGCCCGGCTGAAGCTCATGAAAACATTTGTACCAAACCCCTGCAAATGACCGCTTTGAGGTGAAAGCGGTCTTCCTGTATAGAAATTACTGGGTGTCAGTTTCGATTCACAGCAGAGTTTCGGCTAGACTGATTAGTCAATGCATGGATACAGGAACACGGTGCCGTTATGAATTGGGATGCTACTGCTGCGATTGCCGAGATATTGGCAGCGATAGGTGTTGTCATTTCTCTTTTTTACCTCGGAAGACAAATTCGAGCGCAGAACAGAGAGAGCCGATTAGCTGCGATGCATGAAATCTCTGAAGCTTTCCGTGACAGTTATGGCCAATTCAGAGACGGTGAATTGGCGGAGATTATGGTTCGTGGGAATGTGGATTTCAAAAGTCTCACAGATGTTGAGAAAGTTCGTCTTTTCGCAACCCTTAATCCGCTACTGAAGGTTTTTGAGGAAGCATTCTGGCAGTTCAGCCAAGACCGTTTCGACGAAGAATTATGGCTTCCGATGGTTAGTCAGTTTTCTTTCTTCCTGGGATCACCAACTGTAACTCAAGCGTGGGAGCAAAGGCGGTCGCATTATAATGCCAATTTTCAAAAATTCGTCGACGGTCTTGACAAACAAGAATACAAAATCCATTAGTTTTCTATGGGGGAAATGGTTTTTCGCCAAGTGAAAGATGACTGTAGCGCTTAGAATTTAGAAAAATTGGGGGCATGCTGTCACCTTTGATGTGAAAGCGAAAGTTTTCATCGATTACTTCTTCTAGGTCAAAAGGGGCCGCTTTCGCCTAATAGCGGACTATCTAGTATCGGTTTATAGGCGAGTTAAGTTACCCTATGACTCGGTTTTCGGAGCTGGTACTCAATAATCGAAATTCAATCAGTTATAGCTGGAGACATACCCGAAATTTCGCTACTTGTAGAACAGACTAGCGAGCTTCAAGTGATACCGACTTTGTCGTCCGAAGGTCAGCTATCAATGCGATCGGCCCGGTCGGCAGATATTTCATCTATCGCAGATGCGTCAAAGTATCGAGCAGTAAAAGCTGTTTCCGACGATCAAATCATAGGTTATGTTGCGTGGCGCGATCCTTACTATATCGCCCAGCTGTATGTTCTCCCCGAAAGTCAAAACAGAGGAGTTGGAGGTACACTACTAGACGCTGTGATAGCGCGCTCCGGCTACGATCGACTGCATCTCAAAGCGTCAATAAACGCGATTGGCTTCTATGAGCGGTACGGCTTTACTCACGATGGAGCTGAAGAGAGCGATAAGGGGATACGATATGTACCTATGTCATTCAGAGTCGACTCAAAGCATGAGCGTCCGCTTTGAGGTGAAAGCGGACATTCCTCCTTTCTTGATATCGGTTTTGGGACCTCAATCGGAAGCTTCCGCGTACTTTCAGTTTCATGGTTTAATGTGATCAAGATCTTACCGTCGATAGCAAAAACTGCTTTAAGGAGAACCCAAAATGAAGAGAATATTCGCAATGATCACGAGCGCATTACTCATAGCGACCCCGATATTGAGTTACGCCGACCCTGATGACCGCCAAGACCGCCGAGAAGAGCGTGGTAGATCGGATGAGCGCCAGGACAAAAGAGATTGTCGCCAGGAGGAAGGTAGGGTTGGCAAGGATAAACGTGATTGCAAGCAGGAAGAAGTTCGGGATGGTGTCAGAGGCAAACAAGGCGAGAGGCTAGGCAAGGATGACGATTAATAAATAGATTAGCTCTTGGTTGGTTCAGACAGTTGACACCGAATGAGACGGCTCTCTAGCTAGGGCAAACATTTTGACAGGCCCTGTGGTGCTTTGACTTAGTGACAGCCCGGTTACTGACCTCGCCCGGAGGCTTGCAATAGCAGAATTTAGGTAGTGGCCGATTCAGTGTCTCAAAGGTCCACTTTCGCCTAATAGCGGACATTGGCGCGCACAGTCATGACGTTGGCGGCTTGAGCGATTATAAATAGAACAACAACCTCCTAATCTGTATCCGTCAGCACAATAGTGCGCACTAAACAGGACACGGTAGGATGTTTCGACTATTTATTTTGATGCTGCTGTTATCAGCGCCTTCGCACTCGGCCAGTTACTGGTTGTTTGGCGACTCACTATCATCTGATGCAGGTGCATGGTCTAGCAAAGTGGGTTTCCACATCAACAACGTGGCTCAGGCCGGCAGCATGATTACCCAGTCTGATATACCCAGACAGGTATCGTGCGCTAAACGCGAAGTCATTTATTGGCTGGGGACTAACGATGCTGGCGATGGTGTTAGCGAGGGACTATACAAGCTGGCGCTACGCGATCACATGCAGTTTCTTAGCGGCCGCGACTGTGACGTCTGGTTGGTATTGCCTGTGCTAGTAACGCTGTCACCAGAGCTTGAGCAGCGTACCAGAGATGCACGACAGTGGTCAAAAGCCGTCGCAAAGGAATACGACAATGTGACTGTATTGTCTGCTCCGTACCTGACCGCCGATACTATTGATGGGCTGCACCCTACTGATAACCGACACGGGATAATTGCTCGATGGATAACTAAAAAACTGGCAGTAGGTTAAGGATGAATGACTACCCTGAGTTGCTATGGTGTTGCAACGTCATTACAGCAACCCCCAGATTGGTAAATTCACCATCCACATTCGGTGTGTGGTTCAGACGCAAGCACTGGGGCATACACAAAAATGACTCTTGTGAGGTGAAAGCGGACATTAGCCGCCCAGGGCCTACTCAAGTCCTCTAATGTCCGCTTTCGCCTAGGAACGGACATTTTTCTTACACTGATTTGAGCACCCGCCCCCGACCCAAATGGCGCTGTACGTTTCAGTTTGCGTTCATTATTTGAAAATACTAAGCTGCATTTGGTAGATTTTTTTATAGTCTAAGCTGTAGCTTGCCCGCATATACCATAGGGGATCGTCGTGATTTGCAGACTTATACTGGCTGTTCTATTTTTGGCTTCCGTCTCGGCGTGTAAAGTTCAGGTGCAGGTCCCCGACAACGGCCGGGTTACCAGCGTCTCGGGCAACTACCTGTGTGAAGTTTCCCAAACATGTGAAATTGAAGTAATTGATCTGTTGTTCAACGAGACATTCATTGCCGAACCGGCAAGGGGGTACCAATTCGATGGTTGGCGCCAGGAGCTCGGCTACCTCTGCGGCGGCCAGACCAACACCTGCCCAGTAGCTACGTCCCTCTTTGAGGGTTGCGAGGCGTGCATGGAAGTCCTGGCCTCTGATGTGACCGTTTTTCTTGAGCCTGTATTTACCGTTTGCAAGCTTCCTGATGGCGAGATTGTGGTGCAGACGGCCGCCGCTGGAATCAAATTCGTACGTACACCAAGTGCCTGCTTTGACTCTCTTCATGACTATAACTTCGAGCCCAACTACGTCAACGTGTCTGGGTTGCGTTATCATTATATTGATGAGGGGCCCCGCGATGGAGAGATCGTGTTCATGCTGCATGGACAGCCCACGTGGTCGTATCTTTACCGCAAGATGATTCCCGTGCTGGTGCAGGCCGGTTACAGGGTCATTGCAGTTGACCATATAGGTATGGGTCGGTCAGACAAACCTGTGGACCCTGGCGTGCACCAATTTGAACAACATGTGGCTTGGATGAAAGTGCTGATCGCAAAGCTGGGCATTGCAGATATCACACTCTTTGCTCAAGACTGGGGTAGCCTGATAGGGTTGCGTATCGCAGGCGATATGCCGGAGCTCTTCGCTCGAATCGTGGTGGCTAATGGAGACTTGCGGATATTTGAGCCCGGCTCGAATCCGTATTCCGCTCCGGTGTTTGAATTCGATGAGTCCGACCCCGGCCTTATCGCTCATCTGATCAGTCGCCGAGGGGCCAGTAGCTTTGAAGAAGGGTTTCAACAGTGGATAGAATTCGCAGCGACTGCCCCCGATTTATTTGCGGCCGGGCTGCTAGATCTGGCGAGCGTAGATGGACTGACAGTGCAGGAGTATGCCTCTTACAACGCCCCCTACCCGTCGCGCATCTACTGGGCAGGTATTCGCGCTTTCCCCTCTATGCTAGCAGGTATAGGGCAGCAGAACGTACCAGCCTGGGAAGAGTTGGGTCGCTACGATCGGCCTTTCCTTTTTCTGGCTGGCGAGCGAGACCGGCACCTGGGGCGAGTGGGGAACCAGGATAAATGGATTGCGCATGTGCCTGGTGCTGCCGGTCAGGATCATCGACGCTACCCGACTGCCGGACACTTTATCCAGGAGGATGTGGGTACGGAACTGGCGGCCCAGGTCGTTGACTTCATAGAAAAAAACCCGGCTCCACCCATGTAATTGTAGTGAAAGTAATCGCGATAAAATCGTGTCCGCGTATAATATGCGCAGTTACAACTGGTGTTTTCCACTACGCTACAGACCAGGCGTAACTGCGAACATTTACGACCGCTATGAGGTGAAAGCGGACGTTTCCCTCCAGGGCCGATTCAGGCCCTAAAAGGTCCGCTTTCGCCTACAAACGGTCATACCGGCTATACTGATCCTGAGGGCCGCTTCCGTGTAACTTGCGACGTTTCGGTTATGCTATGGTTTAAGTTCGACTTCGGCTAAGACGAACCACTGTTATCCTCATGCATGTGGTCGGGCGTTTTGAGTTTTACAGATTTTACGTGGGAGCCACGGTACCCTCTAACGTACAGGAGAATCACTAAAAATAGAGCAGGTCTCTAGGCATTGCGGAGCTAGGGAACTTGTGTAGTTGTGATTTCACGCCCGAAGATCGAGAGTTAAAAAAATATGAAAGAAGAATGCTTCATGAAAGCCGAGGTTGCTGCGGAAAAGTACCTGAAATTCGCGGAAAACGATTACGTAAATGCATTAGTTGCGCTTTTGCTCATCTTCACAGTATGGCAGGATGTTTTAGCCAGCTTCGGTCAAGGGCTTGAGGGCTTCAAAATCAAAGCCGAGCACGGGCTCCTGTTTCTCTATTTCAATCTCTTACTTCTCTCGATTGCTCGGATCTGCAAGGCGTACGTTAGCCAGAGAAGAAAACGGTGAGGCAAGCAACCCTTGATGAAGGATTGGCATGGCCTGAAAAAGCTAGCGCTACTGATGATAGACCAGAAAGGCTAGAGGCCGAAAGTTAGCACACCGATTTACGGGTCTAAAACTGGGAACCTCGAGAATCACTTATTCGTAACTTCCAATATGAAACTGGCGAATTCGGCAGCCGTCTTTGGCGAATTAGGTTACAACAAGATCACTTTTGAGGTGAAAGCGGACATTAGGTAAACAGCTAGATACTGAATGTCAGAGCAATTGGTAAGCCACGCAAAGGGCAATCCTGCTACCGCCTACCGTTACTTTTGCGTTAGTAAAATCCGGGTGTATAAACAGAGGTATATCGCTACACTTATAATTACTTATTTCATGTCTATCAATGGATTAACTATGATCGTCAGTTGAGGCCGCCTCCCCCAACTCAACGTCCGCTGGTGTGAGATATTTGAGTAAAACTTTCACCCGCGCACAAAAAATGCCGAACCGGCGATTTTTTGCGGGACATCTCATAACCTTCTGGCGACAGCAACACCCGCTGCCGAGCCAAACTCCACAAGCGCACACCAGACCCGCCCCAACGGACCTGCAGGGCCTGCAACGCTGCGGCTGGCAGCATCGTCACGATGTGCTGCCTCGTCTTCCATAAAGCTACGTAACTTGAGCTCCAGTCCCTCTTGCCCGACTTCCCGCAGTTGAGGCAGTTGCTCGCGATAATGGGCGACGACAAAGGTTTCAACGGCTTCGATGGTAAGGAAAACACCGCGCCTGCCGCCAAGCAGGGACAGCGCTCCTAGCAGCCAACCGGCCAACTTCCATAGTGGTATCAGACGACTTTTTAGCGACGCTGGTAACCACTGCTCGAAAAAAACAAGATGACGCTGCTCGGTAGCCAGATGCTCAGTCGCAAACTCCCTTAAGGCGCTGTCACGTGTACAGCTCAGGATACCCCGATAGATGAACACCGCCCCGGTCTCACCCGCATGATCTGAGCGCAGGTCTCTTTGCACGGCAGTAGGTAACGCCCCAGGGGACGGTATATACGCCGCCATAGACGCCGCCATTGAAGGCCCGGTTACATCCGTTTGTTCTGTGCGCTGGGCCGCGCCGTCTATGAGTAAAGTTCGCATCTTATCCCCTCATACTGGTTTACTCATATGGGCTACCGCCAGATCATCAAGCGCTGCTCGCAAACCTGTCATAAGCTGTACACAGCAGCCTACTACCCTGCCCGATCCGGTAAGCGTGATGTGCCCCGTGTCACGCCGCTAATCTGCGCACTCTGAGGCACGACGTAAACTGTTATCGTTCTGGAGGGCTTTTTTGTATCAGCAATTTCCCTAATAATCATGCCACTATGACCCTCGACGACATCAGCGACACCCTCCTTGATGAGGCCAGCTCCCCCACGCACCTGCGTGAAGCCCTGGATGCCTTCGCCCGGCTTTGTAGTAACGTCACCGGTGTAGTACCGGACCGCAGCTTTGACGCTTGGGCCGACGATTCCCTGCTAGAGGATGGCGTAGCCATTAACCCGGAAGCCGCCGCTCACTGCGTAAAGGACTATCAGCGCAGCGTAGTCTTTATTCGCGCTGTCTATGCGGCCATCAACACCGCCAGCGATCGCTTTGCAAACCAACCGATTGAAATCCTGTACGCCGGCTGCGGCCCCTTCGCCACACTGCTATTACCGCTACTGGGAAGGTTCCACGCCGGTGAGCTGCAGGTGCACCTGCTGGACATCCATCAGCGCTCGCTAGACAGCGTAGGCCAGCTCGTCGAGCATTTTAGTTTGCAGTCACACTTCATTCACTTTGTGCAGGACGATGCCTGCCGTTATCAACACCCCGGCAGCCCCCATATCATTATCACTGAGACGATGCAGAAGTCTCTTGAGCAAGAACCTCAATTCGCGGTCACCGCTAACCTCGCACCCCAGTTACACAGCAAAGGAATATTCATTCCCCAGAAAATCGAAGTTGAGTTGTGCCTTGCCCACCTGGACGCTGAGACAGCGGCGTTTAAACGCGGCGATGCGCCAGACCTTGTCGCGTTGGAAGAGGCCGGCGGGCGCTACCCGATCGCTACTGTTTTCTGCCTGATACCAGATCAGGCCGCAGCACTAGAACAGCGTGCATGCCAAAGCAGCAGCACTGGCCTGATTGAGCTGAACCCGGTGAATGTCACTATCCCATCAGTAGCCCATCTGGACAATTTCGATGCGCTGCTGTTTACCCGCGTTCAGGCGTTTGAGCAGCATCAGTTACTGGATTACGAATCGGAAATAACCCTGCCGCTGCGCTGTACTGAAATGGCGCCATTGCAGCCTGGGGATCACTATAGGATCAGCTTTCAACTCGGAAATTATCCAAAGTTTTGTGTGACACGAATATGTGATGGGTGAGCGCTTGCCTTCAATGAACAGAATAAGAATGCATAGTGCACCCCCGATGCTGGAGGCTCCAACCCCATTTGAATCACTTCGGGCAATGGCCGCAACACTCTAACCCCATGTAGGTACAACGCATCCAGTGCGCTTGAACTATCCTAAGAGATATGAATTGAACAAACCTGATAGGACACTGAGATGAGCCGTATCGTCACCTTCGCCGCTACGCAATTAGCTATGAGTTGGGATATTGAAGCCAACATGCTAAAGGCCGAAAAGGCCGTGCGCGACGCTCATGCCGCCGGCGCCCAGGTAATCCTTCTGCAGGAATTTTTCGAAGTCCCCTACTTTTGCAAAACCCAGCAATACAAGTACCTAGACCTGGCTAAACCCCTCTTGAGTAATCCATTAATTCAACGTTTCGCCAAAGTAGCGGCCGAGCTTGAGGTGGTGCTGCCCATCAGTTATTTCGAACGAGACACTAATACCTTCTTCAACTCACTGGTTATGATAGACGCTGATGGCGTTGTTCTGGGTAATTACCGCAAGTCCCATATTCCTGATGGTCCGGGGTACTGCGAGAAGTTCTACTTCACTCCGGGGGACACTGGCTTCAAGGTCTGGCAAACCCGCTACGGAACTTTCGGCGCAGGCATCTGCTGGGACCAGTGGTTTCCGGAAACAGCCCGCTGCTGCGCGCTGCTGGGTGCCGAGGCCATGTTCTATCCCACCGCTATCGGTTCAGAACCGCAAGATGCTAGCCTCGATTCCAGCGGTCATTGGCAACGGGTCATGCAGGGACATTCGGCCGCCAACTTACTGCCGGTCATTGCATCCAACCGCGTTGGCGTGGAAGAGGACGACGGCATTAGCACCACTTTTTATGGCTCCTCGTTTATCACTGATCATACTGGAGAAAAAATCGCCGAAGCTGGACGTGACGAAGAGACAATCCTGGTGGCGTCCATCGACCTCGATGAATGTGCCAACTATCGTCGAAGCTGGGGTCTCTTCAGAGATCGACGGCCCGAGCTGTATGGACCCATCGGTAAAACCGCGCTCGGTGCCGCCGATGCCGAGTAACAGGATTGCCTGAGCCTATATCGCGCAGCCTATGACCTGCGCATTCCCGGCGTTGCGTTTAAACATCAGAGCACATTACTCATTCACCGCTGAGGCAATCGCAGCGCCCAATTCTTGTGTGGTAGCTGAGCCACCCATATCACGGGTCAGGTACTTGTTCTCGCGCAGCACCGTTTCAATAGCCGTCATGATCCGATCGTGACAATCCTCGTGGCCGAGATGCTGCAACATCATGGCACCCGACCAGATCATACCTACAGGATTCGCAATACCCTGTCCGGCTATGTCCGGGGCAGAGCCATGGACGGGCTCAAACATGGACGGAAAAGTACTCTCAGGATTAATATTCGCAGACGGCGCAATGGCGATGGTTCCGGTACAGGCGGGACCAAGATCCGAGAGAATATCGCCAAATAAATTACTGCCCACAACCACATCATAATGTTCGGGCATACGAACGAAATTCGCGGTCAGGATATCGATATGGTACTGGTCCGTTTCGATGCCGGGATACTGCTCGGCCATTAGCGCAAAACGATTGTCCCAATAGGGCATGCTGTGGATGATACCGTTCGACTTGGTCGCCGAACTCACCCGTGTGCGCCCCTGGCTTTTGGCCAGTTCAAAAGCATAGCGCAGCACCCTATCAACACCCTTGCGGGTAAAGACACTCTGCTGAATAACCACCTCGTCCTCGGTACCTTCATATTGAATGCCACCGATCGCCGAGTACTCACCCTCCACGTTTTCCCTGACCACCATAAAATCGATGTCACCGGGCTTCTTGCCCGCCAACGGACAGGGGACACCGTCAAACAATCGTACCGGGCGCAGATTAATGTACTGGTTAAATTCACGGCGAATCGGAATTAACAAACCCCACAGCGATACATGGTCGGGTACGCCGGGAAAGCCAACCGCCCCAAGATAAACGGCATCAAACTCACGCAAAATATCGATACCGTCGGCGGGCATCATGCTGCCGTGCTTGGCGTAGTACTCGCAGGACCAGTCAAAGTGCGTCCAGTTAAAGCTGATACCGGAGAGGGCGCCGGCTGCCTCGAGCACGCGAATGCCCTCGGGCATTACTTCATTACCGATACCGTCACCGGGTATAACAGCAATATTCAGTGCTTCTTCCATTAACTGATCCTCTGCCTAACCGTGAATCGGTTGGCTGTAAATGCCGCGCATCGCTTCCATTGTCGCCTCCGACAGGGTCGGATGTGCGTGCACCATGGTTGCAATATCCTCGGGCAAAAGTTCCGCAGACTTGGCTAGCAGGATCTCATGGATTAACTCGGTCGCATCATGGCCGACAACATGCGCGCCAAGAATCTCGTCTGTCTTTGCATCACAGATAACTTTTACAAGGCCCTCTGGTTTTTCAATAGCAATCGACTTACCGGCACCGTGGTAGGGGAAGCTAAACGTTTTAAAGGCATCCCCTGCACGCTCTGCCGACTGTTCGCGCAAGCCAAACCCGGCGACCTGTGGCTCACAATAAATGGCGGAGGGAACCAGCGCCGGATCAATCGCCTTAGGGCCAGTTTTTATACCTGCGATATGTTCTACCACCAGCTCACCCTCGGCTGAAGCCACGTGGGCCAATGCCGGGGTGGTTGTTACATCGCCTATCGCATAAATACCCGGAGTACTGGTTTGACCATAGTCTCCCACTGGAATGAAGCCGCGCTTATCCAAAGCAACGCCGACGGCTTCAAGCCCAAGTGACTGCGTGTTGGGGCTGCGGCCGAATACGACTAACGCACGTTCCGCCGACACCTCTGTGCTTTGCCCATCCGCAGATGTTAGCGACACGGTCACATGATCACTGTAGCGCGACAAAACAGAAGCGCGTGTTGACGTGTGCACAGCAATGCCGGATTTACTAAATGAATTTTCCAGCACCGCACAAACGTCGACATCCTCTGTTGGTAGTAAGTGATCCAGGGCCTCCACAAGGATCACCTTCACCCCAAAACTATTCATCACATAGGCAAACTCGCAACCGATTGCACCGGCCCCCAATATGACCAAGCTTACCGGCAAGCTTTCCAATGCCAATATGCCCGTGGAAGAGAGCACCCGGTCCTCGTCAAACTCAAAACCGGGAACGTGCATTGGCCGCGAACCGGTAGCAACAATAATTTTTTTGGCCTGCAGGCTTTGTTGTTCGTCTACCAATACTTCAGTTGCCGACACCAGTTTGGCTTCACCGGTGAGGTACTCAACCTTGTTGCGCTTGAGCAAACCCGCAACACCGTTGGTGAGGGTTTTCACAACCTTGCGCGAACGTTGTTGCACCAGTGCATAGTTGAGTGTTTCGCGATCAATCGACACGCCCACCTCTGCCATGTGCTCAAGACTATTGAATGCATCGGCTTGGTGAATAAGGTTCTTAGAGGGTATGCAGCCCCAGTTCAGGCAAACGCCGCCCGGGGCAGCTTTTTCGACCACGGTAACAGACAGTCCCAACTGCGCCGCCCGCACTGCAGCAACATAGCCGCCCGGGCCAGCACCTATGATAAGAAGGTCGCGCTCACTCACCTGCAATTCCCTGCCCTGCTCATGCCATCATCAACTCGGGGTGTTCAAGGCAATCGTGCAGTGCGCGCATAAAGCGTGCGGCTGGCTCGCCATCCATAACCCGGTGATCAAAGGTGAATGAGATTGGCATCAGCGTGCGCACACATACTTCACCATCTACAACGACGGGGCGCTCGATCGGCGTAGACGGACCCACTAGTGCAGTATTGGGCGAATTCAACACCGGCGTTGATGTGAGCCCGGGAGGACCTGCACCGGCGGTACTGGACAGGGTGATAGTCGCGCCGCTGGTATCTTCGGCAGTGGCCTGGCCAGTACGCAGTCGCTCTACCACTGCTTTCATGGAAAGATCCAACTCTGCCAAGCCCATATTTTCTATCCCGTGCACAACCCCGACCATCAGGCCGCTGTCGTACTCGCCCACACCCGGCACCGAAACGGCAACGCCCAGGTTGATGGAGCGATAAATAACAATTTCGTCGTTTTCCAGGCAGCTATTTGCAATAGGTACCTGCTTGATCGCATACGCGATCGCCCGGGCAATCAGTGCGTTAACGGAGACACGTGTTCCCAACTCGGCCTCACGTCGCACGTATTCCTGTCGGAAGGCCATCATGGCAGTAATATCTGATTCCCAATTGCCGCTCAGTTGCGCAGTTGACTGCAGGCTGGCAGTCATTCGATCGGCAATGGTTTTACGCATGCCTGTAAAAGGTACTCGCGCAAGCACCGCATCGCTGGTTTGCGGCGCTGCGAGCAGCGGCAATACGTCACGCTTGACGATACGCCCGCCCGGCCCGGTACCGGTAACCCCGTGCAAATTCAGGTTGGCATCACGCGCCAAACGTCGGGCAAGCGGCGACGCTATGACTCTGGCTGAGCTATCGGTAAGCTGTGGTGTTGAGCTCGCCGCCACCGGCGCTGCCTGCTCTGCCTCGTTTGCAGCAACAGCAGCGGGGGTATCCCCGGCAGACTGCAAGGTAGCCAGCTCGGCTTCAGTTTCTGCAAAGCGTGCTATCAGGGTTTCACAGGGAACGGTTTCACCTTCGGCCACCACAATGTGCAGGTAACCCGCCTCTGGTGACTCAACATCGTAGGCCACCTTTTCGGTTTCCACGGTCGCCAGCTCCTGCCCTTTCTCAACGTAGGCGCCCTCTTCTACCAACCACTGGTTGATAACGCCCTCATTCATCGCCATGGCAAGTTTTGGCATAGTGTAGTCGATAGCCATCTGTTACCTCCTAGGCGCACACCGCGCGAATGGCGGCCTCGATTCGCTCGGGGTTGGGCGCCACATACTCTTCCATGTAGCCGCCGGGCACTGGCATGTTGGGCAATGTGACACGCGTGACAGGCGCATCCAGTAAATCAAAGCCCTGCTCCATGACTCGAGCTGAGACGGTAGCGGCAAAGCCACCTGACTCCCAGTCTTCGTCCACAACCACCAGCCTATTGGTTTTTTCCAGTGAGGTAAGAAGCGTGTCCATATCAAAAGGCACAAAGCTGCGCGGGTCGATCACTTCCACCGATAACTCGCCTGCCAACTTTTCGGCAACGGTAAGCGCATGCTGCAGCTGCAGCGAATTGGCCAGCACCGTGACATCGCTACCCTCACGCTTGATATCTGCTACACCAAGGGGCACCACATAGTCATCACCGAGCTCGGGCACTTCGCCCTTGAGCATCATGATGCCCATATGCCAGGGGATAACGACCGGGTTGTTATCGCGAATAGCCGACTTGAACATACCCTTGGCGTCATAGGGTGTGGATGGCATCGCCACTTTAATACCGGGATGGTGGGCAAACGTGCCGTGGATGCTCATCGCGTGATCGTTAGCCAGGCGCTGGCCGGTACCTACACCGGCGGTAATCACCAGCGGCAGCGGATGCTGACTGCCGTGCAGAAAGTGATACTGGCCGGTTGTTACCGAGCACTCGGAAAACGTGACATAGGAAAAACCGCCGAACATAAAATCACACACCGGTCGCATGCCTTCCTGGGCAGCGCCAAACGCCACACCGTACATGCCCGACTCGGCAATCGGCGTATCAACAATACGCTCCGGACCAAACTCTTCCACTAGCCCCTTGGTGTGAGGGAAGATTGCCCCGCGCACGTCCTGGCCGACAATAAACACCGAGTTATCACGGCGCATCTCTTCCTCGTAGGCCTCGCGGATGGCGTCAATAAAGGTAATTTCTCTCATGGCATCATCTCCTTTAGTCCGCGAACACGCCGGCCATTAACTCTTCTACCGGCGGCCGTGCGATCGGGCTCTCGTCGGCAAACTGCTCAACGGCCTCAATCTCTGCCAGGGCATCCTCGATAATCTGGTCGATCTCGTTCTGGGTGAGCAGGCTATCGCCCAATACACGCTCGGTAGCGATTCGGATAGGCTCGCGTTTACGCATCGCCTCGTGTTCTTCTGCACTGCGCTCTTCCCAGCCCGACAAATCGGGTGTGCCAATATCGTGCTCGTTGAAGCGCAATGTCTTGGCTTCGATAAAGGTGGGACCACCACCGGTGCGGGCCCGCTCTATCGCCTGCAGGCTAGCCTCGGCCACGGCAAAGACATCCTGGCCATCAACAATAATGGACGGCATGCCAAAACCATCGGCCAGTGACGCTATGTTTTCCTGCGGGTGCATTTCCTGTGCAGTGGAAAAAATACTCATGCCGTTATTTTCACAGAAGAAAATAACCGGCAGCTGCCAGTTCTGTGACATCAGCATGGCCTCATGGGCACGCCCCTGTCCGTACGAACCATCACCGGAACAGTTCATTACCACCTGCCCCTGCGCGCGACGCTTGGCCGCAAAGCCCCAGCCCACAACCGGCGCGAAGTTGTAACCGATAAAACCCGACATCATGTATACCTTGTGCTCGGGGAAGCTGAAGTGAAACGCTGAACGTCCCTTGCAGCAGCCGGTCTCTTTTCCGGTGTGCTCGGCGAGGTAGTATTTAATATCGATACCCTTGCACAACATATGAGTGATGCCGTGGCCGCGATGATGCGGAGACAGGTTATCGTCTTGGTTGAGGAAGGTGCTGGCGCCCACGCCCGGGGCAATTGCACCCTCGGCGGGATGGTAAAAACCGATCAACTTGCCCTGCATCATCCGCCGATACATCATTTTGTTGAATTGATCTGCGCGCACCATATTGCGGTAAAGCAGAACCATCTGGTCAGACGTTAATGCCATGGCCTTATTCCCCCTTTCTTCTTATCAATCAATAATCTATTGCCGGCCCGTTGACAGCAATGTGGCCGCAGGTCTACATTCTGTCATTTCCGGACAGAAGCCTCGCCATGGCCAGAACTACCAGGGAATTCAACATCTACGTGAAGCACACGCTGGACGTCCTGCGCGCGCGTGACGTAGACGTTGAGCCACTGCTGGAAAAATATGACATCGATGAAAGCGCCCTGGATGGTGACGAGCACCTGATCAGCCAGGCGGACTACAGCCAGTTACTCGATGAGGTGATCCGCAAGTACACTGTACCTGGCCTGGGTCTGCTGGACGGCCGCGGAGTTAACCTGCTGGATCACGGCTTGCTGGGCTACGCCATGTTTGCCAGTGCCAGCCTGCGCAAAGCCATCGAACGCCACAGCAAGTACCAGGATGTGATCGGCGCAGTACTGCACACTGCCCTGTTTATTGAGGGCGAAGAAGCCCACCTGCGGGTGGTGAGCATCGCCCGGCCCGACATGGTCGATACTGAACAAAAGCTGCACTATGAGCTGGAGCGCCTGTTTTCACAGTGGGCTGAAATTGGTCCCGCCATTGGACACTCCCGGCACTGGTTCAGCCGGGTGGAACTCAACTACAAAGCCCCGCCCTATCGTGCAATGTACAGCGAGGTACTGGGTGACCCGGTGCTGTTCGAACGCGAACACAACCAGCTAAGTTTCCCCGCCGACTTACTGGACCAGCCGCTGAGCTTTGCCAACGAAGCCGCGGCGCAGTTGTGCGAACAACAATGTGCCGCACTGCTGGGTGAACTGAAGCGTACCGATGGAATCGAAGGCGAAGTGCGTCGAATATTGGCGAATCAGCCGGGCAAATACCCTGGTATTATCGAGGTCGCAAGGGCCTTGGCTATGGGGGAGCGTACCCTGCGCCGCCGTCTCGCCGACGAGGACACCACCTACAAACAGGTGGTGCTGGAATTTCGAATGGAGCTGGCCGCCAGCTACTTGCGCGGCAATGCCATGTCGATTCAGGAAATTGCCTACGTGACAGGTTATGCGGATCCTTCAAACTTTCACCGCACCTTCAACAAACACCAGGGACTAACGCCCAACGCCTATCGACGCCTGCATCAGGCCGGACAATAGGTTCAAGCCAGCGCAGCAGTTTCAGCCAATTGCCTGAAACAGCGGCAGGCCCAACCCGGCGCTCATGCCACCATCGACACAAATTTCCTGACCGGTAATAAATGTCGAGGCGTCGCTGGCAAGGAAGCTGTAAATACCCACTACCTCATCCTGCTTGCCCATTCGACCAAAGGCATTGAGCTTGCTGAGAAATACAGCTTCGTCGCCACCATCATCATCGACCATCATGCCAGTGCCGGCGATCAGGGCAGGGCAAACACAGTTCACCCGGATCCCTCGGGGCGCATTCTCAATCGCGCTGGTTCTTGCTAGATAGGCTCCGCCCGCTTTACTGGCTGCATACACGCCGGTGCCCGCATGGGTTAAACCGGAACCAGCCACAGAGCCGGTGTAGACAATGGATGCGCCATCGTTCATATGGGAGGGCAAATACTTAAGCGCATAAAATGCGCCCTTGAGATTCAGGTCGACGATTGCGTCCATCCCGCTGCTGGGAAACTCCTCGATGCTGCCCTCGTCGTCAGCACAACCGGCATTAACAATGGCCACGTCTAACTTCCCCAGCGCCTGCTCAGCCGCTGCCAGTGCATCGACAACTTGTTGTTCGTCGGTGGCATCAGAACGGATAAAGGAAGCACCCGCAGCTTCTGCGACTTGCCCACCCTCAGCACGCCGACCCGTCACCACCACATCGGCTCCCTGCTCTACAAAACTGCGGGCAACGGTCAGTCCAATGCCTGAGGTGCCACCAATGACGATGACGTTTTTGCCAGTGAAGGAATACATGAAAAAACCCTTTAATCAGTCTTATTGTTGTGTCCAGAGATAAATTTTGCCGCACTGCTTGCTCACCTGCAGCTCAAATGCCTCGCTTGCCCGCGACATGGGGAACTCATGGGTTACCATCACGTCCACCATCCGCTGCACCTCGGGGTCGCACAAAGCTCGTATCAGCCTTTCACGATCGCGCGCACGAACATCGTGCTGGCCCCACAGGGTGTGAGCAGGATCAATCACATGCTTAAGCGGGTGCAACTCAAGACGCGCGCCAGGCGTGTGGCCACTGAAATTAATATTGCCGTACTTGCGGGTCGCATCAATCAGGCGCTCCTGATAATAGGGAACACCGGAGCTGTCGATCGCATGATCCACCCCCTGGCCCCTGTAGGTGAGGGCACGCACCTGTGCCAACCAGTCCGGGTCATCGGGGTTCACGAAATGCACAACGCCCATGTCGGTTAACAACTGACGGCGGTAAGGATTGCGGATCAGGGCAATCACCTTGGCGTTGCGATATAGCGCCGAGATCACATGACCCATGGCGATAAAGCCAATGCCGCCGACCAGCGCGGTGTCGCCAGCTTTTACATTCATGTTTTCCTGGTTAGAAAACCCCACTCCAAACGAACAGTTGGCGGCAGCGGCATAACGGAACGGGAGCTCGTCGGGTATTTTGTAGAGGTTGGCTTCGGGGGCGATGCGATGCGTGGCCATGGCAAAGCCGCCTGAGGCGCTTTCGTTGCGACGCTCAATACCGTGCATGGCTGCATTTTCGGGGCCAACCACGTCCGGGTCGTTGGCATCGCAATAGGTTGGCGACAGGCCGTTGTTACAGGCATGGCACTGACCACAGTGGTCACCCTGAAACACAATGACCCTGTCGCCCACCGAAAAATTGGAGCCATCGACAACCTCGACCACAGTGCCCACACCTTCGTGGCCCAGATGCTCGGGGTCGTCGTGAAACTCAAAGTCGTGTTCCGCCCAAATGCGCGTACCTTCCAGGCAGATGGGCGCGATCTCCGTTTTAATCACCACGTAACCGGCCTTGATGTTGGGATACGGCTTCTCGACCAGTACCGTTTTACCCGGCTCCGGGATAGTCAGCACGGTGTTTACCCGTGAGCCCATGCCACTGTCTCTCGCAATGTCGCTAATAATGCCCCCAGTTTAGATTTGACTTGCCCTGTTCGCTAATGATATTTCTGTCCTTTCAAATGATATTTATGTTCGGAGCAGGCTCTGGACGCTAATCCCGCTGTAAATGTCCGAAAAGGCCATTGCAGGCTGAAGGGGAGCTTTTATTATCCGAGCATCATTTGCAAAAAACAATAAAGGTCTTGTAATGAAAGACGCCCGGCAGCTGGATTATACCCTGCACCACCTGTGCATTTACGACGACGAGCCACGGGACAATATGTTTCCCTATCTACGCTGGCATCACGGAATCACTAATTACTTTTCCGGGGCGGTATTCCACGTTACCGGAGAGGGACATTCCGACTACACCTTCCTGGGCTGCGGCGGTCGCGCTTACCAGATCCAGATCGAGGCCCCGCCCTTCCAGTTTGAGTACGAACGCAACTGGTGGCGTGATCATGGCCACGGCTACAACCATATCTGCTGGCTCACCAGCGACGCCCGGGCCTCGATGGACCAGCTGCTGGCCAACGGCGCCACCGAAGTGATGCCCTTCGAAAATTTCCCCACCTATGACGGCTTTGTAGTGCACGACCCCGAGGGCCGCTGGATAGAGATCATGGAATACACCGACGAAACCTTTCGTGTACAGGAGTTCACCCACGCGCCATCCGGCGAGTGTGGGCTGGAAGTGGTTGGGAATGCTGAGGTATGCCAGGATCTCGATGCCATGGTGCGGTGGTATCAGCAGATCATGGACATGCGGGTACTGGAAGAATTTCGCGATGGCGACCAGGGCATGGTGGTGATGGTCGACAAAGACTACGACCCGGTGGAGCGCCGCAGCCTGTTCATCCTGCAAAGTGCCCGCCATGACTTTGAGAAAGAACATATGGCCAAGCATGGGCCGTATATCTCATCGATTATTTATCAGGCCAAAGATGTTATGCGAGCTTGGGAAGATGCACTGTGGGCTGGCATGGAAGCACTGCAGGAACCCGCGGTTGATCCGCTCACCGGCCTGCTTACCGCCCATTTGCGTGAACCCTGCGGCGGCAATGGCATCATGCTCACCGAGCACTATGCACCTGCCGTAACGCAGGCAAAGGCCGCGTGAGCGCCACATGATTCTTGCCTTCGCCCATGCCGGTCTGGTGGTTCGTGACATCGAACGGGCGAGAGTGTTTTACGAAGAGGCCTTTGGCTTCTCGGTATTAAGCAAAGAACAATGGCAGGACAACCCGCTGGTCGACCAGGCCATTGGGTCTTCCAACTCCGCTGCCAAAACCTACATGATGGCGGGCCACAATTGCTACCTGGAGTTGTTTGAATACACCTCTCCCGAATCAAGCGCCCCTGAACCTGCCGCTTTAGGCCCTCACGACACCGGCATCCGCCATCTCGCGTTTTACGTTGACGACTGTCGCGCCGAATTTCAACGCTGCCTGGACTTAGGCGCCACTGCCCTTGGCACACCGCCAGCGCGAGAGGCCGGACTGAATGCCGTGTACCTGCGCGACCCCTGCGGCAATATAATCGAGTTGTGTGAAATACCCACGCCGGAAGAACACCCCACCAGACTGCCCGGCATCTCGGCACTGAATAGCGGAGACTGACATGTTCAACCTCAAAGATAAAAAAGCTTATATCACCGGCGGCTCGGGTGGCATAGGCCGCGCCGTCGCTGAGTTGATGATCGCCAATGGCGCACAGGTTGCCATCGCCGACATCAACAACCCCTCCACTGTGGCGGCAGAAATCGGTGCCATACCCCTGCAATGCGATGTAGGCGATGAAAGCAGCGTACAACAGTCATTGGCTGAAGCCGAGCAGGCACTGGGAAAGCTCGATATCGTCGTGCTCAATGCAGGCATCGGTGATGTGGGCCCAGAGATTACTGCACTGGATTACGAATTGCTGGAGCGTGTCACCCGTGTCAATTACTGGGGCACACTGCACGGCATGAAGCACGCGCCGGCAGTCATGGCCGATGGCGGGTCGATCATCTGCACCTCGTCCATGGCTGCATTTATCAATTTGCCAGGCGGTGCGGCTTACTCCGCCAGCAAACGCGCCATCATCAGTCTCGCTGAAATGTCAGCGCTGGAACTGGGACACCGCAATATTCGCGTCAACTGTGTGTGCCCCGGCTACACCGACACTGCCATGGGCAGCGGCGAGGAAGGTCGCAAGATTTGCGAGGCATTTACCGCCCTGGGTCGGGTTGCCAATGTGGACGACATCAGCGGCGTGTTCCTGTTTTTGGCCTCGGACGCCAGTCGCTACATGACCGGCCAGACACTCAAGGTCGATGGTGGCTGGAGCTGCGGCCCTACGCACAACCTGCTGGAAATGGTGACCGGTGCAGGACATGCACCGAGCTAAGGCGGCCACTTTCACATGAACACTGCACTGAGTTCCGACTTTGGCCGCGAGGCAGAAAAGAGCGCCATTGTGGCGAACTGGCTGCACCGGTTGCAGGAATGCCTACCTGGCGAACTGCAACAGCATTACGCCGCGGGCCTACGGTACGCAGGTTTACCCGCCAACGCTCTGGATAATCCGCAGATACTAAGCCAGACGCACCTGGACGCCACCCTGCTTAAAATTCGCCAGAACGTACCAGACATCACCCTGCACTTGTTTTCGCGAGCCGAGATTACCGACCTCGGGCTGGTGGGCTATGCGGCTATTAACAGTGGCTCGGTGGGCAGTGCACTTAGTGTTATGTTTCAATATCACAGCCTGGCTTCTGACCGTTACGCGGACACACTGGAAGTCGAGGACGATACCGCACGCATTATTCCAGTGCCCTTACCCGGCTACGCCGATGACCTGCAAAATATTATCGAAGACAGCTTCAGCGGCAACTGGCGGGCCCTGCAATTATTACTGGGCCCCGATGCCGACGCGACCAGCATTTCGCTCAGCCTGGCCCATGCGCGACCGGATTACGCCGACACCTACTATCAGCTCTTTGGGCAAAACTGCCACTTCGACTGCCCTATTTCCGAGTTCACCTTCCCCAGTGCGTGGCTAAAACAGCCGGTGTATCACGGCAGTGGCGCACTGTCGCAGGTGTATGCCGGTATGTGTGAACGTGTTTTGGGGCCGGGCGATGGTAACTCTGACACGGCGCAGATTGTGCGGCGACTGTTGCTCACCCGCTCTGGCCGGCACATGCCGAGGCTGGAAGAAGCCGCCGTGCAGTTGCGGATGTCACCCGGGCAATTGCGCAAGCGCCTGTACCGCGCCGGCACCACTTACAAAAAACTGGTGCTGGAAATTCGCATGGAATTAGCCCAGCGTTACCTGCGCGATACCACACTGTCGGTGCAGGAAATTGCCTATCTGCTGGATTACGCCACCCCCGCCCCGTTCAGCCGGGCCTTCAAGCTGCATTGCGGCAATGCGCCGGACCATTTTCGGACGCAGATGCAAGCCAATGTCTCACAAATGTAATTTATAGGGTCAGAAATATCATTATCCACTACTGACGTTGGCCCTACACTACGTCACTAAATGTGGGTAAAGCCGAACCACCCACATGTGTGTTTTCATCACCCACTAATAAAGCCATAAAGCTATCAGGGGAAAATCATGCGTAAAACCTCACTCGTCGCCGCTATTAGTCTCGCCGTAACAACCGCAGCCAGTGGCTCATATGCCGACTCGATTATCGAAGAGGTAATCGTTACCGCGCAGAAGCGTGAACAGGCCATCACTGACGTGGCACTGTCTGTCACTGCCGTCAGCGGAGAAGTCGCCCGCACCATGGGCATTGAAGACACCCGCGACGTGGCCATGCTGGCCACCAACGTGGACATCAAAGGCGCCGGCCTGGCCGACGCGAACCCGGCGATCACCGTGCGCGGTATCGGCATGAACAACTTTAACGCCAATAACAACCCGTCTGTCGGTGTCTATCTCGATGAGGTTTTTCTGGCCTCCCCCGCCATGATCAACCTGTCTATGCTGGACGTGGGCCGCATTGAGGTGCTGAAGGGACCTCAAGGCACACTCTACGGCCGGAATGCCACCGGCGGCGCACTGAACATTATCAGCGCCAAGCCCACACAAGACCTTGAAGGCTTCGCCTCGCTGACATTGGGCGACTACGATACGGCCAAGTTTGAAGGTGCCGTTAGTGGCGGCCTGACCGACAGCCTGTCTGGCCGGGTCAGTATTTTGTGGGACTCGCAGGGCGAGAGCTACCACGAGTACTTCAAAGACAGCGGCGGCAAGGACGACTTTGGCGATTCCGACACCAGCGCTATTCGCGCACAACTGGCCGGCGATCATGACCAGTTAACCTGGAACCTGTCGGCCAGCTATCTGGACCAGGACGTCGTCAACAGCCCATTCACCTCGCTGGGTGGTTATTGGAACTCCCCAGACGAAGTGTTCGTGACACCCTGCCAGGGCAACTTCGCAAATTGCGTCAACACACTTGGCCTGGATGTGTCCGACCGTGATGGTGACCCGTTCACCCATGTCTTCCAGAACTCACGCGTGGATGAGATGCGTATCGAATCTGACGTAAGCTCACTGAATCTGAAAGTCGGTTACGACTTTGGCGGCATGTCACTCACCTCGATCACTGGTTGGGTGCAGCAGGACAGAGACTTTGGTGAGAACATCTGGTCATCCCCGCTGGAAGCCTTCGCGGTACTGCATGAGGAAGAGATGGAACAGTTCTCGCAGGAATTGCGCCTGGCTGGCGGCGAAGACATTCGCTGGATGGTGGGCGGCCTGTACTGGAACGACACCTTTGAGTCTGACAACGTGGCCAACTCAGCGGATATCCTCGGCCTACTGGCTGGCGTCAATCCAGTGTTCTGGAATAACGATCAGGAAACCGATGCTTACGCCCTGTTCGCCAGCGTCGACTGGGACCTGGGTGACCGCTGGATGCTGACCACCGGCATTCGCTACTCGGATGAAGAGACCGACTTTGTCGGCGGCACCGACGGCACTATCGCCGACTCTGCAGCCTTTGACGGCTTTGTTGGCGCAGAACTGGGGCTGCCCAATGGCATCACCATTCCCTTCACCTTTACCGACGACAGTATTGCAGACGATAACGTCTCCTACCGAGTGGCATTGGAATTCAGGCCTACCGACGACTGGTTGACTTACGGATCTGTGACTACCGGCTTCAAGTCCGGCGGTTTCTTTGGTGACTTTACCTTCGACAACTTCGAACTGCTGCCTTTCGACTCAGAAGAAGTCACGGCGTATGAGCTTGGCTCAAAGTCTACCCACGCTAACGGACGCGTGCAGCTGAACGCTGCAGTGTTTTTCTATGAGTACGAAAACATCCAAACCTTCGTGCCCTCGGCTATCGGCTTCCGCCTGACTAACCTTGAAGAAGCCGATATCTACGGTGCCGAAATCGAATTGCTGGCCTCTCCCACTGATGGCCTGGATATTCGCCTTGGCGCCAGCTACCTCGATACTGAAGTAAGCAGCAGGATTGAAGGCTTTGACGGCAATGAACTGCCCAACTCACCCGAGATGCAGTTCACCTACACGCTACGCTACGAGCTACCTCTGGGCGACACCCTCGCCATGGCGTTGCAGGCTGACGGCAAATACTCCGATGAGGCCTACCGTGAGTCATCCAACAACCCCTGGCTGGTGACAGACTCTTACGGTGTACTCAATCTAAGGGGGTCGCTGCTGAGCACCGACGGCAACTGGGAAGTGGCGGTGTGGGGCCGCAACATTACCGATGAGGAATACGAACAGGAGCGTTTTGCGTCAGATATCATCGGCCAGGTTGTTGCCCTGCAAGGCAATCCGCGCACCTATGGGGTCACCCTGAACTACTCGTTCTAGGCGCGCTGCTGACACACGAAGCCGCCGTCCTGTGGATGGCGGCTTTTTTATTTGTGGCACACTACGCTTTCACGGTTGGAGATAAAAACTACAATGATCGAAGCGCAGCACACCGAACCAGCCATCACCCGCAACGCGATTGTTGCGGCCATTATAATTTCGGCACTGGGGGCGATTTTTTACAATGTGCTGCCGCTTTATCTGGGCACTGCGCAAGACAGCAAGGCGCTGTCTAACAGCCAGCTGGGGTTGATTAGCACCGCGTTTTTTGTCGGCTATAACCTGGTCACCCTGTCGGCATTTTACTGGATTCGCGCCTTAAGCTGGCGACTGATCACCTGCCTGGCACTGCCCTTGGGCGGCGCCTGCCTTTACGCCAGCACCCTGACAGACAGTTATGCCTTGCTACTGGGTTTGACCACGTTGGCTGGCGGTGCCTTTGCCGTGGTATATGGCATTGGCACAACAATCATCAGCGACACCGATAACCCCACGCGCTGGTACGGCCTGAAAATTGCCGCTGAGGCCGGGCTGGGCGCCGTATTACTGGTGATTTTGCCCGGTACGCTGGTGGCGCAATACGGCTTTGATGGAATGATCTGGGGGATCCTGATCACCCTGGCTGCGCTGAGCCCTGTGTTGTTAATTCTGCCTCGCTCAGGCCGCAAGGTCACACAAACTTCCGCCGACCCGGTGGCCGGCATTACCAGCGATGGTGCCAACAGTGCTATCTGGTTTGCCTTGCTGGCAACACTGGCCTTCTTCACTGGCACCTCGGCGGTGTGGGCCTTTATGGAACGGCTTGGCAATGCCTATGGCTTTGACTCCGAGGCCATCGGTACGCTGTTGGCATTGACCCTCATATTTGCAACATCCGGCTCGCTAGCAGTGGCGGCTATCGGGCGCTTGTTCGGCAACTTTTACCCCTTCATTTTCTCGGTGGTCTCTATCTTTGTGTCGCTGGTGATCCTGAATATACCGGAAGACTTTACGCTGTTTGCAGCGGGCTGCTGCTTATTTTCGATTGGTTTTGGTGCCGGCCTGCCGCTCATTGTGGCTGAGGTTGCGGAACTCGACCACGACGGACGCTACACTGTACTCAGTGTACCTGCAGTAGGCTTGGGCGCGATGATCGGGCCAGCTATCGCCGGCTTCCTGTTCACTGAAAATACTGCCCAACCCGTGATCATCGCCACGGCTGCCGCCATGAGCGCTGCCGCTCTCTTCGCCGGCCTCGCTTACGTCGGCGGCAAACGGGCCGCAAGAAAGACTTAAGGCCGCTGGGTAATTTCGAAGTAATGCGTTAATGGATCGATATCGGCATCGAAAGGCACCAGGGAAATTGCCTCAAGAAACAGTGAGAACAATTCAGCCTGTGACGAAATATTTAGCTTGGTGTGAAATCGCTTATTGAACACCTTTACGGTGTCTACACTGATATCCAACAACTGCGCAATTCCTTTATTGGAGTGACCCTTTAGTATCAGCTGAATCACTTCGCACTCGCGCTTGCTCAGGTGATCGCGACCAAAGTTCCGAAAGGCTTTGTCCAGGGGGGCTGAGAAAGTAATTTCGCCTTCGCCTGCCGACTGCTGTTTTCGGCACAACGTTGCCAATACAGGGAGGGTAAGCTTTAACATATCGATATTGGCAGCCGACACCGCTCCTTCATCGCGACGCCCCAACGACACCAGAATTGCGTGATCCTTGTCCAGGTTTACCAACAACGCACACTCGTCCTTAAGCCCCGTGTTGGAATAAAAGTTATGAGCATATTCGGTTTCAAAAAAGAAATCGGGAGCCACATCGACCAATGGATAGACACCGTCGGGGGCATTATCAACAAACAGCTGGTAAAAGGGATCCAGCAAGTAGGCACCCTCGAACCAGGGCGGCATCGTCTGTTTGGCAAATTCCTCTGGCACGTCGTTATAGAGATGAACGGGGCGATGTTCGCTGCTAAACCACACGATCAAGACGCTGTCATAACCGCTGAGGTATTCACACCCGCGAGAGAAGTTTTCATAAAACTCCTCTTGGGCAAGACTGTTAATGATGTTTGCCAGCAAACCCTGCCACTGGGCACTGGCGAGTTCCGCCTGAGACAACGGGAATACCTCGCTTAGGTGTAGAGTTACTGTACCCACTCGGGGTGATGGCCGTCAATCTGCAGCGACAATAGGCTATATTGCATCTTGGGTTAAATGATTCTATTCCCCAACAACCAGCGAGGGAGCGATCCGTGAGCGATTTTCACACACTGCCCGACGGCGGCCAAAGCAGCGACACCGTACTTGCCAAGGTACGCGAGTTGCGTGCCGCCATGACACCCAGTGAACGCGGCAAACTCAGCAGTACCGCCTTTCAGGGTCGTGACGAGATGGGCAAACTGGTGTACGAATCATTCATGGAGTTCCTGGGCTGGAATGGCTTGTTTACGTTTCAGGAACCTGCCGCGGCACAGATGGAGAACGACGTACTCGATATCTGTATCGATCTGGCCGGGGGTGGTGAGCAAGGGCGCGCCAACTTCACCTCTGGCGGCACGGAAAGTAATTTTTGCGGCCTGCATGCTATGCGAGCATGGGCTAGAAAGCACAGACCCGAGATCACCGAGCCCGAAATTGTGGCGCCCTACTCCACCCACTCAACGGTTCACAAAACCGCTCGATACCTGGACCTTAAGGTCGTTACCGTCGATCAAAAACCTGACCTGACAGCCGACATCGAGGCTTTGGCGGCAGCGATCGGCCCCAACACTATCGGCATAGTGGCCTCGGCTCCTAACTGGCCTTACGGCCATGTAGACCCCATCACAGAGATGGGTGAACTGGCGATTGCCAAAAACCTGTGGCTGCACGTGGATGCCTGTGTTGGCGCCTACATTTTGCCTTTCATGCGCGAACTTGGTGAAGACATTCCACCCTATGACCTGTCGGTGCCAGGCGTAAGGTCTATGTCAGCTGACCTTCACAAGTACGGCTATGCTCCCAAGCCTTGCTCGACGGTGCTGTGGCGTTCTCAAGAAGAGCAGAGCTACCACTACATGCCAATTACCGAATGGGCGTGTGGGCTGTACCTGTCACAAAGCTTTATCGGTAGCAGGCCCATGGGCCCCGTCGCCGGGATATGGGCCCTGATGCATCATTGGGGCAGAGAAGGCTATCTAGAAAATGCCCGCAATCTGCTCCATGTAAAAAGTACAATCAGCGCTGCCTGCGAACGCATCGAAGGCCTACGCACCTGGCCTACCCATGGGCCACTGATGATGATTGCCTCCGACGGCTTTAATATCCAATTGGTAGTGGGTGGCATGGAGGAAAAAGGCTGGCGTTTGTTGGGTGTTAATAATCCGCCAGCGATTCACCTGACCATAGACGTGATGGAAGCAATCGACCTGCAACGTTTTGTTGATGACCTGGACGATGTATGCCTGCGCATAGGCAGTGGCGAACTGAGAGAAGAAGGCCTGCTCAGTTATGGCGGCGTTGGCGCGGAAGAAGATGCACCGAAGTGGCTGTTAAGCGCAGTAGAGATTATGGAGAAACAAGCCGGTGGCTAATTTGCTAGAAAATAAAGTCGCACTGGTTACCGGCGCGGGACATCCCCGCGGCATTGGCCGGGCAATTCTAAACGCATTAACCGCCCAAGGCGCGACTGTGATTGGCTGTGACCTGCTCGGCGCCGAGGGTTTGTCTGACATCGACGGCTTGGCCTGCGACGTAACTGACAAGACCATGATAAAAGCCGTGGTGGAAACCATGATTGCACGCCACGGACAACTGGACATTGTGGTCAACAACGCTGGCGTGGGCCGCGGCTCGGCAGACTTTCTGGAGCTTACCGACACCGATTGGGATGTGAGCCTGGCGGTAAACCTGCGAGGCATAGTGAACGTGTGTGAGACCGTGATTCCGCATATGCGAGCCCGCGGTGGCAGCATCATCAACGTGGCCTCACTTGCCGGTACCGGTGCACTGCAAGCTATTCCCGCCTGCTATACCGCCAGCAAATTTGCCGCCGTAGGCCTGACCAAGCAACTGGCGTTGCAGTATGCGCCGGATAACATTCGCGTGAATGCGCTATGCCCGGGTTCCGTTGTTACCCAGATGCATGAACAGACCATGGCGCTGCTCGCTGAAGCGGAGGGTATTACCGTGGCAGAAGCTCAGGCGCTGGAAGAAAGCCAAATCCCGTTGGGCCGTTCTGCGCAGCCGGAAGAAGTTGGCCAGGCGGCGGTGTATCTCGCCAGCGAACTGTCGGGCTATGTGACCGGCAACGCGCTGCCCGTTGCCGGCGGCATGGCGCCAGGACTGTAAAGAGGATTCAGCAGATGGCCAAGCTCACCGAACAACAACTGGCAAAGTATCGGGCGATGGACCGGCCAGCATTCGATTTTGCCGCGCAAGGCGTGACAGAATTTTTTGAGCGCGCAGCCGAACAGGGCTACAACCTGGATACCACAGGCTTCCTGCAACACCCCGGATTTTTCCAGGCGCCCCACCGACGCTCCGGCGACGGTGTGGACATTGCCATGGTTGGCAGCCCACTAGATTTAGGTGCCATCGGCCTGGCCGGGGCACGGCACGGGCCACAAGCCGTGCGCGAGTGGAGCCGCAACTACGGCCCCATCAATGACAGCACCGGGCAGATTCCCTTCGAGCAGTGCAGCGTAATTGATTTTGGCGACGTGGAATGGTCGGCAACCGATTTAAAAACACGGCTGGAGGACATCTACCAGGTGTTTGCGGGACTCGGGCAAGAAGGTTGCGCTACCCTCAACTGCGGCGGTGAACACACCACCACATTTGGCTGCCTGAAAGGTTTGAGCGAGGCACATAACGACAGCTTTGGAGTGATTCATATCGACGCCCACTGCGACACCATGGCCAACTGGGGTGGCGACGTGGTCAACGATGGATCCATCTTCCGCCAGGCCGTGCTCAACGGCTTCATCGACCCGGAGCGCACCGTGCAAATTGGCATAAGGGGACGCTCCAATTTCCTGTGGGAATTCTCTCACGACAGCGGCATGACGGTGATTACCGCCGATGAGGTATTTGAGAAAGGCACCGCCTACGTCATCGACAAGGCACGTGAGATAGTGGGCAATGAAAAAACCTATTTTTCGCTGGACGTGGACGGGCTGGACAGCAACTACATGATGGGTACCACCGGCCCAGAACCTTTTGGGCTAAACCCCAGACAGGTGCGCGACATCATTCTGGGCGCGCGCGGGCTCAACATTATCGGTGCGGATATGGTGGAAATGAATCCCAACCGCGACAGCGACGGCAAGAGCGGCCATCTCGCCGCTGCCCTGTTCTTTGAACTGCTGTGTTTACTCGCGGATGTTAGAAGCGAACAGCAAAGCTGCGGTGCCACCCACTGGACTTAGCCACCGCCGGTGAGCTACTGGCTAATCATATCCAATTGCACATTGGTGAAGCCCAGCGACATTCCGCCATCTACATTGATCACCTGTCCGTTCATATAGCTGGCATCATCTGATGCCAGAAAATGAAACACCGCCGCAACCTCTTCTGGCTCTGCTATGCGCTGCGCTGCAGTGGCGTTGTAGCCAATCTTTTCAAATAGTTCGATATCGTCCTGCGCCAGCGGCGTGCGAATAAACGAGGGCGCAACCGCATTCACCCGAATCTTGCGGGGGGCCAGTTCCAGCGCCGACATTTGGGTGAGGTTGATCACCGCGGCCTTGGTGGCAGAGTACGGACCAGAGCCCGGGAACATGAGCGTGGCACCAAGCGATGCAGTGTTGATAATAGCGCCGCCATCGCGGATGTGTGCTGGCCCATGCTTCAGGCCGTGGTAAACACCCAACGTATTAATCTCCAGCAACTTGCGCGTGAGCGCCTCGTCGCTATCTTCTATGGTGACACCGTCGGCGCCGTTGATGCCGGCGTTGTTAATGAGGATATCGAGCTTGCCATCCTGCTCACAGTTTTGCGCAAGCGCAGCCAGCATCGCCGCGCTGTCGCTCACATCCAGGTGCACAAAGGTGCCGCCCAGTTCTGTTGCCACAGCTTGCCCATCCTGCATATCGGCGATGACCACACGGGCACCCGCCTCGGCAAAGCGCCGCGCCACGGCCAGACCAATGCCACTGGCACCACCGGTGATGAAGGCGCGCTTACCGCTTAAATCAAAAAACATGGGTGCTCCTCAAAAATAACTATCAACGGTGCAGGAAGTGCCGCCAATCAGCTCGCACAGCTTGTTCATGCTGGCCTCATTAATCGCGGGCAATATCACCGGCAGGATGCGCTGAAAGTGCTCGCCTTCAATCACATCGCTATAGATCTTCCAACTCATGGTACCGCAACCGGCACCCTCCTCTGTCACCTCAATGCAGGCCACGTAATCCTTGATGGGAAAGTCATCGCCCTTGGCCAGGTAAACATAGCGATGCGGTGGATCCCAGTGCAGGATCTCTTCGAACACATCGCCAAAGAATGTGAACTCCACATTGAAGCTCTGCTCTTCACCCTCCACTTGCGGGTGCATCTTTACCTGCTTGGCCAGCAGGTACCAATCGGTGATGCGCTCGGGGTCGCCCATGATGTCGAACACTTCGTCGGCGCTTTTGCCCTCATAAGTAATACGAGCATCCATGCGCAGGGTGGCGCTGGTAAACGCGCTGATGTTGAACACCTCGGCGGAAGAAGGATTACTGCTCATTCTTGAACGCCTCGCGCAAGCCGCTTTCGGTAAGACCATATTTGGCGGCGATGTTATCGAAGAATGGTGCCCAATGGTTTTCCAGCACCTCTACCGTGGGTTCGTTCTGCGTGAGTGAGCGATAACCGGATTCACCTGGAATACGCACGCGATGCCCCGGCCGCGGCTTGGCGTTACGCACTTTGTTAATGAACTTGTCGGATCGCTCCTGCACTGCCGCTAACGGGCCAAAGCGTGAGGGGTCTATGCACATAAAGTAACTGCCTCCAACACTGGGCGCTGCGTTGCCGGCGGCGAAGTCCTCGATGGTGGGCAACTCTGTGCTGGGTTTACCCAGGGGGTTGATGATGGAACACATGCCCTCGTTCCACAGGTTCAGTGCATAGGTGCGCGGTGTTTCGATCTGCCCGGCGCAGGTGGCATCCCACACTCGCCCGTAGCCGGGGATGGGCTTGGCGTAGGGTTTGGCGTTATCGGTAAGTTCACCAGACTCCGGGTCTATCAACCACTTGCCCTTCATAGGCTTGTCTTGCAGCACCGCTTCTGAAATATCGGCGTCGTACCACTCGGCAAACTTAAGGCTGGCCCAAATAGGCGGCTCTTTGCCGCTGGGAATGATTGCGTCGAAGGGTGGGCACGACAGCATGTTCTCCATGGCGCCAAAGGGTGCCGCCAATGGCACGGTGTTGTTGGATGCGATACCGACCATGCCCTGCTCGTAGGCCATGTGAACGTAACTGGCGAAACTGCCGCCGTCGTTATGGTTGCCGCCAAACGCAATAGCAATGCCATATTCCCGCGCTTTCTCGATGGCCGCTTTAGCCATGAGCGTAAGCGTGTAGTAGCCGCTGGAGCCTTTGCCATCGAAGACAGCAAAGGCCGGACCCTCGTCTACCATCTCTGGCACTGCCAAAGGGTCCAACACACCAATTTCAAGCACCAGATCTATTGCCTCATACACACCCAGTCCCTGGTTGAGTTTGCCCTGACGATGAGCGAAGACAATAGCGTCGGCAATATAGCCCGCGTGCTCCTCGCTCATACCCGCGGCCTGCGCCACCTGCGACAAACTGAAATGCAAAAACTCGGGGTTTTCGGTACGCAACTGCTCTTCCATGCCTACTCCTGGTTTTCTGGTTCAGTGGCCGCCTTAGCGACCACAACAATCAATATCCCACCCAGCAATATGCAGGCGCCCATCACAATAAGCACCGGGCCACCGGCGTCTTTAGTCATGCCAAACAGCGCCGGGCCGGTGGCGGCACCTACTGCCAATGAAAAAGCCATCAAACCAGCTATTTTTCCGCTGGTATCGGCAGCCGCGATCACTGCCATTACATAGGACACGGCAAAGTAATAGGCCAGCGGCAAGGTAAACAGCACCAGCGCATAGCGCGACTGATCAACACCGCTGGCCAATACACCAACAGCTACCAAGGCCAGCAGCGTGCCAAACACAATGGGCAGCACCCGGCCGAGGCGGTCGGCCAATACAGCGGCAGCCAGAGGCCCAAGACCCGAGGTGATCAAACCGACTGCCAACCACAGATTGGTGAAATCGGGAGCGAAGCCCTGTTCTACCGCGATGCGCTCAAAGAAAACCCACAAGCCACCAAATCCGGCAAAGTTAATGGCAAGGGCAAGCAAGCCCAGGTATCCCCAAACAGCATGGCCTGAAGCTGCGGCTATGGCATTGTCGGCACGTGGGCTGGAGGCCGGCATGGCAAGGCTAGCAAGAAAACACACAACCACCGTGGCGGCGGCTAATAACAGTATGGAAGAAAGGCCAGCGCCCAAACCCAGCAAGGGGATCAGCAACAGCAGGGAAGCTGGCACAAGCTGCTCGGCGGTAAGCTTGAGGGCGTAGGTTCTGTCCGTATTCTGTGTATCTGAAGCCAGCGTGAGGCTGATGGGGAATAAAATGCCGGCGCCTATGCCCGCCACCGCCATACCCACGATTGCCTGCTCGTAGGAGGCAGATAACACCGCCAGGGCTATGCCCACCAGTAGCACCGCATAGGCACCAAAGGCGGCGTGGCGCCAATTCAGGCGGCGAACCCAGGTGGGCGAGGTAAGCGACAACAGCGCGTAGATCACGAAATAGGCGGTGGCGACCAACCCACTCTGGGTGTCGGACAGCGCAAACCGGCTGGCCATGTCCCCAACGATCAAGGGCATTATCGCAAACAGCAAAATTGCGGCGGTGCCCAGGGCGGCCACCGAGACGATAACGGGCCTGGAATCCTGCTTATTGTTATTCATGGGATCAGTGTAGGCGCTCACAGGGGAATGGCGACATACCCCCTAGTGGGAACAAGATTGGCCGGGGGCTGCAGCCTGCCGATCGTCAAACCAAGGGGTTAGCCGTGCTTATCCCATAGGCGCTTATCCGCTGGTCCTGCGAGAACAGCAAAAGCCCCTCGGCCTGTGCCTGTGCAACCAGCATGCGATCGAAGGGGTCGCGGTGGTGGGCAGGCAACTCGCTGGCCTGCTCGGCATGGTAAACAGACACTGGCAAAACGTCATCCCAATCCTGCCGGAGCCGTCCGGCACAGATACGGCATCAATTTCTAGTGGGTGGTCCTGACTGGTTTTCATCTGTCGTCCCTGACATATAAAGAGCGCTACTAACGAATGAGCCGCGCCTACTGTGGACTATTTAAAGCATCTTAATAGGCGAGGTAAACAATTGCTTTAGTAGCGGTTCAAACGACTCCAGGCTGTCTACTTCAAAGTCGGGATCGAATGCTGGCGCGTCCCAGGTGTCGACCAACTTTACGGCAAGGTCGTACCAGCTTTCGTCGGTAAAACTATCACGACCATTAGGATCAGCCCCTAAGTACTCAAAGTAAAACTTACCCTGGAACGCCTGGTGATTATAGATAGCGTGATAAGCGTCGTCGCTGATATAGGGACGCATCAGTTCGGCTGCAATGGGGCCGTGATTGGGCACATTAATCGCCTTGCCTACATCGTGTAGTAAGGCAATAGCTACTTCTTCGTCGCTCGCGCCAGAGCGGCGTGCCAGGGTGCCCGTCATTAAACTGTGCTGCAGTTGGTTGCAGGCAAAGCCAAGTGTGATGTCTTCAAGACTACGCAGCATGCCCATGAGTGTTTCTGGCGTTTTGCCAAAATGCTCCATGTGGGCAGCGCCAATCACTGACCAGTCTTCAGCAGTGCCTTCTTGCATTTTTGTGAACATTATTTTCACCTATCTGGATTTATTACGCCGGTATGCGCCGCTTCAGGAGGCCTAAAACCTGACTCGAACTATAGTCTATCTGCGCCCGTATTTCTCGCAAGATTTGCTGTTTGCAGCAGTGTGTACGCCGGAGCTACCAGTCGCCACAACTGTTCAGCCTGGATTTACATCTTGACCTTTACCAGAAGCTCTATACGGTGGCCACATGCTTACATCCTCCGAGGGCAAGGGCGCGTCAGGATCACACCGTTCAGCGTTTGCTTCACCCGAATTTCGTCGCTACTTTCCCGCCGCCATATTTTCCACTCTGGGCAGCTGGATTCTGCGCTTCTTACTAGGATGGAGCGCCTGGGACCTTACCCAATCAGCCACTTGGGTGGGAATTGTGGCCGGACTCTTGCTCGCACCTGCACTGGTCCTGTCGCCGCTTTTTGGCATTGTCTCGGACCGGATTAATCCTCGCAATGGCCTGCTGATTACCCTGGGCCTGCACGCCGCACTGGCAGGCATGGCGGGGCTGGCAGTGGTGAGCGGATTGTTTGCTCTCCCTGTGCTACTCGCACTATCCGTCGCCCTTGGAATAGCCAGTTCGGCCCAAACTCCCGTGCGGCTGGCCCTGATTCCATCGCTGGTACCCCGCATATCGCTGCCCAGCGCCATCGGTTATTCCGCGATTACTTTTAACACGTCGCGAATCCTTGGGCCGGCACTGGGTGCTTCGCTAATTCAATGGAGTTCTCCCGCAGCGGCCTACTTCTGTGCAGCAGGGCTCATGGCCTGCGGTATACCGTTTCTGCTAGGCGTCTCAGGGCGCCAACCAGACGCTGTGTCCGCCTCGAGGTCTGGCTTTTTTGACCAGCTTCGCGACGGGTTGCGCTATACGCGCACGCACCTCAGCATTCGTCTGATATTCGGCTTCACCCTGATTAACGCTCTACTGGGCAGAACGGTCATGGAGCTACTGCCAGCACTCTCGGGCGTGCTATTGCGAGGCGATTCTTCCACGTTGGCAACGCTCACCGCTGCCGCCGGGGCGGGTTCCATACTCGGGGGCGTGGTGGTTAGCCGCCAGGGAAGTGAAGAATCGCGGCTTGTGTCATTAATGCTTGCCTGTCTAGCAGCAGGCGCTTTTCTGGTGACGGCTTTGGGATGGACGAGCCAGCTTATCAGCTTCGCCTGCCTCATTGGACTGCTGAGTACGGCAACCACCATTGTCGGCACCAGTAGCCAGGCGCTCGCACAGCTGCAAGTAGATGACGAGTATCGTGGTCGTGTGCTCAGCCTGTGGACCATGCTGGCGATGGGGGCGCCTGCCGTAGGCGCTTTGTCGTTGGGAATGCTCGCCGACCAGTTCACGTTCCCGCGGGTATTGCCCGCTTTCTCACTGCTGGCGCTGATCGCTTTGGCGTACCTGAACCGGCATCGAGTGCGACAACCCTAGCGCGGGGTTAAGCTTCGTTGTGCACTGCCTATCCGGCCCTGGTTTAAACGTCACGCTCTTTCTTCCCACCACGAACCGCCCTGCCGCCATCCGTCGAGCAACCGCCAAAGGGTTGTACACACCAGTGCGTGATCAATAGTGCCGTCCAGTAACAGCGGCCTCAGACGCTCCATCGGTATGAGCTCTACCTCGGTCTTTTCAGTTTCACTGGCATGGTCGATCCGCGGGCCCTCTGCCACCCGACCGACAAACGTGTGCAAACTGTTATTGAACAGGGCCGGATTAGGGTTGAGTACACCCAGGCAGTTCACCGCGTTCGCCACATAACCGGTCTCTTCCTGGCATTCACGCATTGCTGCCTGTGCAGGTTCCTCGCCAGCATCCACCATGCCCCCGGGTATCTCCAGCGTGACATCCTGGCTGCCATGACGGTACTGACGGATCATGACGACTTCATTCTCTTCGGTAATAGGTACCATATTGACCCACGCCGCGCAGTCTATGGAAACAAAGTGGTGCGCTTTGCCCGTGTAAGGCGATACATCGGTTGCCTCGCAGAGATCCAGAATGCGCGTTTTTTGCAGAAGCGCGATGTGCTCTCGTTGCCATACCTCTATCATCAATCGATTCCTCTCTTAAAGCGGCGAAAAAATACTTTTCATGGTTGTGCATGATGCCTGTTAATAAACCCTACGCCACGGAGCCGGTGCTGGATCCGATTACGGAGTATTTAATCGACTGATGCAATCAGCGACTTAAATATTTCAAATCGGAGCTTTGACCCTGTTGCACTCTCGGCACTCGATGGCATGTCGGACCCATTCTTGGCCACATTTAACCCTTGGGGCAGCGCGAGCGATCTCCTAGACTACGCCTACTTAAAAGTAAGCAAAGCAGAGAACCATGCCCGAAGTCGCACTAGACAATAGCCAAGACAAACTTCAGCAAGACCGGATTGAAAATTACGACGCGACCGTCGTTGATAAAGATCCTTATGATGTCGATATCGCGGACTTCAACATGATCAATCCGCACCTGTTTTCGAGCAACACGCTGTGGCCATGGTTTAAACGCCTGCGCGAAGAGGAACCTGTGCATTACTGCCGTGATAGCGTATTCGGGCCTTATTGGTCAGTCACCAGTTACGACGCCATCATGAAAGTCGATACCTCACATGACATTTTTTCTTCCGAGCCCAATATTACTGTGGGGGACCTGCAAGAAGACTTTCCTCTGGCGACCTTTATTGCAATGGATCGCCCCAAGCACGACGAGCAGCGGGCGGTAGTCAACCCTGCAGTACGTGGACAGCAGTTGCGTGATTTTGAACCTCTCATTAGAGAACGTACACAGCGAGTGCTGGACTCACTGCCAGTCGGTGAAGAGTTCAACTGGGTTGAAAAGGTATCAATTGAACTAACAACCTGCATGCTCGCAACTTTGTTTGATTTCCCTTTTGAAGATCGCGCAAAGTTAACTCGCTGGTCAGATGTGACATTCGCCATTCCGGGGCTGGGCGTCGTCGATAGCGAAGAGCAGCGACGCGAGGAATTACTGGAGTGTCTGGCTGCGTTCACCGAGTTATGGAATCAGCGCGTAAACGAGGAGCCCAGGGGTGATTTTATCTCGTTGTTAGCCCACGGTTCTGCAACGCAAGAAATGGATCCCTTTGAGTACCTGGGCAATATATTGCTGCTCATCATTGGCGGCAACGACACGACACGTAATTCCATGAGTGGCAGCGTGCTGTGCCAGAACCTGTATCCCGAACAGTTCGACAAACTCAAAGCACAGCCTGAATTAATTCCCAGCATGGTCTCTGAAACCATCCGTTGGCAGACACCACTGGCCTACATGCGTCGCACAGCCAACCAAGACACTATTCTTGGCGATAAGCAGATCAAGAAAGGTGACAAGGTTCTCATGTGGTACGTGTCTGGCAACCGCGACGAATCGCACTTCGAGAATCCCGATGACTACATTATTGACAGGCCCAACGTGCGCAGTCATCTCTCCTTTGGATTTGGAATTCACCGCTGCATGGGCAATGCTGTCGGCGAAATGCAACTGCGTGTGCTCTGGGAGGAAATCCTTCAGCGCTTCGACCGCATAGAAGTGGTTGGCGATGTTGAGCGAGTTCCCTCTTCATTTGTGAAAGGCTACTCCTCCTTGCCCGTCATACTGCATCCTAAAAAGTAACAGTCGCCGATACGATCGCATCAGCTCTCGTCTCGCTCTTGAGCGGCGATTGCTGCCTGACTATAAATTCTAATTAGTATCGGCGCGATGAGTAATTGCAAGCCGCCATACAGGAGCACGGTAAACAAAATCGTATCCCCCAACTGAGCCGTTGCTCCTGCCGCAGCAGGAAACATCGAAGCCTTGAGCATTACAGCCAGATTGGTATTGCGTACAACCACCTCAAACTCTATCGCCACCGCATCTTTTCTGGACAATCGAAACAAGCGCGGCGTTAACCAACCGGTAACAAACAACACCAACGTGAAAACGATCACTCGCAATACGTTCTCGGTGCCAAATGCAGTTAAGTCCAGCCGTCCGGCACTGAGGGAACCCACCACGATCAAAAGAATTCCAAATAACGATGCACGAATACACCATTTAGAGATCACAGCGGCTGGGGCGGGATACAAATGCAGGCACAGCATGCCGAGACCCAGAGGTAACAGCAGTATCAGGCCGATTTCCGTCACAATCTGGGCAACAGGCATACTAAAACCGGCGGGCAGACTATCACTGATAAGGAGGGAGAGAATCGCCGGTGTGGTCACCAGGCAGGCCAGTGTGGTTAAGGCGGTAATAGCAATCGAAAGTGCACTATTACCTCGCGCAAAGAATGTAAATATATTGGAAGTAGTGCCCCCGGGAATAGCCGCGATCAACGCAATACCAATAGCAATGCCGCCCTCAAGCCCAAGGCCCTGCAAACAAAGAAACGCTGCCGTAGGCACCGCCAGCAGCTGAACCAGAAGACCCAGAGTCACCGGTTTTGGCTCGCGTATAACGTCGCCAAAATCACCAGCAGTCAATGTTGCACCCATACCGAACATCGCCATCATCAGCTGAAAAACGGCAACCCAGTACTCGTACTCTACGTAAAAATCGCCCATGAATTATGAGTCCTATCCTGTTCTCGGCTGCGAGCACAACGACCATCAGCGGCGTTATCTGCAGATAACATCGCAGCTTGACTGAAAATGATGTCGGGAGAAAGTCTATATCATTTATAAGTATTCATTCATGCGCGCTAGTCATACCGGCGACTTAACTTGTCGGTACCCTGATATTTTATTTTAGTGTAGTTTATAGACACTTAACCGACTTGCTTTGACTTATTCCACCCAGAGGGCACGCTAATGAAAACCAAAGCCGCATTCGTAACAGCAGTCTGTCTTACAACACTGCTCACGGCGTGCAATACCACCTCTAAATTAGCGAGTGAGCCGATTCCGGAATCTGGCTTTCTGTCGAACTATTCGATCCTTGTCCCAGTATCAACGACAGTGCCCGACGTACGCATTTACCGGTATCGGAAATCAAGCGTTGATCCCGCGGTCTATACCGGCGTCATTCTGGATCCTATTTATTTAAATCAAGACGTCACCAAGGCAGTAAGTCAAGAAACAATTCAGCAAACCAAAGAAGCTTTACAAGCTTCGATGGAGGAAGCCGTGCTTAGCAAAGGTAACGTGAAAATTGTGACTGAGCCAGGGCGTGGCGTAGCAAGGTTTTCTGTGGGCATTACTGGCGCGGAAAGTTCACCCGACAATCTGAAACCATGGAGCTTTACTCCAATTGGTCTGGCTATAAATGGAGCGGCTTATGTTGGTGGTGTAACCCAAAAAACACCGACACTCCTGGTGGAAAGTAAGATTGTCGATAGTCAAACCAATCAGTTGCTTGGAGAGGGGCTGGTGATGGTTCAGGGTGAATCATTCAGAACCAACTCTGGTTCCTTAGATTCATTTATAGCGATGGCTAAAGAGGCAGTGACAGTAGCCATGGAAACGTCTGCTACCTCGGAAGCAGCGAAATAATGGTGCGCGTATAGTTACCGTTATTGCAGGCCTAAGCCTACTTTTTAACGGCGTGATACCCACCAATAGTCGCTAGTCATTAATTCCAGTATGGAAAACATAAAAGCCCTGATGGGTGCAGGCACTCTCGCTATTTTTTACAACTGGACTTGCGGATCTGGAGAAGTTCGCGCTTGTTAATCCACCAAGTTTGTTCACTATACTGGGGTTGTTGATTCGCTTCCTGCGCAAAGAGACGGCGTGGCGGATGAGCGCCCGCTGTTCAAACGTTATGAATATCGTCGAAACGACTGAACGGAGGTGGCACGCGGCGCGTATATACACATCAGGACACATGGCACACCTCGTATAGAATGATAGAAAAGACTAACCTCAGATAATTAGGAGAAAGCGAATGAGTGATGGTTTCGCGACAAGCGTGAAGGCCTGGGTGGCAGATAACCTGCCAGAGGCTTTAAAGGGCGTAGACATTGGTATGTATGGTCCCAGCTCTCTAGAGCCGGAAATTCTGGAGGCGTTTGAGCTCTGGCGCCGGCGGCTGGCGGAGCAAGGTTGGGGCGCTCCGACCTGGCCTGAAGAGTACGGTGGCGCAGGTCTTGCTGGCGCTCAGGCGAAAATTATAGCTAGGGAAATTCATGCCGCAGGCAGTATGAACCCTATACCTTTTCTCGCTGGAATGGGGGTAACAATGGTTGGCCCCACGCTTATGGAATATGGAACGGAGGAACAGAAAACGCGCCATCTTCCCGGCATGGCCAGCGGGGCAGTGCGCTGGTGCCTCGGGCTTTCCGAGCCGAACGCAGGGTCCGATCTCGCCTCGCTGGCGACCCGCGCCGTGCAGGAGGGCGATCACTGGATTCTCAATGGTCAGAAAACCTGGACATCAGGAGCCGACAAAAGCCAGTGGTGCGGCGCCCTGGTGCGGACCGACCCCGACGCGGCCAAGCGTAACGGTATTAGCTTCCTAATGTTACCGATGGATCAGACGTCAATTGAGACCCGGCCCATCCGTTTGATCGCGGGTGAGTCACCATTTTGCGAAACGTTTTTCAACAGCGCGCAAGCCGGTGCTGACGACATGTTAGGTGAGCTCAACGATGGCTGGAGCGTGATCAAGCGCCTCTTGCAGCATGAGCGGGCTAGCCAGACGTCAGCGCCGCCCACTAGCAATAAGGTCGAGCCGCTGCAGGAGCTGGCGCGCAACTATATTGGATTGGGGCCTGACGGTACCCTGGCCGACAGTGACTTACGCTCTCGATTGGCCGATCACCTGATGGATGCGGCGGCTCATACGTTAACTATCGGCCGTATTATGGCCGAAGCCAAGGGCGGAAACGTCGAGGTGTCAGCGACTGCGTCCATTCTGAAGAATTCAGCCACCGACGTTGCCCAGGATCGCTCCGAGCTACTGCTGGAGATTATGGGTAACCAGGGGCTGGGCTGGGAGGGCGCCGAATTTTCCGGCGGGGAGTTGCACTCCGTGCGGGAGTGGCTGGGTACCAAGGCCATGTCGATTTACGGTGGCTCCTATGAAGTGCAGAAAAACATCATCGCCAAGAATATTCTCGGCCTGCCAGAAACTACACAAAAGGGTTAATCATGGCTGCATTCACAGAAGAACAAGCACTCATTCGCGAACAGGCTAGTGCCTGGGCGCTGAAAGAATCTCCAGTAAGTCAATTCCGTGCATTGCGTGATGCCGGTGATAACGCCGGCTTTGAGCAGGCGACCTGGGGCGCAATGATCGAGATGGGCTGGACGGGGATCCTGGTGCCGGAAGAATATGGAGGCTCAGATCTCGGTATGCTTACCTTTGGCCTGGTGCTGGAGCAATTGGGTCGCCAACTGACGGCCTCACCATTGCTGCCCTCCGCACTGGCCGGCGCCAGCGCAATGCTGTTGGGCGGCAGCGCTGAGCAGCAAGGCGCAATCTTGCCAAAGATTATCGATGGGACCGCTATACTGACTTTGGCGGTTGACGAGGGCACGCATCACCGGCCAGAAAACACCACACTTGAAGCTCGCGCGAGTAAAGGAGGCTTTACTCTGGCGGGCTCCAAGGCCAGTGTCGCGGAAGGAAGCGCTGCCACGCACTTTGTCGTTGCGGCGCGCACAGCTGGCACTCCCGGTGAAAACGATGGGATCAGCTTGTTCCTCCTGCCCGCTGACAGCGTCGGTGTATCGCGCACGCCGCTCAACGTATTGGACAGTCGCGATTACGCCAACATTCAGCTTGACGACGTCCATGTCGGCGCCGATGCGTTACTGGGGCGCCTGGATGGGGGTTTGCCCTTGTTGCAGCAGGTTCTCGATAGAGCCCGGGCTGGTATTGCAGCCGAGATGCTGGGTACAGCCTCACAGGCTTTTGATATGACGCTGGATTATCTGAAAACACGAGAGCAGTTTGGCTCGGTTATTGGTTCATTCCAGGGACTGGGTCACCGCGCGGCCGGACTGTTCTCCGCCATGGAGCAGACACGCTCGTGTGTAGAGGCAGCTCTGCAGGCGATTGATACCGACGCAGAAAACAGCGCTGAACTTGCATCGCTGGCAAAGTGCAGGGCAGGACAGTTTCTTTACGATATGACTAATGAACTGATTCAGATGCACGGCGGCATCGGTATGACCGATGAGTTTGACGCGGGCCTCTACCTGAAGCGCGCCCGTGCGCTGGAAGCCAGTTACGGTAACCGGTCCTACCACCGCGACCGCTATGCACGGTTGCTGGGTTTTTAGCCGGAGAAGTTCGCACTTGTTGATCCATCCAGTTTGTTCACTGTGTTGGGCATGCCATTCGTATCCGTTCATTCCTGAACGAGAGAGGGCGCCGTTTGTGCCGCCGCTACCGCGTGCCCGGGCCCAGGACACCGCAACGTGCCATTCATCGGGTGAGCGAAGCCTGCGCTGACAGTTTTAGACTAGCCGGTAGTGAATTACCCGGGGCAGGTGCCTACTTATCCAGATTTTTCGCCAGGTGCTGATGAAAATTGACGATCGCCTTTTCATAGTGCCCAAATGTCAGATGCGTATTGGCGCTGGTAGTGACTGTCTCCTGTATCGCACATGCCGCTTCTCGGTCCTCGTCTTGCCCTGAGTCATTCACAAATCGGGCGTCCCGCACAGCTTCTTCCAATGTAATCGGATGTTCATCAGTGTGTCGATTAATCATGCGGTAGATCACCCATTGTGTAAGCCCCGGGGCGAGTGGTTCAAGAATAACCAGGTTTGTATGTTTGGACAGCACAGACACGCTGACATTAGGGAAAAGGTGGTAGACGGTAGTCACAGCACCATCAATACTGCGCTCATGCGGCTCAATATCTCTGAGCTTTTCGATGCGCCGGAAGGGAAAAATAATGCGCGAGTTTGCCCCGTACGTGTCGACCAGATTAGTATTGTCTAAGCCATAAGGATAAAACGAGTTCCGGTGCAGAGACTTGATGTGATAGCCCTCTTGGGCCGTTTCATTGAGTAACTTCCAATTTGCTTGATCAATAAAACCGTCTTCTTCAAACATCTCCTGTTCTGGCGCAAAGTAGTCAAGACAGCTGTTCTTGAACTCTGGGCTTATGGACCCTACCTGTGCCACATAAACAATGCCTCCTTTCTCAAAAGCACTCACCTCGACCAGGCCATGTTCTTCGGGATCCAGATCAGGAAAACCCGCCCTCCCCGGAATTCCTTTAATCTTGCCATCAAGGTTATAGGTCCATCCATGATAAGGGCAACTGAAAGCACTCTCACAGCCACTGCCATTAGCAACCTGCATGCCACGGTGCCGACAGGCGTTGATGAAAGCATGCACCACACCCGCTGCGTCCCTGACGATCAACAGCGGTGTGCCGGCCGCTTTTCTTGCCAAGTAACTGCCGCTCTTCGGCAAGGCGGCAGAAGGACAGAAAGGCACTGGAAGGCGCCGCAGTAAAGCGATTTCGTCAGCAAATCTCTGCTGGGAACGATAGTGCTCCACTGGCTCCTGCCAGACAGTATCACCGAGATCCGTGGTGCCATTATCAATATGATTAAAAATGCGCTCGATAACTTCTTGTTCATCCTTCAGCAGTATGTCTGAGGCACTCGAAGGCGTAGAAATTTTCACGTTATTGGCCACTTTCTACTCTGTTGTAAAAATGAACGAGCAGTCTACACCCTTTTTACCTATCGCTGGGTACTGGCGTTAAGCCCTGACACATGGGTGGCACTTCCGAGGCCGCTGGCATTCGAATGGCCACGCTGCAGTGCTGCTTTCCAAGTCGAGAGGATCTGTTTTCCGGGGCGTTCTAGGATATTGCTGACAAGGCTTGAGCGAAAATGATGGCCGGCATCGATCAACGGCCCGGCGTTGGTGACAGTCAAAAATTGAGGTACACGCATGGTGGTAGCGCGCAACAAAAAAACTTCATGAAGACTGAGGTTACTCGGTGAGGTTTTTTTCCAGGCGTGCGAACAGGTCTTGCACCGAGGAACTCCCCTTGACCGCACCCTCAGCATCGAACTGCCACAACATGCCATCGAGGTCCGGATTGGCGAAATAAACAATGCCGTGGCGAATAGGATGGTTCGCTTGCTGGCTCAGTACCCGATGCACTGCGGCACCCACACTGCGCTCAGAGTGTGCCGTGATGAAATGCAGCGCCTCACCAAAGTTGATGACTAAGTGGCCGGGTAGTACCGGCACATCCTCAAACGTGCCGGCCACTTCAATCTGCAAGCCCGGAGCGGTGGCATCAAGGATCGTGACGAAACCGTAGTCTGTATGGGGGCGCAGTCCCAGATCGGTATGGCGGGTGTCGTAGTGGACGAAGTTCAGAAACGCAGTGCCCTCACCCGAGGCGTAGCCCCCTGAAGCGCGACTCCAGAAGGGCTCGGGAATGCCCGACTGGTGAAACACCTCACGAATAATGGCGACGCCAATGTCATCGAGTTGGCGGCCAAACTGAGCAACCTCTGCGGGATAGTGTTGATCCCAATGATGGCGGCATAGGGCCAGCTTGGTTTGTTGGTTGTTATCAAGAGCGATGAAGCCCTCCAGTTCGCCATACTTAGGAATCCTGCGATAAGCACTATCCTCGTCGAGAAGCTCGCGCCCGAATTTACGGGCGCCGTCGAGGTGCAGAGCGTCGGGAATCTCCAGGTAAAAGACACCGAGAGCCCACGCGCGATCGAGGTCCTCCGCGGTAGGAAACACCAGGCGCTGCTGCTCCGAGATGGAGGCGATGGGAAGCCCCTCGTTCAGTAATACGGTCTGACAATTATCAACCATCGCAAAAGGATCCGAAGTTTGCCCGGGCGAAGGCTTTGTGATTGGGGTCAGAGGGAACCCGTTTGTGCATCAGCACCCCCATAACGCTAGAGCCGGTCGGCTGCGCAATCTTCTGGATATAGGCTCCCGCAAACATCTGCTGGGTCTCCGTCCTCGCGTAATTGTCCGATGTCAGTGGTGTATATTCTTCAGCCTCAATAAGCACCGCCGGTGATGCGCACGCGGCCTCCTCAGCGGAGGCCAGTCGTATCGAAACTAACGTGACGACTGCTGCGAATAACAGAATGACAGGCATTAGAAAACGGTTGGGCATCTACTTTTCTTCCAAGAGAACGATAAGGGCAACGGCTCTGAGTGTATTACAGAGCCTGCCGGGGGGAATTAAATCCCCCTCCCAAGGCGTCCTATGATAAGCGAGACGGGCCGCTTGTGAAATAGCTGTTCGGGCAAAATTGGCCGGGTAAAAGCAGAGTCCAGGTAGTCATCTGAGCGGGTGGGCTGTTAACTTACGTCAAAGGCGGCAAAGGAATTGAAGCGCATGTCTAATGATGAGGCACGCTCAGCTGCATCCCGCCAAGTAGTTAGCCTGGGGGCATCGTTGAACTAGTCATGGAGATACCAATAGTGATTCATTAGCGCCCGCACGACGCCGGACCATGCTGCCACCATGCCCTGCGGGTCATTTGCCTGCTCCCAGCTCAGGGAATCGTATTTTTCACTACCCAGCCAACAAGGGTTGTCCACCCAACCCTGATCCTTGCTTTCTTGATACCGAGATTCCAGTAGATCATAAAGCTGCTTGACCTCGAGAGCATTGCGGGAAATCTCCCGGCCCAGCATCTTGTCGTAAAGCAGCACGATCTGGGTCTCGATCTTTGCCCGGTTTGCCTCACTCGGCGTTGTCGTTTTAGAGACCTTATTAAACAGCGCAGGACGAGGCTCTGGCGGTTGTAGTTGACAGACTTTGCGATTCCAATCGAACTCCCACCAGTCGTCTGTGCTGCAGTCATTGCGGATGGCCTTGAGCACATTTCGGTTGAAATCCCAGACGGCCACCCGACAGGCAAACTCAACCGCCTGGCGAGCGGCAACATTCGACATTAACGCAGTCAATTCGCGAGCGCGCTCAGTGACACCGAACGAGTCAATGCCGCCGTAGGCGATTCGTTCGTCTCCATATCGAAGTTGAGTCCAATCTCCCGATACAGAACCACTAACCATCTGAGAACTACGTTCGTTCCAGCGTGTGCCAAAAATAGCAAACGCCTTGCGATCCAATTCTTCAGGAGATAGCAGGCGGCCGCTACCGACACTAGCCAGTTCAACCATGCGCTCATTGAGGTCTTCACTGTCAAAGCCTTCTGCTCTGAACCAGGGTGACATGATCATATCGGCAAAAAGTTGCTTCGCTTTAAAATTATTTGAACGAAACTTTTGCGCCAGTTCATCCATCAGCTCCTGCTGGGCATTGTAAGCATTAAGCTGTTGCTGATAGTCAACATCGGTTGTGGACTCAGGTGCTGTTAACGGGTTAGCGCCCATAATGGCTGGCCACCAGAATGCGACCGTCGCTTTGGCGAAACGGGGGTCATTGACTATCTGTTGTCCCAACCACGCAGCACTGCCGTGTTTCTTGCCGGTGGTCTTACCATTTATTCCCGGCTGGCGCATATCGCGGTACCAGACATCGCCCTGCTGATAGGGCGTATCATCGGGATCGCCGCCGAACCACTCCGGAAACTTATAAGCATCGGCCAGTGAGTCGCTGCCGCTATCCCGATACTTACCGAACTCACTGAAGTTCTGGTAGGCGCCAGCGACTGGGTCCATCCGCTCATGGCACACAGTACAGGCCGCGTTATTCATAGTGGGGTTGTTGGTATCGGCCAACGCATCTGGGTCCTGGGTCCGGGGGGCCGACCTCTCGATATCGATCCCCAGAAAGTGATAGAGCGTCCAACGTGCCCGTGCCCGATTGCGATTGGTATCTGTCGTTGGGTAGCGAGCCAACCATGCATGTGTCGTTAATACCCCTGCATGCGGCCGACTGATAGTACCGTCAACTTTTTTCACCCAACAGCCTGATTCGTCGCACTGACTCTCAAAGTCACCCGAAAAATCAGCCTGCCCTTTATCTCTCACTTTTTTATACTTTACAGCTGCGGAAGGGTCGTATTCTTCCTCAGGGTTTACCGGTGAAAACAGTTTTTTAGCACCATATATATTAGCGGTGTAACGATTGGCCATCGTGTAATTACCGGTTAAGATCTGCTTGTAAGGCAGGTTTCGCTCGACCACGTGAGCAATTAACTCCAAGGGTTCGCGAATGACACCGTAATTGTAAACCGCCTCCCGATAGTTACACTCGCTAAGACTGCGGGCCTGTTGTATCTGCCGCTGTCGAGAAACGTCGGGGCCCCATTCACAGCGCTCCAGATTCCGCGCCAGGTTTGCTTCTTGATAGACGCCTTCAAAGCCAAATTCGAAGCTCATCCCATTATTAAATCCGTCTGTATGAATTCGGTCATTGGCGCCCGTGATCAGGAAATCGTGAAACTGGGCACCCTTCATGAACCTTAGTAGAGCCGCTCGCAGGTTTAGTTCACTCTTGGCCGCATTTTTTAGTTGGCCTGCTGTAGGCAGCTTCCCCGCCAACATAATGGCCGCTCGGCGCAAAGTGCGCTCCCTGGACTCTAATACAAGCCCCCGCCAGAAATCCTGATCAACAGAACCGCCCCCCGAGTTGTTGTTCCCACTGATAATATCCAGCAGTTTCCCGATGGCCTTGTAACCGCTTGAGCCGCTTGCATGGATCTGGGCACCACCGTGGCCAGCGCCTCCAGAAATCTTGGCAAGTATCAGCGTCTGATCCACATCCGAATGGGCATAAAAGTCAGCCATTGCGTTGTAATTGAAGCTGTCGGCGCCGTCCCGGAAAACCAGCCGCGCCCCACTGTTGTCTGCAACTCCACCATCCAGGTGGCAGGCGAAGCAGGGTTCCACATGCGGGGAAACATCACTGGCAAAAAATGCCTCCCCGTCCTGGGCACTGCCGGTCATAGTCCATAGCGAAGCGCACAGCGCCATTATCGGCACCTGTCTTGTTCTTGCCAAACCAAGCATGTGACTCGACTTTAGAACTCGCTCGACCATAGTTTTCATATTGTGCTCCTGCTGCGGTCAAACAGGGGCAATGATTCCACGTCCAGCCGGAACCCGGCTTCATTAGCAAAGCCTTCGAGCCCGAGATATTGGCGCAGGGCCAAATGCACATGAGAAGGCAGGATGTTGACACCCTTGGATTGATCAGGCATCAAGGTCTTGGGATTTACTTTAAGGGCGTTGTGTAGCTCATCGGTATGGCCCACGACCCGGTTTCCCCAGACCGGGTTTTTCTCCATCACGATATATGAGCCAATCGGCCAGTGGTCCTTACCGTCAGCATCGTTATAAAAATTGGTGCGACCAAAATCAGAGCCGATGAGCAGGGTAATGCGATTTGCGAGGCCCAGCTCTTGGGCATAGGACCAGAAAAAGTCGATGGCCTCGGTCGTATGGCTAAGCAGTGGGTCCTGCCAGCCGTCGTTTGCATCGTGGGAGTCAAAGCCCCCGAGTTCCAGATCTGCGGCGGAACCCAGGCCTGCTTTAAAAATCAGCAGGGCGCCCTGCATGCGACGTTTGAGATCGGAATTCCATCCCATGGGTGTTGCCACATAATCGTCTGGCACCATATCGTCGGCGCTAGGCATGATATCAAACAGGTTCGCCAGACCCTGACGAGAATTTCGCGCCTGAGTATAAGCCTCAACAGTGGCCATTTGGCGTGGTGATAAACCAGACGACTTAAGCTGCTTTAGGCTGTCGTCAACGTAACTTTCCACCAGCCTGGTTTCATTTGTCGGCCGAGTATTTCCCCCATCCCATGGATTCACTGTTGGGTTGAGCAGCGAGCGAATTGCGTTGAGATCATTAACCCGAGTGAAACGAAGCAGGTTGCCGGTCTGGCTGTAACCACCAAAGGTGGTGTAACCCATGGCGTGCTGAGGGGAGCGTTTGGCCGCGTGTAGCGCTGTAATGGAAGGAGCACCCACCGCGTTGCGACCGCTCCAGTTGTATAAGATGCCCGTAGAATGGGAGTTGGTCTGGGCATCCACTCCATTAACGACCATCATCTGCTTGTAGTACTTATTGAAAAACTTTTGGTTTTGGGCAAACGGTGCGTAAGAAATCTTGCCCTTTGTCATTGTCCCTGCAGTATCCGCCCAATGATTGATGTCAGGCTCGCCAGGGGTATTTTCTTTGGGGTCGCAAAAGCAGGTAACGTCTGCCCCACCATTTAATTGCAAGGTGACAAGTAACTTGCCCTTGTAGCTGGCTGGTGCTGCGTAAACCCGGCTACCGGCGACTCCTCCAAACGCGAACCCACTAGTAGCGATCAATGCGTTGCGTAGTAAGCCACGCCGAGTAATGTCTCTATACATTCGACTTTCCCCCAACATCCACCTTCGGGTTATGCTGTATTAGGGTCCTTTTCGGTTATCACACACCCCAGAATTATAGTCAGGCAATAACGAAAAGGAAAATTATCTCGCAACTTTGGCAGTGTCTGCTGGACAGGCGTGCCTGGATGCGACCCGAGTCACAGATACTGGAAAGTAGATATGTTTCGATCAAACAAAATATTGACCTTATCTGGCTTTCTACTCCTTGTGATGCTGGCGGGCTTTAGTAACGGCGCAGACAATCAGCGCGTTAGTGTTGAGGAGGCGGTGCAGGCGCAGGATTTATGTAAGCTTCCCGAAGAAGATATCGCGGTGAATACCACCGCAGGTAATATCGAATTCGTGCGCACGCCGGATGCCTGTTTCGACAATCTGGACGACTATCCCTTCGGCCCCAATTATGTGGAGGTAGACGGCCTGCGTCACCACTTCGTGGACGAGGGGCCTCGTGACGGTGAGGTGATACTGCTGCTGCACGGCCAGCCCACTTAGTTCTACCTCTACCGTAAGATGATTCCGGTGCTGGTGGAGGCTGGTGGAATACATGACACCGGAAAAACTGGTTATCGAGCTATTTGAAGGAAATCTTGTGATTCGCGCCGATAACGAGGATTCGTTTCAGGGACCGGTACCTGAACTCAGTGCTGTATTATAGGGTGTGCGATTCGCGAGTAGATTGTTAATTACCCTATTGGGTTTCGACAAATCAACACTTCGGGTTTGCAGTGACCAGAATCTTGCGCATCAAACGAGTGCTCTGGCCTTGTATGCCAATCGACTGAAGGGCAATATTGGAAGCATGAGTAACGCTAACGCCCCACTACCCCTGCCCGTTCGACTGATGAACGCCGGATTCTCGATCACTGGCCCACTAAGTGCGCGCCTGCTGTCGCTGCAACCCGAAGCCCTGATAGCCCATGCAGCAAAACAGGCCGGGCTCAACGACTTCGGTTCAGACTACTTCCGCGGACCTCTGGCGCGGCTGTGCCGCTCCCTGGAAGAAGATGCGCAACTGACCGCGCTGGGCCGGCTAATGGCCCGCCAGGACATCCTGCGATTGCTGGTCAACCGTCTGCAATTTATCGATATATTCAAGCGCCACCCGGAAATTGCAGAGCAGGAAATCAAAGCGCCGATTTTCATCCTGGGCATGCCCCGAACAGGTACTACCAGCCTGCATGAGCTAATGGCACTGGACCCGCAATTCCGTGCACCACTGAGTTGGGAGGTAGCCTACCCGTTCCCTCCACCGGAGACAGCAAGCTATCGCAGCGATCCACGTATTCGCCAATGCGAGGAGGAACTGGCCCGGGTAGACCAGTTGTTGCCAGACTTCCGCAACATGCACCCCATGGGTGCAGAACTGCCACAGGAGTGTGTGGCCCTCTTTGCCTACGATTTTGTCTCGATGATTTTCGATGTGCAGTTTAGGGTGGATCAATATCAACAATGGCTGGTAGCCGAAGACATGACTGAGGTCTTCAAGAATCACCGTCGCTGGCTTCAATTGCTGCAATGGAAGTGTCCGGGAGATACCTGGGTGCTCAAGTCTCCCCAGTACCTGTGGAATATCGACGACATGCTGCGCGAATACCCTGATGCCAGGGTTGTGCAGACCCATCGCGATCCGTTGAAGGTGGCCATGTCTATCGGCAGCCTGGTATCCACCCTGCGTGGTTTGGGTTCGAATGATCGCGACCTGGCGAGAACGACACGTGCCTATGCGGATCTGCTGCACTTCGGCACAGAGCGCACCATGTCTGCTCGCCAGCGAGGGCTATTGGCTAGCGATCGTGTTATCGACGTGCAATTCGCCGAGTTCCGCAAAGGGGAAGTGGCCGCCGTGCGGCGCATTTACGAATACTTCGGCCTAGAGCTCAGTCATGACAAGGCTGCGATGATGCAGGGCTTTTTAGATAACGGCAGGGAGAGTGAGCGTCACGGCAAGCACACTTACAGCCTGGCTGAATCCGGGCTCGACCTAAGCGCTGAGCGTGAGCGCTTTGCTGCCTACCAATCGTCCTATCAAATACCCAGTGAGGTACTGGCAAATGACAATTGAAACCCAGAGCAGAGTGGCACTTCGCGAGTTGATCGCCCTGTTGCAGGAAGTCGATGAACACTGGTGCACTGAGGAGCGCAATCTGGCTTCGGTGCAAGATGTGGCGGGATCTCACCGGGCCCTAATGCACATATTAGAAGCAGCGCTGGTCGGTTATTTTGACAAAGATGCGCAAATGCCGGACTTCCGACGTATCGTGACCCCTAGCCGCAAGCTGACCGGTGACAATCCGGACGCCATTTACTTTGATGCCCCTGTTGCACCGGATTATAGCTACCGCGTCGACGGACAGATGAACGGCGCCATTTATTTTTCCATGACCATCGAGAAAAACGCCGATGGCGATCGCATTGCCGAAACCTGCGGTGCGATCAACGATACGCAGATCGATATCGACGCAGACGGCCGCTTCAGCATCTTCCTGGGCGGCGAGACCCAGTCGCGCAACTGGTTGGCTTTACCGGAGGGCGCTTCACGGATTACCACCCGGCATTACTTCGAACAGGCGGCGCCTGCGGCCACTGACCCTGAGTTGGAGCCGCGCATGGCGATCAGTTGCACCAGTGCGGCGGCATCGCTTCCACCGGCGGACGATGTCAGCATTGCCGATGGCATTCGTCGAGTATGTAACGTGGTGCGCAGTCGCACTCTGAACATGCCATTGCTGTCCAGCGGTGAGATGCCGAACTTTATGTCCATTACCCCTAACAGTTTCCCCCAACCACAGCTGCCTGGAGAGCACGGTCTGGCTGCAGCGGATGCGCACTACTCAATGGCACCTTTCCTATTAGGGCCAGATGAGGCATTGGTTATAACCGGACGGTGGCCAGATTGCCGCTTCGCCAATGTCTGCCTATGGAATCGCTTTCAGCAGACCTTCGACTATCGCAGTCGCAGCGTGGCGCTGAACCGAGCTCAGACCGAATTGAACGAAGATGGTAGCTTCCGTATGGTGCTGGCTCACACTGACCCCGGCGTATCGAACTGGCTGGATACCGAGGGCAATGCCTTTGGACTGGTGTTCTGGCGCTTCTTCCTGGCGGAGGGTGAAGTAGAGACGCCGCAAACCGAGGTGGTAAAACTGGCCGATCTGGAGCGATAAGGTGTGCTTACTTAAATGAAGCCACTATTACTGCCTCCCCTGACGTTAATCTCCATCAGCGCCCTTGCGCCCACTTGAACAGACCCAAACCAAACACCAAGGCGAGTAGCACAACCAGAACCTGCAACGGAAATTGACTCGCCGAATAAATCAGTGTCCAACCCGTTATGGCCAGGAACAGAAGAGCAGGTAGCGGATACAGAGGCATTCGATAATCCAGGTCGCTCACTTTGTCGGGGTGTCGGTTACGACTGACAAACAATGCAATTACCGTGACAAACGTGTTGAAGGCCATCAAAAGACCGGCGAACAGCAGGATTTGCTCAAAGGTCGAAGTCCACAGAAAAACAAAAGATATTCCTGCCATAAAAATAATTGCCGTTACCGGTATGCCATCTTCATTGGTACGGCCAAGCATTGAGAGTCTGGGATAATCTTCGCCTAAGCGCTGCAGTGCACGTGGTCCGGCCAGAATCATTGCACTAACAGTGGAAGTTAAAATACCGGCTAGCACCAAGGACACAAAGAATCCCGCCTCAGGACCAATCATGTAATGAGCCACGACATAAGCAATTTCAAGCTCTCCGCGCAATGCTTCGATGGGAGCTGACGACAAAAACACGGTATTCAAAGCAACATAGACAACAGCAACCAAGCCACAGCCAATCATTAAAATTCGGGGTAGATACCGCGCAGGATTCTCTATTTCACCCAAGATATAGGTGGCTGCGTTCCAACCGGAAAAAGCGTAAGTCACATAAATTAGCGCAATCGCTGCATCGCTACTGAAAATATCACGGAATAAATCAGCGTCGTTAAGGGCTAGCTGGTCGCTATATTCTGGGCGCTGAATAAGCGCGTAACCGATAAACAACAGGATTAACATAAGTTTCAAGGCAGTGAGATAGTATTGCCCGGCCGAGCTTTCGAGATGTGTTCGCGAATGAACCACAACAACAGCAATAATTAAAACGCTAGCAGACACCTTGGCATCTATGGGTAATAGCGCGACCTCCAGGTAACTGCCAAATGTCAGCGCAGCCAACGCAACCGGTGCAGCGAAACCCACCGTGGCTGAAACAGCACCGGACACAAACCCCGCATAGGGATGAATCAGCTCAGTCAGAAAGTGATATTCACCGCCTGAGGCAGGATGCCTCGAACCTAGCTCGGCGTAACACAGCGCACCGCAAAAGGCACAAACACCACCTATCGCCCAGAGTATCAATATTGCAATGGGCGACGACAGCGACAGCAGCTGAAAACCCAACGAGGTGAAGACGCCGGTGCCAATCATATTGGCCACTACAAGCGCAGTTGCTACTTTGGGTGTATAGTAATTCATGCGTTAATTGCTTATGTGACGGTAAGGATTATACGCTGACAGTGGTCGAAGGATATGGCAACCTGCGAGCCGCTTTCTAAAACACACTTTTTGCTGTTGGCGCCGAATCAGTCCTATTCCATACTTCTTATCGAATTTTACTTGCGGCTCATCCTAATCCAGTGAAACGCCTTGAGTAAACTGTGGCACTGGCCTTGGAGCGCATAAACCCATTGTTAGTGATTACATTGATCGCGAAAGAAGCGAAAGTAAGGCAGGAGAACCCTTAATGGATTTCGACATCCCCCACGATATTGCCTCCTTTTTGACAGAGGTTGACCGATTCATAGAGAGCAAGATAAAGCCACTGGAAGCACAAGACGATAACCAGCGCTTTTTCGATCATCGCCGTGAAAATGCCCGCACTGACTGGGACAGAGATGGCCTGCCTAACCATGACTGGGAAGCGTTATTGCAATCTGCAAAAAAACTGGCCATAGAGGCGGGTATTTATAGCTATCCGTTCCCGTCTGAATATGGCGGCCGAAATGGTAGCAACCTGGGGATGGCCATCATCCGCGAGCATCTGGCGGCAAAGGGCCTGGGGTTGCATAACGATCTGCAAAACGAACATTCAATCGTAGGCAATAATATCGGCCTGTTATTGCTGTTGGAATATGGCAGCGAAGAACAAAAAGCAGAGTGGCTCGATGGCATCAAAAATGCCGACAAAGGCTTTGCTTTCGGTATTACTGAACCGGAGCACGGCTCCGATGCTACGCATATGGAAACCGTTGGTCGACGCGATGGCGACAGCTGGATAATCAATGGAGAGAAAACCTGGAATACCGGTGTACATATCGCCGATGCCGACCTGGTAATGGCACGGACATCAGGAAAACCAGGCGATGGGCTGGGGATAACCGCCTTTCTGGTTCCCATGACTACGCCCGGCGTAAACGTCGAAGAATATCTTTGGACTTTCAACATGCCCTCAGATCACGCGCGCGTTTCATTTACTGGGGTCCGTGTGCCTCACAGCGCCATTTTTGGTAAAGAGGGATATGGCCTGGCCGTAGTCCAGCACTTTTTTAATGAGAACCGTATTCGCCAGGCCGCCTCCAGTTTGGGGGCAGCGCGATACTGCATTGCAGAAGCAGTGAGCTACGCCAATGAGCGCAAACCTTTTGGTAAAAAACTGTCGTTAAATCAGGGGATACAGTTTCCCCTTGTGGACTTGCACGCCCGCGCCGAAATGTTGCAGGCGCTGATTCACAAAACCGCCTGGCTGATGGACAAGGATGGCCCCTTCTCGGTCTCTGACAAGGTGTCTATCTGTAACTACCAGGCGAACCGACTGTGCTGTGAAGCCGCAGATACTGCAATGCAAGTGCACGGTGGCATGGGTTACTCCCGTTACAAACCGTTTGAACACATTTATCGCCATCATCGTCGTTATCGGATCACCGAGGGCGCCGATGAAATCCAGATGCGTCGCGTCGCGGGCTATATGTTTGGCTTCATGGCGCAGCAGAAGCCCAAAGGCGTGGAATAAATTCAATGGAAGACGCATTCAGCGAGCGGATTGAAATCGTATTGCGCAGAGAGTTCGACGAATTTTATGAACTGGAGTCCTGTCAACAACTCAGCGCCGGTGCCAGCCAGGAAACCTGGCGCATCACCTTTCGTGGTCGCAGCGGAGAGTCCAGGCTGGCCCTGCGCAGGTGTCAACCCAAGGCGGTGTCACAATCTGGCGCAGGGGCTATAACACTGGAAATCGAAGCGGCATTATTGCGGCTGGCCGTTCAATCGGGAATTCCCGGGCCAGAGGTGTTTTACGTGCTGCAGCCTGACGACCAATTAGGCTCCGGGTTTATCATGCAGTGGCTGGATGGTGAAACGCTGGGGCAACGCATCAACCGAGCACCTGAGCTTGCCGATATTCGACCGCAACTGGCTCGTCAATGCGGTGAACTTCTCGGCAGAATTCACAGGCTGCCATGGCAAAACACCGCATTGGCAGACCAACTTCCCTCAATAACGCCTGCTGAACTGGTCGACCAAACCTGGGAGTATTATCGCGACATCAATGTACCGGTGCCCATGATTGACTACACGTGGCGATGGCTAAGGGATAATTTGCCAGTCGACTCGCGCCGTACGCTAGTGCATGGCGACTTCCGAAATGGCAACCTGATGGTAACCGCTGGCGCAGGCATTAACGCGGTGCTCGACTGGGAACTGGCGCATATAGGCGACCCAATGCGCGACCTTGGCTGGTTGTGTGTTAACTCATGGCGCTTTGGCAACAGTGAACTGCCGGTGGGTGGTTTTGGCCATCTCGAAGACTTACTTGCTGGCTACGAAAGCACATCAGGCTTAAATGTTGATCGGCAAACGCTGCGATTCTGGCAAGTATTTGGTTCCTTTTGGTGGGCCATGGTCACCTTGCAAATGGCACAAGCCTGGCGCACCGGAGAGACACCCAGCCTGGAGCGTCCGGTGATTGGACGACGTTCCTCGGAAGCACAAATGGACTGCGTCAGCCTGCTCATACCGGGTGACTATCGCCTGCCCGCAAGCGATGACTCGACCGTCACCGGTACGCAGTTACCGATGCCCGGCGAACTACTTTCAGGGGTTGAAGCGTTCCTCAGGGAAACCGTTGCGAAACAACTCGATGGACACAGCCAATTTCTAGCTCGCGTGGCAGCCAACTCATTGAGTATCGCCCAGCGCGAGTTTCGCCACAGCGCAAAAATAGCGCAAGAGGAAACAGCCAGATTAGAGGATCTGCTTACTGCCAATGATGACCTGGATGACCTGCGCTGGGAATTGGTGCATCAACTGAGAGACTCACTCCCGCTGAACACACAGGGACTGGCGGAACATTTGCGGCAAACCGTAGCGTGTCAATTATTCCTGGACCAGCCGGGTTACAGTGCACTTAAGAACGAGTATTGACAAGCTTATTGCCACAAGTGCCCTCAAAGGGGCTTTGAAATGCCCTATACTCTGAGAATCGGGCGACTGAGACTACGATTTCCAACTGCTAAAGAATCAGGCTGCGGCAGTGTATTGGCTTTACAGTCGCTTCAACACTGTAGAATGTTACTTTGGCTCCTGGGTACATCAGTCAATTGCCTGTATGGCGTTCGCGGGCTCGGTACTTATTTTGCCAAACGTCAGACGCAAAGGTAGAGGAATACAAGTCAAATGGAACGAAGAGAGTTTTTACAGTGTGCCGCTATCCTGCTAACCGGGGCTACGGCTAGCCAGCTTGGCTTTACCTTGAGTGACGAGCAACGTGCCTATATGGCAAGCGCACCCAATTACAATCTTGGGGCAGTAGATTATTTCTCTGCAGAACAGCGCCGCATTGTAGCGGCCATGTCAGAGATTGTTATTCCACGCACCGATACGCCGGGAGCAATCGATGCCGGTGTCCCTCGCTTTATCGAGTTAATGGCTGCCGACTGGATGAACGACCAGGAGAGAGCAATTCTTCAGGATGGTCTTCAGTATATGGCGTCGCGCATTCCAGAAGAATACGGCAAAGCTTTTCCCGATTTAACGACGGAGCAGCAATTGGAAATTATGGAAGCGCTGGAAGATGCTGCGTCCGACTCCGATTGGTACGCATTCGGTAACGTGCAGCGAGCTTTTATCAGTGATGCACCCTTCATCTGCCAGATTAAAGAGCTTGTTGCCTGGGGTTTCTTTACCTCCGAGAAAGGTTCTACCCAGGTATTGAGGTATGAGGCAATGCCGATGACCTTTGACGGAGATATACCGCTGTCACCTGACGACAGCACCTGGGCTGGCTCGATAATTTAATTGCGACTGGAATTATCATGATTGAAAGTAAGCATTACGATTTTGATGCAATTGTAGTCGGCTCGGGAATTTCCGGTGGCTGGGCAGCAAAAGAGCTCACTGAAAAAGGACTTAAGGTGCTCGTGCTCGAACGCGGTGAGGACCTTGAACATGGCTCCGGCTACTACGGTGAGCACGCACCCAACTGGAAATTGCCTTATCAAGGCAAAAAACCGAGGGAGCTGTATGACGAAGAATATCCAATGGCGGCAAAGGTGTTTCATTCCTTTGGAGAATACAATCGCGAATTTTGGATGAACGAGAAGGAAAACCCTTACGTCGTCGACAAAGAGAATCCTTTCATGTGGATTCGTTCAAACATAGTGGGGGGCAGGTCCGTACTCTGGGGGCGCCAAACGTATCGCCTTAGCGACATGGATTTCAAAGCGAATGCTACTGATGGGCATGGTATTCCATGGCCAGTGACATACGACGAAATCGCCCCTTGGTATAGCTACGTTGAAAAATTCGCTGGCATAAATGGCAAGAAAGAGGGCTTACCCCAGTTTCCCGATGGCGAGTATCAGCCACCGATGCCCTGGTTTGCACTGGAAGAAACCATAGGCCAGCGCTTGAAGAAAAAAGCGCCAGACGTAACGCTCACCAGTGCTCGTACCGCCATCCTCACAGAAGACCTCCCGGGTCGCAGCGCGTGTCACTATTGCGGACCCTGTGCACGTGGTTGCTCAACGGGCAGCTATTTCAGCTCACAAAGTTCAACTCTGCCAGCAGCCAGAGCCACCGGCAATCTCACGTTAAAGTCCAATATGTTAGTCGATCGCCTGGAGTACGATAACGAGAGCGGAAAAATATCTCGCGTGCATGTGATCGACACGAAAACCCGGGAGCGTTCATCGTTTTCTGCGCGCGTGTTCTTTTTGTGTGCGTCCACTATTGGTAGCACGCAAATATTAATGAATTCCAAAAGCGAATTCTTTCCCAACGGCCTGGCCAACAGCAGTGGCACACTTGGACACTACTTAATGGACCACACTTTGGGCATGAGTGGCATGGGACTGTTTTTAGACAACATGGACAGCTATTACCATGGCAACCGGCCGACAGGGCTATACATCCCGCGCTTCCGTAACCTTGATGGCCAGGACGACGATGCTGATTTTGTCCGTGGTTATGGTTACCAAACCGCGCTGCTGCGAACAGATTGGCAAATGAACTTCAACTCAAAAGGGTTTGGTGCAGACTACAAGGACTCAATGCGCAAACCCGGCCCCTGGATATTCGTACTTGCCGGTTTTACTGAGTGCCTGCCACAGAAAAGTAACCGGATGTATCTCGACCCAAACAAAAAAGACAGCTTTGGAATGCCGCAGGTGGCATTTGAATTTAGATGGAGCGACAACGAATACAAATTGCGCAAAGATGCGTCTGTGCACGCTGAGCGTTTGTTAAAAGCTGCAGGTGCGGTTTACTCATTGCCTGCCGGCGACGAAATGTCGATGCCCGGAGAGGGTATTCACGAGATGGGCACCGCTCGCATGGGCGACGACCCCAGGGAATCTGTACTCAATAACTATAATCAGGCCCATGATGTGCCTAATTTGTTTGTGACAGACGGTTCGTTCATGACATCGGCCTCTTGCGTTAATCCCTCGCTGACATATATGGCGTTTACCGCAAGAGCTTGTGACTATGCGGTCAAGCAATTGGCTGAAGGTTTCATCTAGCATTTAGACCTGCGAGCGTTTGCGCTAATACTGCATTTATACTTATTATCGTTAACGTACTAACGTCATTAAAAAAGAGGATAGCATTGCGTGACTACACCCTCGAACATTGATAAAGCCGCTCTGAAAATTTACGTCAAAATGTCAGACGGTCAGAGACTGCTGGGACTCTTTTACCTGGAGCCTAATGAACGCCTGCAAGATGTAATGAACGACAAGCGCTCGTTTCTTCCTCTACATGCGCTCGGTGACAACAATAAATATAAGATGGTGATGTTATCCAAGCGCTTCATTCAGCAGGTTGAAGAGGCCGATAGCAAAAGTAGCGAGATGAACAGCGAGGACAGACGCGCGCTTGATGATCGTCGGTCTGGCGATCGCCGCGGCACCGGCGGCTCATTGGAGCTTGCATAATATTGACGTCAGCATCAGCGTGATGCCCCGTTTCACGCGCCTTTAACACAGCGCGCTCCAACAACTTCCCACGCGTCTTTTTTCAAACCTTTAGACACATTCTGCCGGGACCAACATTTAAGGTGGTAATGGCAGTCTGGGGGCTTGCCTAAATTTACACATATATGTAATATTTGAATTGAAAATTACAGTTTGATGTAATATTACATCGAGTCACTTACAAATATAAAAGACACTGACTATTTTCGTAATTCCTTGGTTTTGGATTCAGCTCGGCTGCAATCGTCTGTAGAACTGCAAAATAACGTATCACAAAGGAAACCTACTATGGCTGCTTTGAAGTTAGGTCTTGCACAAGGCTACTGGGGTGCGGCACCTCAGCCAAATTTCGTGGAAATGGCACAAGAGGCAGAAAAACTGGGCTACGACTCAGTTTGGTCAGCAGAAACCTGGGGCAATGATGCATTCACGCCCCTGGCCTGGATCGGCGCAAATACTGAAACAATCAAGTTGGGCACAGCCGTCGTTCAGCTATCTGGCAGAACCCCCACTTCTTGTGCCATGCACGCATTAACGCTGGATATGCTGTCCAATGGACGCCTCATACTCGGACTGGGCGTATCAGGTCCGCAAGTAGTCGAGGGCTGGTATGGGCAACCCTTTCCCAAACCGTTGGCGCGCACACGTGAGTACATCGATATCATTCGCCAGGTATTCGCTCGCGAGGAGCGGGTCACCAACCCCGGTCCGCACTACCCGATGCCCTACGGCGGCGAAGACGGTATGGGTCTGGGGAAACCCCTCAAGCCGATGGTCCATCCGCTGCGCAATAAAATCCCAATCTACCTGGGAGCGGAGGGGCCAAAGAATATCGCTTTAAGTACTGAAATTGCAGATGGCTGGCTCCCCCTGTTTTATAACCCCTATGATGAAAGTGTTTACGCAAGCTCGCTCACTAATACCAAGCCAGACTTCCAGATAGCGCAGATGGTTACTGTCAATATCACCGATGACATCGACGCTGGCTTGCTGGGCGTGAAACAATTTCTCAGCCTTTACGTTGGCGGCATGGGCGCAAAAGGCACTAATTTCCACAAAAATCTCTTCGAACGGATGGGGTATGCCGACGAGGCCGAGCAAATTCAAAAGCTGTTCTTCGAAGGCAAACGCGATGAAGCAGCCCGGGTAATCCCCGACGAGTTGGCCGATGCCATGGCACTGATAGGACCCAAAGACAGAATCAGGGATCGCCTGCAGGCCTGGAATGATTCCAAAGTAACCACGCTGTTGGTCGCGACCACAGACAAGCAACAACTTAGAGACATGGCTGAGCTAATTTTGTGAGCAGAGATTTTGCTCGCAGGCCGAGTGGTTATCACCAGCCATGCGCGGACGGCTGAATTTTAGTATGGAGAACTATTAATGAGTTGGAACTACAGTGAGGCCGTTGATCGCATTGGACAGGGAGCAATGGCTGACCGCCCTGCCCTTATTCACGAGAATACAACCATTAGCTTCGCCCAGTTGCGCAAGCGAGCGCGTGGAATCGGTGCCTGGATGCAGGCTCTGCAGCTCGAACGGCACAGTCATATTGGTCATTATATGCGTAACTCCAACGCCTACATGGAGACCTTCATCGGCAGCAGTCTGGCGGGATACGCCCACGTTAATATCAATTATCGTTACCAGAATAAAGAGCTGGAAGACTTGTGTAATGGGCTGGACATCAAGGTGCTGGTATACGGTGTCGAGTTTGCCGAGCGAGTAGCCCAAATCAAACCTCAACTCACTAAAACCATTGCTTTTGTTGAGGTGACCGAGTCGGCACCAGTCAATGATTTTGCCGTCTCCCTAAACGACTTGTATCTCCACTCGGCAGATACCCTCCAGAAGAATACTGCGAGTGACAATCAGATCCTGATCGCCACGGGAGGCACAACGGGCCTGCCAAAGGGCACCCAGTGGTTGCACACCGACCTCTGGCACAAAATGAGTGTTTGGAGCTTTGGCGCCATGGCGCCGGCTGCACTGAAAAAGCCTCCTGAATCTATCGACCAGTATATTGAGATATTGCAGGAACTACCCCCTTCTGCGCCCTTGTTTCCTCTGTGCCCGCTAATGCATGGCACGGGTTTGATGATGGCGTTGTCGGCCTTGGCCCAGGCATCACCCATAGTAACCACCGACAATCTGCGCTTTGATGCCGACAAGTGTCTTGATTTGATTGTTGCCCATAAAGTGGGTGCACTGGTTATCGTTGGCGATGCGTTTGCCCTGCCGCTCCTGGATGCCGTCGAGCAACGACAAGATGACTGTTTCAGTTCAATAAATGCGCTGATTTCATCCGGTGCCATTCTCAGTGATGCAAGCAGGGCACGCTTTTTGGCATTACGCAGCGATATGGTTTTGATGGATACATTAGGTTCGACCGAAGCATCAGGTTATGCTTTAACCTCAGGTCAGGCAGGCATATTTCTACCTATGCCGACCACTAAGGTGTTTGATGACGATATGAACGAAGTGCGGCCGGGCAGCGACGTGATTGGTATTGCCTACGCAGGTGGATTCTCACCCATCGGATACTACAACGAGCCGGAGAAGACCGCAGAAACCTTTGTCACTATAAATGGTCAGCGTTATGTTAGAACCGGTGATCGCTGTACGGTTAGAGCCGACGGTATGTTGGAACTACTGGGCAGGGATAGCAATGTCATCAACACCGGAGGCGAAAAAGTCTATACCGTTGAGGTCGAACAGTTATTGCTTCGGCATGACGCTATCGAAGATGCAGTATTGGTGGGGTTGCCGCATCCACGTTTTGGTAAGATGGTGACGGCTGTTGTCGAAGGGCCAAACCTAAATAAAAACAGTCTGGATGTGCAGGCCCTGCAGACCTACCTGAAGGAACAACTGGCCGACTATAAAGTACCGAGAAAGATCTATGCGATCTCCTCAATGCAAAGATTTGCCAATGGCAAGGTTGACTATTCAAAGATTACTACCTTTGCAGCTGATTGCCTTGCTAAGGAGGGTGATCACTAAACGAGTGAATACCCGGGAGAGAGGGTATTAGCCGGCGCCGTCAATAAGTAGCATCATAGCTTGCTCGACGACGCCCACGGCGGAAAGGAGAAATTTGTGTCAGGACCATTTTCTGGAATTAAGGTACTAGACCTTGGATCTATGGTTGCAGGACCCGGTGCAGCTACGGTGTTAAGTGATCAGGGTGCCGATGTGGTGAAGGTGGAGCCACCGGGGCTTGGCGATTTAATGCGCCACCTGAGCACTAACCGTGGTGGTGTGAGTGGGCTTTATCACAATGTGAATCGTGGCAAGCGATCGCTAGCGCTGAATCTGAAAAGCGAACTTGGCGTAGAGATTATATGTAAGCTCGCTGAGCAAGTTGATGTGGTCCTGCAAAATTTTCGTCCCGGTGTTGCCAAGCGCCTCGGCGTCGATTATGAGTCCCTGCGTGAATACAACCCAAACCTTATATACCTGTCGGCCAGTGGTTTCGGCGATCAGGGCCCCTATAAAGACAAGCCGGCCTACGATGCCGTTATTCAAGCGTTCGCGGGCGTTTCCCGAAGCCAAGAAGATCCACACACCGGCGAGCCGGTTCAGTACTACCAGCTTTTCGCCGACAAGCTCACCGCACTGACCGCGAGCCAGGCCATATCTGCTGCCTTATTTGCACGGGAAAGAGGTGCCGGCGGGCAGCACATTAAGTTATCAATGGTAGATGCCGTCATCGGGTTTCTGTGGGCAGACGTCGCAGGTACCGCAGCCTTTCTGGGCAAGGGCAAGCAAGGCGAAGAAGTTAAGGAAGGGCTCTCGGTTTCCAAGGGAGCGCGCTTGACAAAATTTGAGGATGGCTATGGTATTGCATCGCCCGTCACTGACGCACAATTTGCCGGCTATTGTCGCGCCTTCGGCTTCGACGAAAAAGATTCAAAATTAGCAACTCTTGCGGGTCGCAATACACACCCCGAAGAACTAATGGCACTGGTCCGCCGCATTAATGCGACCGCCAGTCGTACGCCAGTCGCTGAGGCGATTGCCGCCATGGAAGCAGAGGGCGTACCCTGCGCCATGGCCCAGTCTCTTGCAGATTTGCCGGTACATCCGCAAATATTGGCATGTGATACTTTCGCCACAATAGACAATCCCAGTGCGGGACAAATGCTGGAGCCCAATAGCCCGGCCAGCTTTCTCGGCACTCCCTCACCGCCTCTGCGACCCGCCGCGACACTCGGTCAACATACCGACGAGATCCTTAAAGAAATCGGTCATAACGACGCCAGCATCAGTGAGTTACGAGCAGACGGCGTCGTTGCATAGTCTCGGCCTTCGGCTACTGCGTTTTCGCGGTATGAGCACCCGACTAACCGACATACCCAAGCTAATAATCTAAAGGAGAAAAATAACCGTGGCGATGAATTTTGGCGATCTTTACGATTACGTTGATGAGCAACTGAGTCCTGAAACCGTAGTCCTGATTGAAGAGGACGAGTCGGGTACCGGCCGCGTCTTTACCGCGAAGCAGATGCGCGAAAGCACCAACAATCTCGCCAGCCAGCTCATTGCTATGGGCGGTAGTCCAGGAGACAAAGTCGCGATTTATTCAAAAAATCGCGCTGAGTACGTACAAGCGCTGATCGCAGTTTTTAAAGCGCGGCTAGTGCATGTAAATGTCAACTTTCGCTACGGCCCACAGGAATTAGAGTACCTGTTAGATAACAGCGACGCCCGATTTGTAATTTTTGAATCTGACTACGCCGACCACCTGGATGCCATTCGGGAGCAACTGCCGCTGGTGAAGAATTTCATAGAAATTTGTGATGACGCCAAGCCTGCCGTTGATTGGGCGGTTGCACTGAGTGAACTCAGCGACACAGGCAACGGCGAAAAACTGGCGATAGAGCGATCACCTGAAGATCAGATATTTCTTTATACCGGTGGCACCACCGGCATGCCCAAAGCGGCGATGTGGGAGCAGTACAGCTTGTGGAATATGATTGGGGTAAATCAAAAAAACCCCGAACTGGCATCACCACAATTTCCGGAAGAGTTGGCACTGAGGCCACAGGGTGGAGGCGCCAACGCGCTGGTGATACTTCCTCTTATGCACGGAGCGGGCTTGTACACTGTAATTAACGCCTTGGGCTACGGGAATACCTGCGTTTTACTGCGCACCCACGGTTTTGATGCCGACGTCGCCTTACAGTGTGTTGATAAGCATAAAATAGCGGCTATCACGATTGCCGGTGACGCGTTCGCCCAGCCGATTATCAAAGCCATGGACGCCGCCAAGGGAAGCTCCAGCCTAGCGAGCCTGAGGTTTGTGATTTCCAGTGCGATGATTTTCAGCCCTCACAATAAGAAGGCGCTGCTCAAGCATTGTCCTGAAATAATGATTGTCGACAATATGGCCTCGTCCGAATCATCCACCTCTGCCCAGGCCCGATCTAACAAAGATTCCACGCTTGAAGATGGCGCAGTAAAAATGCAGCTGACGCCCAATGCCAAGGTATTCACCAAGGATTTACAAGAAGTGCAGCCCGGTAGCGATGAGCCCGGATTTCTGGCTATCTCAGGTACGTTGCCATTGGGCTACTACAAGGACGAAAAGAAAACCGCAGAAACATTTATCACTGTTGATGGCCTGCGTTACTCCATCCCCGGCGACTGGGTGCAGTTGCATGCAGATCGCAGCCTGACATTTTTAGGCCGCGGCAATGTTTGTATTAACAGTGGCGGTGAGAAAATTTATCCTGACGAGATCGAGGCAACATTGAAGTCTCATGATCTGGTAGATGATTGCCTGGTGGTAGGTACTCCCGACGAGAAATGGGGGCAGGCAGTGACAGCCGTGGTGCAGTTAGCCGCTGATGCGCAAGTAGAGGCTGAAATATTGCGAGATTATGTGCGCAAATTCGTCGCCGGTTATAAAGTGCCTAAGCATGTGCTGTACGTAGATAAGGTGTTTCGCGGGGCCAATGGCAAGGCCGACTATCAGGCCACCAAAGCGCTTGCTGAAAAAGAACTGGCCTGAATTTTTGGGCAGTGTCCCTGAAATAATAAAGGAGCATTTTATGTTTTACGGCTGGTATGTGGTTGCTGGGACTTTTGTCTCGCAGCTGGCGGTCGTCGGATTTTTCTCCTATTCGATCAGCCTGCTCACCCCGCTGATTCGAGAAGAATTCGGTGTTAGCCTCGAACAGGTCATGTACAGCCTAACGGCTGGCATATTTACCGGCATGATTTTGCAACCCTTAGCTGGCGTGATGCTGGATCGTTATCCGGTCCGCTGGATCATGGCGGCGGGCACACTACTGTTTGCGGCAGGACTTTGGGCCTTGGCCAATTCCAGCTCCATAGCGCAATACATCGTCATTTTTGGTTTGACCATGGCTGCGGCCAATGCCTTCGCGGGCATTCCTCCAAGCCAGGTCAGCATATCGCGTTGGTTCACATCCAGCCGTGGCAAGGCATTGGGAATTTCAGCTGTAGGCACGTCTGTCGGTGGCATTGTCGTCCCGGGCCTGGTCGCATGGTGGTTGCAAACCTCAGGCTGGCGTGGGGCACTGGAAAACCTTGCCCTGTGCACTGTTCTGATTGTACTGCCCTTCGTGGTGCTAACAATTCGAGGCAAACCAGCAGATGTGGGCTTATTACCCGAGGATGGCAAGCCCGGTGCAAGTGCCCCGATAGATGTTCCTGAACTTACGCTTAAAGATATCATTCGCCATCCCGGCTACTGGCAAATTGGCATATCAGTAGGCCTGATGCTCAGTGTGTATATTTCCATTCTCGCCAATATGGCGCCCTATGCGGCAGGCTTGGGAGTCAGCGCGACCCGGGCTTCTACCCTGATAATGGTGGTCGCTATTATGGGCTTGTTGGGGAAACTGGCATTTGGCGTGGCTGCTGACAAGGTTAATTTAAAAATAGGCCTTTGGGCCGCCATGGCGCTGCTGGTAACGGCCCTGCTGCTCATGGCCACAGAGCCTGGCTATCCGTTAATGCTGTTAGCCGTTGGCCTTCTGGGCCTGGCATCAGGAGGTATGATCCCGGTGTGGGGTTTACTAATGGCCAGTGTGTTTGGCCTGGTTAGCTATGGTCGCGCAATGGGGCTAATGGGGCCGCTAATTTCGTTACTGGTGATGCCCGGGTTCACCGTTACCGGGCGGCTTTACGATGCTACGGGTAGTTACCAGTTATGCCTGCTGGCATTTTCCGGGGTGCTGGTATTTGGCGCACTGTTCCTAGTGCCTCTAAGAATTTCTACGCTGGACCATTAGGTATCATCGGCCTGCTAAACTCGCTTTGGCAGACCTCGATAACGAATAATCGCCACTGTCCTAAAGGGTGACCTTAATTTTTCACCGTATCGCCGGACTGATTTCGGAAGTTTTTCACCCGTATTGCTTGCGTGCTTGTCGCAGCGTTCGAACGACGATCACCAGGCCAACAGGAGACCGACAATGACAAATAAGGAAAATCGGAAGTTCGGCACTGCGACAAGCCTTAGGTGCTTATCGAGTGCTAATGAATAAAATAAACCCCAAGAAACTACGCAATAGTAAGTGGACCGCAGTAAATCCGCAAAGAAAAGAAAAACACTTTGTGGTCTCTGAAGTTGAATTTGATGAAGAAGGTAATGTTATTTCCTGTTTCATCGAGGCGGTGATGTCGAAACGCTCTGTTGCGATAGATTGGCACGACCTGAAAGATGAGAGCACCTGGGTCCATGGCTGGAAATAATTTTCCAGCCATGGCAGCATCATCAGCAGGTCAGGCAACGAAACCGCTTTAGTCAGTTAACCTACCGACACTGCTTCCCTCTCATCTTCTTTGACCAGAGTTTTACCTCAGGCGTTTTAAACGCCTAAGGTGATTGGCTATAGATAACCTTATCTTCTTTTATCGTTACCATTACTTCCAGAGTATCGATGACCTCGGGATCGATTTTAGTCGGGTCGTCGGACAAGATGACAAAGTCAGCGAGCTTTCCGACCTCTATGGACCCTTTGTCTTTCTCCTCAAAATGCTGCCACGCAGGCCAGATAGTCATGGCTTTTATGCCGGTCATGACATCCACACGTTGCGCCGGCCCCAGAATGTCTCCCGAGCGCGTTCTCCGGGTAACGGTAGCGTCTAACACGCGCATTGAATCAGGTAGCGCGACCGGAGCATCGTGATGTGAACCGAACATCATGCCCCGCTCGCGAACCCAGCCAGTAGGAGAAATATTATCTGCGTTTGAAGGGCCTACGGTGTGCTCACGATGCCAATCGCCCCAATAAAACGTATGCATGGGAAACAGAGAGGGAAACACCCCAAGTTCATGCATTGTATCGACCTGATCTTCACGCAGGAATTGGCCGTGTATCAGCACGGTTCGCCGATCACCCTCTCCAAAGCGATTAGCGGCATTGGCAATGGCCGCAAGCAGCATATCGGAGGCGCCTTCTCCGTTGGAGTGGGTCAACAACTGAATATTTTTTTCATAAGCCCAATCGACCGCATCAACCACTTTATCCATCTCGGCTGCGGCATAGCCTTTATAGCCAGGCGGGTAAACCCCGACCGGGGCGTAATAAGGTCGATCACGGAGCGCAGTGAAGCCCTGCGGAGACCCATCGATGGTCAGCTTGGCGCCACCAACTCGAAGTCCGTTTTGATAGGTGGCAGAGACATTCGAGGCGATAAAATCTCTGTCAATAAGTATGTCGGGGTAAATAACCACATCATTCAACAGTCCGCCCTCGGCAGCCACAGCTTTTGCGATCGATAGCAGTTCCGGAGCGGCCCGACCCTCCTGTGCAGTGGTGTAGCCATACTTTGCCCAGAGTTTACTGCCGGCTCGGGCAAAAGCTTTAAAACCCTCCTGATCGACCTTTGACATCAGCTTACCCAGCACTAAAAAATGGGCATTCTCTTCAAGCACTCCATTAGGGCGCTGGCTCCCCTCCTCCCGGCGAATCTTTCCGCCCGGGGGAGATTTACTCGTGGCGGTGATTCCCGACAACGCCAAGGCAGCAGAGTTTGCAACGCCGAAATGACCCGACTGATGCACCACGTAAATAGGAACATCACTCGACACACTGTCGAGATCGTCCCGCGTTGGCGGACGTCTTTCCTTCAACTGAGACTCGTCGTAGCCAAAGCCGATAATCAATCCAGCCTGTTTGACCGCGGCGCTATTTGCGCCAACCCAGTCGCGCAGCGTCTTTTGCAGGCTGGCCAAGTCGACCACATTACCATCAGGCGGAGCCAGTAAATTTGCAGACAATGCCTGCAAGCCTCCCATAATCACATGACCATGGCTGTCGACGAATCCAGGGAGCAACGCTTGCCCTTTCAGGTCGTGCACCTTTGTGTCCTGGCCTTGATGCTGAGCCACATCCGCTTCAGCGCCTACCGCGATAATACGACCCTGTTTTACGGCCACCGATTCAGCCCGTGGCGCCGCATCGTCAACGGTAATAATGGTACCGCCGGTGTAAATCGTATCCGCCACCTCTTGTGCACTCGCAGGATTCCCAAGAGCGAGTAGCATCACAACACAAGACACATACCCCGACCGCCAATTCCCTTTTGCTTTCACTTTCTTCTCCAAACCGCTTTGTATTCTAAAATTTACGCACAATTAATAGCTACGACTTTATATTAGACGCAGCTGCTATTTGGTCAAGTTCTTACATAAATAAGCAGGCAAACAGTGAGGTGTCATTGCAACATTTACCAGACACAAGCTGGGCTTTTAAATTGCTTGCCGCTATAAGCACACCAGTCTCAGGATCGAACGGCGGCGCTAATAGCGCTCACCGTGTCCAGGCTCTCTAAAGCGCAATGTATGCGTTGCAGAGATGAAAGTGTGTAGTTCATGGGCTGCCACGCATCACCCATGGCCAGAGTTGTGACCGCGCCAACCCAGACGTAGGCAGCGTGCCAACGGTATTGCTGAAGCAACTCTTCCAGCGGAGGCGCGACAACGCCATAACGTAACAACTGCTCTCGATAATAAGACACTAGATCCTGTGCTAACGGTTGCTGATCGTTCTCTGTCAGGGTGCCTGCAAGAAAATAGCCCACATCGCGCATGCCCGGCCCGCGGGCAGTCAATGCCCAGTCCAGAAAGCCCGGCTCACTGCTATCCAGGAACATATTGCCATCGTGCACATCGCCATGAATCAAGGTATCAGGCCCCCTATTCCACAGCCGGTGTATTGCGTCAGTTTCGGCTATGTATAACTCGCACATAGCCGCAAAGACGGGCGGCATGGCTGAAACATGTTGTTCTAGAGCCAGTGCCACCAGCTGCGCACCGATTTCGTGCTGTAACGGAGGCTGAAGCCAGCCCAGTTCGCCAACGAAATCCGGTGATTCCCAATAGGCACTATGAAGGCGGGCAAACCTGTCCAGTACTGAACGAAGGTAGTGCGGGGAATAGTGGTCTCTCGCATTTTGGAAGCTACAGTTGCTGTCTTCCAGATGCTCTAGCAACATGATGTAGCGCGCGCCCGAATCGCAGCTACCAGCGTAATAGCAATACGGGACTCGCACTGGCACCTTTGAACCGAGCTGTTGATAGAACATGGCCTCTCGCTTACCCATGCCACTGGAAATAACGAAGGCGCGCTGTGCCTCGTCAGAGGGGGGCAGCTTTACAAAGAGCCGTGCAGGCAGATCGGATTGGTGCTCATATTGCAGTTCCAGCACACCTCTGCCTGTTGTCCCGTCATTGGCATCAGTCACCCTAAAGGCGGCAACTGGGGTATTCAGAACGCGGCTCAACCACTCTATACTCACCTCGCTCAGCGCCTGCGGAATATTTGACATAAGAACTCCTTCATTGAACCGGGCTGATTAGCGAGATAAGACGCAGATGCTGTTGGCCGTTTTAACCATAACCGAAGGCTGGCTTGCCGAGCTGACCAAAAATTTCCATTAAAATATGCTCACCGCTATAAGCAAGTTACTCTACCAAATTACCGTCAGCATCAAGCTCAACAATATCGTAGCCGAGTTCCTTTAGTCCGGGGAAAATAGTCTGTTTATCTCCAACTACTACGATAATCATGTCAGCTACATCGAGATGCTCTCTCGCCAAGTTGTTGATTTCTTCCTGGCCAATGTCTGCAAGAATTTCATTGCGTCTCGTTACAAAGTCATCATCAAGCTTGTACTGAACGATCTGCGAAAGGAATGCCAGCTTTTGAGTTGGTGTTTCGTATCGTCTTGCATCTCGCTGGCCAATTGCGTTTTTGGTAAAGCTCAGCTCCGGTTTTGTAATACCGCTTTGTGCGTAGTTACCAACTTCTTTTTCGATTTGAACGATAGAGTCCTGGGTTGCATCGGTGCGCACAGCAGCGCTCGCAACGAAAGTACCATAATCCTGTTCCCCACTGAACCCCGACCGGGCACCATAGGAATAGCCTTTGTCCTCACGCAAGTTCAAGTTAATGCGACTGTTAAAGTTACCGCCTAAAACGAAGTTCATCAGATTTGCACGGTAAAACTCGCCGGTTGCGTCATAACTCAGTGAACGCTTGGCAATGCGTATTTCCGACTGTGCTGCTCCCGGCTTATCGACCAGGTACAGCTTGGTTCCCTCAATCTTCGGGAATGGCTGTAACGCAACACGGGTGACTTTTTCGCCACCCCAGGGCTCAAAGACAAGCAATTTTTTCACTAATTCATCGCGGTCAAAGTTGCTGACGGCAACGATGGAGGCAATTTTTGAAGAGTAGTAAGCCGCGTGAAACGCTTTAACATCATCCAGCGTGATTTCGCTCACAGTATCAACGGTACCAATATTGAGGTATGCGAACGGATTGTCCCTACCGAAAAGCAACTCCTGATAAACGCTGGCCACGGTGTCGGCAGCATCGGTTTTACTGCTCTGGATCGCTTGCAGGGTTTGCGCCTGTACGCGTTTGAAATCATCGGGGTCGAATTTTGGCTGCAGTAACTTTTCGGCAGCAACGGCAAGCGTGGCATCAACGTTCTCGCTTAAGCTGCGAATGGCGACGGTTGTCATGTTGTTATCAGCACTGAAAGTAATCGTCGAACCCAGCTTTTGCAGGCGATTACTGAGTTCTTCGTTAGTCGATTTCAGAGTTGCTTCATTCATCATTGATGCTGTGATTGCCGCAAGGCCGAGTTTTTCCAACGGCTCGTCGCGCTGGCCCACTGTCATGCTAAGACGAATAGTTGTGGTCGGCGTTTCATCATTGACTGCGCCCAGCACGCTCACGCCATTGCCCAGCTCAGATCGCCAGATGAACGGCAAGCTAATACGAGGGTTATCTCCAGCCGGGGGCTGTATGCTGCGATCGAAATGATCTTTCGCGCGACGGTAAGCAAGATCGGAATCACTGGTCGCCATATAATCAGGCAAGGCTCGCTGGTAACGCTCCCAGTTATCTGGCCCTGCAATCTGATTCAGCTGACCATAAGGCACCGTGCTCATAACGACGGCGGGCTTGCCAACGATGTATTTTCTGTACACTCGCATGACATCTGCTTCGGTCACACTTTCATAGCGGGCGATATTTTGCGCGATATAGTTGGGATTGCCCTCGAAGATTTCATAAGAAGCCAACTGCGTCACTTTGCCGGCAACACTCTCCAGGCTGTAAATCATGCTGGACACAATGCTCATTTTAACGCGAGTCAAGTCGTCTTCATTAACCCCGCGCGCCTCGAACTCAGCCAGGGACTCGCGAGTGATTTTTTCCAGGTCAGCTAATGTTTTGCCATTGGCCGGGTTTGGCAGCGCAACGATGGTGAAGGTACAAAGCAACTCCTGACAACCGTGGTTTGAGCTCGCTTGCACCGCAAGGCCATTTTTGACCATATTCTTATAAAGCAGCGAGGTTTCGCCCTGGCCCAAAATGAACATCAGCACGTCCAATGGTGCCTCGTCTGGGTGATGCAGGCTCACCGTGGGAAATGACATGTACAACATCGGCAACGACACCCGATCTTCCATGGAGATATAGCGATCACTGTCCAGTTCAACAGTGGGCTTTTCAGGCTCGTCGACCTGAGGGCCACGAGGGATGGGTCGGTAGTATTTAGCTACCCATTGCAATGTCTGTGCTTCGTCAAAGTCGCCCCCAATCGTCAGGGTGGCATTATTGGGCCCATACCAGCGTAGGAAGAATTTCTTCAGGTCATTAACATCAACCCGATCGAGGTCTTGTAGGTAACCGATAGTCGACCACGAGTAAGGATGGCCTTCCGGGTGCAGGGCTTCGCCGACGCGCTCTCTCACCAGTCCATAAGGGCGATTATCATAATTCTGACCGCGCTCATTCTTCACCGTTTCACGCTGAATCTCGAATTTTTCCTGCGTAACTGCGTCCAGCAAGAAACCCATCCGATCTGCTTCCAGCCACAACATCTTTTCCAACTGGTTAGAGGGTACGGTTTGATAGTAATTGGTCCGATCGGCACTGGTGGTGCCATTTAACGTCCCACCAGACTCAGCCACAATTTTAAAATGACCTTCATCCGCGACATTCTCAGTCCCCTGAAACATCATATGTTCAAAAAAGTGGGCAAAGCCTGATTTACCAACCTCTTCCCGACCGGAACCAACGTGATAGGTTACGTCAACATGCACCAGCGGATCAGAATTGTCCTCATGAAGAATGACGGTGAGACCGTTGTCCAGGCTGTATTTTTTGTAGGGAATAATGAGTTGGTCGGGTGTTTCTCGCTCCACCGACTCAACTAATGTAATGCCATCGGGCAGCGCAGGCTGGCCACCGATAGGCGTAGGATCATTTTTTACCTGACAGCCAACTCCAGCCAACAAAAGGCCTAACAAGATCAAGGAAAGTGGTAAAGATTTCATAAGGTTTCCAGCCGTAAGCGGCGAATACTGTTGCGATAATAGATGTTGTTGACCATGAACCTCAGGCATGGTTCAACTCAGTCCGCTCTCGCTGCAAAAAAAAACGCCTTATCAACGAGCCGCCTGAAACGTTGGTAGAAGCGCCTTGTGCCACCACAGTGTAAAAAGCTCAATTTCTCAGGGTATTTGCCTTAGTTACTGATTCCATCTCCAATAGCGGGTGGTATCTTGATCTCGAAGCAAACCCCCAATTTCGTATTGGAGGCCGCAATCGTTCCACCCATGGCAAGAACAAAGCCATAGCTGACTGACAACCCAAGGCCTGTGCCTTCTTCGATACTCTTCGTTGTATAAAACGGATCGAAAATATTAGGAAGCACCGAGTCGGGAATACCGCCGCCGGTGTCCGAAACCCTGATCGTTGCTTCACCCTCTCTAGACTTGAATGCCTCTATGAGAATAGTCCTTTCTTTAGGGTCACTTTTTTTAATTGCATGAAATGCGTTGGAGTACAGATTAACAAACATTTGCTCAAGCTGAATTTGATGTCCCATCACCAGTGGAAAATCGTCATCAAAATTTGTTTCAACCTCAACCTGCGCCAGCCTGAGTTGCTCACCCATGAGTTCTAGTGCGCCAACTGCAGCCTTTCGTAAATCAACCTCATAAAACTCTTCTTTGGCTTCCCTACCAAAGGTGCGAAGGTGATTGATAATAGTCGAGGCCCGTTTAGCCTGCGCCACAATGCGCTCAAGCCTCTCCATAAGGTATGACTGCTCTGCCGTGCCCTGCGAAATTTTGCGAGCGGCATTTTCAGCCGCTAGTACAATGACATTCAGAGGTTGATTCAGTTCATGCGCCATACCAGCTGACATTTCACCAAGGGTGATGAGTTTGGACGACTGAATAAGCTGGGCTTCTGTCTTCTTGTTCTCGGTAACATCCTGAATCGTAACAACTGCTGTATCCAGTCCCGACTGTTCACGCAACATGTAGTGCTGCTCTACATAACGGGTTTCGCCATTGCTATCAATGATTCTGTAGTCAATTTGAGGGAAATCGCTTTCGTCGTAATAGTAAGCCTTATAACGCTCACGATCACCGGGATGAACTAGCAGCAGATAGTGATCAAAATCAGGGGCAATTTCCAAAAAATCGTCTTGTGTAAGACCAAAGCAAGAGGCCCAACCGTCAGATACCAACAAGAACTTTTCGTAGTCGTAGTCCCAAACCGCATGCCCGAGATTTGCGATACTGGCACTCAAAGCGAGTATCTCCGTCGATTCTTCAAGGGCATCTCGGCTTCGCTGCAACTCCGCTTCTACTTGCTTAAATCTGGTGATGTCTTGAATCACGTTGAGAGATTGGGTAGGCGGACCAAATTCAGCTGGGATGAGTTTACTGCTTTGACGAAGGTGTCGAATTTTTCCGTCGGTTCGTGTTATGCGGTATTCAATCGACAAGGGATTGAAGCTTTCCTCTTTTTGGAATCGATTTTCGAAATCTTTATAGGCCTCGCGATCCTCAGGGACAACAAATTTGAAATAGTCCGCCATCTTCTGCACCGCTAGCATGTATTCATCAACGCTAAGGCCATAAATTTTCGCTAACTCTTCAGAAACAAACAGAGTTTTTTCTTGAGCATGGTCCCAAATTTCATGCCCCAATTTAGCGATTTCTTCTGTTTGATGCAGGGCCGCTTCCCGTGTCCTGGTGCTCTTGTCGGTTTGGTTTGATGCAGACGCGGAAGAAAATTGCTTTGGAGGTGTTGAGGACCCCTCAAGTTCGAGAATGCGGGCGTGAGCTACCGCCAGTTCGCTTTGCAGTTTATCGACTAATGCTTGCAGGCTTTTAGAGTTATTTTTCATTATAGTGGCCAAGTTCTGCCGCTCAGAACACAGACCGAAGTCAGTACCCTAAACCCATGCCAAGCTGCGACTATAGAATAATTTTCACCAAGACGCCAGACGAGCCATTACCACCTCTCCTCTGGGAATACCATTAAATGTCAGGCCGTTCACCTTTTTTCCAAATGGCTGGTTGATGAAAGCGCGTGCTTAGTTTTCGTGACGCTGAACTCGCTGCCTCATTTAACCGAGTGCAGACTCGAGTAAAAGTGTTTAACGTCATCTTAAAATATTGCGGATTTTGTTGGTATTTCCAAAGAAACATGCAAATAATTCGTGGGTAAGCTCAATACCGTATTCGAAGATCACAGCAACCAAGGCTCTATATGACTATTTCTAAAAAGCTTTTTCGCACCGGACCTTATGCAGACTTTTATAGCCAAGCAGTGCAGGTGGGTGACTCCATCTTTTTATCGGGTCAGGTTGGGATCGATGATGCCGGCACTGTTCCGTCTGACTTACTGTCACAAATGAGCCTTGCCTATAAAAACATCGAAACAATACTGATGGAATACGGTGCTTCATTGGATAACATTGTTGACGAGACATGGTTCGTCACCGACATTAATGACTGCATGGCACAAGTGCCCGCATTGTTTAGCGCCCGCGAAAAGTTCTACGGTAAGAAACCCGAAGTCTGTCAGACACTGGTTCAAGTAACAGGGCTTGTCGACCCATCACTCAAAATTGAAATCAAGTGCATTGCGATATCAGGGTAATACGTACCCACTATCACCATTGGCCCTGCACTCGCTTGCCATTGAGGACGACGACTTCAGGTATGATTTCGCTGATGCCCGCAGGATCCATAGCAAACAGGTCGTCGCCTAAAACGATGAAATCTGCTTTTTTTCCCGCTTCGAGCGAGCCCAAAGCGCCTTCAGTGCCAAGCTGGATCGCTCCACCCATCGTATAACCCGTGACCATAGCTTCAAGGCTCAATTGCTCGGACTTGGGCCCGCTTGCCGGATCGTCAGGCCCCGACTCCCTGCCCCGTCTGGTGTGTCCGACCTGAATACCGGTAAATGGACTGGCCGAGTCGTCGGCCCACTCGCTGGGAAAATACACATCGCTGGAGAAGTTGACGGTAGCACCCTCCTTCATCAGCTCAGCAACCGGGTAAGGATGTTTGGCTCGCTCCCCGAGTGCCTCTGCATAGAACGATTGATCATAGTAATGCCATGCGGGGGTAAACTGGCCAATGACATCCAGCTCGGCGTAGCGGGAAAAATCCGCGGGATCGATAACCTGTAAATGAGTGATGGCAACCCTGATACCCAGGGGTCTTCCTAGTTGTTGACGAGCGGCTTCGACCGCATCCAGCACGGTTCTGGACGATTGATCACCGAGAGCGTGTACGTGCAGGTTAAACCCGGCTTGATCCAAATCCACCACAAGTTTTGTCAGAGTGCCCACGCCGAACAGGCTGCCCCCCCTGTTGCCCGGTGTGTCGTCATAGTTCTGCAACATATGCGCTGTACGCGTTTCTACTACACCATCAAAAAATACCTTCAATGTATCTATTTTTAGATTCTCTGAATTATAGGCAGCGGCCAATCGTTGCAGCTCATCCAGCGCTGTCTCGGCCTGTATCGGCAAAAACAAGGTATAGGCACCGTGATAGCGCATGGGCAGAGCGCCCCTTTCATCGAATTTTTTAACGGAGCTATAAACTTCTTCGTCGAACCCGAAATTGCCCGCGTCCAACAAACTGGTAACGCCCCGACTACTCAGGTAATTAATGTAACCGAGTAAAGTAGCTTCTTCTGACTCCCCCATTTCGAAAAAGAGGCTGGCGAATAGGGTGGCTGCCATTTCCGTAATGTAGCCGGTAAGCTCGCCGTTTTCATCGCGCTTGTAGTAAGCCACACCGGGCAGTGGGTCGACTGGATCATCTCCCAATCCAGAGACCTCCAGCGCCCTGGAATTGACCCACAGGCTATGCATGGTGATATCAAAAATAAGCACTGGGCGCTCTGACTCCAACTCATCCAGCTCAGCTGCGCTTGGACCCTCGGTTCCAAAAAATCGATTATCCCAGCCAATGGCATAAATGACTTCCGCATCAGCATTCTCGGCTAATAAGGTTTTTATGTCCTCAATCTGATCCTCCCGATTTTTGGCCTCTGGCAGGTCTATCATCCGGTCGTATACAGCGAGATAGCCCGGGTGGGTGTGAGCATCGATCAATCCTGGCAGAATCAACTTTCCTTGCAGATCCACCGTTATTGTTGAATCTGAAACAAACGGTTCCAGACCTTCGGGGTCGCCAACATAGACGATGCGATCGTCACTAATAGCCATTACAGAGGCGAGCGGCGTTTTTTCGCTCGAGGTAAATATTTCTGCACCAACAAACACATGAGAAGCCAGATTCTCGGCCACTGGGCGATCCACAGCCTCGACTGCTTGCGAATTGAACAACGGTTCAGCCTGGCAGGCGCACAGCAACAGCGCTACGCTGGCTACCACGGATTTCAAACAGATGGAGTTAACAGTGAACATAGCCGGAGCCTCAAAATACCAGTACCTTTGAAGTCTACGATTTAATCGCATTATTTAGAAGCTATTGGCGAGACACTAAAGGCTACTTTTTCTTTCGCAGATGGACCAGTATCAAGGGAGCAGCAGGGAGCTCAGATGTGCAGTAATACCTTTTTTAGGAGTCTTTTTTTTTCTTTTTCTCAGGTGTAAAGTAGCGCGCCTTTTCTCCCGCGGGTAACCCATCATGCCTGTAAGAACAGCTTTATCCGTTTGGCCCCTTTTTCTGGGGTTATCGCTCATTGGCCTCGCCGTGGGTGTGCAAGGCAGCCTGCTGGGTGTGAGAGCTGAGTTAGAGGGCTTTGAAGACTTTCTGATCGGCCTCCTAATGTCCTGCTACTTCGCCGGTTTCCTGGGTGGGTCCATGCTGGCACCCAGAATTATAGAGCGAGTAGGACATATCCGGATCTTTGCGGCGGTCTCGGCGGTCGCGTCCGTGACCATTCTGGTTCACGCACTCTATGTGGACCCCTGGGCCTGGGCGGCCATGCGCCTGCTAACCGGTTTCGCCTTTTCCTGTATTTATGTCGCCTCGGAAAGCTGGCTGAACCAGGCGTCCAGTAATGAAACCCGAGGCCAGATTCTGGCAATTTATATGACAATATTGCTCGCGGGAGTCTGTGCCGGGCAATTTTTGCTGAACGTGGCAGACCCTCAGGATTTCACTCTGTTTATCCTGATCTCAGTGATGGTTAGCGTTGCCGCAGTGCCGATTTTATTGACGGTGATAGCCACGCCTCACATTGAAGAAACCGAGCGGGTCAGCATTGCTCATTTATGGCGACGAGCACCCATGGGTGTCATCGGCATTATCCTGTCACAGTGGATGGCCAGTGTGGTCTTTGGCATGGGCGCCGTTTATGCCACGAAAATGGGCATGAGTGTGTCTGAGGTCGCCTTCTTCATGGGGTCGATGATGGCAGGCGGCATGATTCTACAGTGGCCGCTGGGGAAGTTGTCTGACCATATGGATCGCCGCTGGGTGTTAGGCGGCGCCAGCATTGTGGCCTTGATCGCGGCGCTGGCGGCAAGCGGAGAAACAGTCGCTTCAGATAAGCTGTATATTCTGGCTTTTGTCTTTGGTGGTTTTTGCCTGTCCCTGTATTCAATCGTGGCGGCGCTCACCAACGACCACCTCAGGCCCAGCGAAATTGTCCCCGCCAGTGGCACCATGGTACTACTAGCCGGGCTTACCTCAATCACGGGCCCCATCACGGTAGCCTTCTGGATGGATGTGTTTGGCCTGGACAGCTTTTTTCTTGTTCTGGCGGTTGCACTGTTTTTCATGGCGGTCATCAGCATCTGGCGTGTGTTAACGATTCCCGCCTTGCCGGAAGAATACAAAACCCTGTCGTCTATTCAGGTGGCTACCAACCCGGTGGGTACGGTGTTACATGCCGAAGAAGAGCACTAGTATTGCCCTAGTTTTCGCCTTTGAGCCCATGGGCCCATGGGCCACTGATTACCCAACCTGCGATTAGCGCGCTACACTGCTCCGAGGTGCGACAAAAGCCTTGCCGCCTGCCTTGAGGTGCGCCACAGGAACGTCGTGATTTGCAGACAGACATCGCTGCACCGGAGGAGTCTTCAATGCCTAAAGCCGACGCCAATCAACGCTACGATTATGACCCAGCGTATCCGGCCGACATCCTCAAATCAGTGAACACGATTGCCCTGGTCGGGGCCAGTGCGGACGAAACCAAGTTTAGCAATGATGTCATGCGGGTTTTGCAGGAAGCGGGCTACGACATCATCCCGGTTAATCCAAATCCGAACCTGACTGAAATACGCGGCCTCAAGGTCTATCATTCATTGGAAGCGATTGACCGCCGTGTTGATATGGTAGAAGTATTTCGCCCCAAGGAAGAATTTTACGGTTTCGCAGAAAAGGCCATAGCCATCGGTGCGAAAGTACTTTGGGGGCAACTCGATATTTATGATGATCGCGCCGCTGCCCTGGCCGAGAAGGCCGGGTTAAAGGTAGTAATGGACAGATGTCCAAAGATCGAGCTGTCGCGGCCAAACTAGAAAGTTTGCCATGATCTGCAAATAATAAGACAAGCGCTACAGGAAACATCTAATGGATAAATTAATTTTACGCTCGGACGATAACGGCGTTTGCATCTTAACGTTGAATTCACCCGGCACGATCAACGCGCTATCTGAAGGTATGCTAACGACGCTATCAAAAGTACTTGATGACATCGCTGGAGACCGTTCGGTCAAGGCGGTCATTCTTCGCAGCGCGGGCAATCACTTTTGCGCCGGCCATAACCTGAAAGAAATGACCGAGCGACGCCAGGATGCCGATGGCGGTTTCCAGTACTTCCAGGACCTGTTTGCGACCTGCTCGGCCATGATGTTGCGGGTAGTGCGTTTGCCCCAACCGGTGATTGCAGAGGTTAAGGGCATTGCCACCGCTGCCGGGTGCCAGCTGGTCGCCTCTTGCGATCTGGCGATAGCCTCCAACGAGGCAAAGTTTGCCACCTCCGGCGTCAATATAGGCTTGTTTTGCTCTACTCCGATGGTCGCACTCAGCCGCAACATCAACCGAAAGCTCGCGATGGAGATGTTGTTACTGGGTGAGTTTCTGCCCGCTGCACGAGTGGCTGAAATGGGGCTAATCAATCGCACCGTAGCACAAGAGAGCCTGGAAGATGCTTCCATGGATATGGCGCGTATTATCGCCGACAAGTCCTCTGCGGCCATCAAGGTGGGCAAGCGTGCTTTCTATGAACAGCTTGAAATGCCCCTAGAAGATGCCTACACCTTTGCCGGTCGAGTCATGGCACAGAACATGATGGCGCGAGATGCAGCAGCTGGCATTGGTGCATTTACCCGCAAGGAATCGATGCCGGAGTGGACGGGAGAATGATTTACGCAGGCACAGAGTTGGAAAAATGCGCGGCCAATCACACCGCCTTGTCCCCGGTTTCAATTCTCAAGCGAGTAGAGCGGGTACACCCGGAATTGCCCGCCCAGGTGCATGGCTCAATAAGGCGGAACTGGGGAGAAGTCGCCCAACGATGCAAGCGCCTGGCGTCAGCCCTTGCCAACCACGGCGTGAGCAGCGGTGACACTGTCGCATTGATTGCGCCCAACATCCCCGAGGCACTGGAATGCGCTCTTGCGATTCCTATGCTGGGCGCCGTACTCAACGCAAACAATGTGCGCCTGGATGCCGCCACTATTGCCTACATTCTGGAACACGGAGAAGCGAAGGCGCTGTTGGTGGACACCGAGTTTTCGAGTATGGCGAAAGAGGCCTTAAAACAATCTGGCCGGGACATCCTAGTGATCGATATACAAGACACCCAAGGCCCGGGTGGTGAACGAATCGGCGCACTGACTTACGATGAACTGCTGGCTCAGGGAGATCCTGAATTTGCCTATACCCTGCCAAACGATGAGTGGGATGCTCTGGCGCTGAACTACACGTCTGGAACGACCGGGCGACCCAAAGGCGTGGTGTATTCCCATCGCGGTGCATGGACTAATACGGTCAACAACGTCATCACCTGGGAGATGCCGCATCATCCGGTTTACCTGTGGACCTTGCCACTGTTCCATTGCAACGGCTGGTGCTTTCCCTGGACGATCACACTATTGGCCGGCACTCACGTTTTTCTCCGATCACCCAAGGCAGATGCTATATACAATGCGTTTGCAGGAGAGGGCGTCACCCATCTCTGTGGTGCTCCTATTATCATGTCGATGATTTCCGGGGCTGCTCCGCAGGACCAACGCGAGTTTACCCAGCACGTCAAAATGATGACCGCTGCTGCCCCGCCGCCTGCTTCCGTCATCGCCAGTATAGAGGCGATGGGAATTTCCATCACTCACGTTTACGGACTGACGGAAGTTTATGGCCCCGCTGTGGTCTGCGCAGAAAAACCGAGCTGGCGTGAGCTCTCAGTTGATGATCGAGCAAACCTGAAAGCCCGGCAAGGCGTGGCCTATGAACTAGAGGAGGACGTGCGGGTATTGAATCCTGAGACAGGCCAACCGGTGCCCTGGGATGGGCAGACGCTGGGAGAGATCGTGTTTCGTGGCAACATCGTGATGAAGGGCTATCTCAAAGAACCGGAAGAGACTGCCAAGGCATTCAAAGACGGTTGGTTCTGGTCAGGCGACATCGCCGTACACCACAGCGACGGCTATATTGAAATCCGTGATAGAAGCAAGGATATTATCATTTCCGGCGGCGAAAACATTTCGTCCATCGAAGTAGAGAAGGCGCTTTACTCGCATCCGGCAGTGAGCCTTGCTGCTGTCGTTGCTATGCCGAACGAAAAATGGGGCGAAGTTCCCTGCGCCTTTGTTGAGTTGGCTGAGGGCGCTGAGGTCACAGAGCAAGCACTGCTGGATCATGCAAAGTCAAAATTAGCGAGCTTCCAGCGCCCCAAAAAAGTGATCTTCGGTGAGTTGCCAAAAACAACCACTGGCAAAATACGCAAGAACGAATTGCGGGATCGGATTAGAGATAGGTCTTAATACGATCGATGTTTAGCCGACAACGAGAGTAGAAAAAATGAAGGACCAGACCAATTTTACCCAGTTCAGCTTTGGCACCCAGGTGCGCAAGTCCCCATATTCTGATGCGGCTTTACGCTGGGGCGCTCAAGGATTTTCGGTCTACAACCACATGTACATTCCTCGTGATTTTGGCGACCCAGTGCAAAACTTCTGGAACCTGGTTAACGAAGCAATACTGTGTGATGTCTCCGTTGAACGGCAGGTTGAAATCACCGGCCCCGATGCCGCTAAGTTTACCCAGTTCCTGAGTTGCCGCGACCTTTCGAAAATGCAGGTAGGGCAATGTAAGTACGTGCTGATCACCGATCAGGACGGCGGAATTATTAACGATCCTATTATGCTCAAACTGGGCGAAAACCACTTCTGGCTGTCTATCGCTGACAGTGATGTTCTGCTGTGGGCAAAAGGTGTTGCAGTCAGTTCCGGCATGGATGTACGAATCACTGAGCCTGATGTCTCTCCTCTGCAATTGCAGGGACCGAAGTCCCGCGACGTGCTGCGCGCCGCTTTCGGTGACACGCCAACAGACCTCAAGTACTACTGGTTCATGGAATATGACTGGGAAGGCGTGCCTCTGATCATTTCTCGAACTGGATGGTCTAGTGAACTTGGCTATGAAATATTCTTGCGGGACGGATCTGCAGGCGACAAATTGTGGGAACACTTGATGGCTGTAGGCACCCCCCTGGGTTTGAAGCCGGGGCACACCTCAAGCATTCGCCGCATCGAAGCGGGTATGCTGTCCTACCATGCGGACATGACACTCGCGAACAACCCCTACGAAATGGGTATGGACCGCCTGGTCGACCTTGAGATGGACGCAGATTTTGTGAGCAAAGCGGCGCTGACCAGCATCCGCGAGCGGGGTGTCGATCAGTACTTTATAGGACTGGAAATTGAAGGTGCACCGTTGATTGGATCAAACGACGCACACCATCCTATTTTCAGCGCGGGCACAAAAGTCGGGCAGCTAAACTCTTCAATTTACTCACCTCGCCTGAAGAAAAACATCGCCCTGGCTATGGTGGCAACTGATGCTTCAAGCGAAGGCAGCGGTCTTCAGATTGATATTAACGGAGATCGGCGTAATTGCACCGTCGTTGCCATTCCGTTTCACGATCCAAAGAAGGCATTAGCAGCCAGGAGCTGAGTGATCTGCGGCCCTCCAACCGCTTTTTTAAAGCATATTGTTTAAATCCGGATCATCCATCGAGGCGTCGAAAAGCTCTCGCGCAAAGCTCCCGCAGCATTTTGGTCACAGCCAGCCACAACATAGGCCGCCGCAACCTTGGACAAGTGCCGCGTCGTTCACACCACCTCTACAGGCTTACTGACAAACCAATAGGTCGTGACCAGCAATGCACCCCCTGCTCCCAGCATCAGCCACCAGGGCATACCGTAGCCCACCGGAAGAGTGCACACTACTAGCGCGATGACACCAGACAGTGAAGCATAAGGAAGCTGGGTGGTAACGTGATCCATATGGTTGCAACCGGTTGCCAATGACGACAAGACGGTGGTGTCGGAAATAGGTGAGCAATGGTCAGACCAAACCGCACCGGTAAGCACGCAAGCCAGGCAGGAATAGAGAATGTGCATGTGATCTGCATCGGCAATTCCATTGGCCTGCATCACGGCCCAGCACAGAGGGATAACCAAAGGCATCAGAATTCCCATGACGGCCCAACTGGAGCCAGTGGCAAAGCCAGTGACCGCGGCGAGCAAAAATACAGCCGTAGGCAGGAAGTATGGCGACAGACCATCACCCAGTATGGAGATCAAGAAATTCGCGGTTTGCAGGTTATTGCTCACATCGGCAATCGCCCAGGCCATTAACAAAACGATGAGGCCGGTGATCATAAACTTGGCTCCCACCACCCACGCGTCGACGGTTTCCTCCAGACTGAGTAAACCCTGAGATAAGGTAAGAATCACAGCCACCAGCGACGATAGGAATGAAGCCCAGATCAACACCCGATAGGAATCGGCGCTACCGACAATGTCCTGCAAGGAGTCGCCTTCGCCATCAATGTAAAGACCGACAATCACCGTGACAACCAGGGTGACAATGGGCACGACACCATTGATTGCTCGGCAGGTAACGCCTTCCTTCTCGCTCATCTCATCAATTTCGCGACTGGCTGTGCTTTTACCGTGGGGACGAGATACCTGGCCTGTTTCGCGAGCACGGCGCTCAGCTTTGAGCATGGCCCCAAAGTCACGCTTACTCGCTACCACAGTGAACACCAGCAGCAAGGCGAGGAACGGATAGAAGCTGTAGGGAATGGAATGCAGAAACAAGGTGTAAGCCGGCTGGGTAATGCCCTCAATACCAGCGATGGATTCGTTAATTAGTCCTACCTGAAAGCCTACCCAGGTAGTGATGATGGCAATAGACGCCACCGGCGCTGCGGTGGAGTCCACCAGATAGGCCAGCTTTTCGCGAGATATTTTCAGATGATCACTCATGGGGCGAGTGGCATTACCAACAATGAGGGTGTTGGAATAGTCGTCAAAGAATATAGTCAGTCCGAGAAAAGCGATGACTGCCTGACCTTTACGCGGCGTCTTGGCGATGGTCAGTGCACGGTTAACAATACCCAGCATGCCGCCATTGCGCGACACCACCCCCACCATACCGCCAATCGTCATGGTGAAAATAATAATGGCCGCATGACCCGGGTCTGACAGCGCATCCAGCATGTATACCGCCATGGAGTCGAACAGTGCTTTGACTCCACCTTGCAGAGTCAAGCCGTTTACCGCCCAGGCACCGGCGATAATGCCTGCAAACAATGCCGGAATAACCGCACGCAGCAAAAAAGCGAGCGTAATGGCAATGACAGGCGGCAACAGGGAAGCCCAGGCGGGTATCACGGGAACTTCAACCTGTTGCAGCACGGCTGTGCTATCGCGCAGTTCAATGGTCGAGCTACCGTATTTTTGTTGCTCTATCTCAACCAATGTTTGCCCGTCACTGGGAAAACCTTCAAACACCAGCTCTCCATCAATAAACAGACTCAGCTGCTGTGAGCCAGGCTCGCTGATGGTGATCGGCACTGCGAGGTCAGTGAGTAATACCGGGGGAACTTCCAGTTGAGGAGTATTTGCCTGCACAGCGTTGGTAGCAATACAGGCGAAAGTAAGAAAAACGCCTAGCAACATCTTTTTCATGGAGGGATCATTCCAATCTTTTTTATTATCCTTATCTTACTCCACGGTCTCCTTCGCGGGTATGGGCAATTGACAGATTCTATGCCTGTTGAGTGAGAAGCCTGCGATTCCAAATCCACACTGGCTTCAAACCAGTCCGGTTTATCGATTGCATCTTGTCTTTAAATCGGCAAAGGCTAAGCTTGCAGAAACACCGATGGTGGCTGAATGATCGCAAACGCTTACATACTTCTCGCGGCAGCACTGCTCTATTGCCCAGCACAGGCCGATTCCGACCCCAACCCGATCGCAACCCCTTCGGAATCACCGCAGTGGAGGGTCGACTTTTTCGATGATTTTGACGACTTTAACCCGCAGAATTGGCAGGACCAGCTCCTGTGGGTTAATGGTGAAGACCAGTGCTACCTGCCTGGTGGTCTGCATAATACTCGCGAGGTCAGCAATGGCGCCTTAAAGCTGCGTGTGGTCGACCTTGGCTCACTACAGGCCTGCGACAACCTATCAAAAACAGGAGAACAACACCCCAACACTCGCTACGTTGCCGGGCGACTTACCTCTAAAAATCGCCAGGAGTTCAGTAAGGGCAAATGGACAGCACGGCTCAAGGTGGAAAACAGTGGCCAGCCTGGCATGTTCCCTGCCTGGTGGTTACTGGGTGCTCGAAATAACGAACCCCCGGTGCAGGAGCAAGACGAAGACGTCTGCTGGCCCATGGCCGGTTCTGGCGAGATTGATATTTTTGAGCACCACAGCGATGGCGGACCCGACCACTATGCCGCGAGAGTAATCAAGAGCCTTGGCCACTGCGGAGGCGGTGACTGGCAAGGGCATATGCTGGTGCAGCAGGCCACGTTGGCAGAATTTCACGAATATTCCGTGGAATGGGTAGGCCAAGATATTGTATTTCGCCTCGATGGCACCGAGGTTTATCGACTGCTTGAGTGGGGGGATAAAATCGCCGAGCCCATGTTCGCTGTTCTCAATTTCGCCAAAATCAACAACTCTCCAATGCGCGAAAGCTGGACCATGGAGGTCGATTGGGTCAGGCATGAGTCTCTTGATTGACCCTGGATTATCTCCATCGCACGTTTACAACCTGACGTTCAATTAATTGCTCGCGACCGGCTCAAATACCCTGACGTAGTCAATTTCCATGGTTGCAGGGAAGACCGTCTCATCGATCTCTCCGCCTGCTCGACCCCAATGGCCGCCCACCGCCAGGTTCATAATCAAATGGAAGGGCTGGTCAAACGGCCAGTCTCGCCAGTCATCTCCTTGTCTGGAATAGCGATAGAACTCTACACCGTCAACAAACACCCGAATATGGTTCGGTGCCCATTCCAGTGAATAAAGATGAAAACGACCGGCAACATCGTCAACTTCAATACTGGCATTGCGCAGTTCAGGACCACTGCTGAAAAAACGCCTGTTATGCACGGTGCTGTGCACTCGTTTCATGTCGTAGCCCACATGCTCCATGATGTCGATCTCACCGGAATTAGGCCAGGCATCACAATCGGGATTGCCCTGCCATTCAGCGCCGTTATCGCAAGTAGTAGCATAACGGTAGGGGTCGCTGGGTAACATCCAAAGCGCCGACCAGAGCCCCTGTCCGGCAGGTAACTTGGCGTTGACGTCAATACGGCCATACAGAAAGTCACCTCGCCCCATGCTATGCAATCGACCGGAGGTATAAGCCGCGCCCTGGTAATCCTCCCGATGTGCCTCGAGCACCAACTTACCGTCTGCAACGCGGATATTTTTTGACCTGTCCGTGTAGGCCTGATCCTCGTCGTTCACCTTGCGCGCTGGCCACTGATCCACACCCCATTTGCGGGCATCAGGTTGGCCCTCATAATCGAATTCATCAGACCAGACCACGCGCCAGCTTCTACCGTCGGTCTTGCGCGCGCGCACTGAAAAAGCGCTGAGAAAAGGTTCTGATCGTATCGCGCGAAGTTGCACGCGCAGCGTGCCGTCATCTACCACCACGCCGGTTACCACTCGCTTTAAGGCGGAAGGCGCAGAGCTCGAACGCGACTGACTCACGTCCAGCTGGTTTATCACAGTTCGACCCTGCGCCAGTACATCAAATACACGCTCACTCGGCTCGGCCCCGTGAGGTTCAGCGAAATAGAGAGTGAGGTCATAGGTGCCGTTGGGCAGCGACCTGGACAGTGAGATCTCGCCGGCTCGGTAGGTCTGATAGATTGTGCTGTCCTGCGCACCCAGAACCTCAGCCAGCTGAGAACCTGTTGCGCTGGCATGGTCGTCGGCCTTAAAAGCAACGCCATCCGCAGACTGATGCGTCGCGCCGCCCAAATTGACGGCCCAAACCACCGCACTGGCATCGTGTAAATTCATAGCCTGCCCAGCCTGTGGGTAGTAACCCATACCAAACCCCACCAGTACAAACAGGGCGAACCAGCACTCGGAAATTAAAAAAGTCACACTACGCTGAAACATCTAATCAATTAGCATCCAAAAAAAGTTTAACTTCCTGGCGGTAATTGCGACTGACTTTAAGCTTCTCACCACAGTCCAGATCAAGCATGTACTCGCCCTTTTGCAAAGGCGTTGCTTTGACGATCCGGTCCAGGTTAACAATAGTGGAACGATGAATACGCTTGAACTTCTCCGGGTCAAATCGCGACATCAGGCTTTTAAGGGTACTGCGCATGATATGAGTTTCACTACCGACATGAATGCACATGTAGTCACCGGCAGCATCGATCCATTCAATATCATCAATACCCACCAGGATGGTGCCGTCGTGATCCTTGATCGCCAATTTACCGCCATCATTGATGCTTTCGTGGGGCACCTGGGGAATACGATTGCTTGCACCACGGCTGGCGACTTTATGCGCTATCTCGTCAATGGCCCCTATCAGCGGTGACTTATTCTGAGTCTCTTCATCCGGCTCTGCTCGCTGCCAGGCACGAGCCACCGCTCGCTCTAAGCGAACTTCATCAACCGGCTTGAGCAGATAATCCACCGCGTGCAGGTCGAAGGCATCCAGGGCATAGCGCTGGTAGGCTGTACAGAAGATCACCATTGGCATAATGTCTGCCTGCAATTCCCTGACCACATCGAAACCCGTCATTCCGGGCATTTTTATATCAAGCAAGAGCAGATCAGGCGCCAGACCCTGAACGGCGGCAATCGCCTCTCTTCCGTTGCGACATTCCGCCACCAGTTCAACGTTATCAAGCTCGCTCAACATAGAGCGCATCAAGCGCCTCGCTAATGGCTCATCGTCAACCACAACGGTTCTAAGCTTGCGCAAAGACAGCCTCCTCAGCTTGCGCGCCAGCCAGCTCGTCGCCAGCAAGGATGAGGGGAATCAAAATACTGACAGTTAAGCCGGTGGGGTCGTTAGCACCAAGCTTAAATGTTTGGTTTTCTCCATACAGCGCCTCCAGTCGTTCTCTGACATTGCGCAAACCAATGCCTCTGCTGTCCTCTGCTGAATCCATCTCCATACCGGGTCCGGTATCGGTAACCTCGAGATACAACTGCTCTTCCTGTACCCGAGACACTATGGACAGTTCACCACCATCTTCGCACTCGGAAACTGCATACTTCATGGCATTTTCAATGATTGGCTGTAGCAGCAGCGCTGGCACCTTGGCGTTCAACGACGCCGGATCAATATCTAACCGCAAAGATAGCCTGTCCTCAAATCTGGCCTTTTCTATGTTCAGGTAGAGCATCAATGATTCCATTTCATAATCCAGAGTCACGCTCTCTACCGCGTCCTGCTTCAGGGCGTGCCTGAGAAAGTCTCCCAGTAACTGAATCATTTCCTGAGCACGGGCAACCTCACCTAATCTGACCAGTGCGTTTATGGCATTGAGTGTGTTGAACAAAAAATGTGGCGCCAGCTGGTAATGGAGCATGCGCATCTGGGCTTCATGAGCGTCTGCCTCGGCACGAAAACGAAGCATTTGCTCAGCCCGTTTATCCGCCACCTCTTCCAGTAATTTCTGGTGCTCGGTTGTCAGCATGTCGTAGTACTTGATGCCGTAATAGAGAACAGTCCAACTGAGGAAAACAAACAGCGATCCAAAATACCAATAGTTAGCTTCTTTCCAGAGTGGCGGCTCACCCATAAACCAGGCAAATACCTGAATACGCAACACCGTCCAAAGGGCGCTGAAAAGTATGACCGATATCGCTGCTACCGATAACCGTGTGCCCAGACCTGATTCAAAGGTGAATTGATAGATAGGTCGCAACGGCGAAGTAGCCAATACGCCCAGCACCGCCGACATTGCGATATGACCGACATGAATCCAGTCAACATTGCCATCAACCAGGGTGATGGTGAGAAAGGTACCAACTGACCAGCCTAGCCAGCCAATCAACTGGCAGAACCAGAAACGCGCATCGCGATCTGCGTGCAAGGCTGCTACCAGCGGCCTAATCACAACAGAGACACCGCGTCATTAGGTGCATTGTGTCTAACATAACAGTGGCCATCAAAGGCTCCGTCAGATACTTTTCATTCCGACCCTACATTTTACAGCCTTTGCGCCGCGATGTTAGCAATAGCATCCGTTTTATCGCACTGAAAGTCCCGCTGGGCGCAATAGCTTGCCAGTGTTATCGGTCAGGAACATACTTTTTACTTTCCGGCGCCTGCAGCGCCAATACCCTAACAACGAAGAAATACTTGCCTATGATTCGCGCCCTTCAATTATTGCTAATGACAACTGTGAGCTTTGCTACAGCTCAGGAGCAACCGCTAGCAGCCAGTCATGACGCGGATCGCAGCCACTACCTCGCACGTTTTGCGAACGTCGCTCCGTTCATCGATGGAAGCAGTAATGATGTCGCCTGGGAGAGCGCCCAATGGCGCCCTCTCAACAACATCTGGCTGGGGGGACCGTTAGAGCCAACAGACTTCAACGGGCGCTATAAAGTCACCTGGACCGAGCAGAAACTTTATGTGCTTGTCGAGTTCACAGACGATGTACTGGTCGACTTTCACCGCGACCCTCTGACTCAATACTGGGATGACGACTGCCTGGAGATCTTTATTGATGAGGATCACTCCGGTGGTGACCACCAGTATAATCACAACGCGTTCGCCTACCACATGTCACTGGACAACAGGGCCATCGATATTGGCTCCAATAAGATGGCGCAAGAGTACACGCATCATACCCGCAGCCAGTGGCGCCAGCAGGGAGACAAGGTTGTTTGGGAAATCTCTATCGACATCTACAATGACGAATATCGTGATAGCGCTGACGACAACCAACCGGTCGCACTGCAAGTCGGCAAAGTCATGGGCTTTATGCTTGCCTATTGTGACAACGACCACAGCGAACTAAGGGAACACTTTATTGGTTCAGAGCACGCTGCCGGCGACCACAAAGACCGCGGATGGATTGATGCTGGCCTATTCGGAACCCTGGAATTGGCCGACTAGAGCCCATAAGGGGTGACACAAATAGCAACGACTGCAACATTTACTCACAAGACCACGAGTATTTGCCTTTTACATCCACTTCGCCGCAGGTCAAATCCGCCTTACCGCAATCAAGTATTGTTCGATTGCCCGGTATGCGATGCTTTGCTCATAGTAGCCTAATAAAATTCGATAACGAGGAAGCACCTTTCATGCGAGCAAATAGTTTCGTCAAGCAACGGATGGCCTGCGCGGTATCTCTGGCCCTGGGCACAGCGGCATCGTTACCACTGTACGCACAGGAACCGGAACAAGCACAGGCACAGGCTCCGAGTGAGCCACAGCCGGTAATGGAAGAAGTTATTGTCACCGGCATCAGGCAGAGCCTGGCAGCAGCCGTAGACACCAAGCGAGACTCTTTTGGTGTGGTTGATGCTATTACCGCAGAAGACATCGGTAAATTCCCTGACACCAACCTGGCCGAGTCGCTACAGCGCATAACCGGTGTTTCTATTGATCGCCAGCGTGGCGAGGGCTCAAAGGTCACAGTACGAGGCTTTGGTTCGGATTTTAACCTGATAACACTCAACGGACGCCAAATGCCTACCCACGGCGGCACGGGCCGCGGCTTTGACTTCGCTGACATTGCCTCAGAGAGCGTATCCTCGGTTGAAGTATACAAAACAAGCCGGGCCAGCATTGCTACTGGTGGCATTGGCGCAACTATCAACATCAAAACCCCTCGTCCGCTGGAAAGACCCGGGTTAGTCGCAAGCCTTGGGGTAAAAGCAGTTCACGACACTTCGACCGTTGAAGGCGATGACTATACTCCCGAAGTTTCCGGCATATGGAGCCAGACGTTCCTGGACGACACTGTCGGTGTCTCTATCTCCGGCAGCTACCAAGAGCGTCATTCCGGCCAGGCGGGCGGGTCTAATACCGCATGGTTTGAGAAGGACGGCTCGGCAATACCCGACAATGGCCTGCAGACAAACCGCCCCAATGACACCGACCTTGTGGCACTGCCCCAGCAAATGATTTACCGGGTAGAAGAATGGGAACGAGAGCGTATCAACGGTCAAATAACCCTCCAGTGGAGCCCCGTCGAGGCGGTTACAGCGACGCTGGACTACAACTACGCCGAACTGGAACTTGACCACCGTTTCAACGATATGTCGATTTGGTTCAGCCCGACTGGCCAATCAGGCACCTGGAGTGACGGGCCGATAGTATCCCCGCTGGTTTACACCGAATTTGACGATCAGGTTGACCTGCCTATGGGTGGTGGCGTCGACGCGTCAAAGAATGAGCGCGAATCGCTTGGTTTTAACCTGGTTTGGGATGTTACCGATCGCTTGACTCTGGCTCTGGATTATCACGACTCCACGGCAGAGAGATCGCCCAATAGCCGTTTCGGCAGCAACGCGGTGATCACTATCGCCAGCTACGAGCGCCGGGGCGCGTCCACCGATTACAGCACCGAAATTCCTGTGACCACCATTGATGTAAACGACCCTCTAAGCCCCGATGACATGCAGATAACCGGTAGTGTCTTCGGCAACAGCTGGGCTGAAATGGACATTGAACAAACTCAGTTTGGCGGTAATTTCGAATTCACAGAGCGAACCAATATCGACTTTGGAGTTTCTCTGACAGACCTGGACAACTTTGAGGCAGGCAGCAACGTACAGCGCAATAGCTGGGGGCAAAATCAGGCGTCAGCTTACGGTACTGTCGCTGATTTGGTCGTACCGGCCTCGCTCAAAGGTGTTTTTGACGAACTGGGTGGCGGCAGCAGTATTGACAACAATTTTTTCCTGTTTGATATGAAAGCTGTCGCGCAGCGAGCCGAGCTTCTGCAGAATCTTCCCGAAAATGATTCATGGCACCTGGCGACCGCTCTCGCGGGCGGCGACTGTGGCACCGGATTCTGTGCCGATAGCGACGCTGGCTTTGGTAATCGCCTGAACGAGGAGACCATGTCAGCGTTCGTTCAAGTGAATCATATGGGCAACGTATTTGATCGGGCTTTTAACGTTCGATTTGGCCTGCGCTATGAGGAGACCGATGTCACCGCCAGCGCAGAGTCCACCAACTATACGAGGATCGATTGGGCATCTACCAATGAGTTTTCAGCGATACCTTCCACCACGCTAATCCCGTCATCCCTGGAAGACTCCTATGATGTGACGTTGCCAAGTCTCGATTTCGACATCGAGTTGACAGATAACATCAAAGTTCGAGCCTCTTACAGTGAAACCATCGCCAGAGCAGGTTTTGGCGACTTGAAAGGCAACTTGTCGATTGGCGAAGTGCTGCGGGTCGTTGGCGGCGAACACACGGCAGACGGTACCGTGGGCAACCCCGGACTGCAGCCTCATGAAAGCGAGAACTGGGACTTTTCTGCAGAATGGTATTACGGCGACTTGAGCTATGTTTCGATCGGTTACTTTGAAAAATCGGTTAAGAACTTCGTCACCGATGCTGAGCAGTTCGATGTTGTGCTGTTCCCGGAACTGGCCCACCCCGCCCTGGGGCCTTTATACGATCAGGCGACTGCAGCGCTGGGGCTCACAGCTTCCAACGCGGACATCCGAGATTATATTTTCACCAATAACTCCGGTGCCGACGGCGTTAACGTGGCAACCCAAACGATTAGTGGCGTGCCTGGCCGCGATGATCCTGCCTATTTTGATGTAGACACCAAGATCAACTCCGAGAGAGAAGCGGATATCGATGGTTGGGAAATAGCCTGGCAGCAGGACTTTGCAGAGACAGGGTTTGGCTTCATCGCTAACGCAACCTTCGTTGATGGTAATGCGACTTTTGATAATTCATCAAACGATCCTCAGTTTGCCCTGCCAGGCTTGAGTGATACCCGAAACTTTATCGGCTATTACGACAAGTACGGCATACAAGTGCGAGTGGCCTACAACTGGCGCGACGACTTCTTCACCGGAGGTGTAAGCCAGCCCAGCTATACTGCAGAATATGAGCAGTGGGATGCCAACGCGAGCTACGCAGTGACCGATGCATTTACTGTTTTTGTCGAAGGCATCAATATCACTGATGAAACCACCCGTGCCTACGCAAGAAGCGAGCGCCAGCTTAACTCAGCAACCCAGTCTGGCCCGAGATATACGGTGGGCTTCAGATACACCTACTAGCTTGATGGTGTAAAATAGCGCATTGATAAGATGACCCTATGAAGCCGCTATATAGCGGCTTCATATACTTAGGGAGATTGGTTAAACTGCTCGGCAGGGCCGCGTCAACTCCAAGAGTCTTTTGTCGGCCCTGCGCTTTGGAGTGAAACCTTTATCCCCATGGTAAATCGTATTGAGAAGGTCGTCGTGGTCGGTGGCGGCTCGGCTGGGTGGTTAACTGCCGCCACTCTCGCGGCAGAGTTCAAATCTGGGCCCGGTGGTATATCAGTCACCCTGATCGAGTCTGCAGAAACGAAGTCCATCGGAGTTGGCGAAGGCACCTGGCCTTCCATGCGCACCACACTCCAAAAAATAGGTATCTCAGAAACGGAATTTTTCCGCGAATGTGATGCGTCTTTCAAGCAGGGTTCAAAATTTACCAGCTGGCTGGATGGTGGGAATGAGAGCTACTATCACCCCTTTTCCCTCCCTGAGGGTTACCAGGAAATCAATCTCGCCGATTTCTGGGCCCCACATCGGGATAAGGTGAGCTTTGCCAATGCTGTTTGCCCCCAGTTACGCGTGTGTGAAAGTCACAAAGCCCCCAAGCAGATCAGCGCTCCCGATTACGCCGGTTCCCTCAATTATGGCTATCATCTAGACGCTATAAAGTTTGCGCGCTTGCTCCGCAAACACGCGGTAGAAAAACTAGGGGTTACTCATGTCATTGACCACGTTGAAAAGATTCATAGCGCGCCCAATGGAGATATTGCGTCTTTGCAGGGCAAAGCCCATGGGCAGATTAATGGCGACCTGTTTATAGATTGCACCGGGTTTGCTTCACTGTTAATAGGCCGACACTACTCGATACCACTGATCGGTAAAAAAGATGTTCTGTTCAATGACCGCGCTATCGCCGTTCAGGTGCCCTACGCTGATGAAAGCGCCCCTATTGCGTCAGCTACACTGTCCACCGCGCGCAGCGCAGGCTGGATCTGGGATATAGGACTGCCCTCCAGAAGAGGGACAGGCTACGTTTTCTCCAGCAAATACATCGACGAACAGCAAGCCGTGGATGAGCTTAAAGCCTATGTGGGTAATAGCGCTGGAATTCCATTCGAAGAGCTCGCCCCCAGAACTATTGACATCAACCCAGGATATCGCCAAAAATTCTGGCATAAGAACTGCGTGGCGATAGGCTTGTCTGCCGGCTTTGTAGAACCTTTAGAGGCGTCCGCATTGGTGCTAATAGAATTGAGCGCCCGAATGATTGCTGAGCAGATGCCCGCAGATCGGCAGGTCATGGATATCGTTGCAGAAAAATTTAATGACAAGTTCGCCACCCGGTGGCAACAGATCATTGGATTTTTGAAATTGCACTATGTGCTTTCCCGTCGCAACGACTCGCAATATTGGCTGGACAACCGGTCTGCTGAGTCAATTCCAAGCGATCTGGCCGCGCAACTTAAGCTGTGGCGCACCCGCAGCCCATGGTATTGTGATGAAACGCATGTCGATCAAATGTTCCCATCGGCAAGCTATCAATACGTGCTCTACGGAATGGAGTACCCAAGCCAGCCAATGACCGCGCGCAAGCGTAGCGGCGATTCGGATCAACAGCGCGCCAGGCAAATATTCGCATCCAATGACAGTATGGCCGGGAAGTTACTGACTAACCTGCCCACCAACCGCGACTTGACAGACCAAGTTAAACACCAGGGATTTGGCCATATCTGACGCCACCCCCTCAATCGGAACTCCGTATGCCCAACTACCAACTCGTTAATAATATCGATCATCAGGCAACCCGGGTCATTACTGCCCGCGGCGCCCAATATGGGGATGACGTGATGTTTACGATGACATTCCCCTCAGAGATGAGAAGCGTTCAGGCCTGCTACCCCATACTGATCTACAAAGATCCTGATAATGGTGAGCTCTACCCCGTCGCCGTTTTTGGTTTTGCACAAGGGGAAAACCTGTTCCTGGAAGGCGACTGCTGGAATAACTCCTACATTCCAATTATGATCAGGCGCCCGCCGTTTCTCATTGGCTTCCAAAAGCCAAATCCTGCCACCGAAGCTCAGCGAGTGTTGACCATTGACATGAATCATCCGCGGGTCAGCGAGTCAGAGGGAGAGGCTTTATTTCTGCCACAGGGCGGCAACAGCCCTTTCCTTGAAACCATGGCTGACATGCTTGAGGCCATTCACTCGGGGAATGAAGATAATAAAGCCTTTATGGCTCTGTTAGTGAAGCTGGACCTGGTGGAGTCAATTACCTTGGACATCACGTTAAACGATCAATCTAAAAACCAGCTGCAAGGATTCTATACCCTGGATGATGAAAAGCTCCAAACGCTCAGTAGTGACGCCCTGGAGGAGCTAAAAAACAGCGGCTTCCTGCTGCCCGCCTTCATGATGGCGGCGTCGCAATCACAGTTGGGTAAGCTTATAAGACTGCGTAACGATAAGGCCAGCGTGTAGTACACGCCTACATCAAACTAAAGAAATCATGGTGTCAGAAACAATCAACGCTATCGAAGAAATCTACGGCTGCAATCCAACGGACCTGCCCGAGGAAGTGCTGACCTCTGCAAAGCCGCTAATCTTGCGCGGACTTGTATCAGATTGGCCTATCGTGCGAACAGCAGCACAAGGGCCCGGTGCAGTACTGGACCGCCTGCGAGAATACTATCGGGGCAAGCCCGTCTCACTGTTTCTGGGCACCGCAGAAATTGAAGGCCGATTTTTTTACAATGACGACATGACCGGCTTTAATTTCGTGCAGATGGAAGCGAGTCTGGGCGATGTCTTTGACAAGCTAATCGAATTTGAACATCAGGAAAAATCGCCGGCATTCTATGTTGGCTCTACTGCGATAGATACCTGGCTCAGCGGTTTCAGGCAAGACAACGACCTGAATCTTGACACCCACAAACCCCTCACCAGTATTTGGATAGGCAACAAAAGCCGGGTGGCAGCGCATTTCGATTCGCCCAATAATATTGCTTGCTGTGTTCTGGGAAGAAGACGCTTCACTGTATTGCCACCTGAACAAGTAGCCAATCTTTATACCGGGCCGCATGATCTGACACCGGCAGGCCAGCAGATCAGCATGGTCGATTTCTCAGCACCTGATTTGGAAAAGTATCCAAAATTCAGTGAGGCGCTCGCTGCATCACAGGTCGCCGAGCTCGAGCCGGGTGACGCTATTTTCCTGCCTAGCATGTGGTGGCATCACGTGGAGGCCCTTGATGCCATCAACGTTCTGGTTAATTACTGGTGGAGTGAAGAACCCACATACCTCGGTTCCCCGGCGGACGCCCTTAACCACGCCATGTTGGCAATTAAGGAACTTCCTTTAGCCCAACGACAAGCCTGGCAATCAATGTTCAACCAGCATGTGTTCGAGCCACCTGAAGGTGGGACAGACCACATCGCTGAGCATGCAAAGGGAAGGCTGGGAAACATTGATGAAGTTATGGCGCGCAGATTACGAGCAGAGCTGCTCAATCACTTAAAACAGTAAATGACTCAATAAGGTAGAGGTCGCTGCAATTGCAAAACAAGAGTATTAAACGCGTAGTGATAGCCGGAGGTGGAACTGCAGGCTGGATGGCCGCTGCTGCCCTCTCCAAGCTGATCGGTAAACAACTGGACATCGCCCTGGTTGAGTCAGATGACATTCCAACCGTCGGTGTGGGCGAAGCCACCATACCCACCATTTTAACCATAAACCGGCTGCTACAAATTCCCGAGCCCGAATTTTTACAGGCCACACAAGGCACTTTCAAGCTAGGGATAGAGTTTGAAAACTGGCGAAAGCAAGGTCATCGTTACATTCACTCTTTCGGTGACACCGGACAGGGCTGCTGGGCAGCAGGCTTTCATCACTTTTGGCTCAAAGGCATGGAACAGGGCATTAGCAGCGATTACGGTGAATATTGTCCCGAGCTTAAAGCTGCAGAACAGTCCAAGTTCGCTATCCAGTCACAGAAAAAACTGAATTATGCCTATCATCTAGACGCTGGGCTTTATGGTCGCTTTCTCCGCAAAATTGCTGAACAACATGGTGTGCGAAGAATAGAAGGCAAGATCAGCGATGTGCAATGCAATACCGATGACGGTTATATCCAGAGTTTGAGACTGGAATCGGGTCAAGTTGTTGAGGGTGACCTCTTCATTGACTGCACGGGATTCAGGGCATTGCTTATAGAGCAGGCCTTGGAGAGTGGATTCGATGACTGGTCTCACTGGCTACCCTGTGACAGCGCACTGGCGGTGCAAACAGAATCCGTCGGCGAGGCAGTTCCGTATACGCGGTCTATTGCCCGCTGCTCAGGCTGGCAATGGCGCATACCGCTCCAGCATCGAGTGGGCAACGGATTTGTATATAGCTCGAAATACCTGTCGGACGATAAAGCAGAACAAATATTGTTAGACAATGTTGAGGGTGCACCTATTACCAAACCGCGCCCCATTAAATTTCGCACCGGCCAACGAAAGCAATACTGGAACAAGAACTGCATCGCTCTGGGTCTTTCCAGTGGGTTCATTGAGCCACTTGAATCGACCAGCATTCATCTCATTCAGAATGGAATAATGTGGCTGCTATTGATGTTTCCGTTTCAGGGAATCACTAAGTCGGTAGTGAACGAATACAACGAAAAATTGCGGCGGGAAGCTGATTGCATCCGCGATTTTATAATTTTGCACTATCATGTGACGGAGCGCGACGACACGGATTTTTGGAACTATTGCCGGGAGATGTCAATTCCAGACAGCTTGCAACATCGAATCGATCTGTTCAGGGAAACCGGCAGAGTGTTTAAACCGCAGGATGATGTGTTTGCAGAGAACTCATGGGTACAAGTAATGATGGGGCAGGGAATAACACCTGAGCAATATCATCCTATCGTGGATATGATGAGCGACGTTGAGCTCAAATCTTTCCTGCAGACCATCGAGAACAACGCGAAGAGCCTGGTTTCCCAGCTGCCCTCACACGCAGATTTCGTGGCCCACTATTGCAAGGCCGTCGGCTAGCTAATGTGAATAAGCGCAGCACCAGGCCTGAGACAACATCGCTGATGTCGCGGGTAAAAACGTTCTTTTTCGGGCTAATTGCTGTTTTGGTGATACCCGCGCTTTTTTTCCTTACACTGGAGCAGGGGTTAAAGCTCTTTGGGTATGGCAAAAACTTTGATTACTTTGCCGAAATACAAGTCAACGGCCAATCCTATTATCAGGACAACCCGGTTTTTATAGAGCAGTTTTACCCTGCTTCTCTGGACATTACTCCGCTGGAGAATACATTTAGTGTCCAGCCCGATGACAGTACGGTTCGCGTCTTTGTTCTGGGCGGATCAGCCGCCAGGGGATTTCCCAATCCTGCCCACGGTTTTAGCAGACATCTGGAAGCTATGCTGAAGCAGGCGCTTCCATCCCGTCCAATTGAGGTCATCAACACAGCCATGACGGCTATCAATTCGCACGTGGTGTACGAAACCGCGCGGTCAATTCCAAAGGGCTCTGCGGATTTCGCTATCGTGCTTATGGGGAACAACGAGGTTATTGGCCCCTACGGTCCCGGCACCTTTAACCAGAAATTTCTGTCGAGTCTGAAAATGATACGGTCGCTGCAAGCGATCAAAAGATCCAGTATCGGTCAGGCCATGACTGACCTTGCTGCGGGCACTGGCGAACGCGATCACAAGCAGGAACTGAAGTGGAAAGGCATGCAGATGTTTACTAGTGAAAGTGTCGCGTTGAACGACCCTCGCCTGGAAACCGTTTACAGCCACTACCGACGCAATCTTATCGACATTGTTGCAACTCTGCAGGACAAGGGGGCCCACGTCATTGTTTCGACTGTTCCTGTCAATCTGCGCCACTCTGCGCCATTTTTATCTGCACAGAAAACTGATCTGCCAGCTGAAAAAATCACCCAATGGGAATCAGCACTGAGCCTGGCCAACGACAGTATGCTTGAGCGGAACTGGCCAGCGGCAATATCGCGCCTAAACACGGCAGCGTCCATCGACCCTAACTACGCTGAAACACAATTTCAGTTGGCGATTGCCTATGAGGCCATGGAAGATTATGGGCAAAGTGCCATACATCTGCAGAAAGCCCGGGATCTTGATAGCTTGAGATTCAGGGCTGACTCTCGCATTAACTCAATTGTTCGAGATGTCGCGTCGGAGTTTGACCAAAGCCCGCTCACCTTGGTCGACAACGACGCAGCTTTCGCGACACAGAGCCGTCCGGGACAACCAGGATGGAACCTATTTCTTGAACACGTGCACTACGACTTTAGCGGCGACTACGTGCTAGCCCGCGAATTTTCTCGCGCCATTCTCAAAGATATGGGCGTAAACGGTTATCGTCTCCCCGGACAAGCAGTGGTCGCCAGCAGGATTGGCTATCCCAGCAATATGACGCTCAAAGTCATGGACCGTGTGGTTAATATGGTGAAAGCACCGCCCTTTACAGGCCAAAGCAACCAGGCCGCTTTGACGCAGTTTATTGACGATAGAAAACGGCAGTCAGAGGCACAGCTGGGGTCGATTGCAGATCAAATTGAACGCAGGCAAGCAGTACTTCGCAGCGGCAGGGGCGACTGGCGCCTTCGCTACGAACTGGCGCACCTGCTCGAGCATGTGGGTGACCAACAGGGCGCATCAGAACAGCTGAAGTTACTGTATATCGAATACCCCCACCACCGCGACAGCCAGATTATGCTGGCGAAAATGCTGCATAAGGACGGACAATATCAAGAGGAGTTGACCTACCTCGAAGCCGCGCTGGGCAATGCGCGCGGTGATGATGCGCTTATAGCGCAACTCAGCGGGTGGTTGGGTCTGGTCTACTTCAAACTGGGCGACGCCGAGAGCGCTACGAATTACCTCGAAGGTGTTACCGAGGACTATCAGGAACAAATTCACTACGTGCTGCAGGCCTATGCCACGCTAATTCGGTACTCGGATCAATCCGGCAGCGCCAGCGATGTTAAGCGTTACGCGGCCCAGGCCCAGCGGTATGGCAAAGGGCTAGTAGGGTCAGGTCGAGTGCAGGAGTATCCGACGCTTTATGCCAAAATGTCGCAGATTATGCGACTGGCAGGCGATCAGTCACAGGCAAAAACCTGGAAAGATATGCAACCCAGAAGGGCTCGCAAACAGCCGCCTGAAAACGGCTAGTAATTCTACTGCACTAAAACGGATTCTCCATGTGATCGTTTGGCTTTGGCTGCGACTCAACCCGGTAGCTGCTGCATTCTTGTTCACAACTTCGGTTTAATGGGTCGCTGCGAAACAGACGTGCAATCAGCCCTGTCGGAGTAATCACTCCGTAGTAAACAACCCCCAGGATCAAAGGCGTTGTGACCTTACTCAACAGCAGACCAAATTTCATCCAGGTGCGATAAAAAGGCCGCAGCGTCATTGGCACCAACGCACCCCAAAGACCCAGGCCGAGCAAAAACAGCCAGGGCCAGACTGGAAAACGTAGCGCCAGAAGCCATGGAAAAAACAATCCAAATAGGATGACCAAAATGGTTCCGAAGGTCAGCGCGAAATTCCGATAGCCTCTGCGGTCCAGCTCTTCAATCGGTGAGTTATTCATAAGCACTAGTCCAACTCAAACTGATTTTGCCAGTCATCATCATTAGCCCAATCAGGTTGATCTCCCTTCGCGAGGACAAAGTTTCCTAACGCCAGATAATCCATTTCTGTGCGCATAAAGCATCGATAGGCATCCTCGGGTGTGCACACGATGGGTTCACCGCGGACGTTAAAAGACGTATTAACCAACACTGGACAATTCGTGAGTTTTTCAAATTCACGCAGTAATGCCCAATAACCAGGATTGGTTTCCTGATGCACCGTTTGAACCCGAGCAGAGTAATCGACATGAGTGACCGCAGGTATTTCAGACCTCGCGACATGCAACTTTTCAATGCCAAACATTTGCTCCTGATCTCCTGACATTGCAATACGTTTATTTTTTTGCAGCCCTGCAACCAGCAACATATAGGGACTGGGGCGATCCAATTCAAAGTAGTCCGACGCTTTTTCTGCCATTACGGATGGCGCAAAGGGCCGGAAAGACTCCCTGTACTTTATTTTCTGATTCATAACAGACTGCATGGTCTTACTGCGGGGGTCACCAAGAATTGAGCGACCTCCCAGGGCACGGGGCCCGAACTCCATTCGCCCCTGAAACCAACCCACTACTTTATCCTGGGTGAGCATCTGCGCGACCTGGCTATACAACCCCTCATCACTGAGCTGCCTGTATTGCGCGCCCACAGAATCCAGATAGGACCGAATATCGGTGTCAGAAAACGCCGGGCCCAGGTAGCCGCCACGCATGCTGTCGCCAGACTGGGACGTCCTGGGATTTTTCAGATAGTTGTGCCATGCAGAATAAGCCACCCCCAGGGCACCCCCCGCATCGCCAGAGGCCGGCTGCACCCATATATCTTTAAACGGTCCCTCCCGCAGCAAGCGCCCGTTGGCCACACTATTGAGGGCTACACCTCCAGCCAGGCAAAGATAATCGACATCCATCTCACGATGCACCGTACTTGCCAGTTTCAGCACGACTGCCTCGGTCACTGCCTGAATTGAGGCGGCCATATTCATTTCGCGCTGCGTTAGCGGTGCCTCCGGTTGTCTGGGCGGGCCACCAAAAAGCGCATCAAAACGCCTGTTAGTCATGGTCAGGCCATTCGCATAATCAAAGTACTGCATGTCCATGCGAAACGTGCCGTCGTCTTTCAAGTGCAGCAGCTTCTCAAGAATCAGATCAGCATATTCTGGAACCCCGTAGGGAGCGAGACCCATGAGCTTGTACTCTCCCGAATTTACTTTGAAGCCAGTGTAGTAAGTAAACGCGGAGTAAAGCAGGCCAAGTGAGTGCGGAAAGTCAATTTGCCATACCGGTGTCAACGAGCGGCCTTCTCCAAGCCACACCGAAGTTGTAGCCCATTCGCCAACACCATCCATGCACAGCACCGCGGCCTTGTCATAGGGCGATGGATAGAAGGCAGAGGCTGCGTGGGACTCGTGATGTTCGCCGAACAACAGCTGGGGGACTTCTGTTTTCTTGCAGCCGGCAATCTGGGCCAGCTCTCGGCGCAACAGGTCTTTGAGGAAAAGTTTTTCTTTCAACCAAACTGGCATGGCGGTCAGGAATGATCGAAAACCAACAGGAGCATAAGCCAGGTATGTTTCCAACAACCTTTCAAACTTAAGCAGTGGTTTATCATAAAACGCGACGTAATCGATTGCGTCGAAACTTACATTGCCCTCCTCCAGGCAATACTGCAATGCCAGGGCAGGAAATTGAGCGTCGTGCTTCTTGCGGCTAAACCGCTCTTCCTGCGCCGCCGCAATAATTTCTCCATCACGCAATAGCACAGCGGCGCTATCGTGATAGTAGGCGGAAATAGCGAGGATATTCATGTTATGCAAGAGCTTCCTGAGGGGCTTGCAGGTGACGCAGTGCTTCGCAGAAGTATAGTCTGCCCAAAGCAGGTATCATACTCCGATCCCGACCTTGAATAGCAACTCATCGAGGCGCAATGGAATACTGAACAGCGGTTTAGCAATACTCGGAGCAAGTAGTTTGATACTCGAACTTATCAAAGACTTATGGGCCTTTCTGAAGCAGCGTAAGAAGTTGTGGTTAGCGCCGATCATACTGATCCTGTTAGTTCTTGGAATGCTGATCGTACTAACCCAGGGCTCAGCCATTGCGCCGTTTATTTATACCCTGTTTTAAACACAGTGGTTCTCGTCACCCATTAGACAGGCAAAAAAAAGCGCTTTCCTGCGTGGTGCAAAAAAGCGCTCATCATGCCGCAGTGTGCGACCGGCTATAAGCCCGTCGCAAACTGTTTAATCAGCACCTAGTTTTTCACCAGTTTGTAGGTCCAGAAGACTCCGTCTCCCGCTTCAATACTCACGATCATAGTTCGATTGTTATCTTCGAATACGATGTTGTAAGTGATTGATGTGGGCACAGACACCGCAGGCAACTCACCATCGTTCACTGCTTTGGGCAGTCCGAGGTAAGACCCAAACCCATCCAGGGTCAGGGTGCCGGCGCCTTCATCATAGGACCAGGTGGTATCTGTCACACCATCATGGGGGAATACAGGCTCGCCACATTGCTCGGCATCAACGCCTTGCCATGGCTCCAACCAGGTGTCATCTCCCAGAATGTTGTTAAACGTTCCATCGCCGTTGAAGGCATAAGCATCATCAAAGTAGCACGCGCGGGCAGTGAGGCCGGCATCATCGATAGCCCACCAGGAACCATCTCCGGGCTCGGGACCGACTGCCAGTGAACCCGCCTCAGAGGCGACCGCCCAGGTACCCTGTATAGGCGGCGGCTCTGGTGCATCACCGACCTTCACTAACTTGTAGCTCCACCAGACGCCATCACCAGCTTCTATATTGACCAACAGTGTATTGTTGTCTTCAAAGGTGACGGTATACGTGACCGAGGTCGGGACAGGCACCGCGGGCAGTTCGCCATCATTCACTGCCTTGGGCAGACCCAGGTAGGCACCGAACCCGTCGAGCGTGAGCGTACCGTCACCCTCATCATAGGACCAGGTGGCGTCGTTCATACCGTCGTGGGGGAACTCCGGTGTCCCACACTGTTCAGCGTCAACGCCCTGCCAGGGCTCCAACCAGGTATCGTCACCGAGCACGTTCTGGAACGTACCGTCGGTGCCGAAAACATAGTCGTCATCGAAGTAACACTCCCTGGCGACCAGACCGGCTTCATCAATTGCCCACCAGGAGCCATCGCCCGGCTCAGGACCTACTCCCAGCGCGCCCTCTTCCGGGGCCACGCGCCAGGTGCCCGCAAGTTCAGGATCTCCCTCGGGCGGTTCTACATTCTCCGTTTTGATCAGCTCGAAGGTCCACCAGACGCCATCACCCGACTCAATCGAGAGCGTAGCGCTCACGCTGTCGCCGAATACGGCGTTATAGGTCACCGAGGTTGGAATCGCCACTGCTGGCAGTTCGCCGCCATTAACGGCCTTGGGCAGACCTGCGTAAGCTCCGTAGCCATCAATTGTCAGGGTGCCTGCGCCCTCGTCGTAAGACCAGGTAGCGTCATCAGTCAAACCATCATGCGGGAATACCGGTGCACCACACTGTTCGGCGTCAACGCCCTGCCAGGGTTCCAACCACGTATCTTCACCGAGTACGTTCTGGAAAGATCCATCGGTACCAAAAATGTAGTCATCGTTGTAGTAACAAGCGCGATCGACAACACCTGCATCATCAATGGCCCACCAGGAACCATCACCTGGCTCCGGTCCAACTCTCAGGGAGCCGGCTTCAGCACGGATTCTCCAGGTGCCTTCCCACTTGGGCGGGCCTCCATCGGGTGGCAAGCCACCATCATCGCCCGGCGCACGGATGCCACAGCCGGTGGGGTGACCACATGCCAGCTCAATATTGTCCAGCTGGACATGGGCTGAGCTGGTCGGCTCGAATACGAACAGGCTAACAATTTTCTTGGTATTAATCGGGTTGAGACCTTCAGCGCGGCTGGCGATGATGTCATTCAGCTTTACGCTGATAGTGGTCCACTGATCACTGGGAAGATCTGCGACCTTCAGGTCGACGAAGCCCACAGCGGGGTAACCACTATCCATCTTGATCAGCAGAGAGCTGGCGGAATCAGTGCTCGCACTGTCGACATAAATATCAAACTTCAGCTCAGCGGCATGCAGTTCCCAAAAATTGGGATTGTTGCCCATGCCGTATAGCTCGACCGCATCTTCATCGACCGGATTGATAGAGATGTTGCCAGAATTGCTGGTTTGAACATCGATCACGGTACCGCGATCGGCATCACCGGAGCTCACCTCGGAAAATACCAGAGAGCCTTCATTATTCCAGAAAGAATTAACGGCCAGCTCACGTTCGCTGCCATCCCTGCCCGGAATAGTTCCAGCGGCATCCGTGTACAGATCGAAACTGTCCTCGAAGGGCTCTTGCGCGTCAGGGGTCGGCAGAGTGCGATCCGCGTTTGAGTTACAGCCAACTCCATCGTCCTGATCGTAGCTGCAGCTGAAGACACGCACATAATCGATCACCATGTCTGAGGGAATCGATCCTGCATCCGGTGCCCCGGGCAAGTTGCCTCCCACGGCGAGGTTGAGCAAAATATGGAAATCGACATCAAAGGGCGCGGCGCCAGCACCGTTCACATAACCCGTTTGCTGGTCGGCATAGTAATAGCTGTACCAGGTGTCCTTGGTAACGGTTTGATAGTGCTCACCGTTTACATACCAACGCAGCTCGTTGTTAGACCACTCGACTGCGTACTCGTTAAATTCACCCGATGGGTCATCTGCGGGAATTGGGGCGCCACCTGCCGCTTGATTGAGTGGCCAGGGGAAACCGTAATGGACAGTGGCAAAGGTCCTCTCGTTTTCAGTCGCAGGGTTGACCACTTCCATAATGTCCACTTCTCCCTGAGCGGCCCAAGTGGTGTAGGGAGAGTTCGTGGGCAGCATCCAGAACGCTGACCATAGGCCTTGCCCGGGGGCGGCCTGGATACGGGCTTCGATGCGTCCGTAGGTAAAATCAAACTTTTCAAACGTACGAATCCGAGCGGACGTGTATGGATACCCGCCGACGTTTTCGGTACGAGCCGAGATTGTCATCAGGCCATCGACAACGGAAATATTCTCTGCCTGATACCACTGGAGCTCGTTGTTGCCCCAACCGGGAATGCCGTAATCTGAACCGTCACCTTCCTGGATGTCCCAGTTAGACAAATCCAGGCTGCTGCCATCGAACTCGTCACTCCAGACCATGGTCCATTCGTCTTCCGGTTCGGGATAAAACGGAGGGCTCTTTGGCGACTCCGCGCCTCCCCCACCGCCGCCACAGCCGACGATCAAGGCCGTGAGTGCCGGCAGCACAAGCCCGTGCTGCAATCTCTTGAACAGTTTGTACATTTATTATCTCCGCTGTCGAACTGTTGACTATTCTCACGATAACTTATCCTATAAAACCCTCGTCGTTGTAAGTTAAAAGCGACATAAAGGGCTATAGATGGGATAAGATGGATTATCCCTCGCCACAGCCGGGAGAGACAAACTTAGCGCGCCTCGTAGACGCGCAGCACTGACTCCTTCCCCTTAAATCAAAGCGTAATTGCCCTCGGCAAAAAATGAACACAGCTGTAGCCGAAGCTTCATACAAGGTAACGTAGTAAAAAAGAAGCCGACTTACCGCACCCCAAGTCCCTTTCAGCGTTTTGTGCGGAATCTCGTCGTAAAACCTAAAGCAAAACCGTTTCATTTTGTTATTATCCGCGCCATTGCACTCAAGGAGCACTCCTATGAACACACTTCTATTTCGTCTTCTGGCGGTTGCCACTGCTGTTTCGCTTCTTTCTGGCTGCTTCATACGAGTCAATACTGCCCCAGGCGGCGTCGTTGAAATTCAGTCCGGCAACTTCCCGACCTGTCAAAGCGATACTGAATGCGAAGACATTCCCGTGGTCGATTTTCTTTTTGACGAAACCTTTGTTGCTGTCGCGGACGAGGGCTACGACTTTGTGCGCTGGAAACAGGCTTCACTCCATTTCTACGGATGCTCTACCAACCCGGCGGCTCGGCTCTACACAGCCCCACTCGAAGACAGCACTCTCGCGGTTTTTTTGGAGAGAGAAGATGTAACCTTCTTGACCCCGGTATTCCGTTCCACGGGACCTGACGTGGACTACAGCTCTGGTTTCGAATGCAATGACATCACCAGCGAGGCCCTCGGGGACAACTGGGTGTCGTACGTTAATATATTTGAAGCCGACGGCTCCACCTATGTAGGGGGCTATGCGGTCGAAGGGGGAGCTCCCAACAGCGGAAATATCAGTGCATTGACGCTGAACGAAGGCGGTACTGATCAGTTCTTGCGACAACTCAACGTTTTTAGCAATTATGACAGCGAGTACAACGGCCAGTTACAGCACGAAAGAGGTCAATTTGTAGAGGTAAACGTCTATCAGGAGTACCGCTTAGGCGCTGAGGCCGCTGGCACTTATGTCTTCACCTTTGATGCAAAGCTACCTGGCGAGGGCGCCCTGACCGCCGCTTCTCAGGCTATTGCTTTTGCCAAGGTATTGGACCCGGAGAACGACTATCAACCAACAGAACCCCCTGTCACTACAGACACCGGCACGCTGGGCACCACGTGGGAAACTCGCAGCATTGAAATTACATTGACCAGTGAAATGGCGGGCATGTTATTGCAGTTTGGATTCGCCAATACGGCTACAAACTATGATCCCACCGGGATAATTTACGACAATGTTAGCTTCAAGATTGTTTCGGAAGGCTAAATAGGCAGGATTGAAACGCCCCTACTGTTGATAACAGTAGGGGCGTTCACGTTAGCGCGGCGCGCTCAACGCTTTATTTTCCGCCAATCGCCCGCCTTTGCATCCGACTGCTAGCGCAACGCTGTGCTATCCCGTCACGAAAGATACTGCTTTACCTCAATCCCTTGCAGCCAGCAGCATGCTCGGTAAGAGCTCCAATTCAATGCGTTTTACGCGCCCATTCCTCGCAAACAAATCACTCGCGATCTGCTTGGGAATTTCAAGCTCCTGTAAATGCAGCGCCTCGTCATCAGCATCGATCAGAGTCAACGATGCTGCTGAATCAACTAACCGATAGACAACGGGCACCTGCCAGCACGTAAATGCGAGCCCTCTTGCAGGCACCGCTATTTCCTGCCACGCGCCCTCAGTATCGAGATAGCGGAAGGTGGTATCTTGTGCAATAAACTCGACCTCGCGCAGCAGGGCCACATCAAACTGCACCCTCCCCTCGGAGATGCGCACCCCCAATTCTCCAAAGCGAGTCAGAATCTCTTCCTTCACCTGCCCTGTCATGCCAGGCTGCTGTGCGCCAAGGTGCGCTGGTGTGTGTGAGTAGGGATCCGCCGGGAAGGCACCATAATCAGCGGGCGTCTTGTTAAAACCTATCCCCTTGCGCACCCGATAATACAAATCTCCCAACGCCTTTACCGCCGCAGGATCTGCCTGTTGGTCATAGGCGCTGAAGAAATTTTCCTGAATAGCCAGCATCAGCTTGGAAATCATATGCCAGTAGATACTGCCCAAGCCCTCAAAGGCGAACATACCCCCCGAACGACCGGTGAACGCCCGATGGTGGAACACCCTCTCGTAAAGCTCCCTGATGCTCTCACGGCTTGCGGGCACTTGTTGTGGGTAGTCGGCCTCCAGGTCATCCAGCAACTCATCAAGCGCGTTGATGTTGACCAGCGTTGGACTGAAACGCAGTGACGCTTTACCATCCGGTTCTGCAATACGATAGTCGCCGCTCGTGAGCATCGTTTCCAACAGGGCAGCAGCCTGCGCGTCTTCTCTAGGAAACAAATTCTTGTCCAGAAAACCGTCTACTTCCCTGTCGGGGTAGAGGAGAAACGAGTCTTCCCGGGCGGTATACATGGCGCTGTCGTAAAGCCGGTTCAGGACGTCAATCACCGCGACGGGATCCAGGGCACCAGAACTCAGAACGGCCACCTGCCCTTCCAACATGGGGTAGAGATGCTCGAACTGAATATCGCCCTGGCGCTGGTCTAGTAGGTTGTAGGCATGATAAAGGCCATCCTTGCGCAGGTTGTTTCTGATACTGCGGTCTACGACCTGAAGTGACCGCTGCAGCAACTCGTCCACGGTTTGCGGCGAAACCCCGCGTGCGCCTGAAAAGCCCACCTGCTCGTAGACCTTCAAGCGATAGTCGCTATAGACCTCACCCATGCGAGTCAGCATCTGCTGCCGATCCGCAGACGAAAACGCCGATCCAGCGGTGTCCTGCAGCACAGCAACAGCGCCCTGCAACCAGTCTGCCACCTCGTTCGACACCATGACATCGGACGCTTGCTGCGCAGTGATGCCCTGCATGAACAGCAGGTAGCGACGGAGATAATACAAGGTGACCATGGAGAGCCCATTACCCACCAGTGCGTTGTTGGCGTCATTCCATTCTGGCCTCTGGGTGTTCAGCCATATGCCACCGTCAATCACCAGGTTGCTAACTTTTGTGAGCAGCGTAACCAATAGCTTTTCGAGCAGCGTGACCTGGTACACCTGCCCGGATGCATCCAACACCAACTTACCGTCTGCGCCCATCGTTTCTACCCGGGACTCGATTGTGCGCGCCAGATCGGCATCAAAAACTACAGTACTTTTGGGGTCGGCCAGCAAATCCGCATAGGGCTTGATGCGGTAAGGCACATTGGCATAGCTGAACAAGGGCTTGTTGAGCAGCTCATTGAGACGATCGGGATGAAAGTTGCGCGACAATTCCAGCAGTTTCAGCAGGTAAATAATCTGGTGGTCGCCCCAGTAGCCAATGTAACTCCAGGGATCCTCCGGGTCCTCTACTTCCCAATCTATGCCCGCGCTGGTCATCCGATAGGGATTGAACCCATCCACCGTGGAGGCGTTAACAAACTTGGCGATAACATTTTCTGTGAATTCAGGATAACTGAACAACAGCGCTTCCCAATTCTGGAAAATGTCTCGCCAATTGCCCTGATAAGTAAGCAACCGTTCGCCCTGCTCATCGCGCAAGCGGATCTCAAACAGATTCCAGGGCCGACTGGGGTCGCCATGCCGCCTGCCGAAGGTAATAGGCAGGTACTCCATCGTCAGACGCATCAATTGCGGTTGGTTCAGGGCGCTCACGCACTCCAACAGCTCACCAACGTCGATGTTTTGTGGGAGCCGCTCAAGAAAGGACCGATTTTGCTGGTAAACCTTCACATTAAAGTGCCGAACGTGCCCTTGCAGGTGCTTGGCAGACACCTGGTACTGCTCGTAGGGTATGCCTCCCCGGAAGACATTGTAGAGAACGTTAGCGTAATGGTGTGTGGTCACTATTTCTTCAGAGGTGCACTGGTAGGCATCAGCCGATGCCATAATTTTTGCCAGGCTATCAGAGCCTGTGGCTACGTCCCGCGCCACTAAATTTGCAAGTGAATCCGGGTCAACTAACTCATTACGCAGCTGGGAGCACTCTGCCTGGCTAGACTCTGAGCCGATCACAAACTGCCAGTGGCTCGCACCGTCGCTAAGAAGATCAAGTTTGAAGTGTGCCAGGTAAGCGCCGCGGATACCGCGGATGGCCGGCTCCGTGCTAATCGGCTGACCTCGCTTAAACTGCTGAACTTGCGTTGCGCAAAGTAAAATACGAGGCTGTTCGCTGCCGAGGAAAAATACCGTATTGGCCCGCAGTGACTCCTTGGGTTCAGCGCGGTCGCTGATACCGGAAAAAAGCGTATAAAAGGCCAGGCCGGTGGCGGCATCGAGCTGGCTGAGCTTGTAGGCATCTACAAGATAGCTGGAATCAGTCTGTGTATGACGAGGCGTGCCCGCTGGCAGAATGTTCTGTATGCCATCGAGCACCTCAACATCGGTGGATGTTGCCCCCGTATTATGCAGGGTACAGCTACGCACAAAGCCAAAGCGCTCGCTGGTCGCCCAGGTATAGCGAAAACATAGCGAAAGGTCGTTGTTGATCTCCTCGAACACCAGTTTATTGCCGAGTTGGTTTCGATACAGATTACGACGAATTGCGTAATCCGAGCCTTTTTCTGTGTTGAATGGTTCCCAAAGCTGTGTCGTCCCTTCATTAACCACTCTCAACAGCGTTTTACAGCCGGTTTTTGCAGTGCTGTCGTAGATATTATCAACCGTGATATATGGAAATAACGCTGTTTCTGGCGAGATACGGCCCGCTGTCAAACCTCCATTTGAGGCGACAAACATCCAGTGATCGCTATCAGAGGCAAGGCTGATCAGAAACGGAGCCATATGGTCTACGTCATAGATCGCGTAATAACGCTCTCCATCGAGAGTGGTAAATTCGCCATTAGGGACAGCGTTATCGTTATGTTGACCTGGTGTCATATTTTTATTCTCTTGGTCTGCGCGGGCCTGAAAGGCCACCACTTTTACCCGTATTCAGCGACGGTATAGAGTACAGCAGTTGCTCTGGTGAACAATGAATGTGCGATAAGCCGGTTCGCCACTACGACCAGACGGCGCTGGTGACTGTGTGGGCAGGTGCGGCACCAAAACGGGCACTACATCAAACCATGCAACCAGGCGCAGAAATACCATTATTGAAGCGGTGATCTTGACGAATCGAACCCTGCTGTTCCTTACGCAAGGCCTATTACACCCTGCTTAATTCCTGTTGAACGCATCAATAGTCCGCCCTATCGAAAAACAACGGCCTATCGATGTCGATCATGTATGTTGACGCGAAGGTAGTTTCAGCAGGGATAGTAGTGCTGCCATGAGTTATTAATTTTGTTTCATCTGTCTACTTCCTCTTTTTGGAGCTCATAATAATGGAAAGATTCTCTCGCAATGCACTGACAAGGGCCGTCATAGGCGCTGTTGCCGTGTCAACACTAACCCTCGCAGCGGTGCCAGCAACCGCACAGGTCCCAACAAGCATCTTCAATAACGTTTCCAACCTTAATGCTGCAGGCGACGGCGCAGGCAACTATGTCTACTCTGAGGTCTATACTGACCTGGGTCGTGGTGGTTTCTCGGGATCCGCTGGGTCCTGGACTCTCAGCCCGAACACAGGTTACTACGAGGATGTTTGCTTTGGGGCTGATCCAGATGGACTTGCGTTCTGGTGTCAGGGTAGCGGCGATACTGGTAGCGGCAACAAGTGGATACAAGCAATCATGACTAGCGACGAAGCAGTGCCCATCGGCCCCGGCGGCACCTACACCTTCACTGCATGCTCAGACACTTCTGGTTTGAGCGCACCCTACGTTGTGACAGAATCGTTTATCAAAGTACTGACAGACGGAGCCGCTAACGGCGACAATATATACAACGTGATAGGCGAAGTTTATGGAGCGGGTTCAGGGTCCACCGACCTGAGCATCGAGGTGCTTGGCGATATCAATGTGATTGTTCAAAAAGGCTTTACTTTTGAGGGTCCAAACGCCAATCCAGCAACCGCGGGCGACGCTGGCGCTGCGTCAGTCTCGGTTGGAGCGACTTGCCCCTCTGGGGGCGGTCGTTCAGGTGCGTCTGATCCTACAGCAGTACCTGTTCTTCCAATTTGGGGGATGGTTTTATTGACTGGCATTATGGGGCTCTTTGGTGCTCGTGCTGCGGGACGCAAGCGTAAGTAAATAGCCGACCAAGTGTTTGAACAAAGGGCGCCATAGGCGCCCTTTTTTTTATTTCCCTACAACATTTGCGCGCTAAACATGCCCCCACCCTGTCACCATGAGCTTCACGCAGCGCCTGGGACAAGAGGAATTGATTCAAAGGGTCGAGAGAAGATGCACTGCCCATATGATCACCAGACCACTTCACCTTAATACCAGTCCACTTGGGCGTTTTTTAATGGTTCCGGCAATGCCATTGGCAGACCATAGGGTATTCGGGCAAGTGAACTCTATCCAGCATGAGCTGGCTACAATAATATTCGCCAAGCTCAGTCCCAGACAAGTCAGTGGAGACACCCCTTTATGCCGCAGAGTTCCATCACGGCAAAACGCTCATATCCGCTAAGCAGCAGCGAAGCCAAAGCCTGCTCACTGCTAGAGCAAATGACCCTCGAAGAAAAGATCGGCCAAATGAGCCAGGTCAATGGCGGTGGCTGGAATCTCCATGATGCCATTCGCAATGGCCACATTGGTTCTGTGCTCAATGAAGTCGATGTTGAGAAGGTTAATGAGCTACAGCGAATTGCCATGCAAGAGAGCCGGTTGGGCATACCGCTATTGATAGGTCGCGATGTTATCCATGGTTTCAAAACCATATTTCCGATTCCCCTGGGCCAGGCCGCCAGCTGGGATCCGAAAGTCGTTGAGCAAGGCGCTGCCATTGCCGCAACCGAGGCAGCTTCTACCGGAGTTAACTGGACCTTTGCCCCGATGATCGATATCACGCGCGATCCACGCTGGGGCAGAATCGCCGAGAGTTTGGGTGAAGACCCGTACCTGTGCGGCGTGCTCGGAGCGGCAATGGTGAGAGGATTTCAGGGCAACCAGCTCTCCGACTCAAACTCAATCGCCGCCTGCGCCAAGCACTTTGTCGGTTATGGTGCGGTAGAAGGCGGACTTGACTACAACACCGCCAATATCCCTGAAAATGAATTACGTAACGTCTACCTGCCCCCGTTCAAGCAGGCGCTGAATGCCGGTGTCGCTACCTTTATGGCCTCGTTTAGCGACCTGAACGGCGTACCCGCCGCCGGCAACGAGTTTTTAATGCGCCAGATACTGCGCGAAGAATGGAGCTTTAATGGTTTTGTCGTCAGTGACTGGGACGCTATTCGCGAACTGACTGTGCATGGCTTTACTGCCAATGACCGGGACGCTGTGCTCGAAGCAACCAATGCCGGCATTAACATGGAAATGGCTAGTTCTCTCTATAAAGACCATATCCCATCGCTGATAGCGGAAGGCAAAGTCGAGGAAGCGGAACTGGATTCATTGGTTTTCGGCATTCTCAAACTAAAATTTGAGTTGGGTCTTTTTGACAATCCATATACCGACCCGGGGCAATTCCCCCAACCGGTTAACCCGGATCACCTGCAGGCAGCCAGAGACGCCGCCGAACGCAGCTGTGTCCTGCTGAAAAACGATCACCAAATGCTCCCATTGTCACGAGATGCTTTGGGCTCTGTCGCAGTCATCGGCCCATTAGCCGACGACGGTTACGAACAACTTGGCACCTGGGTATTCGATGGTGAGGCGCATCATAGTCAAACCTGCCTGCAGGCAGTCCACGACCTGGCTGGTGATGCATTTGAGGTACGCTGGGCGAGCGGCATGTCGTCATCGCGTAGCCGCGACCATGACGGCCATCATGAAGCGGTCAAGATCGCTGCAGAGTCAGACGTGGCGATCATGTTCATGGGTGAAGAGTCCATTTTATCCGGTGAAGCGCACTGCCGAGCAGAAATCGACTTACCGGGCAGCCAGGAGGCCTTGATTAATGAGGTCGCTGCAACCGGCACTTCAATCGTGCTGGTAGTGATGGCGGGGCGCCCTCTCACCCTAGGCTCAGTTCTGGATAAGGTTTCAGCCGTACTCTATGCCTGGCATCCGGGAACCATGGGTGGACCGGCGATTATCGACTTACTTTTTGGCGTAGCTATGCCGTCGGGCAAGCTGCCTGTGTCTTTTCCACGCTTGGTCGGCCAGGTACCTATCTATTACGCCCGCAAAAATACCGGCAGGCCGCCCAGTCATGAAAATATCACTCACATAGATGAGATTGATGGACGGGCTGCACAGACCTCTCTGGGCATGTCAGCCTTCCATCTGGACGCTGGTTTCACCCCCCAGTTTCCTTTTGGGTTCGGGCTGTCTTATACGCATTTTGACTATCGAGAATTTGAACGATCGGCTGAATCGATTGCTATGGGCGAGACAATTACACTGTCTGCAACTGTACAAAACTGCGGTAGCCGTGAAGCTGAAGAAGTCGTCCAGTTGTACATTCGCGACCTGGCTGGCAACGTCACCCGACCGGTAAGAGAGCTAAAGGGGTTTCGCCGCGTGCCGCTAGCGCCCGGCGAAAGCAAGCGCGTCAGCTTTGAAATCCATACCGATGAGCTTGCCTTTCACAACCGTAAGATGGAACTGGTCACCGAGCCCGGTGGCTTTCACGCCTGGATCGGCGGGGATTCCAACGCACATTTGTGGACTGAGTTCGAGATCCGTGAATGACTATAGCCGATAAAAAAATCACCATTCGTACCGCTTTGATCGCCGCATTAGGAGGCTTTCTCATGGGTTTCGATGCGTCGGTAATAGCCGGCGTCGTCGGCTTCATTGAGCTGGAATTTTCTCTCAACAAAATCGAACTGGGTTGGTCGGTCGCTTCATTAGCATTGGCGGCTACTATCGCCATGTTGGTTGCCGGTCCCATGAGCGACCGCTATGGACGCAAGCCCATACTGCGTGCGGCGGCAGTCTTGTTTGCCATTTCCGCGTTAGCGTCGGCATTCGCCCCAAGCTTTTCGGCCCTGGTCATTGCTCGAATTATTGGCGGACTGGGCGTGGGTGCAGCGCTGATTATTGCCCCCATGTATATCGCTGAAATTGCACCCGCTGCTACTCGCGGACGCATGGTCTCGATTAATCAGTTAAATATTGTCATTGGCATTTCGGTGGCATTTTTCAGCAACTACATGATTCTAAATTTAAGCCAGTCAGGCGCAGCGTGGACTGAGAGCGCAATGCTGGATAGCCAAACCTGGCGTTGGATGCTGGGCATCGAGCTGATTCCAGCCGTATTGTACTTTTTCAGCCTCAGGTTTGTTCCCGAAAGCCCTCGCTGGCTAGCCATGCAGGGCAACAGCAACGAAGCCATGAAAGTGCTGCGCTTATTTAATGGCGCCGAGCAAGCAAAAACCGAGTTGAAGCTAATTACCCGCAGCCTCACCGCGGGCGCAGAGGCAGCTGCTGGCGGCTTCCGCAGCTTGCTTGAGCCGTCATTGCGCAAGGTGATGGTGATAGGCCTGGTCGTCGCGATACTGCAGCAGATCACGGGGATAAACGCGGTATTTTTCTACGCACCGATGATCTTTGAACAGTCAGGTATTGGCACCGATGCGTCCTTTATGCAGGCCGTTCTGGTCGGCCTGACCAACCTGGTCTTCACTATTGTAGCTATGACGCTGATCGACAAACTGGGCCGCAAGCCACTGCTGGTGTTCGGTGTGGCAGGCATGGCAGTCAGCATGCTTGTGCTGAGCTGGGGTTTTAGCCAGGCGAGTTATTCCATAGATTCAAGTTTACTTGCGGCCCTACCAGCTACCGCGGACCTACCTGCCCTGAAGCCACTGACGGGAGTGACCTACGACACTGATCTGGCTTTTCGCGCGGCGCTCATTCAGCAGCTTGGCGAAGATGGCTTTTTAAAAATTGAATCCGAACTGTTGAGCAATGCGATCAACATCCAACCGGGGATAATACTCGCCGGCATTCTGGGATTTGTTGCCTGCTTTGCAATATCGATCGGCCCCGTCATGTGGGTGCTTTTTTCTGAGCTTTTCCCCAATCGAGTTCGAGGTGTCGCAATTTCTATCGTGGGACTGGTAAATTCTGCGGTCAGTTTCCTGGTGCAATTATTATTTCCATGGCAGCTGGCTAATCTGGGTAACGCCTCGACGTTTCTGATGTACGGGATTTTTGCCCTGCTGGGACTCGGACTGGTTTTATGGCTATTGCCAGAAACTCGCGGAAAGACGCTCGAAGACCTGGAAACCAGTCTGGTAGGCCAGTGAAGATGAACAAGTCCGTATTACAAATACCTCTCGCACTCCATCGTTTATACCTTTAGTTAATGGCACTTGAAACATGAATCAATCAATCAACATCGCTCAGATGCGGCTCCCTATGAATACTGAACTGGAACAAAAAGTTGAGGCCTTACTGGGCAAAATGACACTGGCTCAAAAAATCGGCCAAATGGTGCAGACTGAGCGTATGGCGATAGAGCCAGAACAGGTGAAGGCTTTTCATATCGGCTCCGTGCTTAGTGGCGGCGGATCTTGCCCCGGCGACAACCAGGTCAACGACTGGGTTGATATGAACGACGCCTACTGGATGGCTTCCATGGAGGAAGATGATGAACACCTAGCCATTCCTGTCCTTTATGGCGTAGATGCCGTTCATGGCCACAACAATGTCAGTGGAGCTACAATTTTTCCCCACAATATCGGCCTGGGCGCAGCCAGAGACGAAGATTTATTAAACCGTATCGCGCAGGTGACAGCGAAAGAAATTCTCGCTACAGGCGTCGATTGGACATTTGCTCCTACCCTGGCTGTGGCTCGCAACAACCTGTGGGGTCGGACCTATGAGAGCTATTCAGAGGACCCTGACATTGTGGGCGCTTACTCGGGTGCGTTTGTCGATGGCTTGCAGGGCGATCTGGGAGATGACGCTGTTGTCGCCTGCGTAAAGCACTGGGTGGGCGATGGCGGCACCACCGAGGGCATCGACCAGGGTGACACCCGAATCAGCGAGTCTGAATTGGAAAGTGTGCATATCAAGCCTTACTACCCAGCGATCGACAACGGCGTACTCACCGTGATGGCTTCGTTTAACAGCTGGAACGGCGACAAATGCCATGGTCATAAATACCTGCTGAGTTACGTACTCAAGGAGCGAATGAGCTTCAACGGGTTCGTTATCTCCGATTGGGATGGCATCGACTACCTGTCAGAAAACTATTTTGAAGCCGTGGCCGCAGGCACCAACGCGGGCATTGATATGTTCATGGTCTCGGAGCACTGGCATCACTTTATTGATCACCTCACCCATCACGTAGTACAAGGCACCGTGCCCATGTCACGGATAGATGATGCTGTGCAACGTATTTTGCGGGTGAAATTTGCCTTTGGCCTGTTCGAGAAATCAAGGCCCAAAGCTCGTCCCTGGTCTAACGACCAGAGTTTCGGCAGTGAAGCTCATCGACAAATCGCCCGCGAAGCCGTGCGCAAATCTCTCGTATTGTTAAAAAATGAGCAACAGCTACTGCCTCTGGCGAAAAATCAGCGCATTCTGGTGGCTGGCAAAAACGCTGACAACATCGGTCATCAATGCGGCGGATTCACCATAGCCTGGCAAGGTACCTCTGGGAACGAGTTCGTCGTTGGCGGCACCTCTATCTGGCAAGGCATTCGTGATGTTGCCGCCGGGTCTGTTCTGAGTACAAATGGCACTGGCGAAGACGCAGATCCTGCGCTTCACGACGTTGCGGTAGTCGTTATTGGCGAGAAGCCTTACGCCGAAGGCATGGGCGACATACGGACCGGCGATGATGTGATTGTCCAGGCGGGCTCACAGATCAAGGGGCTGCTGAAAGTTCTTGAGCCCTATGGCGACACGCTCGTTCTTGCCGACTTACATCCTGAAGACCTGCAGACTATCACCAACATTACCTCGCGGGGCGTTCCGGTAGTTACTGTCATGCTTTCTGGACGACCGCTGGTGACCAACCAGGAGCTATCAGCATCCACCGCATTCGTTGCTGCCTGGCTGCCAGGTTCGGAGGGTCAAGGCGTCGCAGATGTGTTGTTTGGCGACCATGACTTCTCCGGTAAGCTATCGTTTTCCTGGCCGCGCAGCGACAACAGGACATCGAATATTGGCGACGATGATTATCGTCCGTTATTCGCCTATGGCTACGGCCTTAGCGGTAACCAGGTCAACTAAGCAGAACCGACTTACATGCAGTCTTCAAAATATATTGTTGCGGATATCGGCGGTACCAACGCCCGCTTTGCCTCGGTGAATTCTGCTACCTGCCATTTGGCTAACGTGCAGGTTTTCCCTTGTGCAGAGTTTCCATTTCTACTGCAGGCAATTGAGGCATACATCGATAGCCAGGACACTAGCGTGCTCGAGGCAGTTTGCCTGGCCGTGGCTGGCCCTGTGGATACGGATCCCATCGACCTCCCCAACAATCATTGGTCCTTCCGGCGGGAAGAGCTTGAAAGGTCGCTGGGTATTCCGGTTAAAGTCATCAACGACTTCAGCGCCCAGGTCCTGAGCATTGCCAACCTGGAGAGTACTGAGTTACGTCGCCTGGGATCGGCACGCCCAAAAGGTCAGGGAGTGACGGCGGTTATCGGCCCCGGCACCGGACTGGGCGTATCGGCGTTAATGCCCTCGGGAGATATTTTGCCCTCGGAGGCGGGTCATGTCGGATTCGCCCCCGCCGATTCACACCAGTCTGATCTGCTGGAAGTATTGCGCAAGCGCTACCGTAGAATATCTGCCGAGCGCATCCTGTCTGGACCGGGTCTTGCTAACCTATATTGGGCTAACTGCCATTTACAAGGGCAGTGCCGAGAGTTACCGGCCGCTGAAGTCACCGCTGGGGCACAGGCTAATGACCCAATCTGCCGCAAGACTATCGATGACTTCCTGGCGATTCTCGCAGCGTTTGCTGGCGACGTCGCCCTCATGACCGGTGCTAGCCGGGGAGTTTATATATCGGGCGGTATCGTGCCCAGAATGCTGGAATTTCTCGATGAAGATTGTTTTCTGGAGCACTTTCGGGCGAAGGGTCGCTTCCACGATTTCAATGCCGCCATACCGCTGGCAATCGTGCTGGCTGAGCAACCGGGTCTGCAGGGTTGCGCAAGAGCGCTAACACTCGAGGTGGGCTCTCCGGGCTCCTGAGCGACTTTTTGCCGACCCTACTGATCGCAGCAATAGTCCCACTGAACGACTTCGACTTGCAGAACAGCTCTGTGCTGCACACACTACCCGGTCCTATAATAATGGTTGCCCGCCGGTTCACCTAAACCTGTCCCGGGCTGAGCATCTTCCCAAGGACTGATATGGCCACGGATCTGCACTACCAGACACCTGAACAAGACAGGGTGCCCCTGACCGAAAAGATCATTTACGGCATTGGTGCATTCGTCAACAATCTTCTGGCGGCGGCCATTGGCGGAATGAGCATCGTCCTCAACCTTGGGCTGGGCATGAACCCGGCGCTGGTGGGATTACTGGGTGCTTTGCCCCGATTGATCGACGCCTTCACTGATCCTCTGATGGGCTACATTTCCGACCAGACCCGATCTCGCTGGGGTAGGCGCAGACCTTATATTTTTGTGGGCGCGATTTTAGCAAGCATCTCGTTCGCGCTATTGTGGCAGCTACCCGAGGGAAAATCGGAGGACTACTATTTCTGGTTCTTCCTCATCGGCTCGCTAATTTTCTATCTCTTTTACACCATGTTCGCTACCCCTTGGGTGGCACTAGGTTACGAACTCACCCCCGACTACCACGAGCGAACCCGGGTCATGGCAGTGCAAAACTTCATGGGCCAGCTGGCGTACCTGGTATCGCCCTGGTTCCTCTGGATCATGCAGCATGAGGGTATGTTCGACGATCTTGCCAGCGGCGCCGCCGGGCTTGCCGTTGCAGTCGCAATCGCCGTCATGATTCTCGGGGTGTTGCCGGCCATTTTCTTACGCGAGCGGTATCAGGACCTCGCTGGCGAGGAACTCAATGATGTGGCGACAGGCTTGTCGTCAATGGCCAGCCAGATTAAACAAAGAACCGGCGCTTTTTTACAGGGATTCGCAATGACCCTGAAATTTTCGCCCTTCCTCAAACTGTGCGCCGCCACGTTCCTGGTATTTAACGGCTTCATGATGGTGGCGTCATTTCAGTCTTACATCATCATTTATTACATCTTTGGTGGAGATCAGGAATTAGGCGCGGAATATGCGGGTTGGTCTGGTACCGTCTCTGCATTTGGGACTTTCTTTGTCATATTTTTCATCAGCTGGCTTTCAACGCTGATAGGCAAACGCCGCGCATTTTTTGTGGCAGTAGGCGTTTCAATGTTTGGTTATGCGCTGAAATGGATCTGCTACGATCCGCGCTATCCATTGCTGCTGCTACTTCCAGCGCCTTTTATCGCCTTCGGCCTCGGGGGATTATTTACCTTGATGGGTTCAATGATCGCTGACGTCTGCGACATGGACGAGCTACAAAGCCACGAGAGAAGAGAAGGCATGTTTGGCTCTATTTACTGGTGGGTAGTTAAACTTGGCATGGCCGCCGCGTTGGCTATTGGCGGTGTATTGCTCAACGCCACCGGCTTTGACGTTGCTCTCGGTGGTGAGCAGTCCAGCCAGACTTTAATCTACATGCGTTTGTTTGACGTTCTTGTTCCAGTGGTTTCTTCTGCAGTGGCCATCTGGTTGATTGCCTCCTATCCCATCACTGAAAAAGTAGCAGCCGACGTTCGCGATGAACTTGAACGAAGGCGTGGTACGGTTTCCTGAGCAGTAAATGACTCTCTCGCAATTATCACCAGCGATAGGTCTGCAACTTTATACGCTAAGGGAACTGATGCAACAGGACCTGCCGGGAACCCTGGCAGCTGTCGCGGCAATGGGCTACAAAAACGTTGAGTTTGCGGGCTACTTTAAGCACCCGCCTGCGCACATATCGAAGTTTTTGGATCAACAAGGATTAAGCGCACCGTCGGCGCATGTGGCGCCACATCGCTTGTTACATCGCCCGGAACTGGCGCTTGACGAAGCAGCTGAGGCGGGTCATAAATACCTTGTTCTGGCATGGTGGGAAGAAACCCTTCGCACCGAAAATGGGTACTACCAACTGGCCGACCTTCTCAATCATGTCGGACAGTTAGCCCAGACCCGAGGCCTCAAGCTCGCATACCACAACCATGATTTCGAGTTTTCAGCCCTCTCAAATTTTACTCCCTACGATTTCCTGCTTGCGCAGACTAACCCGGATTACGTGTGTTACGAACTGGACCTTTACTGGGCGGTTCATGCGGGCAGGAATCCAATGGACTTGTTTGTCGAGCATCCCGGTCGTTTTGCACTACTTCATGCCAAGGATATGGACCCAACTGGTGCCGAAACCGATATAGGCAATGGACAAATCGACTTTGCCAAATTGCTGGGACATCTGCCTCTGGACGCTGTTCAATACCTGTTTGTAGAACGCGACGAACCGGAGGCGGCACTGGCGTCGGCCGCCCTGGGCCTGAGCAGATTGAATGAGATACTGAACCCTTAATCTTGGGCAAAAAAAAGGCGGGATGGTAAAAACCAACCCGCCCGTCAAAGTCCCGCCAGGGACACACAAAACAAAAACGTCGGGACCGCATGCCCAACAACCTTAGAATCTCACCGCTAAGCAATCATAGAAAGGGTAATGCGGCATGCTGGACTGTTTACAAGTTAAGAGGGAATGCAGGGTTCAATAATCCTTGAAAGGCTGATTATTAAGAAACTAGCCTTCTCCTCCACGGCCACCGCTTTTTCAGGCCATGTTGATCTATTATCGCCGGCAAAACTGCAGATCGCAGGTCAGTAATTGTGTGATCGAGAGACTTTCGCTGCGCTCCCTGATGCGCAACCTGCCCATAAATATCACTGGCAGTGGGTGAGGAACGAGGAACAGTGATAGTGCGAGAAAAACCAGCACTAGGTCCGCAAAGAAGTTTTCTTAGACGACAGCCTTGGGCGCAACTCGTGAGCCCAGTTCGTTGTCGATCATCAGCAATCCGTAGCCATCTTCCTTCACCAGCTTCAGCTTGGAAATGATCTCTCCCACGGTAGATTCCTCCTCCACCTGCTCATTCACAAACCACTGCAATAAATTATAAGTGGCATGATCTTTTTCTTTCAGCGCCTGATCGCTGAGGTTATTGAGCTTGGCGGTCATGGCCTGCTCGTGAGCTAACGATGCTTTAAAAACATCGAGAATTTTGCCGAACTCGCTGGGTGGCTGGGGGATCTCCTTAAGCACTACGTGTGCACCCTGCTCTATCAGGTAGTTATAAATTTTAGTGGCATGCATTTGCTCTTCTTCATACTGCTGCTTGAGCCAGTTGGCCGCGCCATTAAAATCAATATGTGCGCAGTAAGCAGACATCGCGAGGTAGAGATAGGCAGAGTAGAATTCATCATTAAGCTGCTTATACAGCGCTTTCTGCATTTGTTCAGAGATCATGAGCAAACCTTGTTGAATTGGTTCGCCCATTCTATTGAAGGGCGGCAGCGGATGCCACCGCCCGAGGGCCTTACATCTGCGGAATTTCTTCGAAAACAATAGGCAGCTCAGCCCGTCGATAGCGCTCAGATCGCGCCTGCAGGGTGTCCGCCGCATCATCCAGGTTCATCATGATCACGAAACGCTCTTCACGCACCCCGTCCAGGGTAAAGCGTGCCAGCTCATCAAGATCCTGAAATTGCATCTCGACGCCAGCGGCTTTCATAGCGTCCTTGAACGCTTCGATATCCGGTGGTGGTGCTCCAGGCTTCTCACGCTTCAGCTCGTCCGGACGGTTACGCTCTGGATTCCAAAGTCCGGTGACCAGCATGCCGCCTGAAGGGTAAAACAGCGACGCTTTCAATTTTGTGCCTTCACTTTCCAGCTGTGAGGCCAGGCATTCGGTCATGGCACAAACGGCGGCTTTACTGGAGGCATACACTGATTGATAGGGAAGACTGGAAATACCGCCGTCGCCAGAGGTGGTGTTAATCACATAACCCTCCTCACCACCGGCAATCATTCTCGGTACGAAGGACTGGATACCATGAGCAATACCCATCACGTTAACACTATAAATCCAGGCCCAGTCATTAGGCGTGGTTTCCCAGATATTGGAAGAAGGTGCCGCTACACCGGCATTATTGAACAACAGATGGCAGGCGCCGTGCTGGTCGTAAACATAGTCCGCCAGGGCGTCCAGGGACTCTGGCTTGCGCACATCAACCTTGAAGGCACTAACGTGACGTCCTTCGCCACTGCACTCCTCAACCGCTGCCTGCAGTGCACCGTCTTCCACATCGGCAATCACCACCTTGGCACCTTCATCCAGCAATGACTTGACCAGTGCCTTGCCAATGCCGCCGGCACCGCCAGTGACCACTGCTACTTTATTAGAAAAATCTTGCATGTCGTTACTCCCGGAACAATGTAAGGCGCTATAGTCCCACAATGAAGGGAGTGGAACAGTGTCCAATGCGATCCCCGGGAGTGACTAATTCAATCACTCCGAAGGGCCGCAAGGAAATAAGGAAGAACTAGTTTCGGGGGAAATTGACTTTCAGTGAAAGCTGGGCGCGCACATCGTAGCCATCGTCACCACTAACGTCCACACGCTCACCCCATAACAGCTCGCCGCCGATCATGACGCCTTCGGTGGGGTAGTGCAGCAAGTTGATCTGTGCGATCTGACCTTCTTCAAATTCGCCTCCAGCCTGGCCTTTAGTTGTATCCAGATTGATACTGCTCCAGCCAACCGAAGACGACCATTGATCGTTCCAGTAATGGTCATAGTAGGCGACGATACCCAGAATCGGCACCGCTTCAGCAGAGTTACCGACTAACTGGTTTTTGGCGGGTGCAAGGTCTACCCCACCATCGTTCATGTAGTTACCGATGCCCTCACCGTAAACCAGTTGCAGCTTGAGTTTGTCCTGGCCAAAAGTGTTGATCACCGTGCTGGCGTTAATCCCCCAGCCAAACTCAGAGTCTTTTCTGCCAGTGTCCAGTCGCTCATAACCCAGCTCACGCGCTATACCTGCCAACTGCCAATGACCCCAGTCGTTGTCGCTGCGGTACCGCAGGGTCAAGTCCGGAATATCATTATGCTTGCGGATAACATCCTCCAGAGCAGAATCACAGCTTTCGTCTAACACTGCACTGGTACATGCATCCCTGAACTTACCCACCGTTAATGCCGTATCAGGGTTTTCCAGGGCGATAGAGAATTCACTGCTGTCCATCGGGAACGTATAGCGCATCTGCTGATTACGATAAAACACCATCCCAGTGGGTCCCCAGTAATCAATGGTATTGGGGAACACATCCGCGTCCATAAAGTTAGACCAGGTTTGCCCCATACCGAAATTATTCAGCGTCGCCCAGGCGTGCCGCAGGCGCGGTGTGGTCTGGCCGGCATCGCCACCCACTCCAAACAGTTCGCCTTCCAGTAATGCAGTTACCTTACCCACCGGAGTGTCGTAATCTGCCTTGATACCCAGGCGCGATTGACGCACGCTGAAAACGAACTCGCCATCCTGACCATACTGACCGTCCTGAGTAGGGATAGTCGACACCCGCAAGGTATCGTTCCAGTCCGGGTCAACGCGTTTGAAGTCATAAACGGCATCGGCCATCACGAAACCATAAACATCGAAGCCGAGGCCGCCACCTGAGGTGTCACTCGCTATCTCGGCTGAATACTCCAACTCCTTCGGCTGGGCATGGTGCTGGGCTTTCACCACTTGTTCGGTCTGCACCGTCTTTAGCTGTTGCAGTTCTTGCTGCATCGTTTCCAGTACCTGCTGTTGCTGCTCCAGCATAATCCGCTGCTGTTCAAGCTGCTGCTCCAACATGCGAATGGTGTCACCGTCGGTCGCCGCATTCACGGACAAAGTACCTATGGCCAGGGAAACAGCCAGAGGAAGTATCTGCAAGTGCCGGTTCATGTTGTTGAATTCCTTTGAATTTGATGTGTTTTCAATGTAGTTGGCTGCGTTGAATCTGGCAACCCATCCAGCCTGAAATTTAATAGATATCCGAGTTGTTAAGCCACCCCGGTTGCGTCACCGGGGCTCTTTGCGCCAATAGCGCTGCGCTTAATCGAGCAACTCAGGCTGCTCGGCAACAATCACGTCGAACAGCGGCTGGAAGCTGAACCAACCAGCCAGGGGAGACCCGACCGTTTCGCGGGTTTGCAATGCAACGTCGTGGTCGATTGGCTTTGGTGTGCCGGCAGCTTCGGCCATTAGCTGCGCCTGACAGGTGCGCTCCATAGTGATGTACCACCAGGCAGCGGCATCGATGGTTTCGCCCACTGTCAGCAACCCGTGATTCTGCAGGATGGCGCCTTTGCTATCGCCCATCGCGGCGGCAATACGCTCACCCTCTGTGTTATCCAGAACCACGCCGGAAAAATCATCAAACAGCACATGGTCATCATAGAATGCACAGGAGTCCTGAGTGAGGGGAGCCAGTTTTTTGCCCAGCGAAGAAAAAGCCTTGCCGTAAACTGAGTGAGAATGGGCAGCAGCAGTGATCGCAGGATTACTCATATGAATCCGGGAATGAATAGTGAAAGCTGCGCCATTGAGCAGACCATCGCCTTCTACCACTTCACCAGTGTGGCTCACCAGCAGCAGGTCGGACACTCTCATCTGCTTGAAGGAGCGTCCCATCGGATTCACCCAAAAATGATCGGTGAGCTCCGGATCTCGCACAGTGATATGACCCGCCACGCCCTCGTCAAAACCGAGCTTACCGAACAGGCGTAGAGCTGCGGCCAGTTTAATTTTGCGGTCTTTACGGATTTCCTCAGTACCCTCGGGTGTCAACTGGACATCATCGAATGAGTCTATGTTCATCACAATGTTGTTGGTTGCTTCATTCATCACTATCACCTTTTTACTGTGCTTCTCGGTTTATAATCTTGCCATGAATCAACTCGACAACATGGCACTCTTCGCCCCCTGGCTGGAGCGTTGGGGAATACCTGACCTGGACAGCAATAGTACATGGCTGCAGGCGATTTCCCAGACAACGTTCGCGGTCGACGATTATCTGGTACATGCAGGTGACGTCGACGACACCTTGTATTTACTGCAAACTGGCCTGGTACGCCTGTTTTACACCACGTCCGATGGGCGCGAGCGCAACAAGGCGTTCTTTCGACCCGGCCAACTTACTGGCCCGGTCAGCGCCGCCATGACAGGCTCTGCAGCCCCATTCTCAATACAGGCCCTTGAGCCAGTGAAGGCCCTGAGCTTCCCCTACGCAGCGATGGCCTTGGAGGCTCAAAATAAGCTGCCTATCGCCCGCGCCGCCCAACAAATGTTGGCAGAAGCCTTTATCCGCAATGAACAGCGTGAAGCCATGCTGCTAACCTGCAATGCTGAACAACGTTACCAGTGGCTGCTCGATAACGAGGCGGACCTGCCGCAGCGGGTGGCCCAGTTTCAGATCGCGTCTTACCTGGGTATCGATCCGGTGTCGCTCTCCAGACTCAAGCGTAAGAATAGTCAATAAACCCGGAACTGGCATTAACATATGTTAAGTGCCCTCACCCCAAATCAGCAGGAACAATTTAATGGCCCAGCCCCAACCCGGAATTTACCAGCACTATAAGGGAAATGAGTACCAATTAATTGATATTGCCACTCATTCTGAAACAGAGGAAGCCATGGCAGTTTATCGGCCGCTTTACGGGGATCAAGCCCTCTGGGTCCGGCCGCTGGCTATGTGGCAGGAGTCGGTAGACCGCGACGGTATCGCTATTCCCCGTTTCGAATACCTGCGTCCCGCTTCCGCAGCCCAATAGTCTGTGCGACCATAAGCGGCTCATTCTGCGAAGGCGCAATTAGATCATGCAAGCACTGTTGGAACGCCTGTTCAAACTGGAAGAACACGAGACCCGCGTCTCTACCGAGGTTTTAGCCGGCCTCACCACCTTTATCACCATGGCCTACATCATCTTCGTGAACCCCCAGATGATGGCGTCTGCCGGCATGGACCTGGGTGCCAGTTTTGCAGCTACCTGCCTTGCCGCGGCCCTGGCCTGCGTATTCATGGGGCTCTACGCCAATTGGCCGGTGGGACTGGCCCCGGGCATGGGTCTGAATGCATTTTTCACCTACACAGTGGTAGGAGAAATGGGTTATAGCTGGCAAGTGGCCCTCGGCGCTGTGTTCATTGCTGGAATCCTGTTCGTCATTATGAGCGTCACCCGGCTGCGCGCCTGGATGCTCAACAGCATTCCCAAAGACCTACGCGTGGCAATGGGAGCGGGTGTGGGCTTATTTGTGGGCTTCATTGGCCTGAAAAGCGGCGGTTTGATTACCGAAAACCCGGCTACCCTGCTCTCACTGGGCGACCTGACCCAGCCTGAACCTTTAATGGCCGCACTGGGCTTTATTCTGATCGCCGGACTCTCCGTCCGCCAGGTTCCCGGCGCAATCATGTTGGGCGTATTAGCGATTACCGTGCTGGGCGTGCTGACCGGTATGGTCGAGTACCAGGGACTGGTTGCGGCGCCGCCCAGCATCGCACCAACGCTGATGCAACTGGATATTGTCGGCGCTTTCGAGGTGGGAATGGTGAGCGTGATTATCGCCATTTTATTTGTGAACCTGTTCGACACCGCGGGCACCCTGTTAGGCGTTGCAACTCGAGCAAATCTGGTCACTGAACAGGGTGAGATTCAGAATATGGATAAAGCGCTGCAGGCAGACAGTTCTTCCAGCGTGGTGGGCGCATTGTTCGGTTGTGCACCCGTCACCAGTTACGTTGAAAGCGCAGCCGGTGTAGCTGCGGGAGGCCGCACCGGCCTGACTGCCGTTACCGTGGGTATTCTATTTTTGCTGGCGATGTTCTTTTCCCCGCTGGCAGGCATGGTGCCGGCCTACGCTACCGCAGGTGCACTAATTTACGTGGCCCTGCTAATGATGTCGGGCATGCAGGGGCTGGACTATGAAGACGCCACCGAACTCATCCCCTCACTACTGACCATCATTATGATTCCACTGACGTTTTCTATTGCCAATGGCATTGCGGTGGGTTTTATCAGCTACGTGGCTATCAAAGTGATTGCCGGGCGTTTTAGCGAGGTAAGTTTTGGCGCCTGGTTCCTGGCCGTCATTTTTCTCGCCAAGTTCGCCTTTTTCTAAGCCTCAATGGCAGGCAAAAAAATCCCCGCTTCGGCGGGGAATTTTTATCAATTCAACAAACAGCTGTCATCAGAAGTCCAGGCCCACCCTTACCATGTACTGACGGGGAGCGATTAGCTCATCGCCGGTAGCGCCGACACCAAATACGTCGGTGAAGCGTGCATTGATTCCGTCTTCATCAGTCAGATTTTTGCCAATCAGCTCTACGCGCCAATCTGCAGAGCCCGGATAGAAGCCAACGACCAAATCTATGACATCGTAGCTATCAACCACATCCGTCTTGTCGTTGTTGAAGATTCGGTGCTTGAAATCACCGCGATAGGTGTATTGGAAAGTGCTACGCATTTCACCCCAGGAACCCAGCTCAGTGTCCCAATTCAGCGCCAGATTGGCAGTAAAGCCAGGCGTTTTAGCCAGCTCATTGCCTTTTACGTTCTGTACCTGGGCGGCGCGGGCTATTTGAATTTCCGGGCTGAATAGATCAAAACCCTGGCCAATCAATGCATTGGTGGCAGCATCAGACTGAACGTTATCCAGCGCCAGATGATCTGCGGTGATTTCAGTTTCCAGCCAGGCCATGCGCGCATCCAGCACCAGGTTGTCAGTCAGGAACGCTGCAAACTCGAGCTCAGCACCATATATTTCTGACTCAGGAATGTTACCTACGCCGCCCTGAAACACCTCCGGATCCGTTGCCTGGTATTGCAGGCCCTCGTAATCGTAGTAGAACGCTGCGGTATTGATTCTCACTCGGCCATCGGCCAGGTCGGTTTTGAGGCCTATTTCATAGGCATCAACCACTTCTTCCTCGTAAGTAGGAAGCACTACAATAGGCGCGATCTCATCCTCTAGACCAAAGGTCAAATTAGAACCACCGGGCTTGAAGCCGCGGGTGAACGAAACATAAGCCATGGTGTAATCATTAAAATCATGTTCCAACACCAGCCGACCGGTAACCTTGTCGCTTTGTACTTTCAATGATTGAGTGCCGCCGCGCCCATAAAAGTTGGTGACCTCGGAAGTCACTTCATCGTCGGTGTAACGCAAACCAAACACGGTGCGCCACTCGTCATTAAAGTTCCAGGTTCCCTGGCCATACACTGACATTGATTCACGAGTAGGCTCAGCATCGGAAATGAAACCGAAATCACCTGAAAAACTGTAAACATCTTCTACAGTAAAGGGGTCAAATTCGCCGTCAAAGCCGAAGTCCAGACGTTCCAGAATAGTGCCCTTTATTTCGGTGTCCAAATAGAACACACCCGCAACCCAGTCCAGCTTGCCGAACATAGGGTCTCCGGAAATAAGGTTAAACTCCTGGGTAAATGTTTTCAGGTCGCTGGTTTCGGCATCGTAGAAGCTAGGCAGCAGGGCGAAAGGCGGCAAACTCGCCAGATCGTTGCGGTCATTATCGCGGCGAATCAACACATCATCATGCTGGTAGCTGGTCAGCGACTTGACGGTAAAAGGCTCCAGGTCCCATTCCAGCACCGCGCTGTAAAGTTCTGACGTCAGTTGATACTCAGCTGCCGAATCCTGGCGCAGCTTGCGGGGGTCACGGGTGGTGTCCAGCAGTCCTTTCTGGGCAGCACCGTTGCGGTCTTCGTCAAAGTACTGAGCGGTAAGGTGAGCACGAAACGTATCCGTAGGCTCTATCAGCAAACGCAGGCGGCCGGAGATGCTATCTGCATCATCCAGTTCCTGATCCAGTACCACGTTATCAGAGAACCCATCGTGCTGGTTAGTTGCGATGCTGGCGCGCATGGCCACACTGTCACCCATGGGCACGTTAATTGCGCCGCGAGCGCGCACCAGGTCGTAATTACCCAATGTCAGGTCAGCAGAGCCATACACCTCATCAAGGGTAGGCGCCTTGGTGATCACGTTAATCGCACCACCGGTAGAGTTCTGGCCGAACAGCGTACCCTGCGGACCACGCAGGACTTCTATGCGCTCCAGGTCGAGAAAGTCGGTTTGCAAGGCAAACGGAGAAGCGACGTAAATACCATCCAGGTGATAGGACACAGACGGATTAGCAATGGCATTTTGATTGGCTTCGTTACCCACACCACGAATCGTGATGACCGTCTTGAAACCCTCATTCTTGGCGATATTCACCCCCGGAGCGATCGCGCTAAGGTCGACAAAGGTAGTGATTTGTCGGTTATCGAGATCTTCATCGGACAGGGCGGTTACTGCCTGCGACAAATCCTGCAGACTTTCAGTGCGTTTCTCGGCGGTAACAATTACCTCTTCGAAGACTGGTCTGGCATCCTGAGCGGCAACTGAAACTGAAATAGCAGTCGTCACCGCCAGGCCAAGCGCCTGCAGTGGGAGTGTGGGTTTCAACATGTGGGATCCTCGTTAGGTGATGTGCGCTAAGGAGTCTCTGCCCCTTTTTTGCGGTGTTCAGTGAAGGGCAAGGAATTTAGCATTGACCCAGCCAAATTAAAATAGCTGAGCGATTTATTCATTCTGATTCAGCCTCTGGCGAGGCGGGTCTAAGATTGAGAATACCGCGCAACAATGCGGTGTCACGGCTCTGCCAGGCCCACAGTAATACGGGGGCCACGGTAGGTACAATTAATACGTTCAGCTGGTAAAACAAGGCAATAAAGGTGCCATTGGGGACGCCGCTCTGCTCCATAAACAGCGATCCGAGATTGACCATGAGGTCTTTCAAACAAAGACTCAGCAAGCCCAGCAGTGCCAGGGGATACAAAATGAAAATGCCAGTAATAAAGCTACCCAGATATTCGTCCTTGTCAGTGGCAAAGTGCAAAGTTGCGTAAAAAGGCAGCGAATAAGACAAAACGCCGGGGTTTATGAGAAACCCCAGTTGGTACTCGGATTGCTCAGGGGGCACCGGTGCACCATTGAGTTCCCCAAACTGCGTCATCAAGACAGCTTTGCCGCCCTGGAAGTTGAGGCCAGCTACAACGTCGGGAAACCAGGCTTTGAGAATCATATCGGCCAGGCCTACCGCAGGCATCGCGATAGATCCCATAGCCACCGTCCACAGCGCGAAAAAAGGAATAATCAACGCGAAGGCAAACAATAGAAATTGCCGCAGATTGTTATCCGGCGGCAAGGGCATTGTCGCCTCCAGATGGCTTCCGCGATAAATAGCGCAGGTACACAATAAACACCACCAGCACATCCAGCATGATCAAGGAGGGCCAAAGGTATAAGTGCACCCAGGAAAAAATATCGATATCCCAATCGCCCAGATAAAACAGGGAAATAATGCGGGCAATATTAAGTACCTGGATCGCAAGAAAGCCCAGCGCAATCGCACTGATACGCGCCTTCCAACTTGCAGGGTAAGCGACTACAGCTGCAATCAGCACGATGGTGGCTTCGACACCATTACAACCGGCCTCAATCGATACTGCGAACCCTGTATCCTTGAATTGCAGCACCTTGCCATAGGCAATGACGCCGTTGTCAAAAGGCGAGATTAATGCAGCGCTGATTTTGGCGAGCATGGTGGTAAAAGGAACCACCAGATGTTCCTGCACAGGATTAAGCATTTCCAGCGAAAATAACGACACCAGGACAATAGCAAAAGTAATAACAAAGCGTTTCAAGCGTTAAACCCTTACAGAAAAAGACTCGTCATATTAGCAGGGAACGCCTATAAATTCATCGTGCCGGGCGGATGGAAAAAACTCTCAAGCATGTCGCGCTGCTCCATGGCATCGCGATACCCGCACTCGATCAGGTCACGGCAAAAGTTGCCCTCGAACAATAAATAGCTGGCCAGGCTGGCGCCGCCACCTTTGGGGGTTGCGCCGGTGATATTGAGCACGGTGCGCATAGCGCGGGGTAAACGGTGTATATGATCAGCGACCAGTTCATCAATCTCGATAGAGGGGTTAATACTGAGAAAGTCGATCAAACGCATATCACCCGTCGATGCATGAGGGTTCTCATTTTTCACCACCCCCACCAACTCATTCACCCGCTCCAGGTGCTCCATGTCATTTTCCAGGGCGTCGATAAAAGCACTATTGAAAACATGCCCGACCATTTTAGCCAATGAGGGCGACCGCGCGTTGACGTGATCTGCTGGCGGATGCGTTGGGTTACCGCTGACTCCAACGACCATGACGCGTTGGGCTCCTAAATGCAGGGCCGGACTGATAGGAGAAACCTGGCGCAAGGCGCCATCGCCGAAATAAGTCCCATCAATAGCAGTTGCCGGCAGTATGGTAGGGATAGCAGAAGATGCCAGCAAGTGCTGCACAGCGAGACGAGTCGGCACTCCTCGGCGCCGAGACCGACGCCACGGCAGCAGAACACTGCCATCAAGGTTGCTCTGGTAAAAGGTCACCGACTCGCCATTGTCATAGCTTGAGGCGGTAACACCGATAGCATCCAACAGACCGCCCTCTAGCCGTCGTTCCAGATCTTCAAAATTGATCGCCTGCTCCAGCAGCTTTGCCAATGGCGCTGTATCCAGTAGCGACAATGGCTTATGCAAGCCAGTGCCTCGGTGAAATAAAGAGCCAATCAATCGCAGTACGCTGCCTGCGAGATCCAGATAACCGGCCCGATAGACCTGCTCAACGCGCAGGTTAGTCCAGATATGCTCGACTTTCTTGACTGCCAGGCGAAAGTTGTTGGCCGATGCCCCCAGCGCCACTGCATTGATCGCCCCCGCGGAGGTACCAGTAATAATCGAAAAAGGATTTTGTGCCCGCTTGGGCAGTATTTCTGCAGCGGCTTTGAGAACGCCGACCTGGTAGGCGGCGCGCGCACCGCCACCGGTAAGAACCAGGGCCGTGCGATCGGTGGCGGGGAGATGTTGTTTAGTCATACCCCTGTTTTACTGGAAGTGATAACCGATTGCCAGACCGTAAGTGCTTGGCCCCTGGTAAACACATTGATAAGCAAGCCAAAGGGCGCGCAACAGTAGAGCTTTGTCGCGCAGCGACGTCGTTCTAAACGACACAATTCCCAAAGGAAGGGTTCGACGCAGCGTGTCGACATATTTGCTTCACGTTAGTTGCACCAGCAAACGGCAGTAGGCATGATCAGCAAAAAGTGGAGCTAAACTATGAGCATCGGCTACATCACCCACCCTGATTGTTTGTTGCATGACATGGGCTCTCGTCATCCAGAACAACCGGCCCGGCTGTCGGCAATCAATGACCGCTTGAGCGCTGTCGGTCTGGATAAAGTTCTGCAGCAACACAGCGCCACGCCGGTGCAGAAGCCGCAGTTATTAGCGGCCCATGACGGCGCTTACCTTGACTCGGTTTTTCGTCAATCCCCTGAGCACGGCAGAGTCGCGCTCGATGGTGATACCGCCATGAATCCCTTTTCACTGCGGGCGGCACAGCTCGCCGCCGGCGCCGCAGTGCAAGGTGTGGACATGGTCATGGCTGGACCGATCAATCACGTATTCTGTGGCGTTCGCCCCCCGGGTCATCATGCTGAACATGACAAGGCCATGGGGTTTTGTCTGTTCAATAATATAGCGGTGGCAGCATTTCACGCACTAAACCAATACGGACTGGAGCGAGTGGCCATCGTCGATTTTGACGTACACCACGGCAACGGCACTGAGCACATCGTCAAGGGTGAGGAACGCATTCTGTTCTGCTCGAGCTTCCAACACCCTCATTATCCGCACAGCGGACACGACACTGAAGCGGCCAATATTTCCAACCTGCCGCTGCCCGCTGGTTGCGATGGCGACGCCTACCGGGCCGCTGTTAGCGAACACTGGCTGCCGCGATTAGCCGAGTTCGCGCCGCAGTTGATTCTCATATCCGCAGGTTTCGATGGACATCAGGCTGACCCATTGGCAGATTTCAGTCTGGTTGAAGATGACTTTGCGTGGATCACCCGCCGCCTTTGCAAAATCGCAGACCGCAGCGCCCAGGGACGAATCGTGTCTTCACTGGAAGGCGGCTACGACCTTGACGCCCTCGCGCGCTGTGTGGAAGCGCATTTGAGAACTATGCTGGAAGCCGGCTAAAACCGGGACAGCCTGGGCTTCAACAACGCCGGGCCAATGATCGTGGTCAGTAACACCACCATTATGAGTGCAGTATATGTTTTGGGCATGAAGATCCCGTGGCTAAAGGCAAAAGCTGCGAACACCAATCCGACCTCCCCCCGGGGTACCATTCCGAAACCGATACCCAGCCGGTCAAACCCTCGCCCCTTCACCATATAGCCCGCGATTGTTTTTGAACCGATTGCCACCAGCGTCAGCGCTACAATCGTGAGCAGAATTGCACTGTCGGCTAAAACCTCCAATTGCACCTGGGCACCAACACCCACAAAAAAGATACTGATCAGAATATCGCTGATTGGGCGGATCAGTTCTTCCAGAGTATGCTTTTGCAAAGTAGCGCCTACCCGAAAATAGACATCGTCCAGCAGCAATCCCGCGACAAATGCGCCAATCAGGGGAGCCAGCCCGGCAAGGGCGGCCAGTTCGGCAAAACCCAACGCCAGGCAGAACGCAAACCCGGTCCAGATACTGGCATGCTTGGTAATCGCTACCATGTGCACCATCTGCGGCATCAGTCGCTGACCAATAAACAAGGCGCCACCAAAGAACAGCAGCGCCTTGGCCACAATGATGACCAGCGCAGACCATTGAAATTCGCCACTGGCAGCCACGCTGGCGAGCACAGCCAGCAACAGAATACCGAGTACGTCGTCGATCACAGCGGCGCCCAGGATAACCTCGCCTGAAGGCGACTGGAGTTTGCCCTGGGCCTCCAGCAGCTTTGCCGTAATTCCCACTGATGTGGCAGCAAGCATGGCGCCAACAAACCAACCCTGTATTCCGCCGCTAATGCCCAATGCAGTCGCTGTCCCCAGGCCCAACAATACCGGCAAAGCAACTCCGGCAAAGGCCACCGTGGCGGCGTTACGGCCCACCTTAAGCAACTCCTTCATATCTGAATCTACGCCAACCAGGAACAGTAGTAGCACCAGGGCCAACTCGGAGGAGTAAGTCATGAACTCGCTGTCTCGCAACAACGCGGTGAAGTTAAAGTCGATGCCCAGCAGGGCGAGATTGCCCAATAATATCCCGGCGGAAATTTCTCCCACCAGTTCCGGCAAACCAAGGCGCTCAAACAGAAAGCCACAGGCATCCGCCAGGGTAATCATCAGAATCAAGGCCAGGGAAGTGCGGGTGAATACCTCGCTGGCACCACTAGCCCAGGCCAGGGAGGGCAGCAGTGCGGCGGCAACCAACAGCAGAAGGGTGCGTTTACCCCGGGTCACGAAGATCCTTCTCTCATGATTGCAGTCAATATCCCTGAACAAGTTAGGGACATGCTACCACGGCACTTCGCTTATGGCCGATTTGTCACTTGCAGCAAAAGTGCACATATGTATACTTTTGCCACTCATCATCCATGTCGGAGAACACCATGGCCGAGGCCGCCGAATCACTGCCCCCAGTGGCAGAGATATACAACCCGAATTCACCGGAGTACATGACAGATCCGATCACTCAATGCCTGGCATTGGCTGAGCGAGGCCCCCTGGTTTGGTACGAACCCTGGCAGGCCTGGATCATGACCCAGATGGAAGACATCATGGGGTGCTGGAAGACAGAACCCCTGTCCTCGGATTTCTACGACTGGGAGTTTGCCCCCCAGCGCCCTCCGGAAGACGAGTGGAGTAATTTTGAACGAGCCATGATTGGCCACAGCCTACTGGCCGATCAGAGCCACCACCGGGTGGTGCGTCGTGTGACAGCTCCAGCGTTTTCACGCAATGTAGTAGACAACATCCAGGCCAAGATTGAACCGGAAATCAAAAAGTTGTTCGACGAACTGGGTGAACCCGAGAGCTTCGACTATATAGAAGCGATCGCCAATCATATTCCCTTCATTTCCATTACCCGCATGGTCGGTATTCCGGAAAAATACTGGCCCGAGATCAAGAAGGTGATTGTTACCTTCACCGAAACCTGGAATCCGACCATTTCCGACGAGCAACGCGAAGCCGCCCGTCAGGACAGCAACAAGGCCATCGATATCATCAAGGAAGTCATTACCGAACGTCGTCAGGCTCCGGTGCAAGATGACTTCCTGTCTACGCTGCTGCGTATCGAAGAAGAGAACGAAGGTTTTGAAGAAGGTGACATCATCACCATGATTCTGGCACTGATTGGCGCAGGTGCAGACACCACCCTGGTCGCCCAGCAATGGACGGTATATTCGCTACTCAAGCACAAAGACCAGATCGATAAGGCACTGGCTACCCCGGATACTTTTTCCAACGCCTTCTCGGAAATCAGCCGCTGGGGAGTAGCCTCCAAGATGGGCTTTGCCCGCTATGCGCCAGATAACATGCAGTTCATGGGCCAGCAACTGCGCAAAGGCGTTATGGTACTGATGATGCCGCATCTGAAAGACTACAACCTCAAGTACTATGATAACCCCGAGATATTTGATGTTGAGCGCGAGTTCAACCCGGATGTTATGTTTGGTTACGGCCCCCGCTTCTGTATCGGTGCTGCACTGGCCAAGCGCCAGCTATACCTGACCGTTTCCGAATTGCACCGCCGGTTCCCCAATATTGAACTTGCAGAAGAGCCTGAGCGCGATCCCACCGATCACAATGCGATCGTCTTTAAGCGGTTGCTGCTGCGCACCCACTGCGGCTGAACCTTAGCCACTTGACCCGGTTAGCGCCGGGTTGAGCAACCACATGACCTACATCGACAAAACTGGGATAATTGCCAGCGCCCTGTCGGAGGTAATAATGATGCGCAAGCTCGCCCCCCTGTTCTGTTTACTCGCAATGACCGCCCAGGCAGTGCAACTGCAGGTGAGCGACCCTGAGGGCAACCCGATCCCCCAGGCAATGGTGACGCGCACTCCACTAGACACACCCACTCCCGATCTCAGCGACGACGGCTATGCGCCAGACGGTATCACCAACACTGCAGCGGTTACTGTCACTCGCTTCACCAATACCCAGGGGCAGGTTGATATTGCCCGGGAAGGCAAGTACAGCTACCGCGTTCGAGCGCAGGGCTTCAAAGACAATTATTCCAATAGTGCAGTGGGCAACCTGAAACTGAGCCCGATGAATTCTCAGGAGTTGATTGCCAGCTACCCATCCAACGTCTGGCTATCCCAACTTGCATTTGGTGGGGATCACGCCCTTAAAGAAGTGTTCCAACTCAACTGCTCTTTCTGCCATCAGCAAGCTTCTCCCTTTATGCGCAACGAGCGCACCGTGGAGCAATGGGTCAGCGTTATAGAGCGCATGAATACCTACGGCGCTCGCCTTCCGGAAGATGATATTCAACCCGTGGCAGAATTATTACAGAAAGAGTACCGGGGTCTTAGAGAAAACCCCGAACAAGTCCCCGCGCCGCGCCGCTGGGAAACTCACCTGGCAGCTATCGAAATGACCGAGTGGCCTATCGGTGACGGTTTTTCACAAATGCACGACTTCCTGCTGCACCCCAATGGTTTTGTCTATGTTGGCGACAACCTGTTCGACAGACTCTACGAAATTGATCCAAAGACCGGGGAATATACGGTTTACAAAGTCCCTCACGAGGAGGACGCCCGAGTCGGTGGCATCCTGGGTAACCGCTTCACCTTGTTTCCTAAAATGCAGAACTATATGGGCGTCCATTCCTTTGCCTATTCAAAAAAAGACGGCAATATCTTTATCACCCCGTCCCTGCAGCAAGCATTACTGGAGTTTGACGTAACCACAAAGAAATTCATTACTCACGAAATGTCCGCAGGGCTTTATCCACACACCATTCGCACCGACGAGCAAGACCGGATCTGGTTTACTCTCGCCCTCTCCTCACAAGTCGCCATGTTTGATCGAGAAAGCGCCGAGTTCACACTCTATGATCTTCCCGCCCGCGGGATACAGGAATGGCTGGTCTTGAAGGCACTACCAGCACTGTTTCTTCTTGACCCAGAAGATCGCCCCCTGCCCTCGGCCGACAGAGATTCCACTGGCTTACCCATGCCCTACGGCATCGATGTTGCGCCCGATGGAGGAATTTGGGTTGCACGACTTTACGCCAACGACCTGGCACACATTGAGCCTGACACCGGTGAAATCACCATGATCGATTTCCCCTACAGCGGACCCAGGCGTTTGCGCGCCGATGCCAATGGCAATATCTGGATAGTCGCGTTCCAAAATAGCCTGCTGGTGAAATACGACCCGATCAGCAAGGACTTTACGGATTACGAATTACCGGTCATCAACGAACTGCCTTATGCACTGAATGTGGACAGGGATCGAGGTACCGTCTGGGTCAACGGCAACCAATCCGACACCATTATGAGCTTCGACATTGCCACCGAAGGCTGGAAGGTTTTCCCCATGCCTCGCCAACGATTCTTTACCCGCGACATTGAAATTTCGGAACAAGACGGCGCGGTATACACCACTAACTCCCACTTCCCCACCTGGCAGTCAGAGGGAGCAACACCCACTTTGTTGCGTATCACTCCCCTGGCCGACTGATCGTCGTGCGCTTATTAGCAGCAACCGCACTGGCGCTTTATTCCCTAACAGGTTGGGCGCAGGGCTGGCCTTTCTACGGCGGCAATAGCGGCGGTACCCATTATTCCGCGGCCGCTCAAATTGATCGTAACAATGTAGATCAGTTGGAGGTGGCGTGGATCCATCGCAGCGGCGACAGCAAACTACCCGACCATCTCCTGCAAAAGACCTCTGGCCAATCCACACCCATACTATTGCCGCCTGAGGCGGGGGCTTCGCTGGTTTACTGCTCAGCCCTGAACAAAGTGATGGCGCTTGACCCGGGTAGCGGAGCACAACGCTGGGCACATGACCCGAAAATCAATGTACAAACCGAGCGTCCTTTGCGTTGCAGGGGTGTGAGCTATTACGAGGAAAAACGAGTAACTCCCGGTGAACACTGTCGCCACAGAATTTTTACCATCACCTATGACCGTCGCCTGATCGCACTGGATGCGCTAGACGGTAAACGCTGCAAAGATTTCGGCAACAAAGGCGAAGTCGGGCAGTTCGGCAATGACATGTCGACTGACTACATCAGTAATTCTTCGCCACCAGTGGCGGCCGCTGGCCTGATCATCGCAGGATCTGCGGTTATCGACTTTCACTATGCAAAAGCGCCACGAGGCACCGTGCAGGCATTCGATAGCTTGACCGGAAAACTGACCTGGAGCTTCGATCCGGTAGCTGGCCTTAAGAACAGTGGCGGCGCCAATGTGTGGGCCCCCATGTCCATAGATGAAAACCTGAACTTGCTCTACTTACCCACCAGCGCGGCCTCACCGGATTACTACGGAGTCAACAGACCAGGAGATAACGGCTACGCCAATAGCGTCGTAGCGCTTGATTTACAATCAGGTGAAGTACGCTGGCACTTTCAACACGTCAGGCATGACCTGTGGGATTACGATAGCCCGGCTCAGCCCATTCTGTTTGACTGGAAAAAGAACGGCGCAAGTATTCCCGCGCTGGCGCAACCGACCAAGCAGGGGTTTGTATTTGTACTGGACCGGCGCACGGGCGAATCGCTGTGGGAGATTACCGAGCAGCCGGTTCCGCCCTCGCAAATACCTGGCGAAATGGCAGCTACAACGCAGCCCAAGCCGATTGCACCGCCCCCCTTGCTGGACACCTTTCTCACGCCTGACCAGGCCTGGGGTTTAACCCCGTGGGACAGGGGTCAGTGCGCCAAAAAGTTAAAGGAGCTGGATAGTCTCGGGCTGTTCACGCCACTGAGTGAAAAACTCACCCTGCTGTTGCCTGGCAGCCTGGGCGGCGCCAACTGGGGCGGTGGAGCGGTGCTGGCAGACAGTGGCATCCTGATTCTCAACATCAATACAGCACCGTTCACCGGCCAGCTGATTGCAACGGCGAGCATACCTCCGCCGGAGGCCGGCGGCGATCACCCCACCTCCGGGCAGCGCTTTCAGGTACCGATGAAGGGCACGCCATACACCGTAGAGCTCGGTACCCTGGTCTCGTCGCTGGGCATTCCCTGCAGCGCACCGCCCTGGGGCAAGCTGATGGCGGTCGATCTGGTCAAAGGCAAGATCCTGTGGGAGGCGGCGCTCGGTTCGGTCCATGAGATGGGCCCATTCCCCTTACCTTTCCATATCGAATGGGGCACTCCCAACCTGGGAGGCGGCATCGCTACTGCGGGGGGCCTGTTTTTTATTGGTGCCACTATGGACAGGCAGCTGCGCGCTTTTGACGTCAGTAATGGCGAGACTTTGTGGCGTTACACGCTTCCCGTGGATGCCGCTGCCACGCCCATGACCTACACTTACCGCGGTCGCCAGTACCTTGTGATTAATGCTGGTGGCCACTTTATGTTTAACCGCGAGCAAAGTGATTACCTGTTCGCCTTCGCCTTGCCAGAGAACTGAACCCGCTGATGAAGAACATTCTGTTTGTGATCACTGCCGTCGTTGTGGGCCTCGTCATATACACGGCCACTCTGGACGCGCCAATCAAAACTCTTGAGACGTTTGCCATTCGCCATGCCGATAAACTGCCCCTGGCCTACTTCGGTGAAAAATTATTCGACGACAGCTGCGCCAGCTGCCATGACAATTCCGCTGCTCATGCTCCGACAAGAGAAGCCTTATCAGGCTTCTCTCGGGAAAGCATTCTAATTGCTATGGGGTTTGGCAAGATGCAACCAATGGCTGCTCATTTGAGCCAGCGCGAGCAGTTCCTAATAGCAATCTATCTCAGTGGCGCAGGCGGTGATCACGGTGCCTGGATTGCGGACCACAGTTGCGACGGCACACCCAAAGACAGCAATACTCGCTTCGTGACCAACTGGGGGCTGGGCGATGACAACCGACGTTACCTGGGTCCCAAGCTGACTGGCATCAAACGCAGCAACGTAGATCAGTTGGAACTCGCCTGGGCGCTCGCCTTCCCCAAGGTCACTGACATGCGCTCGCAACCCGCGATTATTGGCAATACCCTCTATTTTGGCGACAAGACCGGCAAGCTTTATGCGATTGACCGTCAGCGCGGCTGCGTCTTACGTCACACCGAAGTATTGAGTGGCATCCGTTCTGCCATCACGGTGATCACCTCGAATGAAGGCGTCGAGTCGCTGGTGTTCGCAGATTCCCTGGCCTCTATTTTCGCTGTTGACCCGATCACTCTGGAAGTACGCTGGCAACACAGTGCCCGTTTGTTTGACACTTCCGTCATTACCGGTTCGATCAGCTATCACAATAACCGTTTATTCGTGCCTGTTTCTTCTTATGAAGTGGCCGTATCCGGCAGCCCTCATTACGCCTGCTGCCACTCGCACGGTGGCCTGATCGCGCTGGATGCAAATTCAGGCGAGCGCCTATGGGAATGGCATGCTACAGAAGACGCCAGCCTGCGCGGCCAGACCCGCGCCGGTATCGATATTTTCGGCCCCTCCGGTGCCTCAGTATGGACAACGCCAGCGATTGATTCAAAGCGCGGACGCCTATATTTTGGCACCGGCGAGAACATGACCCATCCCGCTACCGACACTTCCGACGCTATCATTGCCCTGGATATGGCCAGCGGCCAACTGGCTTGGAAGTTTCAGGCCACTGAAGGTGACGTCTGGAATGCTGGCTGTTGGGGCGACGGTCCCAATTGTCCTGAAAATCCGGGCGGAGATTTCGACTTCGGCGCTTCAGTCATCATCGCAGAGGATGCCGGCGGCAGAGAGCTGTTGCTGGCCGGCCAGAAGTCAGGTGAAGTTTACGCACTTAATCCTGAGCCATCCTCTGCACAAGGCGAATTGCTATGGCACCAGCGTGTCAGTGATGGCACGACCAATGGCGGCATTCACTGGGGCATGTCACTGAGCGGCAACACTCTGGTTGTGCCTGTGGCGGACCCGGAACGCGACAGGCAAGACTACACCCCAAGGCCTGGACTGTATGCCCTTGACCTTGCCTCAGGCGCAGTCATCTGGGAACAACCGGTGATGCGCGACTGCGAGATAAAGCCAGAAAACAGACTACTTAGCGGCCTGGAGAACACTCGCTCTACCCGCAAGATCAGTTTACAAGATCAATATGCCTGTTCTTTTTTCTACGGACTGTCAGCCGCCGCAATCACTACTGATACCCTGGCCTTCAGCGCGGGACTGAATGGTGTGTTAAGGGCCTACGATATTGATACTGGAAAAATACTGTGGCGCACTGAGTCGGCACAAGCTTTCGATAGCGGTAATGGAATTACCGGCCATGGTGGAGCCGTGGATGTCAGCGGACAGGTCATCGCTGGCGACTGGCTGTACCTGCAGTCGGGCTATTCCATGTTCGGCCAGCTACCGGGAAATGTCTTACTCGCCTATCGTTTGCCACAAGAATAACCCCTTAGGCATCTGGGTGAGCCAAGCCCTCCTGGCAGCCAATGCAGGTTTTTTCACGCTGAATCATGCCTCGTTCAACGGCTGCGAACATTTTTGCAACGTTTGGATTCGTACCTACGGTCAAAAAAAACGCTCCCTAAAAGTCGCTGAGCCTCCGCAACTGAAGTTTCTAAAAATACAGATGTACGGCATAGCAAAACTATTAACACAGGATAGAAACTTGATGGCTATCACAATAACAATAGACGAACTCACTGCTCCGGTTTATCCGCAGGAAGTGCGAGTAAAAAGGCCATAGTTTTTTTACGTTTCTTCCTCTAGCGGTTTTCGAAGAATCACCTCGGGGATTGTAGAATCGCCACCATCGCGCACCGAACGGTACTGAGGCGAAGTAATCTCAACCTTTTGGCCGTGAAATTCATCCAGAATATTGGCGTGTAGATTGGAGTAAATGCGCGGGAGTTCTTCCGGATGTTTAGTCCAGCCGTTAATTTCATAGCTGACATAGTTATCATCCAGCGACGTTTGCAGTACGAATGGGGGCGGGTTCTCAGCAATATGTTCGGTCCTTTGGGCAGCGACAATCAACAGTTTATTGACAGTCTGCCAGGGCACGTCATAACCAATGGTCACGCCGGTGTGAACCAGCAAGCCACTCTGCCCTGAGTTTTTGCTGTAATTGATGATGTTATTGGTTAGCACCATGGAATTAGGAATAGAGACAATGACATTCTTCAACGATTGAATACGTGTCACAAAAGTAGATCGCTCCACCACCCTGCCACGGGTATCGGCGACTTCAACTTGATCACCAATCTGAAAGGCTCGCGTATAAGTAAGCACAACACCTGCAATGACATTGGACACCGCTGTGGTCGATCCCAGTGACACCAGCACGCCGACAAAAATCGAAATGCCCTGAAATGCAGGTGAACTGGAGCCGGGAAGATACGGAAAGATAATGACCGCCGTCAGCGCATAAATCATCAGTTTAATCAGCCCAAAACTGGTATCGGCCCACTCGGGATAAAAATTCTTTAGATAGATTCGACGACTGCTTATGCCCTCGAAAATAAGGCCGATAAGACGAATGACATAACGGGCAACAATAATGATAAAAATAATTGTTACCAGGTTAGGCAGGTAACCAATAAAGCCCTGCCACACATAAGAAACGGCATGACCAAATGCGACGATGATCTTGGCCGCCAGACGCAGGGTCCAATGGAAACTCATGAACACACCGGTCAGGGCAATCAGGCCAAATACCAATGAGGCTCCAATACCACTCCAATTCCAGGTGCGCATCCAGAAAGCCTTCATGTCCTCTCGAGAAACGAGATCCTGGGCTTGCCAACGCAGTGGCTTAAACTGCTCGTGTGGTATTGCATCCAGACGTTTTACACGTCGGCTGACAATAAACCGGGTAATAGCAAACATCAGCAATGCACCACCGATTATGCTCCCACCAATGATCAAACGCATCATCGGCGACGCCGCGTCCATTTTGTCGAACAAGCCGAGCACCATCAACGTATCTGCATTCACTGGCAGCGCCTTTACGACCTCACTGATTTGCTGCACCGCGTCCGCACCACTGATCGGCTCCACCACTTTCTGTGGCGCCGCAACTGCTAAGGCGACGTCAGCTGCGGCGGTATCATTAGGAACACTATTTGCTTCGGACATGGGATCTACTCTTGCAGTTATGAATCTTATTGATGGCATCGGAAGGCATGTACTGCCCCTAATATAGCGAGGACTGAATCAATCCTCTACACTGGAGCCATGGAAAAATTCTCCTCGATTTACGAGCGCGCCTGCGAGCGCCATGGCGGTGCGAAAGCAGTGGCCAGGCTGATGCCAAAGTCCCGCAGCGCCAAGGCGCTGGCCACCACCAAAAACAATCGATGGCTCTCGGAAATGACTCACTGCATTTTCCAGGCGGGATTTGTCTGGCGCGTCGTCGATCGCAAGTGGGACGATTTTGAAGACGTATTCTTCGGCTTTCCACCTGAAAAAATATTGATGCTAAGCCCCGATCAAATTGATCGTTTCGCCCAGAACCCGCGCATCATTCGCAATAGACAGAAAGTATTAAGTATTCAGGCCAACGCCCAGTACATTGTCGACATACAACAAGAACATGGTAGCTTCGGTAGATTTGTCAGTCGTTGGCCCGAAGATGACCTCATCGGACTGTTCCAGCATATGAAAAAGCACGGCAGCCGTCTGGGTGGCATGAGCGGACAGCGCGTGCTGCGCAACATGGGTAAGGACACATTTGTGGTGACAGGGGATGTGGTGCGGTGCTTGCGGCGGGCCAATATCGATATCAACGAAAATCCCACCAGCCAGCGTGAAATGAGGCTAATACAAGGCGCATTTAATGATTGGCACTTGGAGTCGAGTGTCTCTTATGCGGCTATGAGCAGGATCTGCGCACTCTCCGTTGACTCGCCAGGACAATGATAGAATTTCGGACGTACTCCATTTGAAGGCCCCGAATTATTATTCACCTATAGTCACCACGTTATTGCTTATTGTGCTTCAAGCTTGTGCGTCTTCTGGGACTAAAGACGCAACCGGTGCCAAAGCGGCCAGTAATCTTGATCGCGGCAGATGCCCAAGTAGTATTGTCGGCGACCAGGGTAAGGACAGCAGCGGCCGCATTCGCTACCAAAGAGCACTCAACTCCCAGCAGCTAAGTGACATCAAGGCAAGGGAAATTTCAAATTGCACCCGACTGGTGCAAGCAGGAAACACCGAAGCACTGGCAACGCTGGTGTTCTACTATGACGCGAACAACCAGAAGTCCAACCTGGTTGAACTGCTTGAGACCTACACCGACTCAGGCACAGACCCCAAAAAGCTTGCGGACGCAGGCACATATCTTTATCGGGCTTACGCTGGAGACACTTCAGGCGTGGTGCGTGATGTCGACAAAGCATTCAAGTACCTCGGTATTGCTGTAAACAATGGCAACCAGTCACTTGAACTTGCTTACGCCGAGTCATTGAGTGATCGAGGTCTGCACAACGAGTCGTTACGTTATCTTCAGTCAATCGCCGGTAATAGCCGCAAGCAGCAGGAACGCTGCCAGGCCACGCTCAACCTAGGTCAACTGTATTTCGGCGGCAGCCCCGCCCACGAAAACTGGAACATTGGTTACTATTATTGGCAGGAAGGCTTGTTGCTCGCTAAAAAACCCAAATGGGGGTCTTGCGCTGAGGACAACTTCACCAGTACCCACTATTCGCGGGAGACCGGGCGAAAAAAATTTGTAGACCGACGCATTGCGCTGATGAGTTCAGCTCAGCGGCAGGTGATTGATGAGGCCAGACGGGACTCTCACAAAGGTTACGATTTTATAGCGGCTTTAAACTTTCAGAGACCTTCCGGTGTGCCTGTTGCCAATAAAGCATCACGCACGCAGGTCAAAAACTATCTTCCGGGCTGGGCCGCCTAGTCCCCAACCACTGCACAGTTATGCAGTAACCTGAAGTATTCAGGCAGGGAGTTACGCTGGAATGAGGTATTCGAGGCCAACGTCCAGGCTATATGGACCGTGGACTCCCGCAACGGCAACAGCAGATCCCAGGGTTCCGCTGTGGCAGTATCACCCAGTGAGCTCATTACAAACTGCCATCTGATAGAAAACCCCAAACAAATCACAATTCGGAGAATGGGGTGGAGTCTCCCCGCACGACTTAAAGCTTCCGACCGCGAGGGCGATCGCTGCATATTGGAAGTGGGCAACAACTTACCCGCATACGTCCGCCGCGGCCGCGGTTACACTGCGGTCAAAATTGGCGAAAATGTGGCTGCTATTAGCAACCCCAAAGGCCTGGAGACCTCGCTCTCCAGGGGTATCGTCGGCCAGAAGCGCTCGCGCGGTGGGCTCAGGTTAATCCAGACGGACGCGGCAATTTCCTCAGGCTCTTCCGGGGGCGGTTTATTTGATCGTTCGGGTTACCTGATGGGCATTACCACCTTCACGATCGCTGAAGGCCAGAGCCTGAATTTTGCCATCGCAATTGATGAGTTCTGTCGCTAACCGGCAGGCACAAAAAAAGGGCGCCCTGAGGCGCCCTTCATTAACCTTTCCTGACGTTACTCCATGGTGTCCATCACCAGCTCAACGCGGCGGTTGCGGGCACGATCCTCAGCAGTATCGTTACCAGCAATCGGATAGTCCTCACCGCGGCCAATGGCCACCAGCTGCTCTGGCGAAATACCGTGTTCATTGATCAGCATGTCGCGTACCGCATTCGCGCGACGTTCAGACAACCACTGGTTGTAGTCGTTTTCGCCACTGGAGTCGGTATGTCCTTCTACAGTAGCGCGCACGCCAGGGTTCTCGCGCAAAACCCCCGCGGATCTGGCAATCTCACTGTCATAGGCAGAAGAAATAACCGAAGAGTTGAAGTCGAACTGAACATCCACTTCCAGAGAAACCATATCACCGTCTACCGCACGATAGCGGTCACTGCCGGCAGCAAGCCCGGCAAGTGCAGCCGCAGAAGCGGCAGCGGCAGCTGGGTCAGCGCTGGCGTTCAAACGAGCAAACAAAGCATCGCGGTCAACTGCAGCGGATAATGGTGCGCCCTGTGGACACAGTGCCTGGGCGTTCTCATCGTCACCATCGCGGGTGAAATCCAGATCCAGCTCAGCAATCTTTTCTGCGTTAAGACCGTCCATTTCAAGCGCTGCTAACAGCAAGCCCATATTGGCTAGCGTACGCGCCTGAGCCACACCCAAATCCGTTACTGCACTGGTATGAGCGCGTTGAGTATCGAAGTACTCATTCTGGGAGTCCAGCAGGTCGAGTAAGGAGCGTTGACCGATATCAAACTGGTCTCGGTAGGCCCTGCGAGTTTTGTCCTGGGAGATCAGGTTACGTTGCAGCACTTCGACCTGGCGCTCTAGCGCTTCCACGTCATTGAACGCAATAGTGACTTCCTGACGAACATTTAAACACGCTTGCTTACGCTCTTCGATAGCTGCGTTGTAGAGGTTGTAGTACTCACGCTTGCGTGCACTGTCCGAACCACCACGCCACAGGTTATACGACAGCACGACTTCCACTGCCTCCTCATCAAATCGCCCCTGAAGGCCATCAGTGTCATGCTCTACCTCATTTCGATAACGCAAATCCAGGCGAGGCATCATCGGCGCGTTGGTCGCATTCAATGACTCTTGCGAAGACCGCAGGTTCTCAATGGCCGCGTTTATGACTGGGCTAAGCTGATAAGCCATCTCCAGCGCAGTTTCCCGCAACTCAGGGATCTGGCCGACCGGTACCGAGGGCATCGCAAGGTTGTCGCCGGGCAAATTGCCGACCACACGATGGAAGCGCGCCATCACATCGTGCAGATTAGTGAGTTCGGTCACCAGGTTGGATTCCGCCAGGGACACACGAGCAGAGGCCTGCTCAAGGTCTACGCCCTGGCTAACACCGCCACCGGTGCGCTCCTCAATCTTCTCATACACATTCTTGTGTACGATGTAATTGTCTTCGGCGAATTTCACCAGGTTCTGGAACTTAACTGTATCCAAATACGCTCCAGCGGCCTCCAGACCTACTTCTTCCGAAGCGCGTTTGAAGTCGTAATAACGGGACAACTTGGCGAACCCCAATGCAGCGACCTGATCTCTGGTGCCAAAACCGTCAAACAACATCTGGGTGATGCTGAAGCGGGTGGCATCGCGAGAATAATCTCCCAGGTCGATCAGTGGCGTCTCTCGCTCTTCTCGGCCCCATTCGGAATACAAATCCACGCTAGGGAGGTAACCGCCTCTGGCACCGCGCTCAGCCTCTCGTGTCGCTTCGAAGTTATACCAGTCAGCGTTGACTCTCGGGCTAACCAAAACGCCCTGTGTTACCGCGGTTCTAAAATCTGTAACTGTATCCAGCCCCACTGGGACCTGCGTTTGGCCAAAAGCCAATGTTGCTGTCATCCCTACTACTACCGTCAATGTTGACAGCTTTATATTTTTACTTTCCATTGTGCTGATCCCTATTAGCTTCCAGCTGAACTCGCCGTTGCAGACGCACGGCGACCCTCACTCTCCATATGTTTACTTCCCCACATTCGCCATTATAGACGAAATTACGCAATATCCCTCCCATGTAACAGAAAACTATGAACCTAATCACACTTCCAGACGGCCATATGCCCCAAAAGGTATAAATCGACCTGCCGTTAGTCCAAAAGTAGTCTAGTATTACGGTTCGTCCACCTGTAACTGCGGGTGAGAGTAGTTTTACCAACAATATTGATATGAGAATGATTTTGGGACACGGATTTTCCCAGGCAACCCATACCTTCCAGCGCACCTGCCTGGGTCTGGTGGTATGCATTGTATTTACTACCCTGGTCTGGGGACAGCTGGACCTGGATCGCATGCGGTCGCTGGCCTCTCAGCGCTACGGACAAGATACCGTCAACTTAGTCGATGAGTGGAACGGGACGATCGAGGCGATGAAAAGCATGCCCGAGGCGCAAAAGCTCGACGCCGCCAATAAGTTTTTCAACCGAAAAATTCGCTGGGTACAAGACCCCGAAGCCTGGGGCCAAAAAGACTACTGGGCCACTCCGTTGGAAACCATGGGCAACGGCAGGGGTGACTGTGAAGACTTTGCCATCGCCAAATATTCAATGTTGGTGCTAGCGGGTGTAGACATCGACAAGCTCCGAATTACCTACGTAAAGGCTCAAATGGGCGGCCCCAATAGCAAGATTCACGCAGCTCACATGGTACTGGCCTACTACCCTACCCCTGCTGCTGTACCCCAAATTCTCGATAATCTGATCACAGATATTTACCCAGCCACCAAGCGTACCGATTTGACACCAGTTTACGGCTTTAACAGCCGGGGCCTTTGGGTGGGCGGCGCAGCAACGCCAGCGACCACCAACCCCGGCGCCAAGCTCTCTCGCTGGAGAGATCTGCTGCAGCGCGCAGCGGCTGAAGGACTGGGATAAACCGAATGAGTAACGGAGCCTGACATGTCATTACACAAAAAACTCTGGATAGCGATCATTGTGCTGCTACTGCTGGTATTCAGCGGCAGCTTTCTGGTATCCACTGTGTCCGCCAAGTCCTATCTGGAACAGCAGATCTCAATGAAGAACGCCGATAACGCTGCAGCCTTGGCTTTGTCGTTAACCCAACAGGGTGCAGACGATATCTTGCTTGAGCTAACCCTTTCTGCCCAGTTTGATACCGGTTTCTACGAGTTGATAGAACTGCGCGACCCTGAAGGCAAGTTGAAGATACTACGCCAGGATGAGCAACCTATCGACCAGGCACCCTCCTGGTTTGTAACCGCGTTCGAGATCAACGTTGATGCTGGCATTGCAACGGTGCAGTCCGGCTGGCAGCAAGTGGGCACGCTGACTCTGCGCAGCCATTCTAAATTTGCCTATGAGCGTTTGTGGCAGAGCGCGCAGATGCTGGCTCTCATTTTTCTGGTGGCAATGCTGATCTCAGGCTTCTTGGGCGGGCAAGTGCTAAAACGCATCCTTAAACCGCTGGATGATGTTGTTGAACAGGCCCAGGCTATTGGTAACCGCCGCTTCATTACCATCCCCGAGCCCAGCACACTGGAATTTAAGCAGGTCGTCAGCGCTATGAACGAGATGTCGGCGCGCATCAAACACGTTCTGGGGCAAGAGGCGAAGCGCTTGCAGAAGTGGCAGCGAGAAGCACACGTAGATAAGGTCACTGGATTGAACAACCGTGAGCCATTTATGAAATCTGTAGATGCCGCTCTCGAAAGTGATGACGTCAACGCCACCGGTAGCCTCACCCTGTTGCGCATCACCGGCCTGGCGCGCATGAACCAGTTGTTTGGTCGTGCAGCCATGGACGGCGTACTCAGTGAAGTAGGCAATGAGCTCAATCGAATCGTAATGTCACATAGCCGCTGGGCTGCGTGCAGGCTTAATGGCTCAGACTTTGCCATTTTAGCGCCACGTGCGATGGACCCTAATGAAGCTGCCCAACAAATGCAGGACGGTATACGTCAGGTACTAGAGGCACGCAGCATGGATGAAGGCGTGCTGCTTCCAGCGGCAACGACCATTTACGCGCACGGCGATACCATCGGCTCAATAATGACCCGGCTGGATGGCGCACTTCTTGCCAACGAGCGCGAGGGCGAGTCCAGTATCAGCGTTGCTTTTGAAGGCGATATCCAGATGCAACCTGTGCGTCAACAGATGGAGGAATGGCGTGAAATTTTGGAGCAATCATTACGTGATCAAAACTTTCTCCTCGATTACTTCCCCCTGGTTGGTCTGGAAAACGAATTAATTCATTACGAAGCAATGGTGCGGCTCAAGTGGCAAGGAGAAAAACTGTCTGCTGGTCAATTCCTGCCGTGGGTTAATCGCCTGGAGATTTCTTCAGAATTAGACAAACACGTCGTTGACCTGGCGCTGCGCTCTATAGAGACCACCGGTTATCCAACGGCTATTAACCTGTCAGTGGCCGCGGTAGTAGAGCCCGGCTTCGTCAGCTGGATAGGTGAGCGATTCACCGCCAAGAGCGCTGCCGCTAAAAACCTTTGGATTGAAATTCCTGAGGCTATGGCTTTCCGGCACATTCAAAACTTTAAATCATTGTGCAAAAGGGTCAAGGCCAGTGGCTGCAAAATCGGTATTGAGCACGTGGGGCATCAGCTTTCTGACTTGGGCAACCTGAGTGATGTGGGCCTGGATTACCTGAAAATAGACGCCAGTTTCGTGCGAGATATCGAAAACAACTCCGCCAACCAGACGCTACTGAGAACACTGTGCACCGTTGGTCACTCTATTGGCGTGAAGGTTTACGCGGAAGGAGTGCGCACTGAGCAAGAGTGGCAAACCATGCTGGAGATTGGTGCAGATGGTGCGACTGGGCCAGGAATTTCATTGCCTGAGTAATGGCTTCGGCGTCATTGAGGAGATTTTTTTTGAACTCGCAGTGACGTCCTTCCCATTCCCACACAGACGGCAATTCGGCTAGGTGCAATCATAGAAGACCGTGACTTACTGCTTAATCTTCGCCAATCAAATCTAACTTACCCGCATGCTCACTTCGCAATCTTTGCCTGCGCATGATCTTATCCTGCGCTGATCCGGGAAGGTCAGTGAATAAAATGACACCTTTTGCAATCAGTAGTTCGACCACGTCCTCAAGTACGCGAACAAAGTCTTTATCAGTGGCGTCCAATGAGTTGGCCGCATCTTGCTCATTCAAAAACTGCGTCAGCTCGGGTGAACCTGAATCCAATCGCTCTTCAAAGCCGGCCGCGCGCACGGCACTAACGGCAACCACAACCCCTTCCTCATCTCGCATCACATACGGCATCAACCATCTCCCAGGCGCACAACTACCAAAAGCAGCCCAATCAACCGGCACAGACTGCCTGTTCGTCAAAACATTATAAGTACACATTGCCGCCGTGCCAGCTAATTTGCACGCAAAGCGCAGAAACTTCGCTCGATAAGTATGCACAACCGGCGAGAGTACAGAGACAGGTGAGGAAAAAATTGTTACTCTGTATGAAAAATAAAACTAAAAACGTGTCATGGAAACCAAAAATACATCAAACCGTCGTCCTGATAGGCGACAGCAGTTGCTGTCTGCTGCCTATTCGGTGATCGCCGAAAACGGCCTTGACGGTGCCACCTTAAAAAAAATTGCGGGGCGCGCCGGCCTGGGCGCAGCTGCAGTCAACTTTTACTTCAACACCAAACAAGATTTGCTTCATCAGGTTATTTTTGATTTGAGTAAAGAGTTTGAAGAAACAGTTCTTCAAACCAGCCAGACCTATGCAAACAACCCCGTCGCGGGGCTCAGCGCAGCATTTGAAGTGCTGCTCGACACTGGCTCAGCCGACAGTAGAGAAAAGATTTGCACCTTGTGTTGTTACTATACGAATCAAAATAACACACCGGAAACCCAGTTGTTACTCGATAGATCCGAAAACCTAAACTACGCAATGATTGCAGAGTTTTGTAAAGGTATATTGGCTATGGATGATGCTGGCAAGCGTATGAATCACGAAGCAATCGCCACCGCCTTGTACTCCATGATCGATGGATTCTGGTCTGAGGCCTACTACCATAAAAGCTGGTCTGGACCCGATGCACACAGAGTGCTTTACCAGTCTTTTCTCGGCAGCGTTTTTCCCTGGGCGTATGACCTACCGCAACACGCAGATGAGAACTCGGCAGTTGATACAGCTGCAATATGCCGTATTGCGACGAAGCAAGACATAGACAGAGTTACCGACCTCCTAATTGAAACATCGACTATCACTCAAGACCGAGACACGGCTCGATTGCTCGTGGAACATTCCGTCACCCAGGATGAGGGCGAGCTTTTTGTCTACGTCGACGATAAAACCCAAGTACAAGGTTTTGTCTGCGTGCAATCACTTACATCATTGACTCTTGCGCAATCATTAGCCGTTATTACCGACCTGCACTATCCGAAGAGCCTGGGCACAGTTGTGGCGATAAAACTACTTCAGGCGGCGCAAAATTACGCTAAAGAATCAGGCGCTGCGGCTATCCATAAAAACGTCAATCTCGCAGAATTTGAGTTGCGTGAACTACTTCATCATTTAGGAATGACGACTTCAAAAGATGAGTCTGTAATGGCCAAGCGGTTCTAACAAGCAAAGACTTGATCAACGCAAGCCCCAGTGTGTGGCCCAAGTGTTATACCAAAAAAGACTATCGATGAAATACACGTCTTTTTTCCTTCCCCGAGCTGCGTCCTTTCTGAAATAGCCCACATTGAGTAAGCCAGCAGTCAAAGTGTAATCGAGCCCGTTGGCGAGAATTGACCGTAATCTTACCAGGCACATTCAAAAATCTTTGCGCATAGACGGCAACACCATCTCACTCTTTTCAAAAAAAATCCCCGCCATCGCGAGACAGCAGGGATTGATCATACTCTGTTAAGAATCTAGTCGGTACTTAACTGCCCGCTATTCAGCATGTTCTGGATGGCTGCGGCCAAATCATCGCTGCCCATCAAATCAACTCCCTCGACGGTAATGGTTTGGTCAATTTGTACGCCATCGGTAACGCCACCGGAGAAACCACCAGCATTGCTCACTTCGATGACGGTATCGCTGCCATCAAACGAAACATTCAGGTAGGCAGACAAATCATCGCTCATGCTTTCATCAGAGAGCAGATCTTTCAGATCAAGTGACTCTGTAGCGAAAGATGTGTCTTCTGCGACCGTCGTGCTACCGTCGCTCCAAGTTACTGCAGACTGTCCGTGAATAACCACATCTCCGTCAGCTGCTGTGCCTGAAGTACTGTCAGCTGAGTAGTCCAGAGCGATGCTATCCACGCCCAGGTCAACCAGAGAAGTTAGCTCACCTTCGTCAGTGACACCGTCAGAGTCGGCGTCCTGCCACACTGCGAACTCATCAAAACGCTCATCGTTCGCATCGAGGACTCCATCCTGATTCGTATCAAATACTTCAGCAACTGCTTCCATGTCAGTCTCTGCGGTATCACTCCACTCAGTGAACACATACTCTTTCGCTTCATTAACAGTGCCGGACTGATCAGCATCGATCACCAGAAGGCCGTCGTCCGGGCCGACCCAGGCGGTGTTGACCGATTCACCAGATTCCTCATCGGTGAAGACCACGCCCGCATCGCGGGAGAGGTATTCGACGCCGTCGTTGTCGAGGTCGAGCGTGATAGGAGCGACTGAATCAATCGTGATAGAGATCTTGCCACCCGCTTCATCCCCGTCGAGGTCTTCAGCAACCACATCCAAATCTACCGTGACGTCGGCTGGCTCCAGAGCCCCAACCCCTTTTACAAAGATGGTGAACGTTTTGGTGCCACTTGCGCCTCGAATCTCGAAAGAACCCACTTGTGGATCGAAAGTTAAGTTAACTATTTCTCCTTCCACTGCGCTACCTTCGTCTACCTTAAGACCGCCTACCCATACCTCCCAATCGCCGGTTTCACTCGCGCTTCCTTGCACTCGGCCCATTTCGAACGCAAATGAGGCAACCGACGTTGTCGTTGTGCCGTTATTAGCGCCAATGTAGCCGGAGAGGTCCGGCACAGTTAGGTCTGTGTAGAAAGCTAGCTGGAGAGAATCTCCACCAGAAAACGATTGCCCGTTCCCAACTCCGAAACCTTGCGTACTATTATTCACTGAATTTCCATCGCCTGATGCCGTCATATAGACATCTAGAGAACCGCCACCGATATCCTGGATACCGTAGTCCTCTTGGTTACCGGATTCCAAGAAAGTAGCAGCAGGGAAACTCAGTTCCTGCAACAACCCAAAAACTCCGCCGTGCACATCAGTTACAGCGTATGAGTCGGTGGTGCCATCAAGGGTGACGATGAACCCGGTCTCCGATCCCGCAAGCGCCGTCGCAACACTGCCTGAGAGACTCCAGGTGAGTGGGACACCATTAAGATAAATCTGAGATCCATTCTGAGTGACTGCACTGCCATCGACTGCCTGAATGTTGTCAAATGCGTAAGTCGTCACATCAATGCCATCAGCTCCTTCATTGTCGCGGGCATTCAGACCGATATCTTCAATATCCGGACCTCCCGGCATCACCGTGACGGCGTCAACAATGAAGTCCTGAGGGACATCATCAATCACATCTACCGTGATCGTGACTATCTCAGAGTTCCCATCAGCATCGGTTACCAGTACCGAGAAGCTCTCTACGTTGTCGACCGTGTTTACACCGTCATTACCCGTACCATCGGTCACTGCCGAGGTCAGTGTGTAGGTGTACGCACCGGTATTCGCATCCAGCGCCAACGTACCGTTGTTACCCGTCGCCGAACCCTGCAAGACAAACGTGTACGGGCCTGTACCACCTACAGCCGGTTCGACCAGTGAACCCATCACAACATTGCTGCCATCACCTGCAGACGAACCATCAGGCGACAAGCCCGCTTCATTCACCGCAAAATCGTCAGCAACCGCATCAAAGCCAGAATCGGTATGCGTAATCGTCAATGTCGTGGTCGATGTATCACCATCGGCATCGGTAATCACATAAGTAAACTGGTCAATAGCACCTGTCGGTACCGTGTTTGCATCCGCATCGTAGGTATAGCTACCATCGGAGTTAAGCGTCAGGTCACCATACTGTCCAGCAAGAACATTACCAACGAATAACGCATTAGCCGCCGTAACTTCGTTGATGCTGCCAACGGCCGTTACTGTTGCGCCATCAGCGCCCAACGTGTCGTTAGTCAACACGCCAGCACCTGCCAACACAGTTAAGGTCGCACCCTCAACTACTTCGTTGGTATCCAGTGTCGCCGTCGCCACATCATCAACGATATCAATCGTCAGCGTATCGGTCGCTTCATCCAGGTCGACATCAACAACTTTCACAACGAAGCTGTCAGACGTGGCATCACCACTGGTGTTGTCGCTCAGCGTGTAGCTGTAATCGATTGAACCGGCATTGATCGCAGTCACCATCAGCACACCGTGAGTACCCGTGTACGATTGGCCTGCCACGATAGTCTCTGCACCTGCGCCCTGGCCACCATCAATCGTCAGTGCCAGTGGTACATCATCACCAGAGAACGTAATCGAACCTGTGGTGGTCTCGCTCGTGTCTGCAGCACCCGCCGAACCTTCCGACTCAGGATCCACATCACCAACACGACCACCCGCCAGACCCACTTCAGAAACGGCAGTGCCGGCTTCTTCCGCATCCGGTGCATCAATCGTCACATCACTATCAGCAATAGTGATCGTCAGAACCGCTGTATCAGCGTCAGTATCACCATCAGTCAATGTGTAAGTGAACTTATCCTCAACGCCGCCTTCAGCATCTTCATCGCGTGTGTACTGGTAGGTACCGTCTGCCTTCATCTGCAGAACGCCATAGTCACCCTGGATCGCATAATCAAATCCAGCAGCAACAGCCGCTGCGGTACCGGCAACACCCGTGACCGTCGCACCATCAGCACCGGCCGTGTCATTGTCGGTCACATTGCCATCAATCGGACCGTACTCACCTGCAGCCAGACTGTCGCTATCATCTACCGCAGTCGCAACATCGTCAGCAATCGCAATCGTTAAGGTATCGCTTGCTTCATCACCGTCAGAATCAACAATCTTCAAGGCAAAGCTGTCAGACGTGGCATCACCACTGGTGTTGTCGCTCAGCGTGTAGCTGTAATCGATTGAACCGGCATTGATCGCAGTCACCATCAGCACACCGTGAGTACCCGTGTACGATTGGCCTGCCACGATAGTCTCTGCACCTGCGCCCTGGCCACCATCAATCGTCAGTGCCAGTGGTACATCATCACCAGAGAACGTAATCGAACCTGTGGTGGTCTCGCTCGTGTCTGCAGCACCCGCCGAACCTTCCGACTCAGGATCCACATCACCAACACGACCACCCGCCAGACCCACTTCAGAAACGGCAGTGCCGGCTTCTTCCGCATCCGGGGCATCAATCGTCACATCACCATCAGCAATAGTGATCGTCAGAACCGCTGTATCAGTATCAGTATCACCATCAGTCAATGTGTAAGTGAACTTATCCTCAACGCCGCCTTCAGCATCTTCATCGCGTGTGTACTGGTAGGTACCGTCTGCCTTCATCTGCAGAACGCCATAGTCACCCTGGATCGCATAATCAAATCCAGCAGCAACAGCCGCTGCGGTACCGGCAACACCCGTGACCGTCGCACCATCAGCACCGGCCGTGTCATTGTCGGTCACATTGCCATCAATCGGACCGTACTCACCTGCAGCCAGACTGTCGCTATCATCTACCGCAGTCGCAACATCGTCAGCAATCGCAATCGTTAAGGTATCGCTTGCTTCATCACCGTCAGAATCAACAATCTTCAAGGCAAAGCTGTCAGACGTGGCATCACCACTGGTGTTGTCGCTCAGCGTGTAGCTGTAATCGATTGAACCGGCATTGATCGCAGTCACCATCAGCACACCGTGAGTACCCGTGTACGATTGGCCTGCCACGATAGTCTCTGCACCTGCGCCCTGGCCACCATCAATCGTCAGTGCCAGTGGTACATCATCACCAGAGAACGTAATCGAACCTGTGGTGGTCTCGCTCGTGTCTGCAGCACCCGCCGAACCTTCCGACTCAGGATCCACATCACCAACACGACCACCCGCCAGACCCACTTCAGAAACGGCAGTGCCGGCTTCTTCCGCATCCGGTGCATCAATCGTCACATCACCGTCAAGGTCAATCGAAAGGGTTGCCTTGGATTCATCACCATCGCCATCGGTGAGCGTGTATTCGAACACATCCGTACCCGCCGCATCCGCGCCAGCGGTTTGCGTGTACGTGTAAGTACCGTCTGCTGCCAGCAGCAGCGTACCGAACTCACCGGCCAGCGCTGCGCCACCGATTGAACCAACGTTCGAATTGTTTACGCTAGTAAGCGCTGTCACTGTCGCGCCATCAGCGCCTTCAGTATCCGCCGCACCTGTGCCCGCTTCGCTAGCACCTGTCACTACGTTGCCGGTAACCGCCGTATCATTATCAACCAGCGAGTCGGTATCGTTACGTGCCGTGGCAACATCATCTGCAATATCCACCACCAGATCGCCTGATGCCGAGTCACCATCGCTATCGGTCACTACCACAGAAAAAGTATCTGAAGTAGCGTCACCACTGGTGTTATCCGTCAGTACGTAGGTGTATTCGATAGCACCGGCAGCGATGCTGTCTATGGTCAGTGTGCCATGTGAACCTATAAAGGTTTGGCCCGCGACAGTAATTGCCACACCACCTATCGTAATAGCCGCTGGTGCATCCGGAGCCGTGTAGAAGAACGTTCCTGAGGTTTGCTCTGAGTCAGAGGCCTCATCCGAACCTGCAGGTTCTGCACCGCGAACAGGGAGACCCGCTTCATCAACCGCAGTGCCAGCTTCACCTTCAACAGGAAGATCCAGTATTACAGGTGCATCGGTAATGGTAATGTTGACCGTGGCAGTATCTGAGCCGCCTTCACCGTCTGTAATGGTGTATTCGAAGCTATCGCTACCATCGAAATTTTCATTGGGTGTGTAGGTGAAGCTACCGTCGGGATTCACACTTACGGTGCCATTCGCTGGCTGCGTGTTACCCGTTACCGTGAGTGGGTCGTTGTCCGGATCACTGTCGTTGGGAAGAACATTGCCCGAAACAGGGGTGTTTACCTCTGTTGAGAAGCCGTCGTTTACAGCATCAGGCGGGCTATTTTCTGGTGGTGGTGGTGGCGGTGGTGGCGGTGGCGGTGGTGGCGGCGGTGCGTCATCGTCAATGATAGTAACAATACCGTCAGAATCGGCGATGGTGGCATTAGTCGGATTACTCAGGATGACAAATTCATTTTCTGTCACTTCATCAATAGAGTCATCTAACGTCACCACATTGACCGTGAGAGTGGTCTGGCCAGGTTGAAAAGTTAGCGTACCCGATGTACCGAGGTAATCACCTTCGACTTCGATAGCAGTGCCATCGGCAGTGACGAAGTCTACGGTTATCGCTTCTTCAACAGCACGAGACAAGGTCACCGTTACTACAGCAGTCTCGCCCTCAGTGACGGTCTGGTCGCCAATACTGATCGTCGGCTCTTCATAAATGTCGATAATCTCGACCTGACCCTCGCCATCGCCAATGGTGGCGTTGGTGGGCTCGCTCAGAACGACATTGAGAAATTCGCTGCCTTCACGCAGGTTGTCTTCTTTGGTCGACACGGTCACTACCGATTCGGTCTGACCAGGCTGGAAGGTAATGGTGCCAGTGGCGGGATCATAATCGCCCCCAGATACCGTCGCTGTGCCGTCGGCAGTCGCAAAGTTCACCGTAACCGCCTCATCCGAGGCTTTGGACAGCGTCACTGTAACGGCTGCCGTGTCACCCTCAACGACCACATCATCGCCAATATTGATCACTGGCGGTTCTACCGGCGGCTCGACTGGCGGTTCTACCGGTGGCTCTACTGGCGGGGGCGCCACTTCGACAATAACAGTCGCCGTATCACCCTGGGTGCCATCCGGGCCCACAGCTGTATAAGTAAATGTGTCTTCTCCAGAAAAATCGTCATTCGGCGTATAAGTAACAGTGTCGTCGTCGTTAAGAACAGCGGTACCGTTCTGGGGCTGAGTGATGGAGATAACGTCCTCACCCTCTAAAAAGATATCGTTGAGTTCCACCGCTATGGTGACGGACTCGCCTGCTGCCGTTTGCGCCGCATCATCAACCGCATCCACCGGGGAAAAGTTCTGATCAACCGCAGCTTCGGAATCCACAGCCACAGTGCCAGCAATGCCAGAAAACTCGTCAACACCCTCAGCAATACGGCCCAGGCGTATAAAGCTGTGACCCGCACCCGCAGGACCGCCAGCACTGGGGCCCGCTGCTGTGGCCTCTAATATGTCACCCAGATCTTCACCGCTTTCCAACGCCGCCAGTATGGCGTCTATGGATTCATCCTGAACGGCGCTTTCATCAGCGCCGGGAGCAAGGTCTGCCACCATATCAGTGGTGAGAGTCAGTTCGGGTACATCAACAACCATGGGGCTGCCGTCAGCAAGAGAAAGTTCAACTGTGCCGCCATCGGGCGTTACGACCGTTTCTCCTTCCAGGAGGACATCGCCCAGGCGAATTTCGCGCAATTCTCCATCTGCGTTCCTTGCATAAGCATTACCAGTGACTGCCACTACGGTTGCGATTGCTACAGGATCCATTGCTATCTCCTTCTAATGGCCTTCGTGGCCACAGTAAAAACTGAGTTTTATTGATGATTTAGGACGAAGATACGCAAAATTCACACTGTCCACATTGTACGAAAGGGCAGTTGAGTAGAGTTTTAATGCCATTCAGCTAAACACAGATAAAAGGTCAAATTTGAGGATAAACGGTGCGACTGGGTGATTTACGGGCAGAAAAAAACCCCGCTACCAGCGTAGCGGGGTTTGATTAGCGAAAGTATCTAATCATTTGTAAGCGGGATTGCTCCTACTCTGATTTATCATTAGTCACTATTCAACTGACCATTATTCAGCATATTCTGAATGATTGTCGCCAGGTCGTCGCTGCCCACCAGATCCACTCCTTCTAAGGTAATAGTCTGATCTACGATGCCGCCACTGCTATTGCCGCTAGTAAACTGTTCAGCGTTGCTCACTTCGATGACTGTAGCCGTACCATCAAAGGAAACATTCAGGTACGAAGAGAGGTCGTCGCCAGCAATGTCATTGGAGAGAAGATCTCTCAGATCAAGTGCCTCGGTGGCGAATGAAGTGTCTTCAGCGATCGTAGTACTGCCATCGTTCCACGTAACAGCAGACTGACCGTGGATAGTTACATCTCCATCAGCTGCATTGCCCGGCACACTATCAGCGGTGTAATCAAGAGCAATACTCTCCACACCCATTTCGATCAGTGAGGTCAGTTCGCCTGCGTCAGTGACTCCGTCAGAATCGGCATCTTGCCAAACTGCGAACTCGTCAAACCGCTCATCATTCGCGTCAAGGACGCCATCCTGATTAGTATCAAATACTTCAGCAACCGCCTCCATATCGGTCTCTGCGGAATCACTCCACTCGGTAAACACATACTCCTTCGATTCGTTAACCGTACCAGACTTATCAGCATCGATAACAAGAAGACCGTCATCCTGGCCAACCCACGCTGTAGAGACCGATTGGCTAGTAGCCTCATCTGTGAATACCACACCCGAATCGCGAGACATATAGTCCACACCATCGTTCTCAAGATCGAGAACGATGGGAGCGCTAGTACTACTGATTGTTAGCTCATAATCATAGCTCGCGCTGTCACCATCGCCATCAATCAGGCCAATCGTTAGCTCAAAAGAAGGCGCCAATTGGTTTACGACCGTGTAAGTGTAGTCACCCGTGAGAAAGTTAACTGACAATGTATTACCAGCAAGTGCTGCAACGCCAGACAGATTAATTTGCTGTGTTGCGTTATTGGCATCATAGTTTGTGGACTGACTACCAATTGTGATCGAGACGATATAGCCGTCATCTGCACCATAGCTAACCGACAGATTGCTTCCATCTGTAAACAGATTTCCCGTCAACTGAGTTGACACCGTTCCGCTTACAGCCTCGGCTAGATCCCCGACATCGTCAATATTTACCGGAGTTGCTGCGGTATTGGAGCTGGAGAGAGCGCTAATATCGCTCAACACACTGCTTGTATTAACGCTGTAAGCGAAAAAACTATCGACGGCCCCGCTGTTGAGAAAAGTTAACCAAGTAGGCAGATAGGCGATAAAGTCAACCTCATAGTCATCATAGGTATTGCCATCGCCAAAGAAATACATGACATCCTTGTTTGCATCCATTGGCGCATCGTCGTACTCGCCGACCATGCCGCTCAAGCCTTGCTCGATATCTGTACCCGACTGATCTCTGTCTAGGTAACCGTTTACAGAAAAGCCGTCAGATGAAATCCAGCTACTGCCTGGAAGCTCACTGATTATCGTAGCGTCGTCGTAAAATTGTACGATTTTCAAGTTGACGGCACCGAAGACCTCATATTCCTGAATCAAAGTGGCTATCGCACTCTCAGTCAGCGTCAGATCGTTATTACTCATACTCGCTGATATGTCGACAATAAATGATAGATTGGTGACGTAAGCCTCTACATTTCCATCTTCTTCTATATCGGCAGCTACCGGCGTATCATCAATAATATCAACGGTAATCGTGCCAGTGACCGTGTTGCCAGCAGCATCCGTCGCTGTATAAGCAAAGCTCTCTTTACCGGTCTCAGTGGTAATCCCGTTGTCGGCATCAGCTCCGTCAAAGGCCTTATCCAGCGTATAGACATAACTACCATCCGAAGCTAGCTGGATAGAACCGTACGTACCTGCAGTCACCGCGTTAGCACCGGTATTGAGTGCATAGGTATACGGTGTCTCACCATCGGCCGCCGTGACCGTATTACCGGCTGTCTCAGTCGTTTGAACCGCGAGACTACCCGTGACCGTACCAGCCACGAGGTCAGCACCATCCTGTGTCAAATCCAGGCCGGCCTCATCAACCGTCACCGAACTACCCGTGGTATTAAAGACGCTGTTAGTCACGTCAATTTTCAAGGTCGTTGTCGACAGGTCACCATCACCATCAACCAACGTGTAAACAAAGACATCCGTCAGTGCAGCACCTGTTACTACATTGGGATTAGACACATAAACGTACGAACCATCCGCTGCCAAGGTCAACGTACCGTACTGACCATCGATGTTAGCAGTGACGCCGCCGGTAACATCCGTGGCCTCATCACCACCAGAGGCGCGAACACCATTGATCGTTGCTGTGTCAGCACCTTGAGTATCGTTAGCCAATACGCCAGCTGCCGCAAGAACCGTTAATGTCGCACCTTCAACTACCGTACCCGTATCAGCGCTTGCTGTGGGTACATCATCAACAATGTCGATAACCAGATCGCCTGATGCCGAGTCACCATCGCTATCGGTCACTACCACAGCAAAAGTATCTGAAGTGGCGTCACCACTGGTGTTATCCGTCAGTACGTAGGTGTATTCGATAGCACCGGCAGCGATGCTGTCTATGGTCAGTGTGCCATGTGAACCTGTAAAGGTTTGGCCCGAGACAGTAATTGCCACACCATCTATCGTAATAGCCGCTGGCGCATCCGGAGCCGTGTAGAAGAACGTTCCTGAGGTTTGCTCAGAGTCAGAGGCCTCATCCGAACCTGCAGGTTCTGCACCGCGAGCCGGGAGACCCGCTTCATCAACCGCAGTGCCAGCTTCACCTTCAACGGGAAGATCCAGTATGACAGGCGCATCACCTATTGAAATTGTCAGCGTGGTAACAGAAGGGTCACCATCGTCATCCAACAACGTATAGGTAAATACGTCTTGAACGTCGCCGGGAGTTTGTGGATTACGTGTATAGGTGTAAGTGCCATCGCTATCCAGGGTCAACACTCCGTACTGACCATTAATCGGAGCATCAAGCCCGGTTCCGTCCAGAACCGCGGTATCGGTATCACCAGCGGAAATACCGGAAAGAACGGCACCATCGGCGCCCTCGGCATCGTTTTTGAGCACGTCGCCAACAATTGGGCCAAACTCCTCCGATCCCAAAGAATTCAGGTCAGGGTTCGCCTCGGGCTGATCGTCAACTATTGTTGCGTTTAGACTGGCAGAAGTGTTGTCACCGTCGGTGTCTTCCACGAAGATATCAAAAGCCACATTCGTAGTATCTGAACCCGCGTCGTGCTCGAACTCTTTGAGTAATGTGGCCGTATACTCAAGCGTATAAACGCCGGTATCTGGGTCCAAAGTTAAATCATTGAAAATAACCGAAACATGACCGCCTGCATCCTGCACTTCGGTACCGACAATCAACTCGCCTTCAGAATCCAGCAAGTCAATGCCATTGATTTTTAGAATAGCGAGACCATCCTTAGCGGTCACATCGAAACTGCCGTCTCTGGTCAACTGGTCAGTGCCATCGTGTTGAGTACCACCGGGAAGCAGGGCCTCATCCAATATGCGTGCGATGCTGTCAGTCTCAACTGGGAAGTCGAGACTAATTTCGCCATCGTTGATGGTGATTGTTACAGTCGCTGTATCGCTGCCATCGTCGTCAGAGATCGTGTAGGTAAAGGTGTCTACACCACTGAAGTTCTCATCAGGTGTGTATTCAAAGGTACCGTCAGCGTTAACCGTCACTGATCCATTGGCAGGATCAGTGTTTCCCGTAACAGTAAAGGCATCGCCATCCGTTTGAACGTCATTGGGGAAGACCGTGCCGGACACAGACTCGTTCACATCGGTAGTGAATTCATCATTATTGGCGATCGGTGGGTTCTCTGGCTCTGGCTCGGGCTCGGGCTCGGGCTCGGGCTCGGGCTCGGGCTCGGGTGGAGGGTTATCGTTATCCTGAATCGTCACCACACCCTGCGAGTTCGCAATAGTTGCGTTGCTCGCATTGCTCAAATTCAGCACCATGTTTTCAGTAGACTCGTCTTCCGCATCGTCCAGCGTAACAACCGTGATATTCAGCGCGGTCTGGCCAGGCTGGAACGTTAGCGTACCCGAGGTACCCAGATAGTCGCCATCTACTTCAATGGCAGTGCCATCGGCGCTGACAAAGTCCACGGTAACCGCTTCTTCAACGGCTCGTGACAGGGATACAACAACAGAAGCAGTGGCTCCTTCAATCACCGTGTCGTTGCCAATAGAAATGCTAGGCTCTTCATATTGATCAGTGATCTCAACCACGCCTTGACCATCGCCAATAGTGGCGTTGCTGGGGTCGCTGAGATTGACATTAAGAAACTCGGTTGGCTCGTTCAGGTTGTCTTCATTGGTCGACACGGTCACTACCGATTCGGTCTGACCAGGCTGGAAGGTAATGGTGCCAGTGGCGGGATCATAATCGCCCCCAGATACCGTCGCTGTGCCGTCGGCAGTCGCAAAGTTCACCGTTACCGCCTCATCCGAGGCTTTGGACAGCGTCACTGTAACGGCTGCCGTGTCCCCTTCAACGACTACATCATCGCCAATATTGATCACTGGCGGTTCTACTGGTGGTTCTACTGGTGGTTCTACTGGTGGTTCTACCGGTGGCTCTACTGGCGGGGGCGCCACTTCGACAATAACAGTCGCCGTATCACCCTGGGTGCCATCCGGGCCCACAGCTGTATAAGTAAATGTGTCTTCTCCAGAAAAATCGTCATTCGGCGTATAAGTAACAGTGTCGTCGTCGTTAAGAACAGCGGTACCGTTCTGAGGCTGAGTGATGGAGATAACGTCCTCACCCTCTAAAAAGATATCGTTGAGTTCAACCGCTATGGTGACGGACTCGCCTGCTGCCGTTTGCGCCGCATCATCAACCGCATCCACCGGGGAAAAGTTCTGATCAACCGCAGCTTCGGAATCCACAGCCACAGTGCCAGCAATGCCAGAAAACTCGTCAACACCCTCGGCAATACGACCCAGGCGTATAAAGCTGTGACCCGCACCCGCAGGACCGCCAGCACCGGGGCCCGCTGCTGTGGCCTCTAATATGTCACCCAGATCTTCACCGCTTTCCAACGCCGCCAGTATGGCGTCTATGGATTCATCCTGAACGGCGCTTTCATCAGCGCCGGGAGCAAGGTCTGCCACCATATCAGTGGTGAGAGTCAGTTCGGGTACGTCAACAACCATGGGGCTGCCGTCAGCAAGAGAAAGTTCAACTGTGCCGCCATCGGGCGTTACGACCGTTTCACCTTCCAGGAGGACATCGCCCAGGCGAATTTCGCGCAATTCTCCATCTGCGTTCCTTGCATAAGCATTACCAGTGACTGCCACTACGGTTGCGATTGCGACGGGATCCATATTTATCTCCTGTTGTGACCACCTTTGGCCAGGGTAAGAACTAATCTATGCGGGAAAATGATTTTTCCGTTTTATTTTTCCGAACGCACATATTATTTCTGCAGCCCGTTAACGCGCATTGTACTTTTGGGCAATAAACGGGTCTGACTTGGAGAACTGTGAACTGGCTCACATTTGTGTGCTCTGGGTCGAACTTTAAGTGTGATGGAATTCACAACCGGTAACCGGCTGGCTTGAGCTACTTTGATGGGAATAGTTGCCTGAGAAGCCGAAGGTTCGCATAGACAAGGGCGCCATTGGGATAAGCCAGTGAAACAAGGTTGGGAGTTTAAGCGCTGTTTTACGCAGTGTAAGAATGGAGGAATCTGTGCAACTATGGCCGCTGAAATGGCAAGTAACCTGCCATTTAGACAAAGACTGGAAAGCGGTGCCGCCGGAGCAGCGCCTCAGAAATTATCAGCTAGTTGACGGTGGTGTGGGTGGGTATATTATTCATCGCCAGCGCAAGCTGCACGCGATCGCGCACACCCAGTTTTTCGAAGGCGGCCGACAGGTGAGCTTTAACCGTACGCTCAGAAATACTCAGGGCCTGAGATATTTCACGGTTGCTCGCGCCGCGAGCGACTTGCTCGGCCACCATTAACTCTCGCGAGGTGAGTTCATTAAGCTCCGGGGACACTGGGGCTTTGGTGGGGACAACGCGGGTGGACAGTGCGAGAAAGCGCTGCATGAGCTCAGGAGGCATCCAAAAGCCACCGTGCTCCACCACAAGAGCGACTTCACGCAGCTGCTCGGGCGCGGCCTTGAGGTGACAATAGCCCACAGCACCCTGGTTAAGTAGCTGAAATGCCTCAGATTCTCCCGGTGTAGCCGCCATCACAACCACCGGCCAGCCAAAGGCTGCAGCGGCTTGAACTTCTGCGGATCGCTCGGCAGGTGCCAAAGCAGCAATATCGAGCCAAACTATTCCCCGCGAGCCTGAGGTGGCCTCACCAATATCAGCGACCCGCACAGCTGCGCGCCCTCGAGGAAACGCTTGTTCCCAGCGGTCACGCAACTTTCCAGCAGGGGTGATAAATAAGTGTTCCATCAAAGCTCCGTCGAAGGTTCCCTTATCGCTCTGTCATAGCATACTGCTTGGCGCGCAGTACCGGTTTCATCAGGTAGGCGAGAACGGTCTTCTTGCCGGTGAGGATATCGACCTCTACCGTCATGCCCGGGATGATGGGCTTGTCCTCGGCAATGCCCACTTCATCGGTACGCACCAATACTTCATAGAAGGGGTTGCCCTCCTCGTCCATTACCGTATCTGCACCGATGTGCTCCACTATCCCGTCGAGGCCACCATAAACCACAAAATCATAAGCAGTAAACTTCACCAATGCCTTCTGACCCGGCACCAGGAAGGCAATATCCTTGGGCCTAATTCTCACCTCTAACAACAAGGTGTCATCCGCTGGCACCACTTCGATAATCTCTTTACCAGCCAGCACCACGCCGCCAATCGTGTAGTAATACAACTGCTTGACCGTACCGTTAACAGGCGAACGCACCTCGGTCTGTTTAACCCGGTCAGACAGACCCAAGCCAGACTCACGCAGGGCGTTCATGCGAGTAATGGTATCTGCCATTTCCTCTCGCACTTCGTTGACGAACTCAAGCTCCACCCCGGACACCTTGCTCTTTGCTTCTTGGATAGAAGATTCGATTCGGTCAATTTGGGCCGCCGCCTGCTTGCGCTCCCCGCTCAACTGGTTGACCTCCCGCTCCAAACGCAGAATTTCTACCTCCGATACCGCTCCCGATACCACCATGGGCTTGGTCAGTCCGAGTTCCTGTTCTGTTAACTGCAATGATCGCGCAGCTTGGCGCTCCCGCGCCTTGACCTCGATCAGTTCCTGCTCTCGCTGTACCAGCTGTTCTTGTGCGATCCGCTTTTCGAAGCCGAGTTCGGCCTGACTGGATTCATACAAAGCCTGCTCCTGGTTCACAATGCCTGGCACCGCCTCTATTAACGAAGGGTCTGGCCGGAACTCAGTTTTATCTACCACCGCAGTCAAGCGGGCAATCTTGACTGCCAAGGCCTGGTACTCGGCACGGTTTTCCCTGAACGACGACTGAGAGCGCGTTTGGTCAAGGCTAACCAAAAGCTGCCCTTTGGTGACAAGGTCACCCTCGCGCACCAGAATTTCGGTCACCACACCACCATCTTGCGACTGAATAACCTGCACCTGGCGCGATGGAATGACTTTACCCTGGCCTCGCGTGACTTCATCAATTTTAGCCAGTGAGGCCCAGACAACCAGGCCAATCACGATAAGGGCAATCACGTAAAGCAGTGCGCGGGCCCGCAAGGGTTGCTGTTCAACGAACGCCCGGTGAGCGTCCTGCTGCCAGTCGAAAGGAGCGGTATTGATGTCCTTCATCCAGGGCGAGAACAATCGATCAACCAGGCGACGGGCAAGACCACGGCGGGCAGGCGCCTCCTGGACCATCTCGTTTAATTGCTCCTGCTCGCTCATTGCGCCTTACCTATCTTGCCTTGCTGTAGGGCCTGAATCACATTGTCTCTTGGGCCGTCGGCAACCAGTTTGCCGTTGTCGATCACGATGATGCGGTCCACCATCTCCAGCAAGGAATTACGGTGCGTGACCACCAGCCAGGTGCGGCCTTTCACAAACTGCTCCAGGTGCTTCTTCACCGCATTCTCAGTGGAGTGGTCCATCGAGCCGGTGGGTTCATCCATCAACAGTATCGGCGGCTCGTTAATAATGCCTCGGGCCAGGGCCACGGATTTACGCTGTCCGCCCGAGAGAGAGTCGCCACGCTCACCAATCATCATGTCAAAGCCCTGGGGGTGACGGTTGACAAAGTCTGCGAGGTTGGCGATCTCCACTGCTTGAACCAGCGCCGAGTCGGCGACCTGAGAATTGGACAGGGTGAGATTGTCCCGCAAGCTGCCATAAAACAACGTCACGTCCTGAGGTACGTAACCAACCCGCGAGCGCAGCTCGGTAGGGTCTAACTGCCTCAGGTCGATCCCGTCGATCATGATCGCGCCCTTGGTGGGCTGGTAGAGACCCATAGCCAGTTTTTCCAGGGTGGACTTGCCCGAACCAACTCGGCCTAAAATCGCTACATGCTCACCAGGCTTAATCTTGAAAGAGACATCATTCAAAGACTCCATTTCCGCGCCCGGGTAGGCAAAAGAAACGTGCTTGAATTCGATCTCGCCATTGAACATTTCGCGCGACAGGAACTGCGCACCTTCAGGGCGCTCGACCGGCTTGGCCATCACCTCGTCCAGTGACTTCAAAGCAATTTCTGCGTTGTGGTACTGAGTAATCAGGCCTGCTAATTGCCCAAAGGGCGCCATAATTCGACCCGAAAGCATAGTGCAGGCGATCAGGCCGCCCATACTCAACTCACCGGCGGTGATCAAGTAAACACCGGTGACAATCACAAACATGGTGACCATTTGTTGAGACCATTGAGTCACATTAACAGTGGAAGTAGAAAGTAAGCGCAGCTGCACACCCACGTGGGCAAGAAAAGCCGTGGTGTCTTCCCATCGACGCTGCATGCGCGATTCCGCGCCCATGGCCTTAATAGTATCCAGACCCACCAGGGATTCGATCAGGGTGGAATTGCGCATCGCGCCTGCACGGTAAGTGGTTTCCGCCAGCTCTTTCAGCTTGCCCTGCACTGACAGCGCAAAGCCCAATACGACGGCAAGACCAATACAAAGGGGTATCAAAATAGGCCAGGCGATCCAAGCAATCACGCCAATGAAAATCAGCGCGAAAGGAATATCGATGATCGTGGTCACCGAAGCTGAGGTGATGAAATCACGTACCGTCTCGAAGGAACGCAGGTTAACTGCATAAGATCCTACCGACAGTGGCCTGTGCTCCAGGCGAATACCCAGCACCCGCTCCATAATCAGGGCCGACAGCTTGATATCTACTCGTCGACTAGCAAGATCAAGGAAATAGCCGCGCATGCTGCGCAAGCTGATATCGGCAATCAGCACGATAATCACACCCGCTGCCAGCATCCACAGAGTCTCTACCGCCTGATTGGGCACCACCCGGTCATAAACGTTCATGGTAAACAGCGGCAAGGCCAGGGCAAAGACGTTAATAAAAAACGCAGCCAGCAACACGTCCCGATATATCGGCATGTTGGCGCGCATGGCATCCCAGAACCAGTGGCCGCGATCAGAGGTGCCAGTGCGAGGCGCACGCTGGTCGAAACGAAAACGCGGACGACAGACGATGGCCGCCCCGCTTGATTTTTCGAGAAGCTCTTCCCTGGGGATAGTCACCGCCGCTTCATTGAGCTCGGGATAAACCACTTTGGCAAATTTTCCGCCCTGTGCCCAACCCATCAACAGGCAGGCACGCTCGCCTTCCAACATTACCACTGCCGGCAATAGCGCTGGTTCAATTTCCTCCGGACTGCGATACACAATCCGACTGGTCAATCCCACCCGACTGGCAGCGCGCTCGAACAATGCAGGTGTGAGGGCACCACTATCCACGGGTAGCCCTCCCATAACAGCTTCTGCCGTAGAGGCATTACCGTGAAAGCGACATAGCGCCAGCAGGCACTGCAGCAATGGGTCGTCGTTGCGAGTCATCCTGTCTTTCCACTCCAATGATGCTGTCAGCAATCCCTACCGCTGGTCCCGCGGTTTCGGGCAACATCAACTAAGCTGCTGAATCCAAACAATTATTTTGATCAGAAAGCATAGGTCAGAAAGCATTCATTTACTACGAAAGTAATGCGTCTCAGGTCACAAATTTAGAGATATCCCAAGTTTTCCCGTCGATATTGCAAAGCTACGAGTCAGTACAGGAAAAAATACCGTGATTTCTGCCCATTCTCGATCTTGATCATGCCTGAGAGGGCTTGCGAGTCATTTAGGCTCGGGTAGTGTGAGCTCGTTCACAATACCGATAATTTTAAGCTGCCGTGGCGATCAAGCTGGTTCAAACTACAAGCGAGTTAACGTTCAGCTAGGGACCAAAGTCAAGGCGATGTCAGAACCAGCACATTTTGAAGTACGAGAGCTAGGTACAGGCACCAACAGTGCAAATACTAAAGGCAACAAGCAGTATATGGGCGTAGAGCGCCGACGCAATCACCGGCGTCGTATCGTGGACAGACGCGCAGAGGTACGTTTTGAGCCTACCAAGGACGACCGTCGCAAAGACCGGGGTCGTCGCCACGATGACATATCAGGGCATATGTTTTAGTCGGTCAGGACGATTGTTTTACCAGCACGTGACTCGCAAACAAAGTGGCAGTGAGTAACGCCACCGCTCCTCCCTGATGGGCCACCGCCAACCAGACCGGCACATGCAGCAGCAGCGTACTGATACCCATAATGACCTGCAACCACAACGCCACCAGCAGCAGCCCCATTGCCAGTCCTCCGCGCGCGGGCAAACCACTACGCCAGGTGCGCCATGCCAGCAAGTGGGCCAGGCCAAACAGTAAGTACGCAAACATGCGGTGGTTAAACTGAATAGTGGTGATGTCTTCAAACATCGACAACCAGACCGGATCCAGCGCATAGAGGCCAGGCGGCACAAAGCTGGTACCCATCAAAGGCCAGGTGCTATAAGCAAACCCTGCGCGGGTGCCGGCCACCAGGCCGCCGCTCAGAATCATCAGGTACACGAGAATAGTCAGCACCCTTGAATAGGCCGCCTGCGGGTGCCGGCCTTTGCCCTGAGGGAACAATAAATCGAATGCGACCCAGAGCATGTAGGCATAAATAGCCACGGCCAACCCTAGATGCGAGGTTAGTCGGTACTGACTAACTCGAGGATTATCTACCAGGCCACTTTTGACCATGAACCAACCCAGCAGGCCCTGCAACCCACCCATCAAGAACAAAATCCACAGTTTGGGCATGACGCCGGCCCTGACTCGCCCCTTCATGGCAAAGAACACCATGGGAACGAAGAACAGCACCCCGATCAACCTCCCCAATACACGGTGCAGATACTCGTACATGAAAATCGACTTGAAGCCATCCAGGTCCATTCCCCGATTAACCTTCAGGTACTCCGGGTACTGCTTGTATTTGTCAAAGGTTTCCTGCCAGGCTTCCTGGCCCAGCGGTGGTATCACCCCCATCAGGGGCTTCCACTCCACCATCGAGAGCCCAGATCCGGTCAACCGCGTGGCTCCCCCCAGCATGATCATGCCGAAAATAACTGCCGCGCAAAGCAGCAGCCAGCTGGCAATCTGGCGGTCGTAGTCTTGCTGTCGTTGGTTAGCTAACATTTATCTCAGCGTCTATTGGTTCCAGTTCAATCAATTTTAGAAGCGGCGTGTCAAACCCGCTCAAACAGTGCCGCGATACCCTGACCGCCGCCAATACACATGGTGGAAACGGCATAGCGGCCTCCGGTGCGCTCCAGTTCATACAGCGCCTTCACGGTAATTAACGCTCCAGTTGCGCCAATTGGGTGACCCAGGGAAATACCGGATCCGTTGGGATTTACCTTGGCGGGGTCAAGGCCGAGCTCTTTCACGACTGACAACGCCTGGGCCGCAAAAGCCTCGTTGCATTCCCAGATATCGATATCGTCCTGTGCCACGCCTGTTTTTTCAAGCAGTTGGCGTACTGCCGGCGCGGGTCCAATCCCCATAATCGCTGGGTCTACACCCGCCAGGGCATAGCCCAACATGCGGGCCATAGGCTTGAGGCCACGCGCTTGGGCAACGCTCTTCTCCATCATCACCACTGCTGCAGCGGCATCATTAATTCCGGAGGCGTTAGCGGCGGTCACGCTGCCATCCTTTTTGAACGCCGGGCGCATCCCTGAGATGCTCTCTGCGGTGGCGTCCATGCGAACGTGCTCGTCCTGGTCAAACACGGTCACACCCTTCCGTGTTTTCAGTTCTATCGGAAGAATCTGGTCTTTGAAGTAACCCCCCTCAATGGCATGTTGAGCACGACGGTGACTCTCGGCCGCCAGTTCATCCTGCTCCTCGCGAGACACACTGTACTTGTCAGCCAGATTTTCAGCGGTAATGCCCATATGGGTATCGCCAATCGGACAGGTCAACGCACCCATCATAGGATCTTCCATGGTGGCATCGCCCATACGCGCGCCGAAGCGAGCTTTGGGCAGCCAGTAGGGAACGCGCGACATAGATTCGGCTCCGCCGGCCACTGCCGCGTCACAATCTCCCAACAAAATCATCTGGGCGGCAGAGATAACGGCCTGCAGACCCGAGCCACACAGACGGTTGACTGTTAGTGCAGGGGTCTCAATCGGCAAACCACCCTTTAACGCCGCTACCCGGCTCATGTACATGTCTCTGCGATCGCTGTGGGTCACTGAGCCGATCACGCAGTGGCCAATGTCAGCGCCCTCAAGGCCTGAGCGCTTTACTGCCTCTGCAACCACCTGACCAGCAAGCTCCGTAGGAGGAACATCCTTTAAACTGCCGCCAAAATCAGCGATTGCGGTGCGAACACCGCTTAAAACGACTACTTCACGATCACTCATTACTATTCCCTTAACTCGCAGTTGCTGTACTTAAACTCAACGCGGGCGCCACTTTACCAGAACACCTGCAGGAATTCAGGCCCGCTCAGACCTGTAACTGGGGCAAATCGTGGTACAAGCCCAGCGCCTCTGGGTTTGCCAGGGCATCGGTGTTCTTCACCGGTCGGTTGTGCACCACATTACGCACCGCCAGTTCGACTATTTTGCCACTGATGGTGCGAGGGATATCAGTGACCTGCACGATCACCGCAGGCACATGCCGAGGTGTCGTGTTTTCGCGAATCGACTGTCGGATCCGGGTTTGCAGGCTTTCATCCAGTGACACGCCGTCATGCAGCACGACAAACAAAACCACCCGGACATCGTCCTGCCATTGTTGACCGATAACAATGCTTTCTAACACCTCTTCGATACGCTCTACCTGGCGGTAAATTTCCGCAGTTCCAATGCGCACGCCACCGGGGTTAAGCACTGCGTCTGAACGCCCGTGGATAACAAAACCGCCATGCTCAGTAATTTCACCATAGTCGCCGTGGGCCCAGATGTTAGGGAAGCTGTCGAAATAAGCACTGTGATATTTGCTGCCGTCCGGGTCGTTCCAAAAGCCAATGGGCGCACACGGAAAGGGCCGGGTGCACACCAGTTCACCTTTTTCTTCGACGACGGACTGACCTGCCTCATTCCAGATTTCAACGGCAAGACCCAGTCCCGGCGCCTGTATTTCCCCGACATAAACGGGCAGAGTCGGACAACCCCCCACAAAGCAGGACAGGATGTCAGTGCCTCCAGAAATACTGGACAGACAAACATCATCTTTGAAGTCGCGGTATATATATTCGAAGCTCTCGTGCGATAACGGCGAACCGGTGGAAAGAATCGCTTTCACGCTCCCCAGGTCATGACTTTGTCGAGGCTTATGGCCAGCTTTTTCCAGCGCTGCGATAAACTTGGCGCTAGTACCAAAAACGGTTATTGCTTCACGGTCGATGGCATCCAGCAGTAACTTCCCCTCCTGCGCGAAAGGTGACCCGTCATACAGCACCAGGCTAGCGCCGCTGGCGAGTCCGGAAACCAGCCAGTTCCACATCATCCAGCCGCAGGTGGTAAAATAGAAAAACACATCCTCGCGCGTCAGGTCTACGTGTAGACGGTGTTCCTTAATGTGCTGCAAAAGAGATCCGCCAGCGCCATGAAGAATGCATTTAGGCACGCCAGTAGTACCCGAGGAATACATGATGTAAAGAGGATGGTCGAAGGGCAGGCGCCGAAACTGCACCTCGCTGGCACTGTCATCCAGGTAATCAGCAAACAGCACCGAGTCTTCAATAGCACTGACATCTGGCACTTGATGCAGGACGGGAACGACCACCACTTTCTCAATGCTATGGATCTGTTTGCGAATGGAGGCCAAACGCTCCAGTGAGTCGCAAGCTTTACCGTTGTAATAATAACCATCAGCAGCAAACAGAATTTTAGGCTCAATCTGGCCAAAACGATCCATCACCCCATTGATACCAAAGTCTGACGAGCAGGATGACCAGAGCGCTCCCAGGCTAGTTGCCGCCAGCATGGCGATGACGGCTTCTTCGATATTCGGCATAAAGCCGGCGACACGATCACCCGCCTGCACTCCCTGCGCCTGCAGCGCTGATGCCAGTTGTGCGACTCGGATATAAAGTTGAGCGTAGGAAATTTCGCGACGCTCGCCATTTTCCAATAGCGACACAATGGCAGTGCGCTCGTCGCGATGGCGCAGCAGATTCTCGGCAAAATTCAATCGCGTTTCAGGGAACCACTGTGCACCCGGAAACTTATTCTCTTGAGCGAGAACCTGAGAGGTGTCGCCCTCTCCAATCACCTCGCCAAAGTCCCAAACAGCGCGCCAGAAATCCTGCGGGTTCTCGACAGACCAACGGTGCAGATCGGCATAGCCTACGCCCACATCCTTGCCTTGCTCAACCAGTTGCCGCTGAAAAGCAGTAATCTGAGCAGCGTTTGCACGCTGTGGACTGGGATTCCAAAGTGGCTGGGACATATGGAAATTTTCCTTAAACGGATTGCGCAATATGGATGAACCCAATATATTTAACAAATTGATTATTTTTATGTTTTATTTAATTTATTTAATGAATGTGTCTCTCCGTCAACTGCGGGCTTTTGTCACCCTGGCCCAGTCCCAATCCTTTGCCGAGGCCAGTGAACTACTGCATCTGTCGCAGCCTGCTTTAAGCGTCGCTATCAAAAATATGGAACAGGAAACAGGCGGTAGCCTGTTCTCACGTTCCACTCGCTCCCTACAGCTCAGTCCAGAGGGACGTCAGTTTTTGCCAGTGGCGCGCCGCCTGCTCGCCGACTGGGACCAGGCCTTTGATGACCTGGGCCGTGCATTTAATCTGCAGCAGGGCAAAATCCGGGTAGCGGTGATGCCCTCCTTCGCGATGAATCAGTTTCCAGAAGCCCTTGCACCCTTCCAGCGGGAATACCCTGACATAAACATCAGCGTCGAGGATGTGGTCATGGAATCGGTGATTGATGCGGTGCGCGAAGGACAGGTGGAACTGGGCATCACCTTCGAACCTGATCAAATGGACGGCCTTGAATTCACTCCGCTGTTTACCGACCGCTGGATTGCCCTGGTGCACCCGAAATCTCCACTCGCTGCCCGTAAAAAACTGTCTTGGACGGCACTGATGGAAGAACCCTTTATCGCCATGAACCGCGGCTCCTGGTCGCGCAATACTACCGAAAAAGCGCTGTCTGAAGCAGGCGTCACCCCTACCCGCTTACTGGAGGCAAACCAGTTAGCGACCATTGGCCGCATGGTATCCGTGGGGCTGGGCACGGCGGTTGTACCACAGCTATGTCGACAGCAAATGGAAAGCCTGGGTATCTTGTGCAAAACCATCGGGCGACCATCGATTGAGCGCCAGGTGGGTATCTTTACCCGCAAGCGGCGCTCACTCTCTGGAGCTGCGCAGGCACTCATTGCCCACCTCTTGGAGCATTTCTCTAAGGTCTCATAGCAAGGCTGTAGCAGCAGAGGGCGCTGTGGCGTAGAATTCGCCTCCCTTTAGCCAACGCCTAGACCATGCCTTTACTCAAGCTCGACAAAGCCAGCCTTCATTACGGCACCCAGGTCCTGTTGGACAACGTGGAACTGAGCATCACTCGCGGTGATAAACTCGGCCTGCTCGGGCGCAACGGTGCTGGCAAAACCACTCTGCTGAAAATTCTCGCGGGAGAGCAGGCGCTAGACTCCGGCGAACGCTGGATTCGACCCGGCATCAACATGGCCAGGCTGGAGCAGACCCTGCCGGAAGCCGACGCACTGTCTGTTTACGATATGGTCGCTGGTGGCCTCGAAGAGGCTGGCGAGCTACTGGCGCAATATCACCATCTGATTCAGGGCGATGATATGGATGCCCTGGCCAAGGTCCAGCACAAGCTTGAAGCAGTGGACGGCTGGAATTTACAGCAAAAAGTCGAAACTACGCTCAGCCAACTGCAACTTCCGGCCGACGCCGCCATGGGGGAGCTATCAGGAGGATGGCGACGTCGAGTCGCTCTGGCCAGGGCGCTGGTCAGTGAACCGGATATCCTGTTACTGGATGAGCCCACCAACCACCTGGATATCCCGGCCATCGCCTGGCTGGAGGAGCAACTGCGCAATTACCGAGGTTGCCTGATTCTTATCACCCACGACAGGCGCTTTCTGCAAAACGTGGTTAACAGCATTGCTGAGCTTGACCGGGGTCACCTGACTGTGTGGCGCGGCGACTACAGAGGCTTTCTTAATCATCGTGCCCAGGAATTGGCCGCCGAAGAGCGTGCCAATGAATTGTTTGATAGAAAGCTCGCCCAGGAAGAAGTCTGGATTCGCCAAGGCATTAAGGCCAGGCGCACCCGCAATGAAGGCAGAGTGCGAGCCCTAAAGGCGATGCGCGACGAACGCAACCAGCGGCGGGAACGCCAGGGCCGTGCTGATTTTGGTGTGGAAGATGCCTCCCGCTCCGGCAAGATCGTGGCGGAACTGCAGCACGTCAGTCACGCTTTTGACGACAAGGTCATTCTTGAAGACTTTAGCACCATCATTCAGCGCGGCGACCGCATCGGCATTGTCGGCCCCAATGGCGCCGGAAAATCCACGTTGGTGAAAACACTGCTAGGCGAATTAACGCCCGATAGCGGTACTGTCAAACTGGGTAGCAAACTGGAGATCGCCTACTCCGATCAACTACGCGGTCACCTGGATCCGGAAAAGAACCTGATCGACAACGTGTGTGGCGGTCAGGACTTTATCGAAATCAACGGCAAACGCCGCCATGCAATTTCCTATCTGGGAGATTTCCTGTTCAGCCCTGAGCGGGTGCGCACGCCAGTGAAAGCGCTTTCCGGTGGCGAGCAAAATCGGGCAATACTGGCGCGCCTGTTCAGCAAGCCCGCCAACATGCTGGTGCTGGACGAGCCGACCAACGATCTTGATATCGAAACGCTGGAGTTGCTCGAAGAAATTCTGCTTTCTTTTGAAGGCACCGTGCTGCTGGTTTCGCACGACCGTGAATTTATGGACAACGTCATCACCAGCCTGATGGTGCTCAAAGGTGATGGGGTTATCGAAGAGCAGGCGGGCGGTTTTAGCGACTGGGAAGCCAGGGGCGGGAATCTTGCAGACCTTGCGTCGTCCGCCAAAGGTCAGTCACCAGCAGCAGCCGTGACAGCTGAACCTGTAAGTAAAGTCCCCGACAAGAAACGCAAACTGTCTTATAAAGATCAGCGTGAGCTGGACTCCCTCCCTGGGTTGATAGAGTCACTGGAAGCCAAACAGACCCAGCTGGAGACCGACATGACCGCCGCTGACTTTTACCAGCAAGACCATACAGCAGTGCAATCAGTTCTGGATGAGGTCAGCCGAATCCAGCAAGAACTGGAACAGGCAATGGAGCGCTGGGCTGAGTTGGAGGACTAATCTCCTACAATACCGACGCTACCGACTGAGCCAGGTAATCAATATTGCGAGCATTGACTCCGGCCACATTAATCCGCGACGAGTCCAGCATGTAAACCGAGTATTCCTCTCGCAGCCTGATCGCCTGCTCGGTAGACAGACCCAGGAATGAAAACATACCCTTTTCTTTTTCAATGAAGGCGAAGTCCCTGCTGCTGGCAGCCTCCAGCTTTTCGCGCAGGCCAGTGCGCAGCCCATTCATACGACCACACATGTCCACCAACTCAGTTCGCCAAATCTCATCCAGCGCTTGATCCGAAAGGATGCGTCCGGCAATAAGTGCACCGTGTGCCGGTGGCATTGAGTACACTCTGCGCGCGGCGACCAGCGCCTGACTCACGAGTGCCTCCGCATTCGCCCGGTCCTGACAAACGAACATCACAGCGCCGGTGCGCTCCCTGTAAAGCCCCATGTTTTTGGAACAAGAGGCAGCGATAATCATCTCCGGCACACGCTCGGCCAAAAGACGCAATCCCGCAGCGTCCTCTTCCAAACCGTCTCCGAGACCCTGGTAGGCAATATCGACAAAGGGCACAAAGCCCTGGGCCTCTGCCATGTCCGCTACAACCCCCCACTGCTCCAGCGACAGGTCTGCACCGCAGGGGTTGTGGCAACAGCCGTGCAGCAGCACCACGTCACCAGTCTGCGCTCGCTTCAAGTCCTCTACCATGCCATCGAAGTTTACTCCGTGACTGACGGGCTCGTAATAACGGTAAGTCTCAAACTCCAGCCCTACGCTACCCAACAACGGCAAGTGCACTGGCCAGGTTGGATCGCTCACCCAAACCTTTGCTGTGGGAGCAGCGGCAAAAATAATCTCCGCGCCAATACGCAAGGCACCGCAGCCGCCGGGTGCTTGTACGCTACTAACCCGGCCATCCCTCAAGGCCGGGTGACCGGCGCCGAACAAGAGCTGCTGCATCCCGTCGTTAAAGGCGTCAACCCCCGCGGGAGGCAAGTAAGATTTACTCACCTCTTCCTGTTGCAGCGCGGCCTGCGCCATTTTCACTGCTTTAAAGACCGGGCAAACCCCGTCTTCATTCATATAAACGCCCACCGTCAGGTCAACTTTATTAGGATTTGCATCCGCCTTGGCGATAGCCGCCAGACCAAGAATAGAATCGGCAGGAAGACGTTCAAGTTTATCCAGCATGGGTAATCCTCAAAATCAGATTTCAGCCAGCAGTTGCTTAAGGAACTGCCAGAAAGGTTCAACGGTATCGATTTGCAGGCGTTCTGTCGGCGAGTGAGCGCCGCGAATAGTAGGACCGAAGGACAGTATATCCACATCGGGTTTCTTGCTTTTCAGTATGCCGCATTCCAGCCCGGCATGAATGGCTTTCACCGCAGGCCGGTGGCCAAACATTTTCTCATGCAGCACACAGCCTTGTTCCAGCAGCGGGCTGGTGAAGTCTGGCTGCCAACCGGGATAGCCCACATCGGGGGTGACCTCCAGATCAAATGCACGCGCCAATGCCAACACCGAATGCTGCAAAGGCAAGGACTGGTCCTCATTGAAAAAACGGTAGCTGGATTCGAGATAGAGCTCTCCCTGCTTCAACCGCAGAATTGCCAGATTAATGCTGATGTCTACCAGATCAGCCGGTTGCTCCAGATTATAGGCCTGGGCGCCATGGGGAAAAGCAGCAATCAAATCCAGCAAACGCATCGAATCAACTTCATCGAGGCTCGCGTCCACCCGGGTGGCGACAAGCTCCATTTCCAGCTCGCTATCAGCTGCCGGCAGGTAACCGACCGCTCGCTCCCGCAACGCCTCCAGTTGCTGCTTTAAAGCAGCACCTGCGCCCGCGTCGCAAACGAATGTTGCGGTTCCCTCCCGGGGTATGACGTTATGAGCGACACCAACATCAATGCTCGCAAGTTGCAATCCGGGCGTACCACGCAGGCCCTCTCCCAGCAGTTTGATTGCGCTGCCAAGCTGCTCGTGAATTTGAATCCCTGAGTGACCGCCCGCAAGACCACGTATCGTCAACTGCCAGCACTCGGCTTCCCCGGCAACCTGCTCTTGCGAGAAGCTGCGAGAAAACTGCCAACCCGCGCCACCCGCGCAGCCGATATAAAGTTCGTGCCAATCCTCGGTATCGAGGTTGAGCATCAATGTGCCTGTCAGCATGGATGCGTCCAGATTGAGCGCGCCGCCCAGACCAGTCTCCTCATCAACCGTGAACAGCAGTTCCAGAGGAGGATGCACTACCTCAGGGTCTGTCATCAGCGCAATCGCCGCTGCGCAACCTACGCCATTATCTGCGCCCAGGGTGGTGCGATCTGCACCCAGCCAGCCGTCACTGACCTGCAGCGTTAAGGGGTCTGTTTCAAAGTTGTGTTCCCGGTCCGTAGTTTTCACCGTCACCATATCCAGGTGGTTCTGGATAATGACAGTGGGGCTAGCTTCCTTGCCACTGGAGCCCGGCACGTAGATTACCAGATTGCCTTCGGTATCCATCTGATACCGATGACCCGACTTGTCAGCCAGGTCCAGCAGATACTGGCGCACCGCCGTCTCCTGTTTCGAGGGCCGGGGAATCTGGGTGAATTGATAAAAGTGCTCCCATAAATGGGAGGGCTGCTGGGGGTAGTTGGCAGGTTTCATTGTGGCCTTATCAGCAAATTCGGGGGCGGAGCATTATAGCCCCAGAGGTCATTTTTCACACAATTTAACCGCAATTTTTACGCCCAATTCACGAGGCCTCGCCTTAGACTACTCCCATAGTGGTTCAATACTAATAGAGATCGTCATGAAAAGAATGGATGAAGGCAAAGTGAGCCTGGTGGAGTTTCTCTCCAGCATCAAATTTGCCCGGCAAAATTCAGTGAGTTTTGACGTACAAAGCGGCAACCGCTTTGCCCGTTTCGACCAGCGTATACCCGTTGGCCACCAATTCGGTAATGAAGATTCCAAACTGATTCGCAGCGCTAATTAAAACCCTGGCTTGTTGCGGGCCGCCAAGGCACGCAACAAGCGCTGTGCCCGCAAGTCCCGCTTTAGCCCACCGCCTTCACAAAAGGCGCTATTCGCTCACTCGCACATATTGACCAGCGCTGTTCTGGCGCCACCATATGATTGGCAATGACCGCGAACACCAGCGGGTTAAAGGGAAAGCCTACGTGGCTGGCCATGACGGCCATGTTAGTAACATAGCGAGGGTCACCCTCACAGCGGGCAATACCCTTGCCGACAATGCCATCTGACTCACTGAAGAGTGCGAGTATGGGTACCTCTAATTCACCGCCGCTGTAGGTGTAGTCCACCCAATAACGCAGCGCCTCTTCTGATTCGTCCCCCGACTGCTGATTCATGCGAGCCATGAAGCTGTAAAGTGCCGTGCCTCGGGGATCACCAAAGGGGGTGCCTAATGTAATTACCTGGCGAATATACTGCGGATAGCGATGGGCCAGCGCGACCGCATAGAGACCACCGAGACTCCACCCGATCAGGCTTAGCTTGCGCCCCGACCGATGGAACTCAGCTTCGACACGTTGGGCGATTTGCTGTTCCAGCTCCGCGCGGTGGCGCATGAACTCCTCCATGCTATTAGCCCGGGCGTCGCTGGCATTGCGGCCCATACCCCAGGGAATAGCATTGTAGCCCCGCTCATTAAGGAATTTGCGCAACATTCCAGTAGAGCCATCGGCTCCCATAAAGCCCGGCAAAGTCATCACCGAGTGGCCATCTCCCTCGGGCAGGGTCTTGAACAGGCCCTTGCAAAGCACGCTGGTCCCCGCCTCCAGAGCCACCCGGCCAAGTTCGCCAATGCTGTGGCGTAATTTTGGGGGTCGAATGTCCGAAACGAAATGGCTCGCTGCTATCGGCATTTTATATTCCCTACGAACAAAAGATGTGCCTCCATTGTCTCCACTTTGGACGGCCAGCAACAGAACATTACCGACCGGCCGGTTTAATATTTCATGCTAGAATCGCGCTCGTCGTCCGGGCGCGCCATTTACCGGTCACCCAACTGAGTTAATAAGCATGAGCGAAAGCCGAGATACCATCTACGCCGATCCCTTGCGAGAAGCGGGCCTGTTCACCTTCGATGAAAACGTGGCCAGGGTTTTTCCCGACATGATAAAGCGCTCGGTACCTGGCTATACCACCATCGTTGCCATGACCGGTCTACTGGCTCAGCGCTACGCCGCTGCAGGCAGCGTGCTTTACGACCTGGGCTGCTCTCTGGGAGCCTCTACCCTGGCGATGCGCCAGGAACTGCGCGGCAAAGATTGCCGCATCCTTGCGGTCGACAACTCACAGGCCATGCTGGAACGTTGTCGGAACATCATCGACACCGACACCCACGATACGCCGGTAGACCTTATTTGCAGCAACCTGGAAGACGTGAACATCGAAAACGCATCGGTGGTTGTGCTTAACTTTACCCTTCAATTCATTCCGCTAGCGATGAGAAATGAAGTTATCCAGCGTATCTATGATGGCTTGCGACCAGGCGGCGTCATGGTGCTTTCGGAAAAAGTTACTTTCGAGGATCCGCATTTAGACGAACTCAATATTGAACTTCATCATGAGTTCAAAAAGGCAAATGGGTACAGCGATATGGAAATCGCACAAAAGCGTGCCGCTATTGAAAACGTACTGCTACCAGAAACCGTGGCGACCCATAAGCAGCGCATTGCCAGCGCCGGTTTCGGCTCATGCGATGTCTGGTTCCAGTGTTTTAACTTCGCTTCCCTGGTCGCTCTTAAGTAATGGACTATCGACCGCTTATCGAGCAGTGGCAAGGCGGCGATCTCGATCGCTGGGCACAGTTGTTACCCGAACAACTGGAGACAGGTCTGTCCCATAAACGCTACGGCGACCTCGCTCGCTGGATGGATGTTCTGAACTCTCTACCCGACATTGTCCCGGACCAAATCACCCTGGATAGCGCTCGTGTTGGAGCCAGTTGCAACCAACCCTTGCCATCATCGGCACTGGAGTCGCTCACTCAACAACTAATGGGGCTACATCCCTGGCGCAAGGGGCCGTTCGACTTATTTGGCGTTCACATTGATACCGAGTGGCGCTCTGACTGGAAGTGGGACCGACTTGGCAGTGGCATCGACTCTCTTCAAAGCCGGCGAGTGCTTGATGTGGGTTGCGGAAGCGGCTATCACTGCTGGCGCATGGCCGGCGATGGCGCCAGAGAAGTGATTGGCATAGACCCCACCCCTCTCTTTGTCGTGCAGTTCTGGGCACTGCAGAAGTACCTCCAACAAACCAATGTCTGGTTGTTGCCTGCTGGTATCGAACAAATGCCAGATAAGCTCAATGCATTTGATACCGCATTTTCCATGGGCGTGCTCTACCACCGACGCTCGCCCATGGATCATTTGCGGGAACTGCGAGACTGCCTCCGTCCGGGCGGCCAACTAGTCCTGGAAACCCTGGTCATTGATGGCAAGCTGGGCGACACACTGGTTCCGGAAGGTCGCTATGCACGCATGGGCAATGTCTGGTTCCTGCCCAGTTGTGACACCCTGGCTAGCTGGTTGAAAAAAACTGGTTTCGTCGAGCCGCGGCTTGTAGATGTGGGACTAACATCCATAGACGAACAGCGTTCTACCGACTGGATGACCTTTCATTCCCTGGCTAATTTCCTTGACCCACAGGACAGCAGCAAATCCATAGAGGGGCACCCTGCACCCCGAAGGGCTGTGTTTACTGCACGAGTGCCTGGAACCTGGAAACCGCTGGATAACTAGGCGAGCTGCTTGTCTGTACTCATACCTACAGGACAGCTAAACTTGTCCCGCCTGTGATGAAAGCGCCCCGAAGCGAGCACACTGGTTTTTATCCAATACTAATAAGGAGCGCTACTTGCCTTCCCATTTGCAGAAGCAGCTTGAATCACTGACCGGCAGCCAGCAAACGTCGCTGCTTTGCAGCATCGGCCGCGGCATTGAAAAAGAAAGTCTGCGCATCACCCCCGATGGTGCTCTGGCACAAACGCCCCACCCTCGCGCCCTTGGCTCAGCACTCACTCACGGTTCAATTACCACCGATTATTCCGAGGCACTGCTGGAGTTCATCACTCCGGTGGACACTGGCATTGATAGCAGCCTGAAAACTCTGGAGGACATACACCAATATGTTTACAACCAGATGCCCGAGGAAATGCTTTGGTGTGCTTCTATGCCCTGTTTTTTGGGAGAAGATAAAGACATCCCGGTCGCGAAGTACGGCAGCTCCAACGTCGCACGCATGAAAACCGTTTATCGCTACGGCCTGGGACATCGCTACGGCCGGGTCATGCAAACCATTGCCGGTATCCACTACAATTTTTCCATGCCCCAGGCCTATTGGGACCAGGCCTGGGCAGAAGCCGGCCAACCCGGGGAGCTGCAGGATTATATCAGCGAGCGTTACCTGGGCCTTATCCGCAATTTTCGTCGCTACTCGTGGCTACTGATTTACTTGTTTGGTGCTTCCCCGGCCATCTGCGGCAGTTTTTTGCGCAACCACGATCAGCATGGCCTGGAGCCCTTTGGTGATGGCCACAGCCTCTACCTGCCCCATGGCACGGCGCTGCGCATGGGTGACCTGGGCTATAACAGCGATGCGCAAAAAGGACTGAGGATTTGTTATAACTCGCTGGCCAATTACGTAGAAACCCTGCGCGCAGCAATCATGCAACCTCACCCGGATTATGCCCACCTGAGTTCGGGTGAATCAGGCGAATACCAGCAACTGAACGACAGCCTGCTTCAGATCGAAAACGAATTTTACAGCCCCATACGCCCCAAGCGCGTGACCCTGTCAGGTGAAACGCCCTTGCATGCCTTAACCGAAAGCGGCATCGAGTACATCGAGGTTCGCTGCGTAGACGTCAACCCGTTCTCACCCGTGGGCATAGACGCTGAACAAATACGATTCCTGGATACCTTCCTGCTCTACTGTTTGCTGGAAGAGAGCCCCGCCTGCACTGAGCAGGAACAGGACTGCATGGCGGCCAATATGAATGCTGTCGTCAATCGCGGGCGTGAACCTGGCCTCGAACTCAGCAGCTGCAATGGGTCGCGTCTGATGTCCGATTGGGCAAACTCCTTACTGAGTGACATGCAGGATATTTCTAAGGCGCTGGATAACGCCCATCAGAGCAAAGCATACGGCGAGTCACTGCAAGTACAGTCCGCCAAAATCGCAGATCCGGAGCTCACTCCCTCAGCGAGGGTATTGCGGGAAATGCGTGAGCACGGCAAACCCTTCTTTCGTCTTGCGCTGTCTTACAGCCAACTTTGGGCAGACCACTTTCGGCAGCAACCTGCAGACGCAGAAAAAACCGCTCACTATGCAGCCGAGGCCGAACTATCGCTCACTGCCCAGCAGGCAGTAGAAGCTGCAGACGAGGTCAGCTTCGAACAATACCTGGCTAATTTCTACGGTCAGTACGAGACCCTTCCCAAGCCTTGAACTTTCTAGCCCACTTCCAACTAGCCTGGCCCGAGGAAGAGTTGGTTGTCGGCGCGCTGGAAGGGGACTACCTGAAAGGTCCGCTAAAAGGACATCTTCCCAAGGGGATTGAACTGGGCGTAAAACTGCATCGGGCAATTGACGCCTTTACCGACCAACACCCAAAAATGGCAGAACTACGCGCTCAATTTCCATTGGAATTGAGGCGCTATTCAGGAATCCTCATCGACCTCAGCTTCGACCATTATCTTAGCAAGCACTGGCACAACTACAGTACGCTGCCCCTGGACGCTTTTAACGCGACGATTTACCGTAACCTGGAATCCCACAAGCACCATTTGGGTCCTGGTGCCCGACGTATGCTTTTGCGAATGCAGCAGCACGATTTACTCAGCGTGTACGGCCAATGGGACAGTATCGCAGCAACCGCCGCACGCATTGGCGAGCGATTCCAGCGTGAAAATCCGTTCTTGCAGGTAGCCCAACACCTCGACCCGGTCAGACCGCAGCTGGAGTTATCCTTCCTGAATTTTTACCCCGAACTCATCGAGTTTTGCGGACTTAAAAAGCATCAGTGGAACTAAACACGCGGCTAACTATCGAAGTCGGCTGAGCGGTTATTGCATAGCGGACTAAAAGGCCCTACCGTAACGACCTGAACCCCGAAGGAACGCGCTTCATGTTGCAATCTTTATCCCCGAGACTGGTTTTTGCCGGCCTGGTTATGCTGGCAGTCACCTCTATGGCCTTTGCCATGCTGTTCCTGGAACGTTATCTCAACCTGGCTGCCTGCCCCCTGTGTATGACCCAGAGAGTTTTTGTGGTTGGCTGGGGTGTCATCGCCCTTATCGCTGTCGTCCATAGCCCCAGTAGCTGGGGCAATCGGGTATACGCTGCGCTTTGCGCTTTGTCTGCCCTGATCGGGGGTGCCGTTGCCGGGCGTCATGTCTGGTTGCAATACCTGCCACCGGAAGAAGTACCTGCCTGTGGCCCCAGCCTGGAATACATGCTCGACACTCTGCCGTTCTCGGAGACCCTGTCCATACTTCTCATGGGAGACGGCAACTGCGCAGAAACCCTGTGGACGTTTATGGGCCTTTCTATTCCCGAGCAAACGTTGGCCTTGTTCACCGTGGCGGCCTTGATCTGCCTGTGGCAAACTTTCCGTCCGTATCCTCAGGAAAGCTAATATGCCCCACCGTGATCCCCAGCAACAATTTAATGCGGTTGAAGAATTACTCACACGTTGGTTGAAAGAACGCCGTGAATTACTGGGCAAATACACCGAGATTGCAGTAGGAATGGATGGCATGCTGGATCAGGAGGCCCTGGACCTGCGTCAACGCGCCCTTTGTCAGCAACTGGTGGACTACGTATCAAGCGGGCACTTCGAGGTTTACCTCGAGCTCTTTGAGGAAGCGGAAAGTTTTGCTGACGGCAGCAATGTCGTGGCAGCAAAACTGATGCCTGCGATCGTTGATACCACTGAAATCATCATGGCTTATGAGGAAAAATACACCTCACAGGACAGTGATAAAGCAAAAGTGAAAAGAGACCTTTCGTCTCTGGGGGAAGTACTGGAATCGCGCTTCTTACTGGAGGACAGGCTGATCGCCGGTCTCCACAATAGTCACCGACGTCAGCAGAGCTGACGCCGGCTACAAGTTTTACTCAGCTGCGGCTTCGGCCTGACTGGGAATAGAAACCAACTC
>DS999229.1:0-2774 GCA_000156295.1 marine gamma proteobacterium HTCC2148
TTCGCACTGCGGTTTGCTGGAATGTATGACAAAAGCGATGGCTATATTGAGAATGACGCAGGGCCTGATATCGGCGCGCAGGATGACAAGGGTTATCGCATATCGGCACTGTGGCAGCCCAACGATCGCACCGAGGCCATCTTCCGCTATACCTCGGTAGAGGAAGATGGAAACGAGGCGGGACTATTCGGCTACACGATTCTATGCCGCAACGAAACACCAGATGGATTGACAGACGCCTTCGGCTCCCAGCGAAATTGTGAAAACCCAGTGAGAGGTTCAGGCAAGCTAGGCACCGCCTCAAATGGACCTGGTGGTGACCCCTGGAAAATCAGCCAGGACTACGTCCGCCCTGTCGACCTCAAAGATGACACAGTTTCGCTTAACTTTACTTACGACTTCGGCAGCTTCAGCTTGCGTTCTACCACCGCTGCCAACGAGTATGAAAATGACATCAACTTCGACTTCGACTTTGGCCCAACCCAAAACTCTAACGGCGGTTATCTTGAAGAGTCCGAAGGCTGGTCGCAGGAGTTCGTACTGACGTCGAATTCGGAAGGCCCTCTACAGTGGACGGCAGGCGCATATTATTCTGACCTCGAGGATTACAACAGCTTTTATATTTATCAACAGACGGTCAGGGATGATTCAACGAGGCCAGTTATCGAAACAGAACTTGGCGAATTTACAATTCTTGAGGGAACAGACATTGTTTCGGATGAAACGCTGCTCAACGGATTCTTCGCCAATGCAGTCCGTATCGATACTGAGTACTGGGGCGTATTCAGTCAGGCGGAGTATTCACTTACCGACGATTTCAGGCTGATCGCGGGTATCCGTTACAACGATGAAACCAAGTCCGCCGACTGTGGCGGTAGTAATTTTTCCGAAGGCGACCGCGTGGTGAACGTAAAGGACGGGGTGGATGGTAGTTCACCGCGAATTCTTCCAGAAAATGCCAAGGACCTGTTCACCTACAATTGCGGTGCCGCTGATGCAGTAGAGAGCCCCAAGGACGGAGAATACGATAACATCACTTGGAAAGCGGCAGCGGAATATGACCTGAGCGAGGACATAATGTTCTACCTGACAGCTTCTACCGGCTACCTTTCGGGCGCCGCAAGCACGGACGCCACCACAGATGAACAGGAATCTGAGGTCATAGAAGCTGGCTTCCGCACTGTATTGCTAGACAGCACACTACAGTTTAATGGCGCGGTTCACTTCACAGAGTACACAAACCTACTGACCCAACGGCAGCGCATCGACCCTAATACCGGCATCGTACTGACGTTCTCAGACAATGGCGGCGATATTGAAGCATGGGGCATTGAGCTTGATGCGATCTGGCTGCCTATTGATGGACTGACCCTGACCGGCACCTTCGCCTACCTCGACTCAGAGTTTGGCACCTACGGACAGACCAACCCGTATCAGCTCTACAAAGGCCGTGTACAGCCGTTTGTAAACCAGTCCGGAGAAACCACACCCTGGTCTCCTGAGTACACCTTAGGAGCAAGCGCAGCCTACCGCTTTGAACTTAGCGATAGAGGCTCGCTTACAGTGTATGGCCAGACTTATTACTCAGACGGGTACAATACGTCTAACCTGCTGGCAACAGATCCTGCACACGATCAGGACTCTTACACGAAAACGGATGCACGCCTTATTTGGGACTCACCCGATCAGCGCTACGGCATCGAGCTTTTTGTCGAAAATATTGAAGACAGTGAGGTACTCGCTCGTGGCAACAACAACAGCGACGATGTTGTGCAGACGTCTTACCTCTACCCTCGAAATTACGGCCTCAAGTTTCGGGCAATGTTCTAGCAGCAACACATGCCACTCAGGTCAGTCATGACCAGAGTGGCACACCCTTTCAGGTGTGGTGAAGCAGTGTGACTTGGCGGCGAATAGCCGCCTTTTTTGTCTTTACTACCGCGGTATTTTGGCAGCCAGTCCTTCGCGAAATCGTAATGCCAGCGGCCACGGGACAACCCCTGCTGAAGGGATAAAGACGACCCTACTCGGGAAGCCTCTTGCTCAATTCTCGTTCCTTAACCCCTGCCCTCTCGACCGAAGCACGGCTAGAGCAAGTTCACTCAATGCCAAACTACTAACCGCTCATTGCGCCTTCCATCGACGTATAAACTGCCGCCTGCCTTACCGTTGTAGTTCTCACTCAGGTGAATCCACACGCCCCAAAGTAATATCGCCTTCGATGGTGGTACGGTTAATCACCCGCTTGATACCTGGTCTTGTGCCCGTTGCACAGTGCATGGCCCGCCAGTTATCCCAGAGCACCATGTCGCCATCGCGCCATTGGTGGAAATAAGTGAATTCAGGCTTTTTGGTATGCGCTACCAGCCGTTCCAATAATTCGATAGATTCATCATTTGACAGCCCAAACTGCTGAGGCGTAATAACTCGGTCCAGGAATTGCTCAACGATTTCGAGTACTTTGCGTCCACTAACGGGGTGAGTAACCACTGCCGGGTAAACCGCATCAGCAAAGTCGGGATAACCCACATCAGCGGGTTTCTTTGGGCTATGAGGGCCTGGTTCGTAACCCTCCAGATTCACATAGCGCATATGCCGTCGTTGCATGCTAAAGCTGTAGGCAACCTCGAGCTTTTCAAGCAAGTCCTGAGTCTCGCTATCTAAAGCATCGTAAGCCTTCGCCAGGTCGCCAAAACCCGTTAAGCCATCTTCTTCTGCTACCACCACCGCGCGTAAGAGCGCCCCGTGGTTGGGACGCGCGGTATAGTGAAGTC
>DS999229.1:2794-24648 GCA_000156295.1 marine gamma proteobacterium HTCC2148
TTGCTTTTCGGGACTAATATCCTGATCACGAAACACCAGAATGGCATGCTCGTACCACAGTGATTTTAATTCCGCTTTTATCGAGTCAGTCAGGGCTTCATTGATATCGAAACCGGAGACTTCAACGCCCACATGCTCGAGTGGAGTTACATTAATGGTCATAACAAATTCCTTGGGTCAGGCGTAAGCAGTAGCAGCAGACTTAATCTACGATACCAGGATCTAGACGCAGTTCCCGGCGCGCCATTGCTTCCCAGCAGAAGGGAAAGCCGTTGTCGTCGGCAATAGATACTTTAGCGACTTCCTCATCACTCAACGGCTTTGCGCCGCCACCTGCCAACTCAACTTCATAGGCTCGCTTACTACGCCATTCCAGCGTGATGGCTCGCAGGTGGGCCTGGCGTAAATCCTTGCCGACTACCAATGAACCGTGGTTCGCCAGCAGCGCCCACTTTGCATCTCCCAGAGCTTCTACTGCGGACAAGCTAGTCGCCTCGTTTTCAAAGGTCCCCTCGTACTCATTGTAGAGCGGAAGATCTACCCCGCAATACGCACCAGCCTGATCATAAACCGGTGGCACACGTTGCAGATTAGCCCAGATGCCGCTCCAGTGCGCATGATTGTGAATCGCCACGTGCAGGTCTGGGCGCCGCGCGTGCAGTTGCAGGTGCAGACCTATGGCTGGTGTCACATTCCAGTCGCTGTCAATAATTTCGCCCTCGGGATTCAAGGTAACGATATCGCTAGCGGTCAGTTCTTCCCAGGCCAACTCCCAGGGGTTAGTCAGAATATTACCGTCATCAAGGCGGCAGGTGATGTGGCCCGCTATATGCTCGTTCCAACCCTCACGGGTGAGCATGCGGCACATTAGCGCGACCTGTGCTTTCTTGCTGAGTGATGGAAGCAGTGGCTTACGACCGGGCCGGGGAGCAAACTGCTGGACCATCGATTTATTCAAACCTTCATATTTATTCATTGTCTTCTTCTCTATAGGCTGCCTTATTAAAAGCTCACACGTTTGGTAAAGCCACCGTCCACCACGACATTCTCACCATTGATCCAACTTGCTGCACCGGAACAGACAAACACTGCAACATTAGCGACCTCCTCGGCACTGCCCAGGCGTTCGGAGGGATGAGCCAGCCGGTCGCGCTCATAGAGATCAAAATAATTTTGCTTAATCCCGTCCCAGGCCCCACCCTCAATAAAAATAGGGCCAGGTGAAACACTATTCGACCGTATACCCTTGTCCCCCCAGTTCTGGGCCAGTTGGGCAGAGTAATTTACTGTGGCTGCTTTTATCGCGCCATAGCTCGGGCATACAGAGAGATCATGATGTTCAAAGGCAGTGACCGTGGCAACCTGCAACACCGCCGCTGCATCTGATTCTTCAAGAAAAGGTAAGGCGGTTTCATTCATCGTCACGGCCGCCATCAAATCGACATTGAAGCTATTACGCCAGGCCTCATCATTCCATTCGATACTCGCCGATGCGCTGGTATTGTTGATCACAATATCAACGCCCCCCAACTGCTGCGCTGCCTTTAAAACCCAGGCTCGAACAGCTTCAGTATCAGCCGCGTCAACCGAGTCACCATAGAACTCTCCTTTGCTGCCGAGCTCTTCAAGTGCAGCCTGAACACCAGCCTCACCCCGGGCAAAGAAAGCGACGTTCGCACCCTCTTCCAGAAAACGTGCAGCAATCGCCAAGCCAATCCCGCGGCTGCCCCCGGATAATATGACTCGCTTGCCGTTTAAGTTCAAATCCATCGTTTATCCCTTATAGGTATGTGTGCTGAACAGGCCTTATACTGACCACCATAGCAATAATCAGCCGGCTAAAAAATCGCCTTGACCAACCTTACAATGAAAAGGAATAACACATGAGCAACACACAGGGACTGTCGGGTAAAGTCGCACTGATCACAGGTGCGGCCCGTCATCGGGGTATCGGTCGCGCTATTGCGCTGCGGCTGGCAGAGGATGGCGCTGACATCGTGATTTGCGGTCGACCTCGCCTGCCCGAGTCTTATCCTGCCCACGAGCAGGAAATCGGTTGGCGTGGCGTTGATTCATTGGCACAGGAAATTGAGGCAATGGGCAGACAAGCCCTGGCGCTGGAGTGTGATGTCACCCACAAAGACCAGGTAGTGGCCATGATTGAAACGATCAAGTCTCGCTTTGGACGCCTCGATATTATTGTTAACAACGCCGGCGTACCCAGTGATGCGGGCGCCTCGCCCATACTCGATACCGATGAAGATGTCTGGTACCAGACCATGGACGTCAATGTGAATGGCGTATTCCTGGTGAGCAAGTACGGCGGTCGCCTGATTCGCGACAGCGGCAATGGCGGCGCCATCGTAATGATCGCGTCACTCGCCGGCAGAGTGGGCCTACAGGATTACGGGGCCTACTGTGCATCCAAGTTCGGGGTTATCGGTTTCACCCAGCAACTGGCACTGGAACTCGCCAAAACGGGCATTCGCGTTAACTGCGTAAGCCCGGGGTCGCACGATACCGACATGATGGATGGCACTATCGCCAGGGCAACCGAGCTATATCAATTACCCGACGGCGCATTTAAGCAGCAACTGGAAGAGTTTATTCCGATGGGACGCCAGGGCAAGGTTTCTGAATTGGCCTCGGTGGTCTCATTCATGTGCTCGCAAGACGCCAGCTATGTCACGGGCCAGACTATCAATGTTGATGGTGGAGCGCGGCTAGACTAATCGACCTTGAGCCCGGTTTGGCACTAGCACCGCGGCTGACTAGGGTGGCCGATAGATCCAGGCACAGAACAGGCAAGTGCATGCGCAGCCCGAATCGCCAATAAAGCAAAGTTATATGCTCGCCATCATTGTGAGACACTATAATCATGCCTAAATAAACATCATGCTGCGCCGGTTAGACCTGTAGTTTGACAATCAATGATTCATTAAAAAAGAGAATAATATGAATACAGGTGCCGGGCCTTTGGAGACCCTTCAACACGAACCGATGAGTGCAGGCCAATGGTATGTCGTGGCTATCTGTATTGGCATCCTTGCGCTGGATGGCTACGACGTTCTGTCTATCGCCTTTGCCGCCCCGGGTATTACCGAAGAATGGAATGTATCCAAGGCGACATTGGGGATCGTGCTGTCCCTCGAACTCATGGGCATGGCCCTGGGCTCGATTATTATGGGAGCACTCGCTGATAGTCGAGGTCGAAGACCCACTTTATTGCTTGGGCTTATTATTCTGACAGCGGGGATGCTGGTTGCAGGAATGGCACCCAACTTATACGTTCTAGGCGCCGCTCGCGTGTTCACAGGCATAGGCATAGGCGGACTTTTGGCTGCGGCCACAGCGACCTCTTCAGACTTCTGTAATGACAAAAATCGCTCTTTGGCTGTGGTTCTGGTAGCCGGCGGCTTTGCCTTTGGCGTCTACCTGGGCGCGACATTCCTTGCGCCCCTGCTCAGGGAGTACGACTGGCGCGTAACCTTCTATCTAGGAGCACTGTTAAGCCTGGGTTTCATTCCGTTAGTGTACTTACTGGTTCCCGAAAGCATCACCTATCTTGAACGCAAGCGCCCGCAGGGCGCCCTGGAGCGTATTCAGACCATCATGAAACGCCTGGGTCACTCGGTACCCGACAGTTTGCCTCCCATAGAAGCGAGCCAGGCACACCCAGTGGGTATGGCCAGTTTGTTTAAGTCGGGCTTGGGTCTCATTACCTGTATCTTACTGTTTGCCTACCTCGGCAATGTGGGAACCTACTATTATTTCGTCAAATGGATTCCCATGATCGTTACCGACCTGGGCTATAGTTCGTCAGAGGCAACCAATGTTTTGGGTGTTATTAGCCTGGGCGGGGTCATAGGCTCAGTCGGTCTCAGCATTATTGCCAGATTTCTACCGATTCGGCTCTTGATGGCCCTCTGTCTGGTGTCAGCGGCGATAGGTGTGGCTGCATTTCCCTACTTCACCGAGACCTTGCAAAGCATGAAGCTCGTCGGGTTTGTAACCGGCCTGTTTATCTTTGCGGCCATCTCGGGCTTCTTCGGACTCTTTGCGGTTTCTTACCCTTCCTCACTGCTGGGGTCCGGCACCGGCCTGGTTCTGGGAATTGGTCGCGGTGGCGCAGTGCTTGGGCCAATGATTCCGGGGTTTTTGTTTGCGACAGGCATGATGCTGGAAAACGTCGCCATAATAATGGCAAGCGGCTCGTTCTTGGCAGGTTTGTTAGTGCTGTTTCTGCGGCCCCAGAAGCTCTGAGAGGCGAAGCGATCAGGCCAGGATAGGGGCGAACACGAAGAGTGCGAACGCGCCTATAGCCGCTGCACTTAGTAGATCAATTTTGACGTTGTGTATGCTCATGCCGGGCATAATACGAAATGTGCGGATGAGGTAAAAGGAAGTAATCGCTATACTCTTATAACCAAAAGTAGGTTCATGCGAAGATTTTTGCTTTTTCAGTACTAAATGGTCTGGATCACCAATAATAACACCAGAGGGACGACCAAGGCCCACAAAAGCAGGCCGTGCATTAGCACCGCTCCGCGCAACTCCTTTAGCGTGGAGCGATTAATCTCCGTGCCGATACAGAAAAGAGCAACCACCAAAAGACTTTTACTGATCATTGAGGCACCAGTGACCACTTCGGAAGGAAGCTCAATCAGCGAGCCCAGGCAAGCTGTGGCCACGAAGGCGACGATGAACAAGGGTAACCTTAGTTTGGCCGATCCTCGCTGTTCCAAAACGCTAAATACCAACAGCAAAGGTATTAACCAAAGGGTGCGGCCGAGTTTTACGGTGGTGGCAATGGTGGCTGCATCATCGCCATAAATGGCTGCCGTGGCGACCACGGAGGAGGTGTCGTGGATGGCCAGAGCGGCCCAGACTCCAAATTGCTCCTGTGTCAGCGACAGCGCTTCGCCGACAATAGGGAAGGTAAAGAGCGCCAGGGCGTTCAACAGGAAAACCAGGGTAAGCGCTGCGCCGGTCTGTTCTGGTCGGGCCCCGATCACCGGAGATAAGCTGGCAATGGTGGTACCGCCACATATCGCGGTGCCCGATGAGATCAATTGGCTGCACTTGCGCTGATTGCCCAGCCAGCGCCCCATTAACAGGCCAATACCGATGGTGAGCCCAACGTAGACAGTAACCAGCAGGCTATAGTCTGAGCTGATTTGCACTAATTGGGCAGCATTCAATTTAAGGCCTAGGAGCACAATAGCTATCTGCAAGGCCTGTTTCCCGATGGCGCCAGCCCCGGGTACAACGACCTTGTTAAATACCAGTGAAAGCGCAGCACCTACCAATAGCGCGACGGCGGGATTGCCGTACCAAACAAGTACCGGAAGGGTCACAATGGCCAGCAACGTTTGCGGCTCAAGGAGACGGCGAAAGGTCAGAGTTTGCGACATGAGTCCATTATGCGGTTATCTTCAGTCTGTTTGCCTGCCCAAAAACGACAATGTCGTGGCCAAGACTACGTGCGCCTGGAGCGGCAAAGGGTATAAAAGGCCTTACCTATGCCACGAATAACAGCCGGTAACGCGGTCGTCCAAGTTACCTCACGGTATAGGTTTAAGCACGGTGAGGCAATAAGTAGGACAACAAAGGCTTTGGCATATGCAAAATACCCGACTATCGAATGGGCTCCCAGGGGCTTAAAATTGGTGAGCAAACTAGCTGGAGTGAACCAAAAAGCAGTTTGCAGGGTATGATGCGGTGCAGGCTATCAACTCAGGTTCAGGACAGCAATCGTTGGCAACCCAGCAATCATTAGTAACGATATTGCTTATCGCAGCCCTGCTGCTTTGGGGCTGCGGCAGTTCAAGCAACGAAGACGCAATTACACGCATCAATACGCTGCGAAGCTCGCAAATCGTTGCCCAGAGCGAGTGGCGCAGCTACCTTGGCGACCAGTCCAGTAACCAGTTCAGTCCACTAACACAGATCACCACAGACAACGTTGACCAACTCACGGAGGCCTGGCGCTACGATCCGGGCCATACTGGGTTGATACCTACCAACCCCCTCATTGTAAAAGGCGTACTCTACGGCCTGGACGGCCGCAAAAATCTGTTCGCGCTGAATGCTGCCTCTGGCGATGAGTTGTGGGTCTATCCATTCAACCGATCCGCTACAGCCAAGGGTGCCGGGCGTGGTTTGGTCTATTGGGAGGGAAAGCTGAATAACGGCGTCACTGCCGAATACATACTGGTCGGCCATGAGCACCTGCTTTATGCGATCGACGCGGTGTCCGGCAATTTGGTGCAAGACTTTGGCGACAAAGGCAGCATCGATCTTCGCCTCGGCCTCGACCGCAAGCCTCAAAGCACCAATGTCGCCGCCAACACCCCTGGCACCTTATTTGAGAACCTACTTATCATGGGCTTCGCAACCAGCGAGGACTACAGCGCAGCACCCGGCTATATCCGTGCCTACCACATGCCCAGCGGTCAACTTCGCTGGACCTTTAAAACCATACCCGGCGCGGGCGAATATGGCGTCGACACCTGGCCTGAGGCGAACCGCGACAAACGCGGCGGCGCTAACGCCTGGGCTGGCCTGACCGTCGATGCAGAACGAGGCATCGTATTCGTACCTACAGGATCGGCTGGCTACGACTTCTACGGCGCCAACCGCGCCGGTGACAATCTGTTCGCTAACTCTCTGGTCGCACTGGATGCGCGCACAGGTGAGAGGCTGTGGCATTACCAAATAGTCAGGCATGATCTATGGGATCGGGATCTGCCATCTCCGCCAAACCTTGTCACCATCCAACGGGGTGGTAAAAACATTCCAGCCGTCGCCCAGTCAACCAAGTCTGGTCACGTATTCGTGTTTCATCGCGAAACAGGAGAGCCGCTTTTTCCCATTGAGGAACTAGCAATCGCCGGAAATGGTATGCCCGGCGAACAACTTCCCAGCAGTCAACCAATGCCGACTTCACCGCCACCATTTGTCGACCTCGATTTCGAGATCACAACTCTGGATAAGCAGGCCAGCGAAACAGTTGGAGAGAAGATCGCTGGCATGTCGACAAACAAGCACTATGCTGCGCCGAACGAAGACGGCATTGTGCTAAAGCCCGGCCTGGATGGCGGCGCCCAATGGGGTGGTCAGGCTTATGACAAGGCAACCGGTTTACTCTACGTGAATGCTAACGAAGTTCCATGGACGATAAAAATGACACCAGTGGAATCCGGTACTACAGGCGATCGGTCACCTGAGACAGGCTATCGACTGTTCTGCGCTCACTGCCATGGAGCAGACAGAAAAGGCATGGGGGACGCAGTGCCTTCACTAGAAGACATTCATCTGAAGTATTGGCCGTGGGAAATTTGGGATATCGTGCGCAACGGGCGCGGCCAGATGCCGGGGTTCAGTCATCAACCCTGGTACTACTCGCTGGGAGCCATTGTTTATTTGTACCAGCCCAACGAAGCCGAAGGAGAGCAGTTTCCCGCAGGTGAAAACCCGGGCACATTAACCTACGGCGCAAAGTTCCAGAAACTTCGCGACAGCGACAACTTGCCTGGCTCTAAACCGCCCTGGGGCAGTCTTAATGCACTCGACCTCAACGCAGGCACTATCCGCTGGCGCATTCCGCTAGGTGACTATCCGCAGGCAGAAATGCTCGGTCTATCTGGGTTGGGGGCAGAAAATTACGGCGGCCCTGTGGTCACGGCCGGCGGTCTCCTTTTCATTGCTTCTACGCCGGACAAAAAGCTGAGAGCGTTTGACAAATTGACCGGCAAGCTACTGTGGCATGATAGTTTGCCTGCAGCAGGCTTTGCCACGCCAGCCGTTTACGAGGCGATGGGGAGGCAATTTATTGTGATCGCTGCGGGCGGTGGCAAGTTAGACGCGTCCGTTGGATCAAGCTATGTTGCCTACGCCCTACCCGGACCGCAGGCAAGCAGATAGCTCAAGGTATAACGCGCGATCCAGTGCGGGCATAGTACAAAAGCTTAATAGTACGACCCGGAACGCTCAAAATAAAAAACATTCCCGGCTCAATCTAAAACCGATAACTCATGAAAATTGTGGGCCCATTGAAATTCATATCAAATGCACTCTCTCTGTTATTTGATTCCTGATGAGTGACATCGATCTTTACATACTGATATCCAGCTGTGATCGACCAATGCTCGGCAAAAGCATAGGCTATTCGGGGGTGAAGGTAGCTAAAGCTCCCGTCGTAACCATCATAATCGGCGCTAAGCCAACCAAGAGCTACGGCCGCTCCCCAATTCTGATTAATAGCATAAAACCCCTGCACCCTGAAATTAGGGAGCGGCGCCAAAAGTTCACTGGAACCTCTAGCACTCTGTCGCTCCTGGTCCCCAATAAAAGCTGCCCCGCTCATAGAGACGTCAAAATCGATTGCATGAACACCTCCACCGACTAAAACTTCAGCCCGCTCACTGTCATAAACTTAATACATGAGATCAACAATATAAGTATTGATGCTGATTTCCGTATTTAGAAAAGTGCCAGCCTGAAATTCCTTACCTTCGAAGTTGAAGTCCCTCGATATGGCGCGTGCACCGTCGTGCTCAAATTGATAGGCCAGCCCGACCAACATCCACTTTGGTTTGAAACGCCAGCGGCCCTCCAGAGCCCAGCTCCAGTCGTCTCTATCCATTCCCAAGTCATCAAGATCAACTGAGACTTCGGGAAGAGCAGCGACTGAAGAGCGCAAATCGGCATTTATTGACTGGTATGCGGCACCCATGCCAATAGAGTTTTTAAACTCAAAATAAGGGGCAGCCAGTGCAGTGTTACACAGGAAGGCCCAGAGAATAAAACACGCGCTCAATTGTTTAAAAATAATAATTTCCATTGGATCTAGTTGGCTGATCACATTACCATACTATTTTCGTAACTAAACTTCGTCATACGGAGCTCGTGGAACTATTCTGATCTGCAATCGCGATCGTAAACGTTCATTGGTAGCAATTAATGGCCACGCTCTGACTTGGCACTAACCTTCTGAGGTTATGGCTTTAACCACCTAGAACCAACATACTCGAACATTACAATAGTGCATCCTTTACTCAGTTCAAGTTCAGGACTCAATCCAGCGCCGGGAGAATAATTTGAATAACACGGCCCATGTACAACACCGCCGCACCATGGGCGTTCGCGATATGACACTCTTTACAGTGTCGGCCATTTTATTGCTGGATACGCTGGCAGCATCTGCCTCAATAGGCGTTTCTAGCATATTCTGGTGGGGCCTGATGGGTATCATATTCTTCATCCCCTATGGCCTAATCACCGCTGAGCTCGGCACTACCTACCCTGAGCAAGGTGGTATTTATAGCTGGATTCGCGATGCATTCGGCACACGCTGGGGTACCAGAGCCATCTGGTTGTACTGGCTGAACACTGTGCTGTGGAACGCTTCGATTTTTATTCTGTTCACCGGTGTGTTTTCGCAAATGTTCTTTCCGACCATGTCAATGTCGACACAGCTGATCATTGCGATAACACTTAATTGGGTGGTCATTTTTATTACCTGCATGTCACTCAGTATTGGCAAATGGGTACCTAATATGGGTGCCACACTAAAAACCATTACCTTCATCGCTATAGTCATCGGTGGTGTCGTGTATGCACTGCAGCCGGACGTTAAGTTGGCCAATGACTTCAGCTGGGAATCCTTCAAGCCCCAGTGGAGCGGCGGCACTCAATATGTTTCCACAATCATTTACGGCATGCTGGGGTTCGAGCTAATGTCTTCGGCCAGTGAAGAAATGAAAAACCCGGAGCGCGATATTCCGCGTTCAATTCTGAGTTCAGGGGTGATTATTTTTCTATGCTATGTGCTTGGCACTTTTGCCATCCTGGCGGTCATTCCTTCCGCTGACATCAATCTGGTCGAAGGACTGGTAGATACCTTGCAAAAGCTATTCGGTGATTCCCAGCTGGGAGTATTGATCGCAACCCTACTTGGCATATTTGCGCTGTTCACTTTTATTTCGAATGCGGTCACCTGGGCCATGGGTTGCAACCGAGCTGCCGCGGAGTCTGCGATTGACGGAGAGCTACCGAATGTATTCGCGATAGAACATCCGAAATATGGTACGCCAACAGGGGCCAGCATTCTTATGGGCGCATCATCTACCGCCCTGCTACTTGCCTACGGTGCCATCGCCGGCACCAATGAAGACCTGTTCTGGCTTCTGTTCGCGGCCAGTGCAGTGCTGTTCATGCTCCCTTATATCGGTGTGGTTTCGGCGTTTTATCGAGCACGAATCATAGATCCGGATCGTCTACGCCCTTTTCGTGTGCCCGGCGGCAAGCCAGTAGTAGCGCTAATTACCGTCACTTGTATTTTCCTGTTGGCGGTGACTATTTTTCTCTTTATGTATGTCCCCGGAAACGGCTTCGACTGGCCGGTGGTCATAGGTTCGCTAACTTGCATTGCGCTGGGTGAAGTCGCTATTCGGTACGCCGAATATCAAAATAAACAATCTCGCTAATTTTCAGAGCAATCGTTCACGATCACTGGAAGAGCTACAGCAACAACACCGGTTCTGTTTGATCCGTTGCTGCCGTTTGCTCTCGAAACGCCTCTACAATTTGATTGCGTTTGAGTTTCATCGTTGGCGTCAGCAGACCGTTCTCAATCGTCCACTCAGGTGTCACGATAATATGGGAAAGACGTTCATAGGGCGGCACCTCCGCATTTATTTGCTCCAACAGGGCCAACAGTTCCACTATTAACTGCCCGGGTTCCAGCTCATGTCCTTTTTCCGACAGAGTGGCCAGCACAGCAGGTTGATCCCGGCCGTGACCGTACACACAAAATTGGGCCAAATATCTCGAGCGGCCAAACAAATTTTCCAGCCGGGTGGGCACAATAAACTTACCCTTGGTTGTTTTAAAAACCTCCGAAAGGCGGCCCGTTATCCACAGGTTTCCATCCTCATCGAAACGGCCAGCGTCACCAGTGCAATACCAGCCATCGTCAAATACTTCTGCCGTTTTTTCGGGGTCAAGGTAATAGCCTTGCATCACGCCCTTGCTTTTGAACTGAATTTCGCCCAGGTCCGACACACGAACCTGAGTAGCGGGATCCATTGGCTGGCCAACACAACCTGAAATCGGTTGGTCATTTTTGAACCAGCCCATACCATGAACAAAGTTTTCAGTCATGCCATAAGCGTCTCGCAGCGCAATGCCCATACCCAGAAACCAGTCTTGCACATCACGGGGTGTAGGCGCCGAGCCGGTGACGATAATGCGTCCACTGGCAAGACCAAGGGCATACGCCACTTCCCTTTTCTGCTCCAGAGTCATCGAGGCTTGCTGTGCAACACTAAACTTGCCATCAATGCCTTCCTTGAACTTGATCCATAGCCGCGGCACTGCAAAAAAGAAGGTTGGCTGCACCGACCGAATTTCATCCGCAAAAGTTTCCTGGCCTTCCGAAAACGAAATGGGGGTATTTGAATAGAGTCCCGTTAACTCAACAAGGATACGTTCTGCGGCATGGGCCATGGGCAGGAAAGAGAACAGTCGACTCTCCGGCTCGTTAAGACGAAACGACGCGACCAGACTAGGAACGACGTGACCGGGGGTTTCGTGAATATGCATCACGCCTTTAGGATTTCCAGTAGTGCCAGAGGTATAGACCAACGTCATCAAATTCTCGGGGGGCGGTTGCGGCGATTCCTTCATCGGCGAAAACTGCTCTAAGATCTCCTCCATAGACGTATCTGTATTGCAGCGGCAGCCGAGTATAGCGACTGTCTCCATCACGTCTGTCAGTGCCTCTGCCAGGCGATCGTGCATGTCAAAGGCGCCCGCAAACACCATTCTGGCCTCACTGTGTTCAAAAACATAGCGAGCTGAGCCCACATCCTGACCCGGATAAATTGGCACGCTGACATGACCCGCCATCATGATAGCGAAGTCAACGATCGGCCAATCCTTGCTATTCGCAGACCAAATAGCGATCCGGGTCCCCTGCGGGTAATTTTTGCTGCGCAGGAAGCTGGCCAACCTGCGAACCTGGTCCGCCACTTCTCTCCAACTATACTCTCGCCACTCCAGGGACTTCGGCTGGCGCAAAAACACCTTGCCTGGTGTTTCCTGTTCCCATCGGTAAAACATTTCCAAGGGTGTTTTTACAGTCGTTGTCATTTGATTTTCCCGATTCAGCAGCGACCGCACCAAGGGCAGCAGCTGATTATTATTTTTTAATAAAATTGCCTAGGACTTTGCCCTGTAAATCAGCGATGAACCGGCGCCCCACTGGGTAACGGCGTTGAGCAGGTCCTGTACCGGAACATCCAGCAGGGTAACGTCGTCCATCGAGACAACATGCAGCTGACCCAGCGTCGCCGCTGGCACCGAGGGAACAAAGACTACTGCACGTCCATCAGGTAATTGCTCAACGACCAAGGCATACTGCCGGCTATTGCTACCGTAAAGCGCCACTTCTGCAGGTTTCAATTTCAGAACATCTTCGTTACTGCCAACGACCTGCATAATTAGGTTGCGCAACATGCCCACTACCGGCAGGTACTTTTGCAACAAGTTATCGTAGCGACTCTCAAGCGCATTGCCGATACTGGTTCGCAGCGCCAGACCAATAAAAAAACAGACAATAATCAACGAGACCAACGCACCTGCGCCAATGATAAGACCATCGACGAAGTCGTTATATGGCAGATCGAGACCAGTAGTTCTCGCCAACTCGACCATAAGGTCGTAGGCAGCGAAGAATACGGCGCCTAGCAGCGCTACAGGTATTAACAACAAAAGACCCGCGATTGTTGTTGCTACCACAAATGGCAATATTTTCTTGTCGGACATATTCAGGAGCAATGATGCTTATACAATACCGATGTCTTCATGCCCCGCTACTTCCAAATCTGTCGTGCAGACTTGTTGCAGTTGGCGGCGACTACCCTGGCCCCTTTTTGGGGCGGATTTCCCTCGGGTTGAAGGCATTTTTTCGCCTGGTTCATCAACCGTCGACTGGAATCATACTTCCACTTTTGCGGCTTTGAATTATCACAGGCCTTAAGATGAGACCCCCCGGCGCACTTCCCGTTAGCAGCGAGCAAACGATTGTTCCCATCCAATGACCACGTCTGGTTCTTCTTTCCGTTGCAGTTTGCCAGGATCAGCGCACTGGCAGAAAAAGCAAGGCACTGACCATTGGATGCTTTATAAACCCTGGGGGCCTCCGCTTCGGCAACGATCGCATGGCCCTCTTCCTGCATGGATTTCAGAGCATCGGTATTGAAATCCACGGCCTGCGTGGGCGCGATGCAAACGAAGGCGATCGTTGAAAAAAGAATTATACGTTTCATCAATTGTTTCCTTTTACTACTATTGTGATCAGGCTTTTACAACTTTACTCCAATAGGCTCTAGAGGCAACCGCCCGCTTCATGCAATCTCGCAAAACTATGAGCGACTTTTGACAAAAACACTGAAACTGACTGTAGCCGGACTGGCACTGCTGCTATTAATAGCGACGACAGGGTTCGCCGCTATCTGGACACTACTCAACTCTGAGTCGGGGACCGCCTTTCTGGCCGGGCAACTGCGGCAGACCATGGGTGACACCCTCAGTTGGGAAACCCTGGAGGGCCCAATCACCGGGCCTTTACAATTGACCGGTGTGGCAATTTCCCAGCCGGGCACTAACATTAAGATGGATAAAGTGCGCTTGGAATGGCAACCCGGCGCCTTGTTGCAAGGTAGCTTGGCTCTGAGTTTGCTTGCACTGGATAACATGACTGTCACCCTCACTACCGAAGAATCCAGCGCCAGCAGCGCGTCTTTTAACCCTCCCAGCCTGAATCTTCCCGTTGATATATCCCTGTCGGATGTGCGTCTCACCAATGTGCAGATTTCCCAGGATACAGGGTCAAAAGTTCTTATAGATTCTCTGCAAGGCAATGCTGAACTCAAGGGCAATAAACTGATAATTAAGCAACTTGAGGTCCAGGCATCTCAGGGCAGCGTTAGCATAAGCGGTACAACCTCTCTGGAAAATGATATGCCGCTAGACGCCCGTGTAGAGTTAACATTGACTGGGCAGGAAGGTACTCCATTAAAAGCTGAACTGGGCTTAGGTGGCATTATCGGTTGGGGCGACGCTATCGACTTTGCGCTTGTCTACGACCTGGGCGTGCAAGGCCTGGCGCAACTGGAGGCGGGATTACCAGACGCTGATTTTATTGCCGGCAAAATTACCGGACGCTTTCTCGGCGATGCCATCGAACTGAAACAGTTCAGCCTCGAAGCAGAAAACCACACCATAGCGCTGGCTCTTCAAGGCGCTGTGTCCGGCCTGAATAGTGACGCACCCTCACTGGACACCCAATTACAGTGGCAGGGCTTACATTGGCCTTTAGATACCGATGCACCGGACTTGACCAGCGCTGCAGGCGCTTTGCAGTTCAAAGGCCCACTTAACGACTACCAGCTAGAGTTTGAGGCAAGTATTGCAGGCACAGATATCCCGGCTGGGCAATGGCAGGGACAGGGCAGCGGCAACTTGCAACAACTCAAGCTGGACGCCGTGAACGCCAGAATACTCGACGGCGAACTGGCCGCGACAGGCCTGGTGAGCTGGGATCCGGTCCCCGCATGGCAACTGCGCATAGAAGGAGCTGAACTCAACCCTGGTTTTATAAACCCCGAACTGGAAGGCGTCATTGCCGCTGCGCTGGACACGTCAGGCAAACTGGACCCAGAACTAGGACTACTCGTTCGATTCGACATCGAACGCTTAAGCGGGGAATTATTTGGCTATCCGCTGGATGTCTCAGCCGCCGGCGAATTAATAGAGGATTCTATCGAGCTGGCTCGGTTGGACCTGAGCAGTGGCCAGAATAGGTTCGAGGCCGAGGGCGAACTTTCAGCCAATGCACTAGATCTTAGTTGGGAGCTGCGTGCCTTATCTCCGGGAGAATTTGTCGCGGGCGTGGCAGGAACGCTCATCGGGACAGGAACAATCACAGGGAGTACAGAAGCGCCACGGGTCAATGCCAGACTCAAAGGCAGGTCACTGGCAATGGACTCATTTTCAACCACTGGGGTAGACATAACGCTGGTTGCGGGAACCGCACCTGGAGACGCCCTGACACTGGCTATAGCAACAGACGCACTATTAAGTGATGGCGATATCGTTGCCGACTCATTATCGCTGAAAGCGGATGGCAGTAATGGCAGGCACCAGCTGCAGCTTGCGATCGTCGCTGCCGAGCAGTCGATTGACGGCCGCTTGCAAGGAGGAATCACGGCCGCATTGGACGGCTGGCAGGGTAGTATTGAAGTTCTCAACGCCACCACTACTGCACTGGGTGCATGGTCACTCGCGAACCCCACGCCGCTTTCGATAGGCATCGAGACGGCCAGCCTGGGTGACAGTTGCCTGATCAGGCGGAGCGGCCCTGGCCGGCTGTGCGCACAAGGCAGCTGGCGGAACAATGACGACAGCGCTCTTGCCTTGGAATTAAAGCAAATCCCGCTGGAGCTATTGCAAACGACAGCAACCGGGAATGTCGGGGGAAATGTGCAAGCAAGTCTCGCAGCTGATGGTTCATTGCAGGCCGCAGGTAAACTTGAAGTGAGCCCCGGTTTCATCAACCTTGAATTGGAGAACGGTAACAAGCAAATGGCGCATGAAGGGGGTGCGCTGACACTCAAGGTCGACGCACAGGGAGCCGAGGCGGAGCTTCACTTTATTCCACCGGAGAGCGGCACACTGGATGCGAACCTGAAGCTACCAGCGCTGACCCGTATACCGTTCAGTGACCCACAAGCCCTGAGCGGAAGCTTGCAGATAACACTTCCCGATCTTTCCAGTATTGCTGCCTGGGTCCCCGACATTCAGTCCGCGACCGGACGAATGAACGCTGACGTTAGCTTCGCTGGCACCCTGGATCAACCCCGATTCACCGGGACGCTTGAACTGCAGGACGGCTCTGCGGATATCCCGGTGGCCGGACTGCAGCTGCGGCAGGCGGAGCTTCAAATTAGCAGCAAACCCGCGCAACCCGATCTGCTGCAAGTCTCCGGTGGAGTGAAATCCGGCTCAGGAGAAATATCGCTATCCGGAATTATTAACACAGCAGAGACTAGCGCCGCGCTGCGGCTACAGGGCAATTATTTCGAAGCCTTCAACACCCGGGACGCGCAGGTTTCTCTGTCTCCCAACCTAAAAATAGACTGGGAGCAGGAGACCCTGCAACTGCGCGGAGATTTGCTGATTCCTGAAGCGAAGATCACTCCCAAGCTGGAACTGAGCCCCGCAATGCTCAGCCAGGATGGTGAGGAGGTCACTACTCCCGACCAGATAATTGCGCCCTCTGCTGATGTGGTCGTTGTAAATGGCAATCTCGATAATCGCGCTGGAGAGGAACTTAGTGCGCCTTTTCGTATCGATAGCCAGACCAGGCTGATACTTGGAGATGCCGTTAACGTCAAAGCAATGGGCTTCGTTGGTCGCATCACCGGCAATGCGCTTTTCACCAATACCCCTGAGCAAACCAGCCTTATTCCGATCGCCAATGGCCATTTTTCGGTGGAAGACGGCACCTTTCGTTCCTTCGGCCAGGACCTTGATATCCGCACGGGACAGCTACTGTTCAACAATGTGCCAGCCACCGAGCCGGTGATAAATCTTCGCGCCGTTCGCTGGATTGATGGCGACGCCCAGGTATCTTCTGCAGGAATCATTCTGACTGGGCCCATCGCCACGCCCACCATGGAACTGTTCTCAAGACCTCAGCTCGAAGCCAGTGAGGTTCAGGCCTACCTGCTGACAGGAAGATCAAGCGGAGACCGAAACAATGTGTTGAGTATTGGCACCTACGTTAGCCCACGTATTTATGTCGGCTATGGTTACAACACATTGGAAAACACCAGCGAATTCAATTCTATATTCAATATCACACCACGCTATGGCGCAGGAATTGACGTGGGCGAAGCGGACAACAACCTGAATATGACATTCACCTATGAACGTTGATCGCAACCACGCATATCGCTCAACCCTTTTGAGTATGGCGTTATGGCCCTGCCTCGTTGCATCTATCAGCAGTTTCGCTGCGGAGCAGCTACAAGTGACCCTTAATGGTCTTGAAGATGACATCCGCAACAATGCATTGGCATCACTGGAGATTGCGCGGCGTAGCAAAGATGCAGAGCTCAGCAGCGCCAATATCATCCGCATGCACGGCAAAGCTGAAGCAGAGATACGCCGAGCACTGGAACCGTTCGGTTACTACCAGCCTGTCATCACCACAGACCTTCAAAACTCAGAAGAATCAGGCAATGGCTGGCAAGCCACATACAATGTAGATGCTGGCACGCCCATACTAGTGGACAATATCGCCCTGTCTTTTATCGGCCCGGGGGCTGACCATGAGGATGTAAAAATGCTGGCAGCATCCCTGGCCTTGCTTCAGGGCCAACGCCTCGACCATCGAAGGTATGAAACCGGCAAGCGCAAGTTAATCAGCGACACGCGAGAACTTGGCTACCTCAATGCTCAATTCCTGGAACACCGGGTTGAAGTCGATCTACAGAAATACACCGCGGGAATTACTTTAAAAATAGAGACTGGGCCCAGGTCCGTTTATGGCGATATTGAACTACAGCAGGACAAGTTCTCCAACGACTACCTGGCGCGCTACCTGATTCTCCAGCCTGGAAAAACTTTCAAACATTCTGAGCTCGCCAGGCAGCGTCACCTGTTGAGCGCCAGCGGATATTTTAGCGAAGTTATCATCGAACCGGGTGAGCCAATGCAAGGGGAGAATCCACAGGTGCCTTTGGTAATAGGCATGACGCCATTTCCTGCAAATCGGTATCGAGGACGCGCTGGCTGGGGCACAGATACAGGATTTGGCCTTGGGCTGGACTGGACACGTCGTTACCTGGGTCAGCGCGGCCACCATTTTAATGTTGGCGCAGCAGTTGCTGAAGAACGAGAGAGAGTGGCAGGGGACGTCAGCTACACCATCCCACGCAACCCTTTGCGCGGAGAAGCCTTCGAAATTGGTTTACGCCACGAAAGCAAAGACCTGAACTTTACCGATGTCGATTTGGACGAAGGGGGAGAGACACGAATAGCAACCAATCTCGCAACCCTGCAGTGGCGACTGCCGGTTTCAAACTTTGATGACTTTGGCCTACAGTCCAGCGCGGGGGTCAGCATAGTGGGAGAAAGCTATGACATTTTCGAGGTGCTTTTTGGCAACCTCCCGGGCTCCGCCCAAAATGCAATCATCGAAAATATCGGCACTGAAGCCTATGAAACATTGGCGCCAGAATTTGACGCGGTGGTTCCCGGACTGAGTTTTAAGCTGAAGCGCGCTGACGACCCGCTATATATTCGTCGCGGCGACTACCTGAATCTCGAACTACTGGGCGCCAGTGAAGACCTTGGCTCCAACATCGATTTCTGGCAGGCCCGCTTCTCGTCCTGGAATATATGGCCGGTAGCAGAGCGAGGTCGATTTTTATTTCGTTCAAACCTGGGTTACACAGACGCGGAGAGTCGCTCGGTGCTCGGTGTCAATTTCAACCAGATACCTGAATACTATGAGTTTCGCGCCGGGGTGCTCGCAGCGTCCGCGGCTACGGCTGGGAAACCTTGTTCCCCAGCGATGCCATTACCGGCGGCAAACATTTGATTGTCGCCAGTATCGAGTATGAACACGAAGTTTTTCCAGACTGGAGTGTCGCTGCATTTCTTGATGGCGGTAATGCCTTCAATAAGTTCGCTGACTTCAACGAGAAACTGGGTACAGGGATCGGGATCCGATGGCGCTCTCCGGTGGGCCTCGCTCGCATAGATCTTGGTATTCCCCTGAATGACGCAGACGATGCCTTCCAGATCTATATCACAGTGGGGCCAGAGTTTTAGTCAGCCTCCCAGCACTATTTATGAGCGCTAACTTGCCCAGTACGCTGGTGACTACTATGCTTATCCCTGTCAAAAAGTTCACATTAAGGGAAAAACCAATGATCGTTAAAGCAATTCAGGGATACCTTTCGGCAGCGCTGCTCACTGCATCTGTTGCTACAGTGGCGGCCCCCATTAGTCCCGCTGACTACCAGCGCGTCGTCGACGAAGCCTACGCACAGTTCAAGGATGAAAAAGGTGGCGCCAACGCCGACTACATTCCTATTCTAGCGACCGTACCCAGCGAAATGTTCGGTGTAGTAATTATCACCCGCGACGGTGAAGTTTACTCTGCAGGTGAACTGGATTATGAGTTTTCGATTCAATCCGTCTCTAAGCCGTTTACTGCATCGTTAATCATGCAGCAACAGGGACCTAGAGCCGTGCGCGAAAAGATTGGGGTTGAACCTACTGGTATGGCATTCAACTCTAAGATGGCCCTGGAAATTTACGAAGGCCGTTCGGTGAACCCGCTGGTAAACGCCGGTGCCATAGCTGCCGTCAGTCTGGTGGAAGCCTCATCGGAGAAAGACCGTTGGCAGCAGGTGCTTTCCAATATTGAGGACTACACCGCTCGCGACCTGACTGTTCTGGAGGAGGTGTACGACTCTGAGTATGAGACCGCCTGGGGCAATCGCGCTATTGCCAACCTGTTATTCAACTATGGACGCCTCTACAGTGAGCCGGAAGAGGCCTTGCGTGTTTACACCCGCCAGTGCTCCATAGGCATTAACACGCTGGATCTGGCCATGATGGGCGCCACGTTGGCCAACGAGGGTGTTAATCCCAAAACCGGTAAGCGTGTCCTCGACAGGGAGCACGTGCCTGAGTTGTTGGCAATAATGGCCACCGCAGGTTTTTATGACGAGTCCGGAGAGTGGATGTATAGCGCCGGACTGCCCGCCAAAACCGGTGTGGGCGGCGGCATCGTTGCCGTAGTGCCTGGCAAATTCGCTATCGCCACCTTCTCCCCTCCCCTGAATCCCGCCGGCAATAGCGTGCGTGGCTTAAAAGCTATTGGTTACATTTCGTCAACATTGGGTGTAGGTCTGTATGGCCCCAACGCGGGAGAATAGTTACAACTGGCCTTCTATCGGCAGCAGCCGATAAAAGCCAACCTGAAAGCGACGCCACCAGCTGGTCTGAGGCTCTTTATACAGCACCTGGTGGTCGTCCCCATTGTGGTAGGTCCAACGCAACTTTCCTTTTTCATTCAGATCGACCCGCCAGGCCATCCGCGCCAGCTCCTTCATAATATTATCGCGAAACGCCGAGCCCGCTTCTGGCGATTCAATGAAAATCCCCATCTCGGTATTGATTTTTATCGACCGTGGATCAAAGTTTAGCGAACCAATAAAAATACTTTCTCCATCAATGACGGTTGCCTTTGAATGCAGCGTTACTGCTTCCGGTTGATGTCCCCATAAATTTTTTCCAGCAACAGCATCAACCTTTATTTCATAAAACTCAGCGCCTGCTTTAAGCAACCGCGTGCGATATCGGGCATATCCAGAGTGCACCGGTATATGGTTGGTAGATGCCAGGGAGTTAGTCACTACGATCACTCTCACTCCCTTGTCCAACAAACTCTCCATGAACTGAGCGCCAGCCTTCTGGGGAATATAGTAAGGCGATACGATGAGGATCTCTTCACTTGCCTCGAGAAAACGGCGCGCCATCTCGTCAATGACAACCAGTTCTGCCGCGTCCCCCACGGCAGTCTGAAGTTTTTCTGGACGATCTGTCACCAGGGTAGCTTTCGCCACAACAGGCTCCACCCGGTCCTCCTGCAGGTCCAGGAGTAAAGGGCTATTAATGGCTGTGGCATAGAGACCGTCTTTACCATTAAAGGCCTCTTGCCGAACATAATCACGCCACTCGTTTAGCTCACTCGCATCCACCTCAAGGGCGAAGGCTGCCATTGGTATAGCCAGGTCACTATTCCAGAACATATCAAAGCCATGGCTGACGTCCTCGACTATGTCACCCACTATCATGACCTCATAGTCATCAAACTGAACATCCTGGTTGATCTCGAAATATTCTTCGCCGATGTTTCGGCCGCCAACAATGCTCATCGCGTTATCAACAGTGAGAGATTTATTGTGCATCCGCCTGTTGGCCCGTTTAAAGTCAGTGAGATACCCAAGGTAGCGCACACTCTGTCTGGGCAGCGGGTTAAACAAGCGAACATCTATATTGGGGTGTGACGTCAGCAAACTAAATGCCTCATCGACGCCAGGAGAAAAAATGTCATCAATTAAAAGTCTCACCCTGACACCGCGATCCGCCGCCGCCAGCAGCGCTGAAGCAAACAAAGTCCCCGCTTGATCTTTTTTGAGAATGAAGTACTGGGCATCGATGCTATGTTCCGCATGCTCTAACATCCGCAGGCGAAGACCAAGCGCATCTGCCCCCAAAGGCAAACCGATGAAACCGGCTTTAGTTCCGTGCTCCTGTTTCCATTTAAACGCGAATTCGCCCAGCGTCGTATCAGCCGACAGAGGCATCGTTTGGCTTGATTCGCGAGGGTAATCAAAAGGAACACTGGCGCAGGAGGTCAACCACAAGGTGCAGAGGAGTAGCACCCCGGCGCGAGGCAGCAATGGTAGAACGGCAAAGGCGCTTCGCATAGACAAGACTCCAGTCGTTAAAAAGCTTGCATCTTTTCCGCAGTGCAGGGGACTAGCGTTGATCGTCGACCCGGCAACCAAGTTCAATAGCCAAGGTCCAGGTCAATCACGTGTTCCAGATCATCACCCCGGCTCCGGAGTCGCAGATTTTCCAGAAACAGTTTAACCACGTCGCCCGGGAAACTGAACGCAGAAATATGCGGAGTAATTGAAATTTGGGGGTGCTGCCAAAGCCAGTGATCGGATGCCAGCGGTTCTGCCGCAAAGACATCG
>DS999229.1:24741-105508 GCA_000156295.1 marine gamma proteobacterium HTCC2148
TGGGGGGCACGGGAGACCAGCAGCGGGAATCTTGCTGCGCTCGAAAGAACGGCAGCGAACGAACATCACTGAGTAAATAGCCGAACACGTACTCGGCCATTTGTGGCCCAAAAATATCTTTTACACCTGTGACTACAACACCCGCGGCTCCTGCTGCGGTGACGAGTGCGTCGACACCGGCCCAGGTCGACTGAACCCAGGGTGTTTGTCCACCTTGTTCCAGGTATTGCGCCGCGAGATCCGGCTGAGCGAGAAGCGCATCATAATCAGCAGGAAATACGGTGGGGTCACATCCGGCATCAGCAGCCACACCCTGGGCTAACAGGAGCTGCTGGTACTGGCGATAATCCTCATCAAGTATCAGAACCTTCATGGGCTTAATCTGCTGCGCCTTGCTTCACGCTGTATGTATTGGCGGCCAGAGGACTAACTAGCCACGCTATCCTCTCGTTTGTGAATGCGGAAAAAGATGGCGTAGAGCGTCGGTACAATAGTCAAAGTCAGAAGAGATGCGAAGCCAAGTCCGGACATAATGGTCACCGACATGTTCACAAAGAATATATCTGAAAGGAGCGGAATCAGGCCGAGGATAGTGGTGGACGCGGCCAACATAACCGGACGCATCCTACTTACAGAAGAGTCAAGAATAGCCTCGTAGGGATCCTTGTCTTCCTCGATCTGCTGATCAATTTCTTCTATCAGGACAATGGCATTCTTAATCAATAACCCCACAAGTGACAGAGCGCCCAGCAACGACATGAAGTCAAAAGCACCTCCAGTAGTCAAGAGTCCGGCGGTAATACCTACAATGGCCAGAGGCACGGTTAGCCAGATAATCGCCGGCTGGCGCAGCTTGCCAAACAGGAAAATGCTGGTAATTATCATCAACAGAAAGCCTACAGGCAGTGACTGGCCGAGTCCGGCCTGGGCATTGACCGAATCTTCGTATTCACCGCCCCACTCCAACTTGTAACCTGCCGGCAAATTCATAGCTTCGATTTGCGGCCTGAGTCGTTCGAACAGTGCCGTCGCGAGGTCTTCATTGGGATTACAGGAAGCGATAATTGTCTGAATACGATCGCGACCGCGTATCACAGCGTTCTCCATATCGGTCTCGTAACGAGCGACAACCTGGGATGCAGGTATTGATCGACCCAATACAGGGCTCCATATTTGGATATCCCTGACGCTATTAATATCTCTGCGCTCGTCTTCCGGCGCGCGCATTTCAATAGGCAGCAACCGGATTCCATCACGATAGACGCCAACAGGCGCGCCTTCGAAGGCGTAACGCAAAGCGCCAGCGAGATCTTCCCTATCCACGCCCAGTTGACGGCCAACCTGTTCATTAAATACCGGCACAGCCACCTTAACGGGCGCTCGCCAGTCATCGCGTATATCGGTAGCGTAGCCATCATCACGCATGATCTGCTGCGCTCTCTCTGACAATTCGCGCAGCTTTGTTGAATCTGGCCCAGAAAACCGGGCTTCGATTTTGGCATCTCGGCCCGGGCCTATCCGTAACGCTTTTATGATCGGGTCAGTCCAGGGCATTTCCTCGCGCATAAACTCCGCAGTTGCCTCCCAGACTGCTGAGATTTGCTCGCGCGACTCCGTCCGAACGATGATTTGCGAATAAACCGAAGCCGGCTCGCGCGAATCATAGACCAGGGTAAAGCGCTGGTGAGGTCCACCAATGACGGAGCTGGTACTGACAACACCGGGTTGCTCGCGAATAAATTCACTCACCCGCAGGGTATCGTCGCGTGTAGTGCGAATATCAGAACCTTCAGGTTCCCATACATCGACAAATAATAAAGGTGTATTTGAGTCGGGGAAAAATCCGCCGGCGACTTGACCAAAACCGATTACAGCAGCGACAAATAATCCCACCACACCGCTCACGGTGACCCAACGGTGATCGATGGCCTTGGCCACAACGCCGCGATAGAACGTGAAGACTTTGCCACCATAAGGATCTTTACCAGCCGCCTGCGGGTCGGGCTTCAACAACAGGGCACACAACAGAGGGGTAGTGCTAATGGCAGTGATCCAGCTTAATGAAAGGGAAATCATAATCACGTAGAACAGGGAGCTGGCGAACTCTCCGGTATTGTCCGGTGATAAACCAATCGCAGAAAAAGCCAGAATGCCAATTGCTGTGCCGCCCAGTAAAGCCCATATGGTTTTACCCACTGCCTCTCTGGCTGCCTGAAAGGGATCCATACCGCCATTCATGCGTATCAACATTCCTTCCGCAACAACAATAGCGTTGTCGACCAGCATTCCCAGGGCGATCACTAATGCTCCCAGGGATATTCGCTGCAGTTCAATACCGTAAATATCCATTATGAACAATGTGCCAGCCACCGTAATTATCAGCACTGAACCGATAACAATGCCGGTGCGCAAACCCATAAACACAAGTAGAACCAAGATAACAATGATCACTGCCTGGGCAACGCTGACAAGAAAACCGCTGACAGACGCATCCACTTCCTTGGGCTGGTCATAAACAGTGCTTATGTTCATACCAATCGGAATTGTTGTAAGAAGGCTGTTCAGTTTTTGATCCAGCCGTTTACCCACAGCCACTACGTTTTCTCCCGCCACCATGGAGATACCCAGGCTCAGCCCCGGCTCACCATTGACGTAGTAAAGCTTTGTCGGCACGGTCTCATAGGCCCGGCTAATCGTGGCGATATCAGACAGGCGAATCAGTTTGCGCTGACTGGAGCTGATTAACAGATCGCCCATTGACTGTACTGACTGGAAGGCGCCCGTGGGGTCAAAGCGCAGATAGTCATCACCCACATCAACATTGCCCGCGTCGACCACCACATTTTGCGATCCCAGGACACTGGCAATTTCACCCAACGAAATACCTAGCTCAGCCATCCGGCTGCGAGAGATATCAAGATAGGCCACTTCGCGCTGTTCACCATCAATAACGACCTTGCGAACGCCATCCACCAGCACCAATTGCTTCTTGATAGCGTCAGCAGTGTCATACAAGTCACGCCACGTATATCCCTCACCGTGCAGCATCATGTAAGCGCCATACACGTCACCGAAATCATCGAGAATAATCGGCGCGCTGGCTCCTGGAGGTAACTGCGGGCTGACATCAGCGATTTTTCGTCGCAGCTCATCAAAAATATTGGGAAGGTCGGCCGCCTGGTACTCGTCTTTGAACTCGATGAGAATGTCAGACAAGCCGGGACGTGAAACAGACATCTTGATGCGCTTGATCTGGGGCATCAACTGGATTGCGTCCTCCAGATGGTAAGTCAGTTCGTCCTGAACTTCCTGTGCTGTCGCGCCAGGATACGGAGTAAGAATTTTCGCCATTTTAATGGTGAAGGGCGGATCTTCCAATTTGCCAATCGTCTGGAAGGCCAAGAGGCCGCCGCCGACCATGATGACGACCAACAACCAGGAAATTACCGGGTTGCGGACTGAGTATTCACCGATATTCATCTGCAATAACCTTGAGTCAGTCCGCGTTTATAAAGAGTCGTCGGCACGAGGGATGGCCTGCTCAGTCAACTTCATTCGTGTGACAAGCATACCCTCCGCCAGGTAAGGACCGCCCACGGAAACAATTTCCTCGTCACCATCCAGACCCTCTAACACCTGGATAGAGCGGCCAGACATTCGCCCTATTTTCACCGACCTGGAAGATACGGTCATGGTATCGGCATCCAGCACCCAAACTCGAGGTTTCAACGCGTTATCGCCCTGCACGGACCGGACCGGCACCCACTTCACCGCGCCCTTATCTATCACCGCACTCAGATCGATCACCACTGTGGCCGTCATTCCCGGCAACACGTTAAAATCTTTAGGGGCATCCATCGTAAAGGTAGTTCTGAATGTCTGCGTTTGATCATCCGCCTTGGTGGCCAACTCTTTCGGTCGCAGGGCAAACTGGCGGTTACTGCGTCCTTCAAACTGGGCAAATGCGCGCACGGTTCCCGCCGTTTCACTACTGCGGACATCGCCCTCATTCTTGAGGCCCCCGCGGACACTGCGTACTACTGATTCAGGCAGGTCGAATATCACGTCCAGCTCAGTAATATTTTGCAGCCAGATCACTGTCTGGCGAGCCAACACTTCCTCGAAATTCTCGACATCCCGCCGGGCTATTCTGCCCTCAAAGGGCGCGGTCAAGACAGTGTATTCGAGATCCTGCTTGGCAGCGGTCAAAGCCGCGCTGGCAGTACGGTAGTCTGCCTCCATGCGATCGTAATCCAGCCGGGAGATGTTGCCGTCGACAATCAGCTCTTTACCGCGCGTGAAGTTTCTCTCGGCATTATCAAAATTTGCCTGGCGATCCTCCACCACAATTTCGTAGTCCGTTGGATCAAGTCTCGCAAGAACCTGGCCTTCTTCTACCAGGTCTCCTTCCTTTATGCGCAGTTCCTGCAGCTGTCCGGAGACACGAAAAGCGAGCTCCGCGCGCTGGGTAGCATCCACGCGACCCGGAAAGGTGCGGATCGCTTCCTTACTGCCGCCACCGACGGTGAAGAGCTTGACAGGCCGGGATGCTGGCGGCGGCAGTTCACGCTCTTCACCCCCGCAACCACTGAGCAAACCCATCGCTACACCGATGCAAGCGACACCTAATGGAAAAAACCTGGCCGACATAATTGAACCCCAAGGCAAGACGTACGAAGAAAAAGGTATGTAACAAATGTAGACGATAGTGCCAGAATTACCACGAAAGCCACATCGTAAAACCCGGAACGCGGGCTCCACAATACCATGTGTTCCCCTACCTGACTGCCCTGTTTTTCCTCGGGCAGCCGACTTAGCCAAAAAAAGGCTACAATCGCTAGGTTCACCCGAAAACCAGTTATGGATAAGGCATGCCCCACGTATTTGAACAGACATTTTCACTCAGCAATATGACCTGCTTTTCGAGCCAATGGCCCTCCACGCTGAGATCACTCGCGCTACTGGTGATGTTTTCGTTGCTCGCGGCATGCAGTTCGCTGCCCACTGACTTTGAGAAGGTGCCCAGTTACGCTCTGGAAGCCGATAGCGAAAATCACCTGATCTCAGAGCTACAGGAGCTGCTCAACGAAAACCCCGAAAAGTCAGGGTTTCGCACCCTGGAACTGGGTGAAGAGGCCTTTGTCTCTCGCATTCGCTTGATTGACAGCGCGTCAACGTCGCTGGACTTACAGTATTATATTTGGCACGACGATCTGACGGGCAGAACGATGCACAATCAACTGCTCGCCGCTGCTGATCGCGGAGTGCGCGTTCGAATACTGCTAGACGACCTCGATACCGCAGGCAAGGATCGCATCTTGAGACTGATCGACAGCCACCCCAATGTCGAAATTCGAGTCTTCAATCCATTTGCCAACCGCGCACGGCGTTTAGGAGACTTCATCGGTGATACTCACCGCATCAACCGGAGAATGCATAACAAGACTCTCACTGCTGACAACATTGTGACCATCTTCGGTGGCAGGAATATCGGTGATGAATACTTTTCCGCTGACACAAACGTTGGCTTCGGCGACATGGACGCTCTCGCGATCGGCCCCATAGCAGGTGAAGTTTCGGCCCAGTTTGACCTCTACTGGAACAGTGAGTGGGCCTACCCCATTGCCGCGTTCGAATGGAAAGAACTACTTGAACAAGCCGATTTCAAAGCCTTTCGGGAAAAGTCCGACCAGTACCTGGAGGAAGCTCGCCAGTCGGCCTACGGCGATATATTGCGTCAATACGAAATGACCACCATGAGGAGTATTACCGAGCTGAAATTTGTTTGGTCAACATGGTTATTGGCCTATGACCAGCCCAGTAAGGTAGAAGCTAACAAGGTGAGTGCAGAAACCCACCTGGCCCCAAAACTGCAAATGGGAATGGATAAAACACAACGAGACCTGATTATTGTATCCCCCTACTTCGTCCCCGGAGACGAATTTACCGGCTACCTTGTAAGCCTTGTTGATCGCGGAGTCAGGGTGCGCGTTCTAACGAACTCACTGCAGGCCAATGATGTTTCGATGGTTCACGCGGGATACATGCGTTATCGCGAAGACCTGGTCACGGGTGGGGTCGAGCTTTTTGAATTCAAGGCTGATGCCAACAAGGTGGTTCGCAAAGAAAACAGAGAGAGCGGGGAAGAAAACAAGGAAAAGCGCCGTATTGGCGCCTCCAAGGCAAGCCTGCATGCAAAGTTCTTCAGCTTTGATGAAACCTATCTCTTTATAGGTTCGTTTAACCTGGATGGACGATCAGTAGCGCTCAATTCCGAGCTAGGCGCCTACTATGCCAGTCCGGAGGAAGCGAAAATATTATCCCAGGAATTCGATGAGATGATACTGCAAATTGCCTATCAACTAACACTGGATGAGAGCGGTGACTTACAGTGGACGACCGAAAGGAATGGCGAGGAGTTGGTTTTCTTTAAAGAACCTGACACCACCTGGTGGAAACGTTTTAGCACCGGCTTCCTGTCGATTATTGTGCCTGAGTCGCAACTCTAGCGAACACTTCGACGGCTAAAGATCAGCGTAACGCCCAGCACTGTTGTCAACACCAAACAGCACAAACCCATGATCGCGACAACATTGTCGACCTTACGATTTCCCGTCCAGCGCAGGTAATGGATATCGTATAGCGCGTCTATCAATGCTCTGTCTTTGCCATACTGTTCGATACTCAAAGTATCCCAGTCGAAGCTCAGCCGCACTCCGCTGGCGGTGACATAGCCGTCAGCAGATTTTGCTACGCTCTCACCATAACGCTTCTGATCGACGCTAATTGCATCCTCTAACAATTCCTTGATATCAGCGGAAGCCGGAAGGCCGCGCTTTGCCATAGTGTCTGCGTTGTACTGTTGCCACCCGTCTTTCGTTTTGGCCAGCAGATGTGTGCCCAGAACCGTTTGCACCTGCCGCACCTCCAACCACTCGTTACGGCCGGAAGGTATCGACAGTCCGGGCAATGAATAGTACCTGGGAGTCAGCTTTTTATAGGCATCTCCATACCCGGGTTGGAACAGAAAAATAGCCCCCGTGGCGCACCAGCCCAATAACGGTAATAACAAGATCACCCCCAACCATTTATGCAGCTTGCCAGTCATCATCTTTGACCGTTGGCAAAGGTCATGCCATCCCTAAAGCCCAGGTTAAGGTTTCGATAATTATTCATCACCTTGCCCGAACGCTTTTCACTTGAAATTTTTAGCACAGTAGCTGCAACACCCAAAAGAAGGTCGCTATGTCACCCGGGGTCTGTCATCCGCGCGCGCAAAGACACCGCCACTGCCTGTCGCTTGGGACTGTCTGCAGACCACTCTTCCAAGCTTTCATCAAGCTGGGCAATTGGCTTGGCATAGGCATTGAGGCCACCTTTCTGCGAGGCCATGTCTGCAAGCAGTAATGATCCCGCCCGCTCCACTTCCAACAGGTCATCAGGCGCCAGGTTCAACAAGCGGCGCACATAACCCCTGCCCCATCGGGTTCTGTCCAGGGGCAAACGGGTAGCCTCCCAGGCCTTGCGATACCAAGCCAGGGCCTGCTCGTTATTGTCTGCATCAAGTTCAACGTAGCCCATACCCGACATAAAGTAGAAAGGAGCCTTAGAACGATCAATTCCCAGCTGCAGGGTTTGCTTTGCATCTGCGATGAGCCCCAGGTCGAAGTACACCCCCCATAAGCTATTAACCCCAGCGTGCAACTGGTAGGTATCCAACTGAACAACCAATGCGTCCGCCTGGCGTTTACCCCAGACCACTTGATCCGGGGCGGGGGATTCACCCTCAGCCAGCAATACAGTGGCCACCTCTGCCCAACCGGACAGCACGCTAGCTCTGTTCAAGAGATTCGCTTCGGCATTCTCAACGGCCGACTTGCACAACTTTGACAGGTTTTCCTGCAGCGCCAGCTGTTGCTCCCCTTGTGCAAGTTCGACGATGCTCTGACCATACCCAGAAAGCTTCATGAGGTTAGCCTGAGCCAGCGTAGAATCTGCCAAAATCTGCTCGATAGCCGCAACATGAACCGAGGCAAGGCTAGGGTCGCGAGTTTCCTCCTCCTGGCTCAACCACACTTCCATCGCAGCTAAAGCCAAGCGACTGCGTAGCAAGGTGTCGCTGGCAGGCGCGGCATCGCGCAACTGCATCAGCACATCGGTGGGCTTGTCTTCACCCAGTGCCTGACCACGATCCTGACCCCAGGAATAATTAGCCAGTAGCTGCCAATCCGAATCACTAAGCGATTCGCCCGCTAACGCGGCGGCAACGAGCTTGGCCACCGGCCGTATCTGGTTCAAGGTAAGTTCCAGCACCGCCACATACTGGGCCATGTCAATGCCACCCGGCATGCGGGTAAGCTCATCTCCCTGGGGGCTGAAGACGATCACAGTGGGCAAGCCATAAATCTTGTATTCGTCCGCGTAACGAATGGTTTCTGAGTCGCCATTACTCATATCCAGAGGCACAAATTGCCGGGATAGACGCACAAACTCGTCACGGATAAATATATTGGCCTCAAGCTCCTTACAGTAGGGGCACCACTCGGCGCCCCAATAGAGAAACAGCGGTTTATTTTGCTTCTTTGCGGTGGCAAAGGCTGCCTCAATATCTCCCTCAAACCACGCAATAGCGGCTGGCTCCGTCGTCAGCGGAACCGCCTTGGCAGCTGCTACCGGGGCGGGCGTATTGGGCGCCTCGCTGCTACACCCTCCCAGGGCGAGCAGAGTAATGATAATTGAAGCGATAGATTTAGTGATAAACATGGTTGCACGCATGGCCCTATCCATATCCTTGAGGAAGCATTAGTCCAGATCCCTGAGTGTTTCTAATTTAACCTAATCACGGACCCAGCGCGAACAGCACTAAGCTCGGTATACGCAAACTTAGCTTCCGTCGAATGACTGGAATGTGGCTGGTTAAAAATAGATTGGAGTTGTGCCAGATAAGCCAGGGATTTCCATGAGGCAGGAATCGGCGGTGTCTATAAAAAACGCCCGCCGATTTTATCCAGTTGAACCCGACCAGATGTCAGGCCCAAGCTTGCTTAGAAGTTGTAACGCGCCTGAAGTGCGACATTATAAGGCGCTGTGTAAAAGCCGTAGTAAGCAGTGGCAACGCCAGGTGCACCTATTGCATTATTGAAAGCACCCGAAAGAGTTGTTGATGTAGGCGCCTGGTTTCCAAACGTCAGGATCTCCTCATCGGTGATGTTTTCAAACAGTACTGCAACTTGCCAGCGCCCTTCATTATCGGCGAGCGCAATGCGGCCATTCAGCTTAGTGTAACTGTCCTGTTCCAGGTTAGGGTCGAGTGTTGGTGAAACAAAGTACTCGTCGCTATAAATCAAGTCCAGACCAACAGTCAGCTCCATGGAACCGCCGATGTCGAAGAAGTACTGACCACCGAGATTCGCAGTGAGCTCAGGCGTGAACTCGCGAGTGTCACCTGAACGATCACACAAGCCCGCTAGCTCGCTTCCATCCGGGTAGCTCGACTCTTCGCCAAAATAACATTGCGAGTTAGGGAAACTGTCAAACTCGAAATCCAGGATACCCGCAGCGTAGGAGAAGAGTAAGGAGTCAGTCGCTTGCCAGCGACCATCGAGCTCAATACCTTGCACCGTTGCCTCGCCAGCGTTGGTCACATTAAATCCGAGAGTGCCGTCGAACTGACTTGTCTGCAGATCTTCGTACTCGGTGCGGTAAAGCGCAACATTCAGTTCTGCCCTGCCATCTGCCAGGGTCATTTTACTGCCCAGCTCATAGCTGGTAGCCAGCTCTTCATCGAACTCGAATGAACCCGTGTTATTCGCCCGGGCATCAAAGCCGCCCGCCTTGAAACCCTCAGTGTAAGACACGTATACCATGGCATCTTCGGTAGCATCCCATTGAAGATTGACCGCTGGAGTAAAACTGTCCTCATCTTTGTCACAAGCCAGATTGTGGCCAATGGCGTCATCAGCACCGCCACAGTCGGTCAGTCCACTCAAATTCGCCTGCTCATTGTCAATTCCAAATCCGCCTGCATAGACAAAGGGCGCTACGGGACTACTTGTAATCGGCTGGCCCAAAATGTCACGGACCGGGCTTGGATCGAGTATGTCGACGGTGGTAATGCTTCGCGAGCCACTCTTCTCTTCCTCGGAGTAACGGCCACCAAGTGTCAAACGCCAACTGTCATTGATATTCCAGGTTACCTGCGCAAACGCTGACCATAGCTCACTATCCTGATCGTACGCGCGACGTGCGCCGGTACCCAGCAGCGATGAACTCAACGCCCCCAAAAGGCTATCGCCAGGCACAATGGTGATGTCATTCAACTCTACATCATAGTCTTGATAGAAGACCCCGCCGATCCAGTCGATGGTTTCACCTCCCTCGGAAGTAAACCTGAACTCCTGACTGAACTGCTCAAATTTTTCCCTGCCTGAGGTATCAATCAACGACGCGCTCACAAAATCACAGTCACACTGCTGGTAATCTTCATATTCAACGCGCGACGTGATCGAGGTCATAGTGATGTCACCAACCAGCCAATCTATTTTCAGTGTCGCATTGTCTACTTCAGTTTCATTGATATCGCCATTAGATTGACGCTTAAAATCTTGCTCCGCATCAAGAATGACCGCACCACCAGTCAGGCCTGCGAGTGCGGTTGCGTAAGAGGGTGAACCTCCCACTTCGACCGGGTTAATAATCTCTAAAAAGCGCCCCTTTGTGTCAAATTGGGCATTCTCAATTTTGAAGTCTGCCGTCAGGCTATCGGTGGGCTCCCAGCGGAAGCTTGCTCGAAGCACCTGCTCGTCAAGCTGAGCTTCCGAACGATCGCCCAGATTGGTATTTTCATAGTAGCCATCGGAGTCACGCTTCAATGCAGCCAAACGCACGCCAAACCTGTCGCCAAGTGGGAAGTTCACAGCACCTGAAAAATCCGTGCCCTCTTGATCGAAGTTGTACTCGGCCTGAACAAATCCATCAAGGCCTTCTGTGCTCGCATGCTCGGTAATCATGCTAATGGCGCCGGCAATCGCGTTCTTACCAAACAAAATTGGCTGCGGTCCGCGCAACACTTCTACCCGTGCGAGGTCAAGATAGGGAACGCGTGCCAACTGGGCACGTCCGTAATACACATCGTCGACAAACATACCAACGGATTGCTCAAAGGCCGGATTGATGCCCGAACTAATGCCGCGGATGGTTATATTGGTTCCAATCCCTGTCTGGTTCATGCTCAGGTTGGGCACGAAGTCAGTCAAGTCATTCAGATTGGTAATACCCGAATCAGCTATTTTTGTGGCGTCTACCACATTCACCGAAATTGGCACATCACTGAGACTCTCGACCCGCTTCTGGGCGGTTACCACCACTTCCTCAAGAACTGCCTGAGCTTGTGCTCCCAGCGAAACAACGCCGGTCGCGAGCGTCAGCACTTTCACTGCACTCCAGACTGTATTTCGCACCCTTCTAGTGGTGTCTGCTTTTCTACCGCTTTTGGTCATTTGTGCACCTTTATGATGTTACAAGCTGTGTGGTGACGGCTTCCTGCCCGCCGTTAATGCTGTGTTGCGCCTCGCAATTACGGTTTTATTCTGGCTTTGAATATCCAGTGCCGCAACTTTTCTTTCTGTCATTTTTAACTATACCCATACGCACATCGCTTACGCGATAGCCCGGCACTGCACGCCGCCTCTAATCTTCGGCAAAACGCTGACAACTGCAGCCAGCAAATGCGCTTTCTGGTCTCAGCGCCCTGACGGCTTATTCGATAATCATTGCATACATTTAAATTGCACGCAATTTATGGTCCCAAATCCTGAGATAGACTTTGGGTTTAGTCTGCCAGGGCCCTTATCAGCTCGTCGCAGATTTCTTTAAGCTCCCTACCCTTGGTGGCAGATAAACCGACTGTGCAAACCAGCTCATGAGGAATACCCTCAGCGCGAGACTTCAGCGCTTTCCCCTGCTTGGTTAAGCTAATAACGCGGATTCGCTCGTCAATCTCACTGTGCCGGCGCTCCACATACCCCTTCGCATCAAGGCGCTTAAGGAGTGGCGTCAGAGTGCCGGAGTCAAGGCGAAGGCGCTGCCCAAGAGACTTTACATTGAGGGTCTCTTCTTCCCATAGCACCATTAAAACAATGTACTGTAAGTAGGTAAGATCGAGCTTCTCCAGCAACGGGCGATAGGCCCTGACAACAGCATTGGCCGCTGCGTAGAGCGGGAAGCAAATCTGATTTTCCAGCAGCAGCTGAGGAGTTTCTTTATTATTATCACTCATGTGCAGAGTGTATCAGGCAACTATATTGCGCACAATTTAGATTCGTGGTGTCCCACTGACATCCAAGCACATGCAAGAGAAAGAAGCTTCATGCCGCCGGGAAATGTTTTATCGATACGGCTTTTTTACCGGTCACGGGGCCAGGGGCCGTCGTATCACCAGTGGCCAATCATTAACCACACTTGGAATCGCCGCAATTAAGGCAGGTCATACAACCATCCATCATAATAGATGCTTTTACAGCACACTTTTTGCACAACTCGGCGCTGGTGGGGAACTCGCCGCCGGCACCGTCATCGCCGGTCTTGGCTGTGTAATCTGCTTTTTTTTCGTCCAGGATCTTTTTCTGGTGATCGGTGAGTTCAGCGGGGGCCAGCAAGCCGATATTCTGTAAATGGTCTTCAATTGCCCAGCCGATTTCTGCCACTAGCGACGGCATGAAGCGGCCGCCAGACTTGAAGTAGCCACCCTGGGGGTCAAACACGGCCTTAAGCTCTTCCACCAGGAAGGTACAATCACCGCCCTTGCGAAATACTGCGGAAATAACCCGGGTCAGGGCAACAATCCACTGAAAATGATCCATGTTTTTAGAATTAATGAATATCTCAAACGGCCGACGCAATTCGTGGTCAGTGCCGGGGTTGAGGATGATGTCATTAATCGTCAGGTACAGCGCGTGATCGGACAGCGGGGTCTTGATTTTGTAAGTCGCACCTTCCAATTGTTCAGGGCGCGATACTTTCTCGTGCATTTGTACGATGTTGCTCTCGATCTCTTCCTGCTTCTGCTCTTCAGTTTTCACCTGAAAACCAACGATCTTCTTATCTATTTTTTTATTCATAATTCTTTACCTGTAACGGGTTTCTGAAGCCGATCAGAACTTCCCGTAATATCCCTCTTTTAGTGCATCGAACAGGTTGGCTGCGGTGTGCATCTTCCCGTCATACTCAATTTCTTCGTTGCCCTTGAATTCAACCGTGGAGCCATCCTCAAAGGTGAACTGATAGTTAGTGTTCTCCAGTCCTCTTCCTTCATCAGCACACCCTGGGATGCTTCGGGAATGAAGCGGAAAGTAGTGCACCCTTTCAACCCCTGTTCAGCAGCGTATAAATAAGTGTCCTTGAAATCTTCGTACGGGCAATCTGTCGGCACATTAATCGTTTTGGAAATCGAGGAGTCTACCCATTTCTGAGCCGCAGACTGTACGTCTACATGCTGCCGGGGAGTGACATTATCGGAGGCGATAAAATAGTCGGGGAGCTTTTTACTCTCATCGTCGGTCAAAGGCATGGCATCGCCATTGACCAGTTCGCGGTAGGCCAGCAACTCGAAGGAGAACACATCGACCTTCTCTTTTGACTTTTTACCTTCGCGAATCACATTACGACTGTAATGGTGAGCAAAACTGGGCTCGATACCGTTACTGGCATTATTGGCCAAAGACAATGAAATGGTGCCCGTGGGTGCGATGGAGGAGTGGTGAGTAAATCGAGCGCCCTCCTGAATGATGGAGTTCACCAGTTCGGGCTCTTCCAGCGCCAGCGCCTGCATGTAATGACTGTATTTGGAGTGCAGGACCTTGCCGGGCAGTTTGTCGCCAAGTTTAATGCCGTCTGCCGCCATTTCCGGACGCCGTCGCAGCATCTCGCCGGTCACTTCAAACTCCTCGTCCATAATGGGAGCCGCCCCTTTTTCACGCGCCAGGTCCAGACCAATTTTCCAGCCAGAAACAGCCATTTGCTTGCTCACTTCCTCAGTGAACTCGAGGGAGTCTTCCTCCCCGTATTTCATTTGCAACATGGTCAGCGTAGAACCCAGGCCCAGGAAACCCATGCCATGACGACGCTTACTAGTGATTTCCTGACGCTGCTGCTCTAACGGTAAACCATTGATCTCCACCACGTTATCCAGCATGCGAGTAAACACGGCGACGACTTCCCGATACTCTTCCCAGTCGAAGTGAGCCTTGTCAGTAAAAGGCTCTCGAACGAATCGAGTCAGGTTTACGCTACCCAGCAGACATGAACCGTAGGGTGGCAGTGGTTGCTCACCACAGGGGTTGGTGGCGCGGACATTCTCGCAAAACCAGTTGTTGTTCTTTTTATTGACCTCATCGATCAGAATAAAGCCGGGCTCCGCATAATCATAAGTGGAGCTCATAATGGCATTCCACAGCTTGATGGCGCGAATACGCTGATAAACTCGACAGGCGACCTGGCCTTGCTCGTTAGTCACATAGCCATCGGTAACAGGGAATGAACGCCATACCACTTCCTGCTCAGGATCAAGCTCCAGGTTGGCAAATTCCTTAGGTGTCACCGGGAATGAAAGTGGCCATTCGCCATCTTCTTTAACCGCGTTAATAAAGTCTTCTGTGATCAGCAGCGATAAATTGAACTGGCGCAGACGACCGTCTTCTCGCTTGGCTTTCACGAAATCAAAGACGTCCGGGTGATGAACATCGAAGGTCGCCATTTGCGCACCTCGACGCCCACCGGCAGACGATACGGTAAAACACATCTTGTCGAAAATATCCATGAAGGACATCGGACCGGAGGTATAGGCACCTGCACCTGAAACGAACGCTCCCCTGGGGCGCAATGTGGAAAATTCGTAACCAATACCGCAACCCGCCTTCAAGGTCAGGCCCGCCTCCAGATTCTTCTGCAGAATGCCCTCCATCGAGTCGGTGATGCTGCCGGACACGGTGCAATTAATCGTCGAAGTCGAGGGCTTATGCTCCTGAGCGCCGGCGTTGGAAACAATACGCCCCGCCGGAATAGCGCCCCGCTTGAGGGCCCAGACAAAACGTTGTTCCCACTCCTGGCGCACGGTCTCGTCTTCCACCTCGGCCAAAGCGCGTGCGACGCGGGCATAGGTGCCATCTATATCCTTGTCGACCGCGTTCCCCTGGGCGTCCTTCAAGCGATATTTTTTGTCCCAGATATCCAGGGATGCGCCCTGAAGTTCGATAGTGCTGCTATTACCGCGAGCGGCGCTGCCCTGCTTGGCTAGTGATTCCAAATCTTGCCCCTTCTATGTCAGAAATTGCGCCCGAAAAGCGGACGCGAAGGTTTTTGTTAGACCTACCATTTAAACCTATATATCGGTACGTGAGCAACGGGCTACACAACATATTGTGAAAAAAACCGCTCTCTGTTCAGTAAACGCCCAAGCTGACTACCTACATTTACAGCAATATCAGTCCCAACATAAGAAAACCGATGATAGAAACCCCTCCAGCCAGCAGCGCGTAAGGTAACTGAGTACTTACATGCTGAATATGCTCGGTTCCAGAAGCCAACGAGGACACAATCGTTGTATCGGAAATCGGTGAACTGTGATCACCGAAAATACCGCCAGATAAGACCGCTGCTACCAATAGCGTGGGGTCTACGCCCAGCGCTGACGCAACCGGCACTGCAATCGGCAGCATGATAGAGAAGGTTCCCCAGCTTGAACCCACTGCAAACGCTATAAACCCTGAGGCCAGGAACAGACAGGCGGGCAGCAGCCAGGCCGGCAGCGTCTCCCCCACTAGGCTCGCCACAAATACCCCCGTACCAAGCGCCTTGGAAACTCCACCCAGCGCAAGCGCCAACAATAAAATTGTAGCTATAGGCAGCATCCCTCCAGCGCCTTCCATCCAGGTACTGGTGAGCCGTTCCAGGCTCATGCTGCGCTGGACCAGCACCAGCATAGAGACGACCGTAAGCGCGAACAAACTGGCCCACAACACACTGGTGGAACCCGAACCGGCGAATAGGTCGCCATTCCCGGTAATCAGCAGGAAAGCAGGCATTGCGCCCACCAGGCAAGCCACCGGCAGCAGCATGTTCCAGGCATTGGACGGCGCAGAGTCCTCCAGAATTTGGGCATCCTGCTGCACGGCCAGCGACTGCCCTGTTGCCGCTCGACGCTCGGCTTCAACCATAGGACCCAGATTAAAGTTGCGGGACACCGTAAATGCCGCCAACAGCACCGCGACGATGGCATAAAGGTTCATCGGGATAGAGGACAACAACACTTTCAGTGGCTGTTCCACCCCGAGCCCATCGAGCAAACCCAAATTGAAGGCGCCCCAGGCGTTAAGGGGTATCAGCATGCAAATGGGGGCCGACGTCGAGTCTATCAGGTAGGCCAGCTTTTCCCGGGACACCTTGAAACGATCAAACAAGGGCCGCGACACGGTTCCTGCCACCAGCACGGTAATGTTGGATTCAATGAATATCAGAACCCCAATGAACCAGGCCATCCATTGGGCACGCTTGCCGTTATCTACCCACTTACGTTGCTCCAGGAAGCGGATAAAACCAGTGACACCCCCCGAGCGCTCCAGAGTAAGAATGAAAGCGCCAATAACCAGGGTGAATACAATGACCCGGGCATCGCCGGGACTCGCCAACACCGCCAGGGAGGCATCAATAGCATTGGCAAGTGAGCCCAGTAACCCTTCGCCCAGCAACAGAAAGTAACCCAGCCAGATGCCAGTAAAGAGAGCCAGGTATACCTGCCGGGTAAAAAGTGCCAGACCAATGGCGATTAATGGCGGGAGTAATACTGTCCAGTTGGGGTCTGTCATGCCAGCCCCGAATCCAGCAGCGTAAGCTTACCCCGATCTCCATCGAGGCTGGCCATAGCGCCAACTGGAATTATCGCCTGGTCCTCTACATGACCAATCATCAAGCCACGAATCACGGGAACGCTCAGGTCGAGGGTTCGCTCACGCAATACCTGCTCCATAGAAAAGCTGTTCCTGGTGGTCTCGCTCTCGGTGAACTTACCAAACGCAATGCCGGCGACCTCGTCAAGAACGCCCGCCAGTTTCAACTGGGTAAGCATACGATCAATTCGGTAAGGAGCCTCGTGGACATCTTCCAGGAACAAAATACGGCCACTGAATTCAGGTTGAAAAGGCGTTCCCATAAGATGGCAAACCAGAGAAAGGTTGCCGCCAATCAGGGGCCCCTGCGCCGTTCCACCGCGAATCAGGGTCAAACGGTTTTCCTTCTCCACCCGACCGGGTGCAGGGTCGTCAAATGGGGGAGGCGCCGCCAGCGACTGCCCTTTTTTAGCGCTCACAAGAGTCCGCTTGAACTGGCTATAGCTGTAATCACTAAAGTTGTCCCCAACGATCGGACCATGGAAGGTCACCAGACCAGTGCGCTGGTGGATGGCGCAAAGCAGCGCGGTAATATCGCTGTAGCCCATTAGCACTTTAGGGTTAACGGCGATATTTTTGTAGTCCAGCAGGGGCAGTAAACGAGAGGACCCATAGCCGCCCCGTAGGCAGAAAATCGCATCCACCTCAGGATCCGCAAACATTGCGTTAAGGTCATCCGCCCGCTGCTGATCCGAGCCTGCGAGATACTGATCTCGGTGGTATAGGTGTTTTGCCGGTTTTACATGGAAACCCAGCGATGTAACAACGTCCCTGGCAAAGGCAATATCCTCGTCTTCGGCGACATTGCTCGCAGGGCTGACCAGGCCGATCGTCATGCCCTTGCGCAAACGCCTAGCCCTGATAATGGACCGAGGCTCTTGCGCGGCAGCGCTGGCAATACCTGCTACCAGCGGCATGGCTGCCATTGTCTTGATCAGGCTACGCCGATCCATTCCAGACTCCCTGTTTTTGACGCTACTGTATCAGCCCGACACCCGTCATAGAAACTCCAGGCCCGGCACGGCGTCGATTCCCAGACCCGGCGTGGAATTTAACTCGATCCTGGGACCATCGAACACAGTACCGCCTACAATGGGGCTTTGCCGACACAACATGGGCGCATCCAGGTCTACCCGCTTTATCACCGCTGACCTTGCGGCTGCGACATGAGCAGCGGCACCCACTGCGATTGCGCTTTCCAACATGCAGCCCATCATGCAGCTGATTCCAGCATCAGCAGCGATATCGGCAACACGCAAAGCGCCAGTGATACCAGCACTCTTCACCAGTTTGATATTGATAATATCGGCTGCGCCAGCTGCAATTATGCTGACTGCGTCCTCGTCACAAAAGACACTTTCGTCAGCCATCACTGGAGTATCCAGCGCCAGGCACACGCGGGCGAGCCCCGCTATATCGCCGGCGGGCACCGGTTGCTCAAGCAGATCTATGCTAATGCCGCGCTTGTTCAAGGCATGGATAACGCCCACCGCCTGGTCGCTGGTCCAGGCCTGGTTGGCGTCCAGATAAATCCGGGCTCTACCGGCAATCGCGGCAGCCACCTGAGAGACTCTTTCGATGTCTCCGTCTCCACTGCCACCCACTTTCAGTTTCAGTGTGGCAAACCCTCTGTCCAAAGCATCCAGCGCACCAGCAACCATGACTTCCGGTTCATCAACGCTAACGGTAATACCTGTATCAGGCAGCGAAGAACCACCCCCGAGAAAATCAGCAAGAGGCACGCCGGCCGCCTGCGCCGCCAAGTCGAACACCGCGATCTCTAACGCAGAACGCGCATTTACGTTATCTTTTGGCAACTGATCAAAGAGCGCCAGCACAGAGCCGAGGTCATCGAACGGCCGGCCGTCAAGAGCGGGAAGCAGGTCGCGTACCAGTGAAGTCATTATGCTCTGGTGATCCTGCCCCGTTATCGCCCTGGTAGCCGGAGCGCTACCGTAGCCGAGTTTGCCGCAATCAGATTCCAGTAACACCACCACATCTTCGACCTCGTCCACCTGCCGTAATGCAGTTTTGAAAGGCAAGCGTAAAGGTGCCCGCAGCATGGCCAGGCGATATCCCGATACCCTCACGGGTCGACGCCTCCCAGCCACATCAGCACCTTGCCCACCAATAGCCCGCCGGCCGTGCCTACCACGTAACCCAACAACGCCATTAACACTCCAACGGGCAGCAACTGCCTTGAATAGGCCGCTGCGAGAATTGGCGCCGATGCTACACCTCCTATGTTGGCTAGCGACGCGATTCCGCAGGTGAACAAATCCAGACGCAGCAGCCGCGCTGCCACCAGCATGAAGCCGGCATGCACCAATAGAATCACCACGCCGGCCATTAAATAGATTGGAGCGCTTGCCAGGTCGGCAAAAGAGGTACGTGAAGCAATAGTCGCCACCATCAAGTAGAGCAGTGCGTTGGCCAGGGTCTCGCTACCGGACAAACGTGACAGTGGCGTATAAGCGAGCACCAGACCCAGGGCAGTCACCGCCAGAATACGAACGACACTGACCGTGAAGAAACCGTCGCCTCCAAGCCATTGACCAACCTGGTCCGCCAGCATTGCGCCCAGCAAACCAGTGCCAAATAACAGCAGTAACTGTGGCTCTCGCAAGCGACCACCGCTTTTGGCATGGTCGATTTTAACATCCAGTTTGATCGGATCGGCGCGTGACCAGGCATTGAAACGATCGGCCAGTGGCACCAGCGCCAGCAGTAACATCAGCCACAGGGAGTAATCGATAGAATCGACCAGCAAGGCATAGCCCAGGTCTGCGTCCGGCACTGCCAGCGCCGTTTGCACCGCAACCATGTTGGCAGTTCCTCCTAACCAACTGCCTGCCAGAGTGGCGAATACGCCCCATGCGCCCTCTCCAAGCAGACTGCGGAACAATAAAAAGGCCACCAGACAGCCGATGATAATGCCCATGGCGGCCACCAGGAACGCCGCCAATAAGCGCGGCCCCAGCTTGAGCAATTCGCCTATTCTGCATTGCAGCAGCAACAGCAAAATCATGGCTGGCACCAGCAAACGTTTAATTTCAGCATAGGCCTGGGATTGAGCGTCGTTGACGGCCCAAAGGCCACCACCAGCGAGCAACATCGCACTCATATAGGTCAACACAATGGGCGGCAGCCAGCGGAAGACAGGCCATTCTGGTCGATTCTGCCCCAGCCATATCAGCGTGCCCGCCAGCATAACCAGGGACGCCAAATATCCCGCGACGCTGCTGATCACATTAACTTCCCCGTCGTTTTTTATGTCGCTAGCATGCGACATCCCCGTGAAATTCTCAATCGAGCAGGAAGCAGGTGCGGGCTTATCATAAAAACCTTATGAGGCGGCTTTGCAGAACCTGTTCTATTATCAACTATACGACCCCTGATGATTTCCAAAGAAAAGGATTCCAGATGCCACGCATTCTGCTCTACATCATTCTCGCACCGCTCATTTTAGTGATTGTTGCCGCCCTACTCATCCCCGTCATGGTGGACGAGGAAAAAATGCTGCAACTGGCCGCCGATGAGGTGCGTAAACAGACCGGTGCCGAATTGTCCGTACTCGGAGGCGCTGACCTCAGGATTTTTCCAACACTGGGATTAGCACTGGCAGACGTGTCACTGGATATGCCGTCCGATCAACAGCCCAGCTTGCAGGCAAGGTCGCTCAATATTGGCGTGGAGCTAATTCCCCTGTTATCTAAAGAAGTCGCCATCGAGACGATAGAACTGGATGGTGTTGTCATTAAAATGACCACTGAGCCCGAGGCGGCGCCCATCGATACCAGTAAGCTAAATGACAAGCAACTGGGTGAATTTTATGCCAAACGCCAGGCCGATATCGATGAGGCGAGGCAGGCAGCCTCGACAGAGGCGGCGGTTGCTGTGCCGCTAGCACTGGAAGTCGCCAGCCTCAGCATCACTGATTCGCGCATTGAAATGACTGAGGTAGGCGGTGACACCAGTATCATCGAAATCGATAACCTGAAGGTTAGCGGCCTCAACCTTGAAGGCCGTTCAATTCCACTGGAGGGATCGGTAATCCTGGCGGGAGATGAGCCGCTGGTGGTTATGTTCAATGGCTCGGTGGTGGTCAGCCAGGAGACTCAGATGCTTGGTATTGAAGAGATGGACCTTACCCTAAAAGGCGCCCTGGCTGAGACAGTCGCCCTGAATACTTCCGGGGAAGTCGATATGAATAGACAGGTCGCAGACCTGAAACTGGTCGCGACGATTGGTGACACCAGAGCGGATGGCCAACTGCGTTATGCCGCATTTGAGAGCCCGCAAATCGACACACAGTTGCGCCTCAATCAGTTCACCCCGGCACTGCTGGCACTGGCGGGGCCCGAAGCGGCCGATACCAAACCGGTTCAGCCAAGTCCGGAGGAGGCCGAGGATACTCCGCTGCCACTTGATGCGCTGCGCGTAATAGACACCCGTGCCGATCTCAGCATCGACAAAGTCATCTGGGGTGCCCACCAGGTAGACAACCTCAAGGCAAAACTGCGAGTGAATAAGGGCGCGGCGAACTTCCCCAGCATCACCGGCGATATTCACGGCGGCAAACTAGACATGAAAGCCAGTCTCAATGCCAAAAACAGCCTGGCCAAGATCAACACCCGGGGGACGCTCAGTAATGTCGATATCGCCCAGGCCCTGGTGGCCTCCGAAGTCGAACCCGTTCTGAGTGGAAAGGCCAGCCTGAACTGGAAACTCAACGGCGAGGGCAATACCAGCGGGGCCATCACTCAGACCCTGAAGGGGCCTATTGACCTGCTCACGGAACAGGCCGTATTAAAAGATATGGCGGTCGAAAAAATGCTGTGTGAAGGCGTTGCGCTGGTTAATCAGAAGAGTCTGGCGGCGGACTTTCCCAATAGCAGTGCATTCGAGGAGTTATCGGTAAGAATCAACCTGGGCAATGGCAAAGCACGCTTACAGCCGCTCAAGGCAAAGTTCCCTGATATACGTCTGGTAGGCAAAGGCGCACTGGATATAGTCACTATGGACTTCGATGCGACCTTTGCCGCAAAACTGTCTGCTGGTCTAACCAAACTGGATCCGGCCTGCAAAGTAAACGACAGCATTACCGCCATAGAATGGCCGGTAAATTGCGAGGGCAACGTGACCGGCGAACCAGCCGATTGGTGCTCAGTAGACACTACCGGAATTATCGAAGACCTGGCAGGCAACGAGCTAAAACGTAAAGCGCAGAAAGAGGTCGAGAAAAAATACGGTGAAGAAGCAGGAGGTCTGTTGAGAGGCCTGCTGGGCAGGTAAATCGGCTATTGTGGACGGTCAAAAGCACCGGTGGTTAAAAGCGACCAGGCGCTTGGCATCGTCAGCTACGATCAGCTGGCGTTCGATCAACTTTGCGCGTTGATCGACTAAAGAAAAACGACCCGCTACTCGGGCATATGAGGTTGGTCATCTTCTTCCAAGTGATGTTCCCTATCGGGCGGTAACTTGCCCAGCATCTTCTCCAGCTGCGCTGCGTGGGATGCCTCCTCAGCCGAAAACTGCGCCGCCAGGTGCCGGGTTTCCCCATCGGAACTGGCGTCCGCGAAGGAACGATAAAACTTTTCTGCGGCACGCTCGTTTTCCAGTGCCAACAACATGGCCTGGCGCAAACTCATACGATAGTGCACTGCTTCGTAACTGACAGCCTCCGGTGACTCTTCCTCTGGCCAGCCAAACTCCCAAGCTTTCAGGCCTGGTAACTCAATGTCCTGGGCGATTTCTGCGACCTCCTCAAGGTGCAGACGAGACTCCTCTGCCATGCGGTTAAAAAACCCAGCCACATCGGTATTATGATGCGCAATCATAGCCTGGGCGAGTTCCAGGTAGCGTTCTCTTGCCTCTGATTCCAGCTCCACTGAATGAGCTAGAAAGTCGCCCAGTTGCTGATTACTCATAGCCTGAAGCCTTCAGTAATGTCCGTTGATTGCCGCTCGACTTGTTCCGGCGGCCAGGCATTGCGCGCGGCATTGTAGAGTACGCCAGTCTGAAAACCATTCTCGTGGAGAAACAAACTCGCGGCGGCATCGGCGTCCGTCAAGGCAGGCGCTTCTCGCTCGCTGACCACCGCCTTCCAATCTGTTTGCTCGGGACAGAAGGTGATGCACTGGGACAATACATGCACAAAACTGAACCCGGGATGCTCCACTGCTTCGGCAATGAGCCGTGCCAATTGGTTGGGGTTGCCTGAATAGCCGCGCGCAATCCAGGGCGCTCCGGAAGCCAGCGCCAGTGCTGCAGGTTTGAAAGGTCGCACGCCCGGGCCATGGGGCGTCAGCTTGCTGTGATCCCAGTCAGCGGCGGTAGTAGGTGACGCCTGACCCTTGGTCATACCATAGACTTCATTATCCATGGCGATATAGGTGATATTAACGTTGCGGCGGCAGGCGTGAATAAAGTGGTTACCACCAATAGAAAAACCGTCGCCGTCACCCCCAAGGGCAATCACTGTCAAGTCTGGCCTTGCAACTTTGAGACCCTGGGCAATCGCAAGCCCCCGGCCATGCACGCCATGAAAGCCGTAACTGTCGACATATGCAGGCAGGCGCGACGAACACCCAATCCCGGAGACCAAAACAGTATCGTCCTTATCAATCCCCAGAGCAGCAAAAGCCTTGGTGAGCGCATTGAGCACCGAGAAGTGGCCACAGCCAGGGCACCAGATGGGCTTTACTGATGATTTGTAATCTTTCGGTTTTGCTTTTGCGATCAGGTTCATACAGTCACCTCCTGAGCCACTGCGGTGGCGATAGCATGCCCACTGAGAGGAACCGGTCCCGCCCTGGAGTAGCTGTGTAACGCCTGATTAAAGTCCATCATGCCACGCAAATATTGAAACAGTTGTCCGCCGTGATTCTGCTCAACAACAAACACTGTGTTGCAAGCTTCCAGCGCGGCTGTCAGCTGTTCCCGCTGCAATGGCGCAAGTAATCGCAAGGAGACGGTGCGAACGTTAATGCCCTGCCGGGCAAGCAAATCGGCCGCTTCGTTAACGGCTGCAGACGCTGAGCCAAAGCATACCAGCGCCACCTGCCCATTCCCCTGAACACGCGCCCAGGCATTACCGTAGTTGTAGGTTGTTAACTTTCGAGCTCGCTTGGCCAATTGCAGCTGATGATCGTCGTCCCGTGCTGACGGTGTTCCCTTCTCATCATGTTCGAGACCATCCGCAGTAAAGCGCTGATCCGCATCTCCCGGTATCGCCAGTGTCGAAACGCCAGAATCGGTGAGGCGGTAACGCAAGTAATCATTGTCATTGTCCTGTGCACCAGCCACTTGCGATTCACAACGCAACGGTTCACTGATCACTGCGGTTGACTGACCAATGAACTGGTCTGACAGGACAATAGCGGCTGTTTGTAAACCCTGAGCCAAATTCACTGCCCAACCAGATGTAAACACACAGTCGGCAATATCCAGGGGGGCAAGCACCAGGTGGGGTGCATCACCGTGCAGACCATGTAAGGCGATGTTCAGATCACTTTGCTCGGATTTGGTGGGTATGCCTGTGGATGGCCCGCCTCTCATTACATTGAGAATGGTAACCGGGGTCTCGCTGGCCACCGCCAAACCGATACTCTCGGTCATCAAGGCCAAGCCTGGACCTGAGGTCGCGGTAAGCGAGGGAACGCCACCGAAAGCAGCACCAATCGTCATATTAATGGCAGCCAGTTCATCTTCGGCCTGCACCAGGTTGCCATTTAACTTTTCCAGCCCGCCAGCCATCCACTCAAGCACGTCAGAGGCCGGGGTAATGGGATAGGCGGCAACAAAACGCACACCCGCTTCAAGCGCGCCAAGTCCAGCAGCCTGGTTACCACTCATGTACCAGGCGCCTTTGGCGCCCATTTTTGGCAACGACAGCTCGCAGTCCGGAGCCTGCGTCGTCCCCGCACTAATGCAGGCAATCGCAGCGTGACGATATGCCTCCGGTTTGGCCTTCAGTTTTTGCAGCGTTAGTTGTTCCAGGCTGTCAAGCGGCAGCCCCAACAAGCGCCCCAGCAAACCCAGTGCAAACATATTGACCCGGCCTTCAGCATGAGTGTCAGCGGCAAGTCTGGCCATGGGAAATCGAAGGAGTCTGGGCTGTGCAGCGAGAACCTCAGGGGGTGGATCGCAGGCGGGTTCACAAATGACAAGCGCGTCCCTGGCAATACGGATTTCATCGCCAAAGCGGGTAAAGTTATTCCAATCAAAGGCCAGCAGAACATCGTATTGTCTGGCGGCGGTATAGCGCTCAGTTTCTGTCAGCTTCAGTAATGCAGCGGACTCGCCACCACGAATCTGCGGACCGAACGCCTTGCGTAACAAACCGCGTCCGCCCTCTTTGGCCCAAGCTTGAAGCAGCAGTTCCCCTACAGATATAACGCCGGCGCCTCCGGCTCCGGTTATCGCAATAGACAGCTCCGTGCCGGTCATACTCACCCACCCATCAGTTAAGACTCAAGCATAGCGATACCAACAGCTATCGCTAACGCAAATCCCGGGAAGCTTGTCCTGCCTCAATAAAAAACTGTGCGTCAGGCTGCTCGCAGCGCACGACCCAACGTTTTTGTACCCAGGGCTTCGGTATGGTCACCATTGCGCCAAACAGCTTCGCCATTAATGAACGTATGGGTGACAACACCGTCGGAGCGGCTCACCATTTGCTGGTGCTCGAACAACTCGCGATAGATCAGCTCTCTTCCGCTGAGATCGTCCCAGTCACGCAACGCCTCCGGATCGATCATGGTGATATCCGCCTGATCGCCCAGTTCCAGAGTACCCACATCCAGCCCAAAAAACGCAGCGGGCTCGCTGGTGAGTCGTTTCACGATAGTAGACACAGTTCCCAGTGACTTCTGCTGAGCGAGCTTCAGGGAGTTCAGGTTGGCATCGAAAAACGCCATATTAGTGATGTGCGCGCCAGAGTCATTAAATCCAGGCAAGGTGTGCTTATGTAGTAATAAATCCAGCGTGGCTTTGTTACCGACATTTGCCACATCAACCCAATACCTGAAGCCTTTGTCATATTCACGCATCATATGCAGCATAAAGTCGGCGTCGTCGCGAATAGGCCGTGGAAACTTGTCAAATGCGTCACGCTCGGCATCTGAACGAGCCTGGTCAGCCTGTCCCCGTTGGTAAGCTTCAAGGCGATTGTACACTTGCTGAAAGGTCTCCCCGTCCCACTCGGTGATTGGAGCACCGTCGAAAGTCATGATGCCAAAATCCCTTGGAACCACCACATCAGGCATGCCCAGCCTGGCCTTAATGCTGGCGAGATCGTTCTCACCACGACCGTGATGCCAGTCATCGCGAAACTGCTGGATAAATTCGGGATCGTTGAGCAGTTCCCTGCGCCCGTCTACGTCGTCATATTCCTTGGCGATGAGTTTGCAGGTCGAATCCAGCTCCTCAAACAGCGGACTCACAATACCGTCAGACCAGATTCTGAAGCTTGTTCCCAGTGCCTGAAAGTGCATATTGCCCTTAAACAGGCGACCGTTCATCAGCGCCGCAAAGCCCAGGAAGGCCTTCACCGCTTTAGGCGCCAGAGCAAACTCGATCGCCGATAGCGCTGATGTTTTCAGTGTCTTGCCGAACAATCTGCCGCTGGTGAGAGTGAAGTAGAGAAACGCCTTCAGGCGGTTTTCGAGAATGGGGGTAGTCTGCCAAACCCTGTCTTTGCCGCGCACCACTCCCAGCAGCCTTTTCAGTTCTCCAAAACTGGCAAATTGGGTGGGAATTCGCTTGTCGGTATGCGGGTCGTTAGACAAATAATGGAAGGGCAGGCCATCGGTACTCATACCGATATAGCCCTCGTCCATAGCCGTATCCAGCAGGCTTTCCATGCGCTTCATTTCTGTCTCGGTGGGCTCCCTGGAAATGCTCTCGCTCAGGCCCATGGCCTCGACTCGCAACATGGAATGGGGCAAAAACACTCCCACATTTGGGCCCAGGGGCATACTGTCAAAGTGATCCATATATTCACCCGTGCTCTGCCAGGTCACCGCTTCAACACACTTGCGCAATACCGACTTGGGTATGTTCTCCACCCGGGTGAAACAATCTACGATGGGGTCTTGGCCCCCCTCTTGCTGGCTGCCGAAGCAGGTTCCCAGGCTACAATTGCCAACCAGCACGGTAGTGGTGCCATGGCGCACAACCTCTGGCAGCCCGGGGTCCAGGTCGACCTCCAGATCCAGGTGGGTGTGAATATCCAGCAGGCCCGGCATCAGCCATTGCCCTTGCCCGTCGATCACTTCGGCTGCCATGGAGCGCGGCAGAAACATACCTTTGGCCGCGACACGGCCTTCCTTGATGGCAATGTCCATCTCTCGGGGCTTCTCACCGGTGCCATCAAATACCAGTGCATTCTGAATAAGGGTGTCCCAGGTCTTTCTGGACATGTTCGATCTCCTGCTTTTTCGTTTCCTGATTGGGCTATCATGTGCGCACACACGTATATAGCAGATCAGCCGTCATCAGGATAGTTCAAACCATGGGTCCGATTCCCTTCGACAATACTTATGTCCAGCTTCCCGAGGCGTTTTACACTCGCCTTGGGCCTCGCGAGGTTAAAACCCCCGGCGCGATCAAGGTTAACCGGGAACTGGCAAGTTTGCTGGGCATAGACCCTGACTGGCTGGAATCTCCCGAGGGGGTCGCTACAGTTGCTGGGAACTACCTGCCACCCGGCGCTGCGCCACTGGCGGCGGTCTATGCCGGACACCAATTTGGCAGTTATAACCCCCAGTTGGGAGATGGCCGTGCTCTTCTGCTCGGCGAAGTGCTTAGTACGCAGGGTCACCGCTACGACATTCAGCTCAAAGGTTCCGGGCCTACGCCCTACTCTCGCGGTGGCGATGGCCGCTCGCCACTGGGCCCCGTGTTACGCGAATACATCGTCAGCGAAGCCATGCACGCGCTGGGCGTGCCCAGCACCAGGGCACTTGCCGCAGTGACCACTGGAGAGCAGGTCACCCGGGATAGTTTCCTGCCCGGTGCCGTGCTTGCCAGAGTGGCTTCCAGCCACATTCGCTTCGGTACGTTTCAGTTTTTTTCTGCACAAAAGAACCTGGATGCCCTCAAGACATTGGCCAGTTATTGCGTGCAGCGACACTACCCGGAGCGCGCCCAAGCCGACAATCCGGCGCTTGCGCTTTTACAGGCGGTCACCGCTGCACAGGCCGCCTTGATACCTCGCTGGCAATTGCTGGGCTTCATTCACGGCGTAATGAATACAGACAACATGCTGATCTGCGGCGAGACTATCGACTATGGCCCTTGCGCTTTCATGGACGAGTTCGACCCGGCAAAAGTGTTCAGCTCGATCGACCATGGAGGCCGCTATGCCTACCGCAACCAGCCTGGAATTGCTCACTGGAACCTCGCTGTACTTGCGCAGGCACTGCTGCCCGTGCTGCATGAGGATCAGGACAAAGCGGTAGAGTTGGCGCAGGCCACCGTAGACGAATTTCCCGCGCTGTTTGAGGCGGCACACCTGCGAGGGTTGGCAGACAAACTTGGCTTTGATGAAATACGTGAGTCGGACAAGCCCATTGTAGACGAGCTCTTTGAGCTTATGGCTTCAGAGAAACTCGACTTTACCCTCTGCTTTCGACGTCTTTACGACCTGGCCTGCAACCCCGACCAACAGGTTGCTGAGCTGTTTGAGTTTCCCGACGCTCTGGTGCCCTGGTTGTCACGCTGGCGCCAGCGACTGGACACTGATCAACTGGCAGATAACACCCGAGCAGAGCGAATGGCGATGGCAAATCCTGCCTTCATTGCCCGCAACCATCTGGTGGAGGAGGCCATCAGGGCCGGCGAAGATGAGGGTGACTTTGGACCTTTCTTCAAGCTTATCGAGCGCTTGTCAGGGCCTGGTCAATACAATGCTGCAGCGCGACATTATGCAAGCCCACCACTGGCAGGACAGGAAGTTGCACAGACTTTCTGCGGAACCTGATCGCCCTACAGGCAGGATAATGGTTTAATTTATCAATAACACTTTCAACTTCGCGGAGAGACCCAAGAACCTTTATAATGCCTCACCCATCACTGCACCCAACTGAGTCCAGCAACTTGAGCACAGAACTTTTCGGTAAAACGCTCTCCGGTCCGTTTACCATCCCCTCCGGCATTGTCACCACCGCGGTGCCGATCATTCAGTACATTTTCGACCACATGCCCGAGGTGGGTGTAGTGACCACCAAGAGCATCGGCCCGGAACCTCGCGATGGATACCGCGAGCCAGTGCTCAGCCAATATGCCCCCGGCTGCTTCGTTAACGCGGTCGGGCTGACCAACCCCGGGCCACAGCGATCAGCCGAGCTCATGGCTCAATTGCGGGTGCCCGAGGATCGCTTTTTACTGACCTCCATCTTTGGCGGCAGCATCGACGAATTTGTAGAGGTCGCTAAAATTCTGGCACCCGTGTCAGACGGACTAGAATTGAACCTGTCTTGCCCACACGCCAAAGGCTATGGCATGGCTATGGGTCAGGACCCTGATATGGTCCGAGAAATTGTCGCCGCGGTTAAGGCAGTAGTCGATATACCGGTGATCCCCAAGCTCACTCCCAACACCCCAGACATCACTGTAATCGCCAGGGCTGCCGAGGCCGGCGGCGCTGACGGCTTTTGCGCGATTAACACGGTTGGCCCCGGCTATACCTCTGCACACGGTCACCCCGTACTGAGCAATGGTGCCGGGGGAATGTCTGGCAAGGGCATTCTGCCTATCGGGCTCAAGTGCGTTAAAGAGGTGGCCGAAGTCAGTGACCTGCCCATTATCGGTTGTGGCGGTGTATCCAGCGCCGATGATGTGCGCGCCTTCTTTGATGCTGGTGCTGAGATCGTCGGCGTAGGGTCGGCGCTCACCGGCATGACGACTGACGAAATCGGCGCCTATTTCAAAACCCTGGCCGCGGACATGGATCGCGACCAGAACAGAGCCGAGTCACATATCCGCTATGACGTGGACATGAACTTCGCGCCAGTGATCCTGGTCAAAAATGAGAAAGTTTGTGACGACATCACCATCCTCACTTTCGACCGAAAACTGAATATTCAAGCGGGCGAATTTATTTTTCTTTGGGTGCCTGGAGTCGGCGAAAAGCCCTTCTCCGCACTGACTGACGACCCCTTCTCTCTGGTGGTTATTGATGTAGGCCACTTCACTCACGCAGTGCTGGACCTGGCCGAAGGCACAGAGTGCTATGTTCGAGGACCTCATGGCATCCCGGTGGATCCACCCGAGGGTGCCAAAGTAATGGCGGTGGCCGGTGGCACCGGCCTGGCCGCGGTCTACCAGGTCGCCAGAGACTTTGGCAACGCTGAGGTCTTTACTGGCGCCCGCACCGCCGAGCGCTTGTATTTCCTCGAAGAATGCCAGCAGATTGCCGAGGTACATGTGGCTACAGACGATGGCAGCGCCGGCTACCACGGTGTGGTCACCGAGCTGCTGCGGCAGCGACTCAAAGCAATGTCAGCGGAAGAGCGGGACACCCTGGTGTTCTATAACTGCGGCCCATCACCCATGGTGCATGCGGCAATTGCAGTGCAACGGGAGTTCTGTCGAGACGATCAAATCTTCAATGCCATTGACTACCTGACCAAATGTGGTGTCGGTATTTGTGGAGCCTGCGCAGCACCCGATGGCAGAAGACTGTGCGTTGATGGTCCTTTCCTCTCGGCATCCTGATCACCCCTTAAAGTGGGGCGCCCCTCGAGAGAAGCGCCCTGGCCAGATGGCCAATGCAGCAACACCGTTGCCCACTGCGCGTGCTGGTTCGCTTGCGTAAGGGCTGCCCGGCGTATGCTCATGAAACTTCCCCCCCACTCAGCGGTCAAGTAAGATGCCTGCCTGAGCAGTAACCACACCCAGACGACAGGAGTCGCTCACATCATGCCTAAAGGTGTCTATCACGCCCCCTGGGAACGAGCCTTTGACCGTATCCTGACCCCTCTGGAAGATTTCATCCATCGCCAGACCACCTCCGGCATACTGCTGATGATTTGTGCTGTTGTGGCGCTGGTAATTGCCAACAGCCCAATTCATGAGTCCTACGAGCATTTCCTGCACGAACAAATAGCTATTAGTTTTGGCAACAAGGCCTTCTCGCTGTCCATCCACCACTGGATTAACGAGGCCCTGATGGCGATGTTCTTCTTCATCATGGGTTTGGAATTGAAGCGTGAATTATTGGTGGGAGAACTGTCTACTCCCAGTCAGGCACTGTTGCCAATCATGGCGGCAATTGGTGGCATGGTGATTCCTGCGCTAGGCTACTTTGTCTTCAACACCAGCGGACCTGACGCCAAAGGCTGGGGCATTCCCATGGCCACAGATATCGCTTTTGCAATCGGGGCGCTTAGCCTACTGGGACCTAGAATTCCCAAAAACCTGATTACCTTCCTTATTGCACTCGCCATTGTTGACGACCTGGGTGCGGTGGCGGTAATCGCCCTGTTCTACACGGAAAATATCGACACCATGGCGCTATTTTATGCCGCTGTGCTCACCTTTGTTTTGCTTTCTTTCAACCTCGGCGGCGTGCGCAGGCCGCTGCCCTATGCCGCCGTTGGCATTTTGCTCTGGGCTGCCATGTTGGCGAGCGGCATTCACGCGACAATCGCGGGTATCGTGGTCGCTTTTGTCATTCCCATTCGGCCCAAGTTTGAGCCCCACACCTTTGTCAAACGGGTTGATGAGACCAATAAGAAAATGGAGAAATCGATCAGCGAAAATGCTGACATCATTCACAACAATCATTTTCGAGCGCTGGTCATGTCGCTGGACGACGGGGTGAAATTGGTTCAGGCACCAGCCCAACGCCTGGAGCACTCGCTGCATCTGCCAGTGGCCTATTTGGTGATTCCCATTTTCGCGCTGGCCAATGCCGGAATTCCTATCGATTTCGCAGATTTCAGTGAGGTAGTTTCCAGCCCTATTACCCTGGGAGTAATATGCGGGCTGCTACTGGGTAAACCGCTTGGCATTGCCGGCTTCACCTGGGTCACGGTGAAACTGGGAATGGCAAAACTGCCCGACGGCCTGAACATGAAACATGTTCTTGGCGTGGGTCTGTTGGGGGGCATCGGTTTTACCATGTCTATTTTCATCGCCGACCTTGGCTTTATTAACAAACCGGAGGAATTACTGGCAGCCAAAACCGGTATTCTCCTGGCTTCAGCAATCGCCGGCTTCGGGGGCTTCTTCTGGCTCAAGGCGAACACCGTTAAGCCCTAGTGCTGTAGCGAATTGATCAACATAGAAAAGCTGGACGTTCACTGAAAAGAGCAGGCCGTTAATCTGGGTATTGGGGTTTTAGCTGCGGACGATCAGCGCTGGCATATGCTAGCTTTCGCAATGGTCGAAATCAGCCCTTCAAATGCTGAGACAGGTCACCCGATAAGCGCGGTATGATTTGCCGACTAGTGAAATACCAACCCGACTTGTCGCAGGCAAATTCGTCCACATAACGCCCCGCCATTACTGCCTGTAAAGGCAGTAATTCCGTTGCCTGCAGCACTGTGAAATAGGAACGCGCACCTGCACGATCACCTTCCACCTTCACTTGAACGTTAGTAGTGATATGGTGACTGAGGGGCGTGCCGTCCTCATAAATGCGCGTAAATGCAGCATAAACTCGCTCAATGGCCTCGCTGCCTTGGGCGTGGACCTCTCCATCCGGGCCTATAAACTGGGCCTGCGACAACAGTTTTCCAATCGAAGTGATACTCCCCTCATCTATCAATTCAGCGTACCGATAGATCAGGTTTTCTATTTCTCGCTCCGGTGACATGAAAAGTCCTCGTCAATAACAACAAACGTACCAGGCCGCTAACAACCCGTTTGCACTCGGCCTGAACTTAAGCCCGCTAAAATCAGGCTTTGGAGGCCCGGGCACGCTCCTGGCGATAGTTACGCACATCGCCCCGGTTCACCCCGTCTATGAATTCCCTCACTTCACGCTTGATCTCCGGTGCGTAGAAATACAGACCCAAAATATTGGGCACCGAAATCAGAAAGACCATAGCGTCCGAGAAGTCCAGAACAGCTTCAAGCTGGATCATGCAACCCAGTGCGAGAAAACCACAGAACACCAGTTTGAAAATATTTTCACTCACGGGGTGCTCACTGAACAAGTAAGTCCATGCCTTTAGTCCATAGTAAGACCAGGCAATGGAAGTTGAAAATGCAAACAACAGGGCAGCTACCGCCAGCGGATAAGGCGCCCAACTAAAGTGGTGCTCGAAAGCCGCCGACGTCAGGGCAATACCTTGCAGCCCCTGATCCATCAGCCCTGCAGGATAAGCAGTTACCACGATGACCAGTGAACTCAATGTACAAATGACAATGGTATCGATAAACGGCTCTAGCAAAGACACCAGTCCCTCGGAGGCAGGATGATCTGTTTGCACCGCCGAGTGAGCAATTGACGCAGACCCCAGTCCCGCCTCATTGGAAAACAAGGCACGCTGGAAGCCCACAATAATGGCGCCCACCATACCGCCGGTGACACTCTCCAGGCTGAATGCACTGCCGACAATCAGACCAACGGCAGCGGGAATATGCTCTGCGCTCATGGCAATAATGACCACTGCCGACACCATGTACAGGACTGCCATAAACGGCACAATTTTTCCTGCCACAGCAGCGATAGAGCGGATGCCGCCAAGAATCACAACGCCCACCAAAGCAGCGATCGCCAGACCGAACAGCCAGCCTTTATCGACAAAGTAGCTAGAGTCGCCGCCGGTGATAGTGACAAACTGAACGTAGGCCTGGTTGGACTGAAACATGTTGCCGATGCCCAAACAACCAATTACCAGCGCCAGCGCATAGAACCTGCCGAGACCTTTACCCATCAGAGGAAAGCCCCTGGATACCAGATAGTGCTCGAGGTAATACATGGGGCCGCCGGACACCGATCCATCCGGGTTGTACTTGCGGTATTTCACCCCGAGCGTGCATTCCACCAACTTAGTGGACATGGAAACAAAGCCGGCGACAATTAGCCAAAATGCGGCTCCCGGCCCGCCAATCACTATCGCTACTGCGACACCTCCGATATTTCCTATACCTACAGTGCCCGATACGGCTGTGGCAACCGCCTTGAAGTGCGAAATCTCACCGGGGGCCTTGGGGTCATGATAGTCGCCTCTGACCAGGCGCAGCGCCAGACCGAAGCCGCGGATGTTGATAAAGCCCATGTACAAGGTAAAAAAGGTCGCCGCAACAGCAAGCCAGAGCACAATCCAGGGAATTTCATAACCAAATAGCGATAACTTATAGAAAACAAAGGCGGACAACGCAGCCGCTAACGGACGAACAATCGACTCCACCGTTTCGTCGATTCCACCGGCAAAAACAGAGCGGCTCAGCAAAGCTCCAACTATCAGAACCACTGTATTCGACAAACCTCTTACACGATTCATTCATCCACCTATTGTTATTTGTTAGGTGCAGCCTAACCCATAGTGCAATAAATTGCCTCGGTGCAGGGTTTGTTAACGAACAATGACCGCAGACATCCTTGGTGTTAAAGGCTGCTAATGAGACATTGCTTATCTGCATCAGCCCATAACAAGGAATATTCATGAGCAGTGTCATTGAGGTCACCATCAATAATCACGTAGCCCACCTGCAATTGAATCGACCAGACGCGCATAACGCTATCGACGGAGCGATCATGAATGGGCTACTGGATTTTGCCCGGCAAATGATGGACCCCGGCGAAATCCGCGCTGTCGTCATTTCAGGCAAGGGCAAAAGTTTCTGCGCAGGCATTGATATGAACTCATTCGCAGAGATGGCCAGCGGTGAACTCAATTCCGAGCGCGAGGATGTTACTGCGGCAATGGCGGATCTGAGCCCAGCCGGCGCGAACCGCGCGCAGCAACTAGGCTGGCTATGGCAGGAAGTGCCTGTGCCCGTTATCGCGGCCATTCAGGGCGTATCGCTGGGTGGCGGCCTGAATCTTGCCCTTGGCGCCGACATTCGGTTGGTACATCCGCAAGCATCACTTGGCCTGGTAGAAATCACCTGGGGCCTGCTACCGGACATGTCCGCCACTCAATCTCTACGGCGTCTTACCTCGTTGGACAGAGCCAAGGAGCTGGCAATGACTGGTCGCCGCTTCAGTGGTGAGCAGGCTCTCGCGTATGGACTGGCTACCGAAATCACGACTACGCCGGTGGAGGATGCACTGGCTCTGGCCGAGCAAATCGCCAACCGCAATCCAGACGCGGTTCGAGCGGTTAAACAGGTGCTGAATCAATCTGCTCTGGTGAGCGTTGCAGACGGACTGCAACAGGAAGCAGCAGCCAGCCAGAGAATATTAGGTTCATCAAACCAGGTGGAAGCAGTCTCGGCAAAGTTCGAAGGACGCTCTCCCAGTTTCAATGACCCGGGGTAAACACATCTCAACTGACGCTGCAGTGGCCATTGGATAGCAGCTACGACTCATCAACCCTCGAGGAAGTGGGACCGAAAAAAAAGTCTTTAGAAAAGAAGTTTGCCAATGGACATACCGTGAAGACTGGCCAGGTCCTGAAAGCTGATGGCTAGTAACCCGCATCCATGTTCACCACGTTAAGCATGGGTTCTCCGGCTACATAACGGCGCAGGTTTTCCACTGCAATGATAGCTCCCCGCCTGAAACTGTCGCTGCCGGCTGTCGAAGAATGGGGAGTGATGATGACGTTGTCCATCAGCCACAGAGGGCTCTCGGCGGGCAGAGGCTCCGGGTCAGTCACATCAAGCCCCGCGCCGTAAACCCGGCCAGACTCCAGTGCAACGATAAGAGCGTCGGTATCGGTGCTCTTGCCTCGGCCAACGCTAATAAACAAAGACCCCTTCTTCACCTTTGCAAAGAATGTTTCATTAAACAGCCCTGCAGTTTTAGATGTCAGCGGCAGTGCGTTTACAACAACATCCGCGTCGGCGGCCAATACCATCAACTCGTCAGACAAACCCACGTAACTGACATAGTCAGGCCCAGAGCGGGAGGAGTTTCGAATGGCCGTGACTTTCATACCCAGGCCGTGGGCGCGCCATGCCACTTCTGTGCCGATTCCTCCCAGACCGACTACTAGCAGGGTTTTATCTTTTAGCTCTCCAAAGCGCACCTGCTGCCTCAGATTATTGTCCCATTTCGAGTCCATCTGGGCCCGGTAATAAGCCGGCAGCCCGCGGGCAAGCGATAACATCATCGCGATACTGTGCTCCGCAATTGCCGGACCGGAAAGACGCTTGCCATTAGTGAACGTTCGGCCGGAAACTTGCTCTGACGTTAAGCTCGCACAGCGATCCATGCCGACAAAATAATTGTGTACCCAGATCAGGTCAGCCCCTGCGGTCATCGTCGCCGGATCGCAAAGACCAATCACCGCATCCACACCTTGAAGCAATGCCGGATCGGGTACAAAAGCTCCAGAGTCATCAATAACCAACTCGGCAGTGCCGGCGGCCCCTCTCAATTGCTGCAAATATCCTGGGGTAATAGACGTCAAAAAAGGAGGCGCGCTAACCAGGATCTTCGAGGGTGCCCAACCAGGCTGCCTACTGAGGGGCTTGCTCGCTTCGCGCAGGCCAAGCTCCTGAATGATATTTGCAGCGTCCTGATTTGGAGCAGAAGAAACCTGTGCCGCAAGACAAGAAACCAGCAAAGTGATGGTGAGCGTGATAGTAATTTTCATGGTTAACTCCGTTTAACGTACAACAATGAATCGATCAGCCCGAGATGCGTGGCTTCAAACCGAACTGAACAGGTTCGCGAAGAACACTTCAAGCCAGATTTAAACGCCATCTCTGGTCTGAACGCCCCACTTTTTATAACACCTTAAAAGCAGATAGTAATAAATCGGTGTCATCAACACCCAGGGCAGTTGCGTCTGTAACTGCACCGACCTGCCATCAAAGTTTAGTAACGTGGGGTTATACCAGGGACCGGTTGGCATTAATGGTGCCCATGAAAGGCGAAAACCCTCTGCCAACTGCTGCTGGTACACATACATCTCTACAAACAGATTCTGGGCAATAAACCAGGCGGACAGTATTGCGAACGCGCCCCATCGCCAGGCCTTAAAGGCGCTGTTTGTTCTGCCATAGGCAAGCCAGACTAGAAAAACACCGGTCAACCCGACCGCTGCGGCGTCACCCAGGGAATTCAGTACCCAGTTGATGTGCATGGGGATGACCTCATTCATCGCCTGGGGTCGTCGGCTGGCAACATCCAGGCCATCGACCAGGCCGTAGCTAATCCAAAGCTCCCATCCAATGGCACACAAAATGAAAGAACCGACATACGTGGCCATTAGCCAGCGAGGAAACTTTCCCAACAAAAAGAGCGCAAAAATAACCAATGCTGGCAACAACGAAGCTGCGTAAAGCACTGTAACGGTGAACGTTTGAGATTCGCTTAAACTCATACATACTCCTTATTACGACAAAATAAAGGCGATTATAATCTCACTTTAAGCATCAAAACTTCACTTCGGCGGGCCGGTTTGCTGATGATATCAAACACGCTTGCAATTGTATTATTGCCAATCAAGGCACCCTGCGCCTGATCATTATCGATTGTGGTACCAATGACCACTAAAGGCGCCTATGGTCATCCCGTTGGCGGCGTCAACCTTACTGAATGACAGCTATGCCGGGTAAGCTAGTCTCTCCAAAAAAAAAGCCCCCGCAATTGCGAGGGCTTGTTTGTTTGGTAGGACTACCCAGATTCGAACTGGGGACCTCTACCATGTCAAGGTAGCGCTCTAACCAACTGAGCTATAGTCCTAAAGAGGGCGGGCATTATAAGGCCAGTCCAACAATTGCTCAACACCCTAATTAGTCGACCGGAGATCAGCAACCAAGTGGACTGGGAACCAGTAGAACGCAGCATATCGAAGGCGACGGGGCGACAATTTAAGATTGCGAAAGCCCAGTCTGTAGGTGGTGGCTGTATTAACAACAGCTTTCTGCTGGCAGGGGATGACCAGCGTTATTTTCTCAAACAAAATTCCTCGCATCACAAGGACATGTTCGCTGCTGAAGCCAAAGCGCTTAACGTACTCATTGGCTGCCACTGTTTGCGCGCGCCTACCCCCATCGCACTGGGCGAAGACAGCAAGTTCAGTTGGTTGGCTCTGGAGTACCTTGAGCTCGCACAACCTGCTCCAAGCACGAGTACTGCGTTGGGTGCAGGACTGGCCAATCTTCATCGAAACTCTGCCCGCCAATTTGGCTGGGATCAAAGCAACTTCATCGGCACTACAAAGCAGGTCAACAACTGGACAGGGAACTGGGTGGATTTCTACACTCAACAACGGCTCGGATTCCAGCTGGAACTGGCGAAAAATAACGGCGCCAGCTCAGGCCTCGTCGATGCGGGGCACCGGCTCATGCAACAGACACATAAACTCTTTAGCAACTATAAACCCTTACCTGCCCTGCTTCACGGCGACCTGTGGGCAGGCAACTGGAGCGCCTGCTTAGGAGGGGAACCGGTTATTTTTGATCCCGCTATCTACTACGGTGACCGCGAGGCCGATTTGGCCATGACCGAGCTATTTGGGGGTTTTGATGATCGTTTTTACCAGTCCTACCGTGGCACATGGGACATTGATCCCGGGTACACAACGCGTAAAGTGCTCTACAACCTGTATCACGTTCTCAATCACTTCAACTTGTTTGGTGGCGGTTATGCCACACAGGCCATGGACATGATAGAACGACTAAACGTAGAAGCCTCCTGAGACAAAAAGGAACTGAATTCCCTTCGCTGAGGAATGACATGACCGAGGTAAGGAACCCGAAATATGAACATTGAATTGACGACAGAACAAAAGGCGCTGCAGCAACAAGTGCGTGAGTACATGAAGACCATCATGACTCCTGAACTTATCGAGGAAATGAAAGTCGATGACCTCAAGGAAGGTGGTGGCCCGGAGTTTCGCAAGCAGTATGCTCGAATGGGTGCTGACGGCTGGATCGGCCTAAGCTGGTCGAAAGCGCTGGGAGGCAAGGAACTTTCGCATGTAGAGCAATATATTTTCACCGATGAGGTGATTCGGTCCGGCTTTGCCTATCCGTTTCTGACTACCGAAGCGGTCGCTCCTGTTATCGCCGCCAATGCCATCGAAGAAGTCCAGCAGGAGGTCGTCGGCGGCGTTAAACGCGGCGAAGTTACCATCGCTATCGGCTACTCAGAACCTAACGCGGGCACTGACCTGGCTAGCCTTAGAACCAAAGCGGAACGCGACGGCGACGACTGGATCATCAACGGCCAAAAGATGTGGACCAGCAACGCCCACTATGCAGATTATGTGTGGTTGGCTGCCCGCACTGATCCTGATGCAGACAAAAAACACAAGGGACTCACCATGTTCCTGGTGCCAACCAGCAGCGAAGGGTTTTCATGCACCGCTGTGAGTACCCTGGGAGTTCGCACCAACGCGACTTTTTATGAGAACGTTCGCATCCCTGACAAATACAGGGTGGGTGACGTCAACGGTGGCTGGAAGCTGATAACCAGTCAACTGAATGTGGAGCGCTTATCACTTTTCACCCACGGCCAGGTGGACTCGCTCTATCAAGGCGCCGCCCAATGGGCAGCGCAGGCCAATGCCAATCCCGAAGGCAAAGTGATCGAACAGCCCTGGGTGCAACAAAACCTCGCCAAGGTAAAAACCGGCCTGGAAGCACTCAAAATCATGTGCTGGAAACAGGCCTGGTCCATGGACCAGGGGCCATTGGATATGGCCGATGCGTCCACAGCAAAAGTATACGGAAGCGAATTTTTTGTTGAGCTTTATCGTCTGCTATTAGAAGTCATGGGCACGGCAGGCAGCATTGGTGCCGACTCCCCGGGCGCAGTTTTAAAAGGAAAAATCGAGTTTCGCTGGCGCGTAGGCTCTATTCTCACCTTTGGCGGCGGCACTAACGAGGTGCAGCGCGACATTATTGCCATGGCGGGGCTGTGGATGCCCCGCACACGCTAAGAGGAAATAGCAGTGGATTTCACATTATCAGAAGAACTAACCAGCGTTCAACAACTCGCGCAGCAGATTTTTACCGACTTTACTGCCGTAGATCAACTCAAGGCGACGGAGCAGCAAGAGCAGCGTTTTGACGCCAACCTCTGGCAGGCACTGGCAGAGGCTGGCCTGCTGGGGCTTGATATTGAAGAGAGTCATGGCGGCATTGATCTCGGGTTTTATGCGCTCAGCTCATTATGCGAAGAGGTCGGCCGTACAGCAGCGCCGGTGCCCGCAGTCCCGGTGCTGGTGAGTGCCGCAGGCACTTTGCGACGCTTCGCCACTGACAAACAAAAAGAGCAACTGCTCAGCGGTATCGTCAGCGGTGCCCACCTCGTCACCGCTGCACTGGAAGAATACGGCAACGACAATCCTGCCGCTCCCAGCGCCCGGGCGCAACTAGTGGAAGGAGGGTGCTCCATCAGCGGCACCAAGATCTGTGTTAGCCATGCGGCTTCGGCCAAGCGGATCCTGCTTTCGGCACAGACAGGAGAAGAATTAATCGTTGTGCTTGTCGATCCGCACGCCGCCGGAATCACACTCAGGCCTCAGACGGTAACCAGTGGAGAGATTCTCCACGAATTGGTATTAGACGGCGTTCAGGTTCCCGATGAAGACATTGTCGCCAGAGGCGGCAAGGCCCTGGAAGCAATGCAATGGGCCCAGCAAGCCACTCGCACTGCGTTGTGCGCCATGACCGTTGGTATCAGCGACAAGATGATGCGCATGACCGGATCCTATACTACGGAGCGGGAACAGTTTGGTCGACCGGTAGCAACCTTCCAGGCAGTCAGTCATCGCGCGGCAGACTGTTATATCGACGTAGAATGCCTGCGTCTCGTTACCCAGCAAGCAGCCTCGTTAATCGACCAGGGACGTCCGGCAGAAGAAGCGGTGCTGATTGCTAAAATCTGGTGTGGCGACACTGCGCACCGGGTCAGTCAGGCTTCCCAGCACTGCCACGGCGGCGCAGGTGTTGATCGCGATTACCCCTTATTTCGATACTGCCTGCAGGCAAGGCAAATTGAGCTTAGCCTGGGCAACAGCGCCCAACTAACCGGTGAGTTGGGTGCGAGGATCGCCGAGGAGTTTCTAGCCTCGGCATGATTGCCAACTAACGCAGCATTCTGGTCGGGAAGTAACTGAGGCAATCCCATTACCTTTTGAACACCCAAAAATTCGCAACAAAGTAGTTCCACAACACCACCGCAACCGAAGCAAAGACCTGCGCAACGAGATAATGACAGCCCAAAACTTGAACGCTCAGGTACATGACAAGCCCATTGATAACGAAACCACATGCAACCATTGTCAGGTAACGCCGTAAGGTTGCCCCGTGAGGTGGTGGTACCTCGTGAGCATCGACGGCAAAGGTCCAACCATAATGCATTAAATAATTGCAACTGACTGCCACCACAAAGCCAACACTGCTGGCAACCAAACTATCCCAGCCAAGCCAACTGACGCCCAGGTAAACCAGACCATAGTGAACCAGGCCGGTAATCACACCGACCAGGGCGAAACGAAACCCTGTTTCGACCAATTTACGCCTAGTTGCAGACACGTAGCTCCTTAATATCGCCGGCCAGGACCTGTCGATAGACCATTGCAGATTCAGGCGTAATTTTCAGCAGAAGCTCCAAGCCACCACTAATGCCAGGGTCGGGAGCGCGCCCAAGAACGGACGCAATAGCTATAGTCTGCCGACCGACAAAAGTAGAGTAGGAGAACCCATTCATTGCTGCCCGACAAGATCCGCCTTCATCAAAATTAATCAAGGTGAAGCTACCCGGATGGTCCCAATCCCAGCCAATGGTCTGAGCCGAGTAAAGGCGCGGTAATAGGGCAAGCAAAAACAAGGCAGTAAAAATCCAGCCCTGTTGAATTGTCATTAAACCTCCCTTTGCCTCCATGCGCGCCGGTTTCCCCACTAGTCCGAGAACGCAGTATCGGGCCGAAATGGCCATAAATAAAGAAACATGCATTAAAATACCGAAATCGAAAAAAAACAGACGGGGTCAACCCAACCCGCCACAGTTTGCAAACCAGGCGACTTTGGTCAACTGAGCTACAATGTCCAGGCCGTGCATATCACAGGAATTCATCGTTGACCGTCAGCAGCTCTCCCAAAGTGGTTATCGTGGGTGCACGCTCAGCGCGCCAAGGCACCGGTCCATTCATCGCCGCAGGGCTCAGCGCTGCCGGTGCCAGAATTGGCGGCATCGTCGGCACCAGCGAGGCGAGCATCAATGCTGCGCTAAACGGTCTTAAACACGACTGGGGCATCGAGACCGTGGGTCATAGCAGCTTGTCCGCTGCGCTTTCGGCAATACAGCCTGATGCAGTCGCTATCTGCTCTCCCTGGCGCTTTCATGCGGACCAGCTGCGAGAAGTCGCGGAGGCAAACTGCCACTGCCTGGTAGAAAAACCTCTGGCATGGCCGGCATCGATAGAGGAAGTTGATTCACTGATAGCCGAGTATGAGAACCGCGGACTGTTACTCGACCTGGTCGGCCAATGGCCCGCCACACTTTCTGCATTCAGCGCGTTGCATTCAAGCATCCCGGAATCTATCGACACCTTCAGAATGAGGCTTAGCCCCATTTCAATCGGTGAGGATATGATTGCGGACGCTGCGCCCCACTTTATCAGCATGCTACAAGCCCTCGCGGGGCCAGGGGATTGCCTTGCCTGCACAGCGGAAAGGGATGCTGACAATACCAAGCTTACGCTGACCTGCACATACAAACACGGCGGCGGATCATTATCGGCGCAGCTGTTACTGGAAACCTGCAACGAGAGACCCCGCCCTGCCTGGTATGAAGTCAACGACTTACGCGCCGACCGAAGCGTCAGGCTACCTCAGTATAGCCAGGAGCTAATCGGGAATGGCGAACGAGTCCCCGTGATCGACCCAATGCACCAGGTGACAGCACAATTTCTGTCAGCGTTGGACGCTGGCGCAGTCACAAAAGGCAAACTGCTACGCAGCGCCCACCGTAACCTGTTACAACTGGCTGCAGCCTGGCGCTAGCACTGGCGAGCCAGTCCCCGTAGAATTGCCGCTTGTTGACTCTAGCTTTGGCAGATTGCGCCACGAGGTATCCTTTTGAACAACAACATCCCCTTGACCGACGTAGACGCTCCTGTACAGGAGCCGGAAGACCAGCTGGAACTGGCCAGTATCCACGATTTTGCCACCAAATTAGTTCAGCCCGGCGCCAAAGAAGCCCTGGAACACTACGTGCGCTGGCAAATTGCCATGCGCAATGCCACCGATGCTGACGCAATTGACCTCGATCCCAGTAAAGTGCCTGATTTCGCACCCATTTCCATCAACCTGGACCTGACCACAGCCTGCAACTACGCCTGCGACCACTGCGTGGACCTGGACATCCTGAACACTGGCATACGCTTTGATCACGAGAAATTATTGGAATCGATAAAGGTCATGGCCGAGCGCGGCATGAAGTCAGTCATCGTTATTGGCGGCGGCGAACCAACCCTTTACCCTAAGTTTGAAGAAACGATTCGCTTCATGAAGGACCTGAAACTACAAATTGCCATTGTTTCCAACGGTACTGGCAACGATAAAATCGCCAAGGTCGCCGACTGCATGGACAAGGCTGATTGGGTTCGTCTGTCACTGGACTCAGGCACAGACGCGACCTTCCAGCCAATGCACAACCCGCGTAAAGATTTCGACCTTGAAGGCATTTGCGCCAAGGTTCCATTAATCAAAGATGCGAACCCTGATGTTACCGTCGGCTTCTCCTACATCGTTACCTGGCGCGGTGCCGAAATAAATGACTCAGCTATCGTTGAAAACCTGCACGAAATTGCCCAGGCAACCAAGTTGGCCAAAGACAACCGCTTTGATTACATCAGTTTCAAACCTTTCCTCACCCGAGACGAGGTGAACAACGCCGAGGTGATTGATATCAAGGCCAACGCGGGACTGGAAGACATCATCAACAGAATCCAGGCGCAGGTGGAAGAAGCCAACACCCTGGCCGACGATACTTTTCGGGTGCATCAATCCACCGGACTCAAAGCCATGCTAAAACGCCAGACACAGTCGCTGGCCAAACAGCCCCAGCAGTGCCACATGCAGTTTTTTCGTCAGGTATTATCCCCGCTGGGCCTCTACAACTGTCCGGTTTACCGCAACCAGGACCATGGTCGCCTAGGCGATAAAAACGCTAACGCTGGCGTTGAGGCCTACGATGCAACTCGCGGTGTCACCGCAGATCTGGTGAAAAGCTTTAATGCCACCGTTGCCTGCGAAAAGGTCACCTGTCTTTATAACGATGTAAATTGGTGGATTGAAAAGCTGATCGCCAATCCGGAAGAGCTGGGCAAATTAAGTTGGGATGAAGCCGCGGAACCCGACTACTTTTTGTAACGTAACCGGCGCAATTTTTCAGGCCACTGACTGTCGCGCCCTACTCGGTCCACCTGGCGATTTAGGCCGCGCCAATCCTAGCAGCTTGCAGACAGTTGTTCTTCGCACGCCTCGGAAACCATCTCAACGGTCACCTGCGTCATACAAACCTGCTCGTCCAATGGACACACTTTCTTGTGGCATGGACCACAGGGCACGTCCACGTTCACGATAGTCTCGTCGCCATGGGACGTCTCCGTCCACCTCTGCTCTGTGGGTCCGAAAACCGTAACCCTAGGCGTATCGAGCGCCCTGCCAAAATGCCGCGGGCCAGTGTCATTTCCCAGCAGCAAATCGGCTCGAACAATCAGCGATTTGAGTTCACCCAGAGTCAAACAAGGCTGGGTAAGCAAAAAACTCGGTGCGTCCATGTTGTCACGAATAGCCTCTGCCAAAGGCTCTTCCCCGGGGCCAGGACTAATTGCAATCGCAGCATTGTGTCGGTTTACCAGTCGATCCGCTACCGCAGCAAAGCGCTTGGGATCCCAGCACTTGGAGGCACCGAAGTTAGCACCGGGGCATAGCACGACCAGGGGTTGCTCTGGCAAAACACCGTCTTTCAACAGCCTGGATTGGACCGCATCATTAGCCTGGTCAGTTAGGAAAAGAGCCAGCCGATCACCCGGATGCTCCATACCCAGAGCATCACCCAGCACAGCGAAATAGTCACACAAAGGCAATGGCTGGTAACCGCCTGCCACACGATTGGGCACCTCGACCTTGTCCGTGAGTAACAAGCCCCTACCGTCGCGACTGAACCCCACACGCCGCTTGGCCCCAGCTCTAAAGCACAGCCAGGCGCTGCGCAGAGAATTGGGCAACATTACCGCGAGGTCGAACCGCCGTGCCTTCAGTCGATTCAGCAATTCCCGTTGCTGCTGTTTTGCTTCCGCTGTTTTTTTCCTCGGCGCCCAGAATTCACAGTGCTGCACCCAGGGACTGCCCTCAAGCAACGGATACAGGTGATGGTTCATCAGCAAAGTGATTTCAGCATCGGGAAACCGCATGAACAACGCTCGAACAAAAGGAGTGGCCATCACCACATCACCCACCCAGGTCGGCAATACCAGAAGCACGCGACCTGGCTCTTCTTTGAACTCAAGTGTATGCATAACAGCTGGACTTTCCTGGGAGACAGTGCCCGGAAGTATATATTCCAAGGCCATTCCCCGCTACACTGCGCAGGCTGCCGCAACAGGACTCCGCCCCATTCTTTCATGGATAGCTTCCAAAAAATTTACGCTAATCCTCACGACCTGACCCCCATACTAGAGGCGCGACGGGAAAAAGGAGACACCATCGTTTTTGGCAATGGTTGCTTCGACCTGTTACATGTCGGGCACGTACGCTACCTGGAGGCCGCCAAGTCACTTGGAGAGGTGTTGGTCATAGCAGTCAATACGGAGGCGTCTATTGCCACCAATGAGAACCGGGAGCCCTCCATCAACCCCTGCGAAGAACGCATGGAAATTATTGCGGCCCTGGAAGCAGTCGACTACGTGGTACCTCTAAACGCCTCGGTACCCATTCCGCTAATCGAATTGTATCGGCCACACATTCAGGCAAAAGGCACAGACTACACACTGGATAAAATGCCTGAGCGCTTTGCGGTAGAAGCCGGAGGCGGGCGTATCGAATTTGTCGGCGACGAGAAAACACACAGCTCCACAGCCCTACGTCAAGCGCTACGTGAACGCGGCGAAATCTAACTCAACATCGTATTACCTACAAAAAGGAAATCAATATGCGAAGGCTTATCCCCACTCTCGCCATCGCCGGTCTGGCAATGGTTGGCACTCTCAATCCGGCGCTGGCCGACCCCAATCCTGCACTGGTCCAGGCAGTTGAAGCGCGCAGCGAGAAAGACCGCGCCCGTGATACAGCCCGTCATCCCGTTGAAACTCTGACCTTCTTCCAAGTTGAGCCCGGTATGACTGTTGCAGAAGGTCTACCCGGGGGTGGCTGGTACAGCAATATATTGGCGAACTACCTTGGCGGCGATGCCACACTTTATGGCTTGAACTACTCGAAACGTCTCTGGTCTCTTTTTCCCGACCGAACTGACGACTGGCGCAAGGCGCGCGCCGCTGCAACGGGCAAATTTCCTGGTCTCGTTGCCGGTTTCACCGACAACGACATTAAGGCTGCGGGATATACGTTCAACACCCTGCCGCCAAATGCCTTTGGCAGCGTAGATCGAGTGTTGATGATACGAGCGCTTCACAACCTAAACCGCTTTGAAGCTAGCGCCGGAAGCCTCAGCCAGGCTCTGGCAAATATTCGCGGGATGCTGAAAAACGACGGGCTCGTGGGCGTTGTTCAGCATCGCCTACCTGAGTCAGCTGCGGAAGAAGGCGCCGACGGCAGCCGCGGCTACCTGAAGCAATCCACGGTCCTGGCTGCTTTTGAAGCAGCGGGCTTCAAGCTGGTGGCCGAGAGCGAAATCAACGCTAACCCCAAAGACAAGCCTGCCGCCAACGACATCGTTTGGCGCCTGCCCCCCTCCTTGAGTGGCAGCAAAGATGACGCCGAAAAGCGCGCGGCGATGCAAGCGATCGGCGAATCGGATCGTATGACATTGCTGTTTAGCAAAGCTAAATAAAGCCACGCTCATGGGAGCCTGCTCCAGGCTTGTGCATTGAGTGAAATAACCCACGGTTATCAATAGAAATAAAAAAATATCATAACGGAATTTCTTGCCCTGCCAAATGACCTGCTTATACTCAAGAAGCAGGCCACAGATGATGGTTCACGCATGGGGTGAATCCTGATTATGGAACGTTTCCTGCAATCGTAGGGGATGCGCGTGGACATTTGTCAGAGATGGCCACAGCCATAGGAACGTTATCCGGTAGCGGGCCGGAACGAATGCAGCTTCGGCGGCATTAAACGCAATACCCCCAAGCGCAGCTGAGAGTTGTCTTTCAGCGGCGCTTTTTTTATGCCTCGGCCTTGATAATCCAACGTTTCCAATAACAATGCGCTAAACTTGCCGGACTATCTAAGGAATCCTCATGACCAGCATTCAACAATTGCTGCGGGATATTGATGAGTCACCCAGTGGCCCAGAAATTACCGCAGTGTTCGACTTCGACGGCACAATTATCGCCGGTTACTCCGCTACCGTTTTTATTCGCGAACAGTTCCGCAGAGGGGACGTGTCACCACGCGAGTTCCTTGAAATTATGGGTGCCATGACCAACTTTGGCATGGGCAACCTTGGCTTCTCAGGCATGATGGCGGTCAACGCCCAATTCATGCGCGGCATCGAGGAGGAGACTTACTATGAGGTGGGAGAACAGTTATATACACGACAGATAGCCCGACGTATTTATCCGGAGTCCCGCGCGTTAGTGAATGCCCATCTGTCCAAAGGGCACACGGTCGCTATCATTTCCTCTGCTACTCCTTATCAGGTGGCTCCCGCCGCCGAAGATCTGGGGATTGAGCATGTCTTGTGCACCCATCTGGAGGTTGCTAACGGCAAGTTCACTGGCGCAGTTGTGCGGCCAACCTGTTTTGGCCAGGGCAAGGTCGATGCAGCCGAGGCCCTTGCCGCCGAAGTCAACGGCGACCTGGATCAAAGCTTCTTCTATTCGGACAGTACCGACGACCAACTTCTTTTAGAACGGGTAGGCAAACCTCGCGCCCTCAATCCCAGCGAAAAACTGGAGCGCCTGGCGCGCAAGAATAAATGGCCGATTGCCAGCTTTGGTAGTCGCGGACGCCCAAGCCTGGGTCAATTCGTGCGATCAATCGCAGCCACTAGTAGCCTGGTGACCAGCTTCATTGCCGGACTGCCTATCTATGCTCTTACTGGTTCCAAGCGAGACTCTGTGAACTTTTCTTTCTCCCTGTTTGCCGATACCGCCAGCGCCTTAATCGGCCTGGAGTTAAGCGTAAAAGGCGAGGAAAATCTGTGGTCACACAGACCTTGCGTATTTGTTTTTAACCATCAGAGCAAGGCTGACGTGGTTATTATCGCCAAGCTATTGCGACGCGACATTGCAGGTATTGGTAAAAAAGAAATTAAAAGAGAACAGCCTCTCATTGGCAAAGTGATGGAGTTCGGCGGAGTTGTATTTATAGATCGGGCTAATTCCAAAAATGCCATTGACTCGATAGCACCCCTCATCGACACCCTGCGCGATGAAGGCAAATCGGTGGTTTTGGCGCCGGAGGGAACTCGAACTGTTTCCCCTACCTTGGCACCCTTCAAAAAAGGCGCATTTCACATTGCCATGCAGGCGGGCGTGCCCATAGTGCCCATCGTTATTCGCAATGCAGGCGACGTCGCGCCCAAGGGGGACTTTGTGTTCCGGTCGGCAACCGTCGATGTAGAAATCCTGCCGGCAGTAGACACCCATGATTGGTCGGCTGACACTATTGACCAGCATGTGACCGAGGTCAGAAACATGTTCGCCCGCAGCCTTGGACAACCTGAACAAGTGGTGACCACAGGCACAAAACGGAAGCCGGTACGCAAAAAAACACCCGCCAAGAAGAAAGCAGCCCCGCGAAAAAAAGTAGCCGCCAAAGTGACTAAGGCAACTGGCAAAGCGCCCGCTGTGAAAAAGAAAGCGGCAGCAAAATCAAAAGTTCGTCCTAAAGCAAAACCAAAGTCTGCTAAATGATCTACGCCTAAGGAATCAGTTTGAACCTGGAAGACATTTACAATACAAAAAATCCTTGGCCACAACGTGGCTCGCAGCAGGTGCTGTTTATTCTGGACGTGCGCAACGACACAGAGGAGTCGATATTACGCGGTTGGATTCAGCACTTCGGCGACCAGGACAATAAGTCCTTCGAAGCACCCCAGGTCTGCATCGATTTGAAGGACGAGCGCACTGGCTTCGACAGTGGACAATTGGTCATGTCATTGGCGTTGCCGGCAGACACTTTGATTGCGCCTTTACGGGTGGTGTGGACGCCCGGAGGTAACGGCACTACTAGCCTGGGCCGCCTGCGCCACCTGATACTGGGCGACCCGCGAAGGCCCTCCAATCGACGTGGCAAAAAGGTTCTCGAAGAGCACCCCGACAGAGTGCATGTTATCGCCGGACAGCCCGACACCATGGCCAACCTTCGTCAGCGATTTGAAGCCACTAACACCGTCACCGATGACTCCGCCCAGGAAGACTTCGCTAACTTTGTTGCCCGCCAGGCAGCGGTAGTACTGGACATTAGCGAACGTCACGTAAAAGGCGGTCGTTACAAGGTGCCACGCCACGTTTCTGCGGCCATCATGGCAAACAGTGACTACAACAAGGAAGTCCAAAAACTGGCTGAAGCACAGGGGAAGACTAAAGAAGCGCTGATGAAGGAGGCTGCCACCTACATGAAGGAGATGGTATCCACTCCCTCATCTTTCTGGCTAGATATCTATGCACGCTTCAATACCTTTTGTCTGGGCCTTGGTTATGAAGAAGATATTGTTTATAACAAGGCTGCGGTGGAAAAAATGCGCCAGGTTGTTAGAAGCAACCCATCAATTTTGTTGTGGACTCACAAAACCTATCTGGATGGCATGGTCGTACCGAAGGTCATGTACGACAACGATTTTCCGATGCCGCATATGTTTGGCGGTGCAAACCTCAACTTTCCTGGCTTGGGCCACCTGCTCCATCGAGCGGGAGCAATTTTCATAAAGCGCAGTTTCCAGGACAACGAACTGTACAAACTCACGCTGCGCTATTACATCGGCTACCTCATGGAAAAGCGATTTCCAATGAACTGGGCGTTCGAGGGCACCCGCTCTCGTATGGGTAAGTTAATGCCTCCACGTTACGGCCTGCTTAAATACGTACTGGAAGCCTGCCACACAACAAACGCTGAAAATATTCACATCATTCCAATATCCATCAGTTACGACATTATTCGCGATGTAGAAGAGTACGCCACCGAACAAACTGGCCGCGGTAAAGGCGCTGAGTCACTGAAGTGGTTCATTGGTTACGTTCGCAGTTTGGCGCGTCCCATGGGCAAGGTCTACATGGATATCGGTGAACCTGTAGTGCTACCTAAAGCACCAGAGCCTGATGACAAACTAGCACTTTCAAAAATTGCTTTTGAAGTGGCCGTTGAGGCCAACGAAGTAACGCCGATCACCTTCCCCTCTCTGGTCACTATGAGCTTGCTTGGCGCCGCACCCAAGGCCTTGACTGAAGATGAGGTTATTGAGGACTTGCGGTCTCTTCTAGCGTGGTCCGAGAGTCGAAACCTACGAATTTCCCACGATTTCAACCGGGCCTTCGCCGATCAGATGGAAGGCCTTCTAGGAATCATGATCGATGAAAACATCGTTACTCGATATGATGAAGGACCCGAAGTCGTTTATGGCATTAGCCTGGAACAGCACCCAGTCGCCAGCTATTACCGCAATACCGTTATCCACTTTTTCGTCAATAAAGCGATCATCGAGCTGGCATTACTCAAGGCCAGCGAACAGGCCGAAGACTGCGCGTTGGAAGTTTTCTGGAAAGAAGTCGACGACATACGCGACCTCTTCAAGTTTGAGTTTTTCTACGCGCCGACTGAAGAATTTCACCAGCAAATTCGCCAGGAAATGGCTCGCTACAGTAGCGATTGGGAGGAACTGTTGGGCCAGGGAGCAGCTGGCTTCGGAACGATGCTACAAAAAATGTCACCGCTGGTCGCCCACGTGACCTTGCTCACTTATACCGAGGCCTATTCGGTGGTCGCTTCAATGCTGGCGCGAAAAGAGGCCAATGAGTCCCTGGAACAAGCTGACTGCATCAGCGAGGCTCTTACCTATGGGCGTCAGGCCTATTTACAGCGGCGAATTTCGAGCGAGTCTTCCATTGGCAAGCTGCTTTTCAAGAACGGCTATCAGATGCTAAAGAGCAGAAATCTGACAGAGGGCGGCAAGGAATCACTCAAAGAGGAGCGACTGGAACTGGCGCGCGAACTGCGGGAATTGTTGCGGCGAATCGACTTAATAAGGGCGGTTGGAGTAGCCAACCGCAGCTCCAGCCCATAGGGAAAGTAATGAAGACATTGAATATAGCGGTTTTAGGCGGCGGCTCCTGGGGCACAACGGTTGCCTCACTGGTGGCGCGTAATACCGACGTCACGCTTTGGGCACGTAACCCGGATACAGTCAACGAAATCAACGCCAAACACAGTAACGAAAAGTACCTGCCCGGGGCCAAACTGCCAGATCGCCTTCGCGCGACCAGTGATGTAGGCGAAGCTATTCGCGATGCAGACGTGGTGGTAATGGGTATTCCTTCGCAAAATTTCCGAGCGGTGCTGCAAGATGTGAAACAGCATATCCGAGCCTGGGTACCGGTCATCAGCCTGACCAAGGGCCTGGAACTTAAAACCCGGATGCGAATGACTGAAATCATTCAGGAAGTCCTGCCCGGACATCCGGTGGGTGTGCTTACCGGGCCTAACCTGGCGAGGGAAATTATGGCTGGCCAGGCCGCTGCCGGCGTCATCGCTATGGAAGATGAAATCATTGTTCAGGAACTGCAAAACGTATTCAAAAGTGGTTTGTTTCGCGTCTATACTAACACTGACGTGGTTGGCTGCGAGCTGGGGGGCGTACTAAAAAATATTATCGCAATTGCCGTGGGCATGGGCGATGGACAGGGCGCAGGGGACAACACCAGGGCAGCACTCATTACCCGGGGCCTGGCAGAGGTAACTCGCCTTGGTGTGGCAATGGGGGGCCGTCCCGAAACATTTTCAGGGCTCGCTGGCATGGGCGATATGATCGCAACCTGTACCAGCCCCCAAAGCCGCAACCGCCATGTGGGCATTGAATTAGGCAAAGGCCGCAACATGGAAGAAATCATCGAAAAGATGACCATGGTCGCTGAGGGCGCTAAAAGCGCACCAGCCGTCATGGCCCTGGCCCAAGAGTACGATGTTGAAATGCCCATCGCGTCGGATGTATCGCGCGTTTTAGCGGGAGACGCTACTGCCAGCAGAGCATTCCGTGGGCTGCTGCGAGTCATGGCCGGAGCAGAATCAGAGCCTGGCTGAATCTGGCGATTCTTGCCCCGCTGAGGCAGAATAGACAGTAGTGCCAGACTCGCAGGGGCGATGAAGGCTATAAAAACTGAGACTACAGACCATGGGCATAGCAAAGACTTTCTTTGTCGCGGCGACTTTCGCCGTAGCGGCAAGTAGTGTCATCGCGGGCACTTCCAAATTCACCGATCTTCCGGGAAACCCAGATCTGAAGTCGGCGTCAGCGATCGTGCTGGATGAGTCCGGCAACCTGATTTACGGCAAGGATGTGGATACCGTGCGTCCAATCGCCTCGATCACCAAATTGATGACTGCAATGGTGGTGCTAGATTCAGGCATTGGACTGGACGAGAAGGTGACCATCACCAAGGAAGACCGGGACCTTGTCCGCCTTACCGGCTCGCGTCTGGAATATGGAGCAACGCTATCTCGCAGGGAAATGATCCTGCTTGCGCTTATGTCTTCGGAAAACCGTGCTGCTACCGCACTGGGCCGAACTTACCCCGGCGGCATGGAAAACTTTCTGGCTCACATGAATCGTAAAGCGCGAGCACTGGGCATGACAAACTCCCACTTCGCAGACCCAGCCGGGCTAAAGAAAGAAAATGTTTCCACTGCTGCAGACCTGGCAAAGATGGTAACAGCGGCTGAGGAATATGCGCTGATTACCGAGGCTACAACCACCAGAAGAAAAGACGTTTATCCGTATAAAGGCCGCGGCAACCTGACCTATGGCAACACCAACCGCTTGTTAAAGAACGCCAGCTGGGATATCGAACTTAGTAAGACCGGTTATATTAACGAGGCTGGCCGATGCCTGGTCATGCAGGCAAATATCGAAGGAGAGGATGTATCGATTGTGCTGCTCAATTCCTTTGGCAAACTGACCCCCTACGGCGACTCTAACCGCCTGCGCAAATGGATGCTGGCAAACAGCTAATCACACACATTGAGCCAGAATGACATGCCCTATTTTCGACTAACTATCAATTTGATGATCCTGGCACTTGCCGGGCAAGCCCAGGCAGAGACCGCCAATCAGGAAGAATTTCCGCCGCTGGTGCAAGCTTTTTTCGGTAGCCTGATGCTTGAAGACCAAAGTGGCGACTGGAAAGATATCAATGGTGAAGACGTTGACGTGAGCTTTCCATCCTCCTTGCCCAGCGGCGGCATCGAAGCCGAGTACACCTATCACGTAGGCGACCTTTTTAAGTGGGGATTTAATTCCGGCGGAAGCATTGGCTGGAAGAACAGCGACACCCGGATATCAGGGACCATAGGCGGTGATGGCGCGAATATCCGCTTCGAGTTAGATAACTCGCTGTTCCTGGGAGAGTTACACCTTGGGGGATTCGTTCGCGGCTACATAGGCCCCAACGTGTCGCTCTATGCAGCCGCGGGTCCTATGATCATGTACGGGCAGCACCGGGTAGAGAAGGAAGAGCTCATGAGTGCCTCAGGCAAGAATGAAATAGCTATCGAGGACGACAAGGCATCCAGCTTTGCACTCGGGCTTTATGGGCGAACGGGCATCGACTACCAATACAACAGCGGGCAGCATGTTGGATTCAGTGTGCGCTACATGGCGGCAGAAATGGATTTTGACGATACAGTCGGCGGTCTGGATATCCGTGGGCCACAGTTTGTACTCACCTACACTCAAATGCTGTAACGCACGAACCCATACTTCAACGATGAAAAGTACGCGCTACCCAAGGCTACAGAATTTCCTACTGGGGCCCCCTGGACTGTTGCTGGCAATCAGCCTGGTTGTTACGGCCTGCGGCTACCCCGGCTCCACCCTGCGAATGATGATCACCGATTACCGGCAGTTTGAGCCAGAAGCCCTGCAGCTGGTTATCGAGGAACAATCTTCCATTCGTTTTGAACTGGCCGAAGTGCCACTGGAGAGAAGACCGCTAGGAGCATTATTAGCCGATGAGGCCGACCTTGCTCTGATTGAAAACAATGTCGCCTTTGCCCGGGGAATTCGCGCAATATTACCCGTGTTTGAAAGTGTGCTCCACTTGGCCGGTCGCGATGCCTATTTTTCGGAAAACCTTCGAAGAACGCTAAGCGGCGCCAATTTCTACATCGCCAACCGCTCTTCTGCCGGTGAAACCTTTGTGAAGCTGGTTATGCATAGAGAAGGCTATACCCAGGATCAGTATAGAATCAGCTCGGCATTTGAGGACGGAGTCACCGACTTCATAATTTATTTTGGCCCGATTAATCCCAACAACACCAGCTGGTTGCGCGATGGCTTTTCGCTCATGTCACTGGACGATCAACTCAATCCCAGGCGTAAATTCTATGAGGAAGGCATTGGTTATAGTGCGCCTGGAATGAAACCCATCATGATTCCGGCACTTACCTACGACTCGCCAGGCAACGAAGAAGCCCTGCTCACCGTTGCCGTAGACACTTTGCTAGTCACACGCAAAGAGGTGTCAGAATCTGCAATTTACGAATTAACCAAAACATTTTTAGAGCAGAAGCCCCGACTCACGGCAATTGCGCCACATCTTTTTTCGGGGATCAACGAGTCTTTTGATCCACTCGACCTAAATTTTCCCTTACACCCAGGAGCGCGCAGCTATCTGGAACGTGATGACCCAAGTTTCATAGAACGCTACGCCGAAACCATCAATATGTTGGTTTATATTATGTTTCTGCTGATCTCCACTTTCCTGGCCTTTGCTCGCTGGAGAGATCAAAAGAAAAAAGACCGCGTAGACATTTTTTACAAGCGAGTGTTCGAGATAAGGGATGGCGGCAGCCATCTCGAAGCAGAGCAACGGTTAAGCGCTCTCTACGACATTGAACGAGAGGCCTTTGAATCATTGATCGAGGAAAAACTCTCAGCCAACGAGAGTTTCAGGATATTGACTGACTTGTTTGCAGTAACAAAAGAAGAAATTCGAAATGAGCGAGATCAGGTGGCATCTTAAGAAACTGTAAAAAGGAGGCCAGGCAATGCCCCCTGATTGACTAGAGATGGAAATTCAAACCCAGCACTGGACCCTGCTGGTCGCCATCAAAGGCATATCCGTCAAGGCCGTTTTTCCCGTTATCAAAATCTGTTTGCAGATAGCGGTATCCAAAGAAAAAAGAACCCCAGCCTTGGAATTGATAGTTGAGCAGCCCAATTGCGTGCACTGAAGAATTATCACTATCTCCATAGCCGTAATCGCCACGGAAACGCCAACTCCAGCGGTCAGTCACGGCCAACACATAACGCAAACCAGCTACGCCCTGCCACCAGTCATCCCCAGCGGAACTCCGCAAAGGCCGTGGGGTAATATTTGAGCCGATTTCGCTCGTAATTTTTACGTCCATATCCTGATCGGCATAGCGAACCGCGCCAAGCAGCTCCCAGGTTGAAGAGCCTGAGTTAGCAAAGGTCCATAGCGCGCCAGCTTCCCACATGGTATCTCTAAATTTCACTTCTCCCAGAAGCTCGACAGGCCCTGCCGTTAGTGTCGTAGTTGGATTCAGCTTGGCATAGTTGTACTCACCGTAAAGCGTCAGGTCGCCTTTTTTCGCCTCTAAATGTATGGCAAAGGCACCGTCAAGATTGTCCAGAATGTCGTCTTTAAAATCGAGATCAAGCGGCGCAGCCGATCCGCCAATCGCAGCAAATCCCTCGATATTCTTGGCCCACAGGTACATTGGAGCCACTGAAAAATCCCATTCTTCCTCTTCAGCGAACGCTGTTGATACACAGCTCGCTGACACCATCAGCGACGCCAGGCCAATAGCGCGAATTTTTAGATAATTACTCACAAACTGCTCCTTAAAAAAATAAATGCCAACACCTCGCCAATAGAGAAACATTGATATTCACCTTTAGCTAATGCGGCTGAGACGAGGACAGTAGCGTAAACATTGAAAGACAGCAACACGTCAAAAAATAGGTTTTTATCGCTATATTAGGCCCTTCTGCGGGACTCATTGCGGTCATGCAGAGTATACTTTCATGACAATGACGCCTTTTAAGCTACTCGCCAAGTACCTATTGCTTACCTCCGGTTTGCTGTTGCTAATCATCATACTGGCAATTGCTGGCACAGTTGGCTGGCTAAAATACGATAACGACAATGCCAAATGGGCGCTGGAAGAAGTCGTCTCCCGGTTGCTACAGCGAGAACTGGAAATCGAAAAAATTCATGAACTTCAGGTAGGTCAAAACGTTTTCCTGCTGGCCAGTAATGTAAGGCTTGCTAATCCGGCCTGGGCTCCTAAAGCACCGTTCGCGCACAGCGACAGGCTATTACTTGAAATCAATGTCCCCTCGCTGTGGCGAAAAGGCCCCATCGTCATCCACCGGGTTGAGTTGACTAACGCTGAACTCAATCTGCTATCACACAGTGACCACGCACCCACATGGAGCTTTTGGCCAGAAGAGGATAGTCTGGCTGACGATCCAGTTGAAGACAGTTCATTCCCCATCGTAATCAATGATGGCAGGTTAAGCACTGCAGTGGTGCGTTTCCAGGACGACGATCAGGACATTAACATCGAAGTTGAATCGCTGCTCATCGACCAGGAAGTAGAAGGTGGTCTCATTGGGCTTCAATTGGCAGCGACAGCCAATGGTTACCCGGTGAGCGCTCTCGGTCGTGTGGGACCGCCAAAGGCATTGGTCACTGGGCGCAACATTGAGATGAACCTTGCCGCGAAGGTCGAAAAACTGGAGTTAACTGCCAGTGGCAAAGCCCTGGACCTGGCAAATGCAAAAGGCCTGGCAATGGAGATCAGTGCCAGAGCACCCCGCAGCCGAGTACTGCTGGATATGCTTGGAATGCCTGAAGTCCGGGATGGTCCTTTTCAATTGCAGGCAAGCCTCAAGCCCAAGGACGGAAATTTCAGCGTTAGTGCTATTGGCAAGCTCGGCGAATTTGATCTGAGTATCGAGGGTACCTCCAGAGATCCGTTGGCGCTGGACGGCATAGATGCAGAACTATCAGTAGATGGCCCTTCACTCGCAGAGGCCGGTGCGATGTTCGATGTCCAGGGCCTGGCCGCTGTGCCCTACTCCATAAAAAGTCACGTGCGCCGGAATGGGATGCTGTTTCAAATAGTCAGCGGCAGCGCTTTAGTCAGCGACAATCAGCTGCAGCTGTCAGGCCAATTACCCAAGTTTCCTGACACCGATGACTGGCAGTTCTACCTGGATGGCAAGAACCTCAATCTCGCTCTTCTCGCGCCTACGTTGGGCGTTCAGGGTATACCGGATAGCCGATATACACTGAACGGCCAACTCATGAGTTCTCGGGAAGGGACTGAACTGCTCAACGTCAACTTGATTGGAGAAAAGAGCCGCTTGAAGATAGATGGCACTTTAGGGGAAGCGCCGCGCTATCATGGGACACGAATTAACACTGAACTGAAAGGAGATCGCATCGCCGACCTGGCCCCATGGATAGGGCTTGAGGTAGTGCCGAGCGAAGCGTTCGAGATGAGCGCAGATTTTGAGTACAACCCGGAAGGTTGGAAGCTGTTGAACGGAGAATTTAGTTCCGCCAGCCTGACTCTTGGCCTCAAGGGGAAAATAAATCGACTCGTCAGTGCAAGCCATCTCGATGCGCAGTTAGATATTTTCAGTCAAGACCCCGGCACAACTTTGTCTGCCTATGGTGTAAATACTGAGCTCATGCCGCCACTGCCTTTGCGGTTTTCCGCAAGAATCAGCGGCAGCCCTGAATCGATAAATCTTGGTTCAGGGAAATTTACCCTTGGAGATCACAGTGGCACTTTACTCGGGACATTGGGTAATCTGCAGAAATTTGACCAGATGCAGCTTACCGTTAGCGTGGCGGGTCCAGCGTTACAGGAACTGATTCCAAACGACTTGTCTTTCCTACAATCGCGACTTACGTACCAGCTGGATAGCAAACTGCTGATTAAGTCTTCAGGTCTGGAAGCCAGCAAGCTTCAGCTTGACTTGCCGAAGCAGCTACTAAAAATCGAAGGAATGGCCGTCGTTGACTGGGCGTCCAAAACCAGATTGCAAGCAGAGTTTTCAGCAGTAGGCCAAAGTATTCATCAAATAAGCGCAGCGCTCGGCAGGGAGCCGCAGACTAGCGATATGTCTGTACGGCTGAGTTCTGTTCTTCAGGCAGCCGATAGCGATATCTTGCTGAAGTCTATTGATTTAGCCATAGGCGCAAGCGACCTCACCGGCGAATTGAAATTAACACCCGGGGCTGTCACTGCGGTAAATGCCAAACTACATTCTAAAAATATTGATCTGCGCTTTATTTCACCAGACTTTGGGGAGATAGAAGAGGAGAGGCAGAAAAAGGCGAAGGCAGGGGAATCTTTTGACATCGACGATTTTACCGATCAACTTACAAAATCTGAGCTGCGCGAACGGTTGATTCCCGACACACAGATAAAAGCAGACATACTTCATCAATTCAAAGGTAGCGTCGACTACGCAGTGGATAAAATCTACCTGAACGACGAAGGCAACAATGCTGTTGAATTGAAGCTCAGACTTAATAATGGAAAGCTTTCGAGTCAGTCCCTTGTCTGGGACGGCGACGAGTCCTCCGGTAGTGCCCAATTTGAGATTGAGGCGTTGGACGATGCCTTAACAGTGAGCGTTAATACTCAGGGCGAGAGATTGCCATTTTTATGGTTATTAATAGGCGATCCCAGTGGTGAGCAAGAATCTATTTTTCGGGCCCAATTCAATACTAGCGGGAAAGACCTCCGGGAATTAGCGATCAACTTCAACGGTGCTTTGATGTTTCGTGATGAGGGAGGCCGGCTGGACAATAATGATCTTGACTTACTGATGGGCGACCTGCTCGGAGAAATATTTGATCGACTAAACCCAACCACTAAAGTGAGGCCCTACAGCAACGTTGATTGCAATGCCGGTGCTATCAGCGCTCGTGATGGCGTCCTTGAGATAATACCAGGGTTTATTCTGCGCTCCGAGAAACTGGACTATGTAGCCGCGGGTGGCATTAACCTTAGAGATGAATCGATTAATCTCGCCTTTAGTACACGTTCTCGCAAGGGCTTGGGGATTAGCGCGGGACGCGCGCTGACCAATTACATTAAGCTGGGTGGCACACTGGCTAATCCTCGCTTAGTGCTGGATGCGAAAAGCGCAGCAGTATCCAGTGGTGCAGCCTTTGCGACGGCAGGTTGGTCGATCCTGGCTGAAAGTATGTGGGATCGCTGGGTGCTCACGTCGGGCGACCAGTGCAGACGCCTGATAAAAAATGCCCGCAACGACAAGACTCGACCCTACGAAGCCCTCTGGCGTCCTGCCGATCGCACCAACTAACATCTATCCGACAAACAACGAGGTCACGCTGGGCATGCTCCTTGCTGACTGCGCCACCAATCGATTTATAGTGGGGGTAGCGACGAAGATTTGTATTACGGCGCTGTGAGATACCCCAACCATGCGTTAATGCGGATAGCGACCTTGCTGATCACGTGAACCGGTTTACCTTTGGCAGTATAAATCGCTATGGAACCCCCCGCCCCTTGGGGCAAGTTCCTGGCGAATTCCTCATCGTCCAATTGCGACACCACAGCCCAGCGATCTGTTACTCGCGCTCCGCTCAGAGACGGCAGCTGATTACTCGCGGTGAGCTGCGATTGGGCGCCAGCCGAAACTATTCTCAAAATTTTTCCCGAGAAAGTTTGGCCGGGAACACTAGTGAAGACTAAATCTACAGCATCCCCTACCGCCACATGGCGTGCGGCACTCTGGCTTAAGCTGGAAAGAATGAGATTGCTCTCACTGGAAACAAAGGCCATGGGAGATGCAAGCGGAACGGTGGTTACTACCGCTCCTGGACGCAGCTGTAAATTGACAACATAGCCCTCATAGGGCGCGACAACAGTGCTTTTTTTCAACTGCCACCTGGCGTCGTCCAATTGCGCTTCAGATGAGTCAATTGCCGCCTGCGCGGCATCGCGATTGGCTGTCCAGGTATCCATATCAATTTGCGCTGCAGACTGCATTTTAAGCAATTTCGACGCCCGCTCCATATTAACCTCTGCCAGGCGTAATTCCGCCTCATATCGCCTCACCTGCCCTTCAATCTGCCTAATGCTGATCTCAAAAGGTTCGGGGTCGATTTGAAACAGAGTTTCGCCGGCAGCCACCATTTGTAGTGGCTCAATAGGGACTGAAACAACCTCACCGCGCACTTTCGGCACGATCGGCAGGATATAGCGGAACATCCGAGCATCCCCACTCATTGGCGAGAAGGTATACCACATGAAAATAATAGCGCCGATCATCGCCACACCAACTCCCGCAAAGGAGCAAATGTTACCGACGGTTTTCTTGAGCAGCCCGAATTTGTTGAAAATCAGGAAATAAAGCAGACCATAGCAAATTGAGATAAAGGCAATCATGCTCCCTCCTCCCTTTGTTGCAGTCGGGCTTCCAGGTCAGCAACCCTATTTTCTAGGGCCGCGCTGGAAAACACGGGCTTGGTCTTGGCCCATACAAGGGCAACAAGCCATCCCAGCCCAAGAGTAAGCAAACCTATCCAGGCGAGCATGCTGATCGCGTCGGCCTGGGGATGCTCCGCAGCGCGCGCGATATTCCCCGGAACATTGCCAATAACCACAATCAACCATACCCCCACTAAAGCGAGTACCCCCAATACAACGAGCGCGAAGATTTCCAACATGCTGTCAATTCTCTATTATGTTTTTGACACAATTGCGACTCGCTAAATATAACGTTAGCAACAATCATAGGCAAACTATCATAGTGTCGGCGTGTCCCATGCTAGACTGCTCGAAACACTGTGTCACAGTTTTCTGGGAGGCGTTTCCATTACCCACCAGAGATCCGATCACCACCCCGAACTATTAGCCACTCACAAGACAGACAGGAATCCCGTGCAAGAAACCAAGCCATCATTTCTACAGAGACTCCTGAGAAAAGCCTGCGACATGGAACCGACTGAGGTACGCGCCACTCTGGCGTCCTTTACCCTGGTCTTGGTCCTGATGGGTTCCTACTATATTTTGCGCCCGGTACGGGACGCCATGGCCAGTGATTGGACCGACGCTGAAGTGAGCTGGCTATGGACTTTCACTTTTTTCTTCAGCGCTATCGCGGTGTCGCTCTACGGAGCGGCGGTGGCCCGCTTCAATGTGCGTAAATTAGTACCAGGTATTTACGGCTTTTTCGCACTCAGCTTTGTGGGCTTTTACTTAAGCACGCAGATACTGCAGGACCGAACCTTGGTCGACAAGAGCTTTTACGTCTGGGTGAGCGTCTTCAGCCTGTTTCATATCTCCGTGTTCTGGACTTTTATGGCGGACACTTTCAGCCAGCCACAGTCCACTCGTTTATTTGGCTTCATAGGAGCTGGAGCCAGTGTCGGCGCAATCGCCGGGCCTGCGATGGCAACACTGCTGGCGGGTCAGGGTAATACCGATCCATTGCTGCTGATTGCCAGCATCACTATCGTGGCCACGCTGCCGCTGATTGTCTGGGTGCAGCGATTAAAGTTAAGTGAACTCAACAATCAGAGCGTCTCGGCAGGACAGGAAGATTTTGACTATATAGGCGGCAACCCTCTTTCCGGTTTCGCCGAGTTCCTGAAGAGTCCTTATCTGCTTGGCATAGGCCTGTTTATTTTTCTGTATACATCCATCGGCTCTTTCGTTTATTTCGAGCTCAAGAACCTGATGGCTGACTACAGTCGTGCTGAACGAACCCAGATCTGGGCCAGTATGGACCTGGTGGTCAATGTTCTGACGCTGGGTATAGCCATGTTTGCCACTGGCAAAATGGCAAGCCGATTGGGCCTTTCCTTTACGCTGGCCAGCGTGCCCATGATGATTGCGCTAGGGATGATTATGCTGATGGCCGCACCAGCAGTGGCTACTGTTGTCGCTTTGCAAGTGGCCCGACGGGCGGGCAACTATGCAATATCAAGACCAGCGAGGGAGATGCTGTTTACTGCGGTCGATAGAGAAACCCGGTTTAAAGCCAAACCGGTCATCGATATCGTGGTTTATCGTGGGGGAGATATGCTCAATGCATGGGGCTTCACCGCCCTGACCCAGGGTCTGGGCCTGGGGATTGCGGCTACGGCGGGGGTGGGCGCAGTCATTGCACTGCTTTGGGCTGCAACAGGGATCGCGCTGGGCAGATCATTCGCGACCAGATATGTTACTGCCGACAATTAACCGCGTGCTTTGCTGACTAGTCCTCGGCAACCCATTCTATTGCATTGAGCACCAGGTTCCTTGCGTTATCGTTCTGCCAGTTGTGATGGAAATGACCTCCTGTGTAGCCGAAGCCTCGCCCGCCCTTGGGGCGCTGGTAAGCCCAGGCTGTAACCTGCGCCGCGCCATCGGCGACCATTTTCCGGACCGCATCATTACCACTGTGAGGGCCATTACGGCGCTCCATGGTCGACTCTGGCGCGACGGCGCTCAACAGGCCTGAAATACCCTGCGGCTGAAATCTCATATTGAAGTACCACTCATCCAGCATGCTAAACGGCTCAATGCCGCGAGTAACCGGGTGCGACGGCAATGCTGTGTAGGCTGCGGTCCAGTGGGGGTTTACCGACCAATGAGTTTCAAAATATCCGCCTGTGGCATCCAGCATGGCAGACGCGGCGGCGCTGGCTTTAGGCACCTCTACACAATAATGCAGGGCCACCACGCCTACGCCCTCCTTAACCAAACGATTAAACGTAGCCAGGTGATCGTTAATCAAGTGCCGCTTACCGCCGTCGCAATACATCACTACTGCATCGGCGCCTTCAAATACTGACTCATCGTCCGGCCAGCCACCGTAAACGTTGACTGTTGCATAATCTGGCCTGCGCTTACGCAGTGCGCTGGAAAGTAACTCTGAACCCGCCTTGTGCTCGTGGGCACCCGAGCCGTGACTATCCCTTCCCGCGAGGAATACCACTTTGGCCACTGCAGGCCCAGAAGCAGCATGCAGCTCCACACTGGCCGTTTGATCGCCACAGGCACTGATTGAAACCACTGCGACCATCAGCGAGGCACGAGCTATGACACCGTTCATGGGGCTACTCTCCATCGATCTAAACTGCACTGCAGTGTATGCCTTTTTTTAGTCCGATTTAAGCGAGTCAAGAGATGCCGTTGCGAATCAACTATCAGGCGCGGAGCGATAGTCGCTCGAACAATACGCCGCAGTGCGCTAAAAAATGGTGTTAACTTCCTGATTGATAGCCAATAAGTTCCGCTGCAGTTGAATTATTGAGCCATGGGCACCTGATAAGTGTTGTATAGGCCTGAAAACATGCTCACCGAGGCTGCCATCGCTATACTTCCTAAACTCCCGAATATGAAGAGGTGTGATCATGGCAACTGCTGAAGAATATGGCCTTGGCCCCAACGAATTTCCCCGTGGCTGGTTCATTGTAGCGGAGAGCTCAGAGCTGGACGCTGGACCCATGGCGGTACGTTTTTGGGGTCGCGATCTGGCCCTGTACCGCGGCGAAAGCGGTAAAGCGATCATGCTGGACGCATACTGCGGCCATATGGGAACGCACATTACGGCCAGCACCAGCGCGATGATAGTGAAGAATGGCGAGCAGATAGAAGGCAACTCCATTCGCTGCCCCTACCATGGCTGGCGCTATAACGAGTTTGGCGACGTAGATGACATCCCCTATCATGACGGCCCCTGTCCCAAATCTGCCTCAATTCGTGCCTACCCTGTGGTCGACAATATGGGTTGTATCATGGCCTGGTTCGACCCAGATGGACGCGAGCCAGACTACGATGCACCGTTTCTCAAAGAATGGGACGACCCCCAGTGGGTCAACTGGAAGCTGGACCACCTGGGTGTTCTGGACATACATTCCCAGGAAATTCTCGACAATATGGCTGATTGTCGTCACCTGGGCCCTACTCATGGTGCACCGAGTGAGTATTTTGAAAACGAGATTACCAATGAGGTCTACGTGCAACGCCAAGGCGGCCCCATGCAGTTGTATGAAACATATCTCTACACCACTACTTGGTACACCGGCCCCGGCATTCTGCTATCAAAGCAGGTGTGGTCCGACACAGTGGTTTTTGAGTTGATTGCCAACACGCCGGTCGAAGATGGCAGAACGCAATGCTGGCACGGCTGCCTGTACAAGGGCAGCGCAAATCCGACGACTGCGGAAGATGCGGAAGTTGCGCTTGGAATTCAAGCAGGCGCCCTGGAAGCCTTTGGTGCAGACTTTAACGTCTGGGCTAACAAACGGCCGGCGCTGACAATCATGCAAATGAAAACAGACGGTCCTTTCCGCACAGGTCGCAAGTGGTACTCGCAGTTCTTCGCCACTCCCGAGGACGCGGCAACGATCCGCGCGGAGGTCAATGGCACGCATTCGACCGTGGGTATGGCCAGCCCGAGACAAGCGAACCACAACATTGATGAAGGACTGCCAATTTAAGTCACTGGCAGCCGTTTCTTGCGGGTGCCGGCAACTGAAATGGTCTAAATCCTCAGCCAGAGTATTCAGCCAGCCCAAAAATGGGGCTAGTATTCATGTTCCTGGATTTTAACAGACATCTATCATGAAACGACTGCTACTGGCCCTTCTTGCACTCTCTCTGCTTCCCGCCTGCGTCACCAGTCCGACAGGGCGAGCGCAGTTAATGTTGATTTCGCCAGAATCCGCCATTGTCGAATCTAAAAAGGCCTACCTGAGCACGGTCAGTGAACTCGACAAGGAAAACAAACTGGTCGATGACCCGAAGTTAATGGACAGAGTGGCTACCATCACTGGCCGACTAGTCACCGTAGCCAAGCAGAAATACCCCAAGTCAGCGAATTGGGAATGGAGTGTTGCCATTGTCGATGACCCCAAAACTGTCAACGCCTGGTGCATGGCCGGTGGCCGCATGGCGGTTTACACCGGCTTGTTCAGCGAACTCAACCTCACTGACGATGAATTTGCCCAGATCATGGGCCACGAGATTTCCCATGCTCTTGCTAATCACACGGCAGAACGTATGTCCCGCGCTATGGCTACATCATTAGGTATCATCGCCGTAAGCGTGGCCGCAGACAATCACGGCGCCGCCATGCTGGGCGCTGCCGCTGCCGCTAAAGTGGCATTGGAGTTGCCCAACAGCCGTACGGCTGAACTCGAAGCAGACAATCTGGGCATGCGCCTGGCAACCCAAGCCGGTTACGAGCCTGATGCAGCCGTTACCCTGTGGCAAAAGATGGCCAAGACAGGCGGGTCAGCGCCCCCGGAGTTTCTAAGCACTCACCCCGCACCCGGCAATCGGGAAGCACAGCTGGCGGCGATGATTCCTGAAATGCGCGGCCTTAATCCCGACGGCAGGTTGGCGCCCATCGCGCCCGTGCAAATCGTGCGTTAACAGGCATCACTGTCACCCTCACGGGTTACGATAAGGATGTGGGCTACATCCGCTTGGACTGAACAATTCGAAAGCGACTGGCGACAAACGCAAGGTCCGCCAGGCATGCGTTGCCCGCGGGGTTCAAACCGGTGACATGGTAATCGGAGTAGGCAGCGGCAAAGTTAATGGGCATACCGAGCAGGTTGCAGGCAACAGAAGCGCCAGCATTGTTATAGGCAGCTTCAGCTCTGTCGAGAAACTCTTCATCCGTCGAATATACGTGGGATGTAATAGCACCACATTCCCGCGCATTAGTAGTCGCGTCCCGCAAACACTCATCTATTGATTCACCCTTGATGATGAAAGAGACGGGGCCAAATATTTCATCTCGGTAAATTTCCCGCGCAGTTTGCGTTACCTCCAAAATCATCGGTGACGCCGTGCGTGCCCTGGGAAAGTCAGGGTAATGAATGGGAGCGGAGTCCCTTAGCAAACGCCCGTGTTGCGAGGCCAAACCCCGGTAGCGCTCAATGGTCGCAAGAATAGTATCGTCCACCAGCGTGCCGCAAAGTACCTGGGGATTTTGCAGATACTTTTCTACGCCCTGAACAATGGCAGCGGCTACCTCATCAAAACTCACGTGCTCTGTACCGGCGACAATGCCATTGGCGGGTATATGAATATTCTGCACGCTTGTGCACATCTGCGCCGAAGCCTGGCACAGCGAATGCGCGATCGCCGCTGCCATTGCCGTAAGCTCCTGACAGGACTCCACAACGACGGAATTACAACCGGCGGTCTCGGTATAAACCTGTTTGCCACTGCAGTTTTGCTCTATCCATCGGCCAAAAGCAGGACTGCCCGTGAAGTCAATAATTGCCGTCATCGGATGCTCGAGCAGCGCCATTGTGGCCGGCTCCTCACGGGTATCTGCAACCATTGAAACCAGGTTGGGATCGAAACCGGCCTCGCGCAATACCTCGCGAGCGACCTTGGTCAGAAGTGCCACTGGCAGGATCGCTGCCGGATGGGGCTTGAGCACCACCGGATTACCGGTGGCGAGACTCGCGCACATTGCTGGATAACCATTCCACAGGGGAAAAGTGGCGCAGCATACAACGACGCCAACGCCCCGCGGCATGATGCGGTAGGTTTTATGCAGCCGAGCCGAGCCGCTCTTGCCAAACTGGCGCTCCCATTTTGCGGTTTCGGGCACATCGCTCATGGCTTTATGTGCATAGGCAAGCGCTTCCAAACCACGATCTAGCGCATTCGCACCACTGCCAGCGAAGGCCATGATGTAGCTTTGTCCCGAGGTATGCATAGTGGCATGAGCGTTTTCAAAAAGCTGGCCCGCACAGCGATCGAGAATCTCGAGGCAGACTCCAATTCGAGTCTGGGGTGTTGCATTGCGCCAGCTGGGCATGCCGCTCTCAATTGCCTGATATAACAAGTCGACATCCATCTTCGGGTAGCTGATACCAAGTGGTTCACCTGTATAGGGAGAGATCTCCAAACCGGTGCGACCCACTTCGCCAGGCTGCGCAAGGTGATAGTCGGTACCCAGCATAGCTTCGAAATTGGCCTTCCCGGCAACAGGCTTTTCCCGCCCCCATATTTTGCTACTGGGACTTTCGGGGTAGGCAGTCCAGGAATAACGTTTGCTACAGGCGTCCAGCGCTTTGTCCAGGATCTCCTGGTGTTTCTGTAACAGCGCCGACATCAAGCCTCCCGGTACAGGTCTTCGCCTCTCGCCCACACGGCGTGAAAGCCAAAGGGCACTCGATGAGGCAGTTGTACCCGGCAAACGGGTCCCGTCTCAATATCCTGGGCGTCAAACACCAGGCACTCAGACTTCCAGGTATTACTATCGGTGACCATCGTAATGACGTAGCCATCATCTTCCACGCTGCTTCGATCAGCGTCAGGCTTGGGCGCAAAAACAGCTTCGCTGCCGAACACGCCCTCACCGTAATCCCACTGCCATGAAGTCCCGGTATCGTTGTCGTATTTCACCAGACCGGTAAATCGCAGCGTGTGGCCACCCTCATGCAGCAAGGGGATGCGCTGATGATAGGAGTACTGACTCTTGACGCCATGGAAGATAGGGTTGGACTTGTTAAACTCCGTATTGAGAAGATCGATATCGCCCTCTTTCACTTCACCCGTGCGCAGATTAAAGCGCCAGCGATAAGCGTTCGCCTCCAGACGCATATAAGCAAGCATGTGTGCCAGCTCACCCTCGCCGGGCTGCGAATCAGGCATGGGGTTGAGCGAACGGCATCCGTCCATTACTACCCACTCACCCTCCTCCCAACAGTTGGTGACGTGCAGAATGTAACAGGGCTGACACTCGAACCAGCGAATCTCATCACTCTGCCCTCGCCGCGGAATAATACCAAAGCGGGTGGGGATGTCCTGATGAAACGTCAGCACTCGTTGCTTGTGACGTCGCAACACCTCCATGTCATGAAAAAAGGGCAAGTCGTGCAGTACTGCATAGTTTGTGGTGAAGCCAATGTCATGGGGCAGTCGCGGGCCCGGCAGCTCTATCGGTACCTCGTGTTGCAAACGACCATTAGCATCGGCAACACCGAAGGTCATGTACGGTAATTCATCACCGTAATCAAAAAACATTAACTCGCCGGTACTCCAATCAACCTTGGAGTGCGCAGACAAGCGCAGTTGTTCCCTGCCCTCGAGTTGATAGTGGCCTTTAGTTTCCAGCGTTTGGCTATCCAGGCGATAGGGGTGCCCCGCGTTATACCAAAGCGTCATGATATCCCCGTTGTACCAGAGTACATCCGTGTTAGATGTATCCTTGATGCCAAACTGGGAAATGCTGTAATCAAAGGGCCCCATGACACCTGGCGATACCGACTTGCCGTCTGCAGCTTCGCCACCAAAAGCTGAGGTCTCAACCCAACGGTTGCGATAGCTGACTTTGCCATCCTTGAAATAAACCCCGCGAACCATGCCGTCACCATCAAACGGGTGATGGCGATTCTTTGACTCAAACACGGGATTGGGGCCGTTGCGAAAATACCCCCCGACCAGATCAGCTGGCAGCTCACCAACCACTTCCAGCCCGTCCACGGAAAGTTCCTCGGTGGTCGGCGCATAAAGGCCATGGAGGTATGGATTGTCCAGGTTGTAAATCCATTGAGGTGCGTCGTCAAAATAGGTCACCCCGCCCAGACAACGATCCACGTGGGGGAATTCATTAAATTTAGGTGCCAGGCTCATCACTATCCTCCGATCTGCGAACAGCACGCTGTTTTTCTACAGCGCTTATCTACTATTAACTTCAGGTCCAATCAGGCATCACTCACTATAGACTATGCCGCACGACCTACTTGTTTAGCGTTCGATCAACAATGCACTGCCGGCACCTGCGGCGCCACTGGCAGCCACGATACCGCGGAACAGGTCTCGACGCTCCAATTCATCCAACAACACGCCAGCCATAATCGCACCGGTGGCGCCCATTGGGTGGCCCAGGGCAATAACACCGCCATTCACATTGAGCTTGCTGTCGCTAATGCCCAGATCTTTCTGGCACTTCACCACGGTCGCAGCAAAAGCCTCATGCAGCTCAAACAAATCCACCTCGTCTGCACTCAAATTTTGTTGATTCATCAACTTTTCGGTAGCTGACACGCAGCCCGTCAGCACCTGCAGTGGATCAGCGTTAGCCGTCGCCGTGGCTACGATCTTGGCGCGCGGGACAATGCCCAACTTTTCACCGACAGACTTATCCCCCAACAGCAATAGCGATGCTGCATCCGCCATGGCCGGTGAATTGCCCGCCGTATGAACGTGCTCTATGACCGTAATGCCCGGGTTTGAAGCCAGCTGTAATGCATCGACGCCCTTGCTGCCTATGCCAGCAAACGCGGGAGGCAATTCAGCCAATGCTTCTATCGTCGCGTTGCCACGAATACATTCGTCCTCGCTAACAGTGATGCCCTTAACCGGATTATAGATCGGCACGATGGATTTGAAGTAGCCCTGTTCTCTGGCATGCGCGGCCCGCTGCTGACTTTGCACCGCAATTGCATCTGCCTGCTCCCGAGTCACAGCGTTCAGCGTGGCAATCAGGTCGGCACCGCTCCCCATCATCAGCATCTGGCACTGAGCCGCAAAAGCAGGGTCGATGAACGCCTTGGCCTGGTCGGAAAGGATAGGTACCCTCGACATCATCTCTATCCCGCCAGCGACAATCGCATTTTCCTGACCCGCTGCAATTTTCAGCGCACCAATGCTGATGGCGTCAATACTGGAAGAGCAAAAACGATTCACTGTCAGCCCTCCCACACTGCTGGGCCAACCAGCGAACATCACAGAAGTCTTGGCTATGTTCGCTGCTTGCTCGCCATGCTGAGTAACGCATCCCAACAGCACATCACCCACCATGGCCGGGTCCAGCCCGGTGCGTTCCACCAGGCTGGCATATAAGCTTTTTAATAACTCATGCGGCAATAAATCATGCAGCCCGCCACTTTCTTTGGCTTTGGCCCGAGGTGAGCGAATGGCGTCATAGACGAATACGTCTTTCACGCACCTACCCCGACAACAAAACTGGCGCAAGTCGTAGTACTGCCGCCCATATTAAAGGTGATCATATTTTCTGCTTTGCTAAGTTGGTAAGGACCTGCACGACCCGTAACCTGACGTGCGCAGTCCAGCACCATGCGAACACCGGTAGCGCCCACCGGGTGGCCCAGGCCAATCAGGCCGCCGCTGGAATTGATGGGAAAACTTCCGTCCTTGGCAATCCGGCCCTCCTCAATTGCCTTCCAGCTTTCACCCGGCGCGGTAAGCCCTGCGTGATCGATCGCCATGTACTCGGTCATAGTGAAACAGTCATGGGTTTCCAATCCATCCAACTGGGCAGCACCTGCAAAACCCGCGCGCTGCGCTGCTTCCTGCAAACACTGGGCAGCATGAGGAAATACCAGTGGCGCATCTGCACTAATTTCAAGTTTGCGTGACAGCAGAATCGGCGCCGAGCGATGGCCCCAACCCTTGATTCGGGGAATATCCCCCAGCGCCAGTCCATGTTTCGCGGCATATTCTTTCGCTTTAGATTCACTGGCAAGAATGACGCAGGCCGCGCCGTCGGTGATCTGACCACAGTCTTGTTTGCGCACCCGTCCCTCTATCACCGGGTTCAGCTCGTCATTACAACTAAACGCTCCTTGCGCAAACTCCCATTTGCGAGTTTGCGCCCGGGGATTGAGCTTTGCATTAGCGAAATTAATCTCGGCGATACTGTTCAGGTGATCAGCTTTGATCCCATAGCGGCGGTCGTATTCTTCGGTAAGGCGATCAAACATGTGAGGCCAGGGAAAATCGCAATCCTCTGGCGTTGCTTCCCGTCCATTCCAGGCTGCAGCGCCCAGGTATTCCGCGCCTGTTTTACCGTCTACATTACGCATCAGTTCCAGGCCCAGAACACAGGCCATTTGATAATGGCCTGCCTCTATGTCGCGCATAGCAGACATAATGGCGATGGAGCCAGACGCGCAGGCGGCCTCATGTCTGGAGGTGGGCAAGGCTGCCAGCTCAGGATATACCTGGCCAAAAAATCCGCCTAATAGTCCCTGGCGCGCAAACAATTCGCCGACAAAATTGCCCACATGGCCAACCTCGATCTCAGCGGGCTCAATATCCGCGTTGTCTACTGCTTCACGCAGAGATTCTTCAAACATTTCATAAATGCCCTTGCCCTCCCTCGCCCAATTGAGAGCAAAGTCAGATTGACTGCCACCGAGTATATAAATATCACTGCTCATTCATGACTCCTGATTTTCAGTCAGCGCATCCTGCAAAGCGAAGCGCTGAACCTTGCCCAGAGGATTGCGTGGTAACTGCTTTATCAACTCGATACGTTCAGGCAATTTAAACTTGGCAAAACCCTGGCTCAGCAAAAACTGTTGCAGCTCCTCCAGCTTGGGCACTACTGCATCTGCCTGTAACACCAGCACTGCACAAATCTTTTCACCTAAGCGCTCATCAGGATAAGCGCAGACCGCGGCTTCAACAACCGCCGGATGATGTTCCAGTGCGACGTCCAGCTCCGCGGGTGAAACCTTCATACCACCTCGATTAATAATGTCTTTGCAACGCCCGACAATACGGTAGTAATTGCCGCTATCTCCGCAGATTTCCACCAGGTCGCCGCTGCGAAAATAACCATCTTTTGCAAACACATCCTGGTTATCTGAAGCATAGTAGCCATCGAAAACCGTAGCGCCACTAATCAGCAGCTCGCCGCTTTCACCAACCTCATCAAGCAGCTTACCCGAGGTCGGATCAGCAACCTTGGTTGCCACCAGTGCGCCCGATTCAGGCTTGCGGAACATGCTGGCGCGGACATCTGGCCCTGGCGCGGTCTCGGGTGTCGAGAACAGTGAAATGCCCTCATTGGATCCGTAAAAATTGACGATCGCTTTTTGATAATCGCGGTCGAAGGTTTCGATCATGGAAGGCGCCAGTGGTGCTGACCCGGAACCTATTCTCCGCAGGGCGCTGAAATCAAATTGGCGCCACATCTGTGGGGTCTTGGCCAATTGATTCAACAGCGCCGGAGGCGCAATCGTAAAGGTGGCACTCTCATCCTGTAGTTGTTGCAAAAAAAGCGGTGGATCCAGCGGATGGTGAAGCACGATCGCGGCACCCACCAGTGCAGCCGGAAACAAGAAACCGCCCAGAGCCGCCATATTCACCAGCGGGAATGGATTTAGCAGAATATCTTCTCCCGTCATGCTACCGGCTTGCGCACTGCATCGGCCAGATGCCATCCACATATTATGCGAGCGCGGAACGCCTTTTGGCGTGCCGGTAGTCCCGGAAGTCCAGCAGATGCTCAAAATACGATTAGCATCATCCGCCGGTAAGGTCGCACAGGTGCCAGGCTCGGAGGTATCAATCACAAGGTCACTGCCGAACTCCAGCACGCAGAGTCGAGGCAGCGCCTGACGCGCGCCGTGTGCCAATTCAACATTGCCCAGGCGTGGCATTGTTATCACGGTTTTGGCTTGTAATGCATCGGCAAGCATTTGCAGTTCGTGGCTGCCGTATTGCACCGGCACTGGCGAAACGATCAGGCCCAACATGGACGCGGCGTAATAAACCACCATCAATTCAGCCACATTGGGGAGCTGCACAATCACGGCCTCATCCTCGACCAGACCGAGTGCCCCGAACTGAGCTGCCAGGTTAGTGCTAGCTGCTTCCAGCTCAGCCCAGGTTAGACTCAGGGGCTCATCATCAGTGAGAACAGCCCGGTTAGGCTGGTCCTTGACGGCCAGGGCGCTAGGCTTGTCACCCGCGTTTTTCGCGAGCAGGGAATGCAGTGTCTCGCTGCCCCAATGACCACTTGCAGTCAGCTCATTTATTCTGTGTTCAGGTGAAGTTCTCATTACAGTAAACTGCGCTAAATTTGTACTTTTATAACAAGACTGAGAGTGAAGTATACTCTTTTTCATTCCAGCACATCGATAGGCAAAGGTCATGAAATTCAGTGTTGTCACTCCTCTTTGGCAAGACCGTCCAGCCGCAGAAAACCTGCAAGTCGCCAAGCTGGCAGACCGCCTGGGCTTCGAGGAACTCTGGATTGGAGAAATGGCAACCTATGATGCTTTCGCATTCGCCACCGCGGCAGGTTTGCAAACCGAGCACATTCGACTGACAGTCGGCCCGCTATCCGTTTCGGTGCGTACGCCCATGACCATAGCAATGGGAGCTGCCTCTGTTGCGGACATCACTGGCAGGCGCACCGCCGTGGCTTTGGGCGCCTCGAGCGTTGTCGTCGTTGAGGAGTGGCACGGACGAGACCGCACCCGCACTGCCACTCACCTTGCTGAAAGCGCACAAATTCTGCGCGCATTACTGGCAGGTGAAAAGACTGACTTTAGCGGTGAATGCGCTAGCAGCAAAGGCTACAAACTGCGTCTGGATGCAGTTGAAGGGCCAATAACAATTGCAGCGTTCGGACCCGCAGCGGTTCGGGCAGCGGCCCGTCACGCTGACCGCATGCTACTAAATATGGTGACGCCTTTGAGTGTTGCCGCCTTGCGCGACCAACTTATCCGCGCCGCCGAAAAAGCAGGTAGGGCGACACCTGAGATCGCTATTTGGCTACCCTGCGCGGTCAACCCGCAGCGCGAAACTATCGACCAACTCAAGCGAGGTATTGTTGGCTACCTTGCCGCGCCCGGCTATGGCGAGATGATGATGCAAGCAGGCTTCGAGGACTTGGTAAATTATGCTCGCACACGCCCCCACCCCCGCGAGCTCCTTGCTGCAATGCCCGATAAACTAATCAGTGCCATTGGACTGGTCGGAGACCTGTCAGCAATTCAGGCGCGTGTGGATGAATACCGCGACGCCGGCGCTGGAGAGATATGCCTGGTGCCCGCTACCGCCGGTGACGAGCTCGGCCGGCAAACACTAGAGACCATGAAATCACAGCTTGGCCAGTCCCACTGACACTACCCCTTTGGAGTAATCGTTTAGCTTTTGCTTTCCAGTAAACTACGCCTCATTCGCGAATAGCGACACTTCATAAAGCAACAACTAAGCAGAAAAAGAGGCTCAGGCAATGTTAGTAGGCGTACCCAAGGAAATTAAAACTTTGGAGTTTCGTGTCGGTTTGACCACAGGGTCGGCCGAGGAACTCGTGCACCACGGTCACCAGGTCATCGTACAAAGCGGCGCTGGCGAGGGCATAGGCCTTTCTGATCAGATGTATCGCGATGCGGGTGCCGAAATCGTCGTCACCGCAGAAGAGATTTTCGAGCGCTCTGACATGGTCGTCAAGGTCAAGGAGCCGCAACCCAACGAGTGCAAAATGCTGCGTGAAGGACAGGTGCTATTCACCTATCTCCACCTTGCTCCTGATCCCGAGCAAACCAAACTGCTCAAAGATTCCGGTTGTATTGCTATCGCCTATGAAACAGTGACCGATGACAATGGCCATCTGCCACTGCTATCGCCGATGAGCGAAGTTGCCGGCCGCATGTCTATTCAGGCCGGTGCCCACGCACTCGAAAAGCACAAGGGAGGCTCAGGCATGCTGCTGGGTGGCGTGCCGGGTGTAGAGGCGGCGCGGGTTGTTGTTATCGGCGGTGGCGTTGTCGGCACCAATGCCATTCGCATGGCAATGGGCATGGAGGCGCATGTCACAGTTCTGGATCGCTCGCTGGATCGCCTGAAGGAACTCGATTTCCAGTTTGGCTGCATGCTCAACACCATTTATTCGACCCGGGAAGCTTTGTGGAAACACGTCACCACTGCCGACCTCGTTATTGGTGCAGTGCTCGTACCGGGAGCAGCAGCACCAAAGCTGGTGACCCGTGAAATGCTGGCAGCCATGCGTCCGGGCTCGGTCGTTGTTGACGTTGCTATCGACCAGGGTGGGTGTTTCGAAACCAGCCGCGCAACCACCCACTCAGACCCCACGTATGTTGAAGAAGGTGTGGTGCATTACTGCGTCGCAAACATGCCAGGCGGCGTGGCACGCACGTCCACTTTTGCCCTCAACAATGCAACTCTGCCCTACACCCTGGCGCTGGCGGACAAGGGTTATAAGCAGGCACTAACCGATGACGTCCATTTGCGTCGCGGGTTGAACGTGCACTGCGGCGACATCACCTACCAAGCGGTAGCCGACGTTCTGGGCTATGACTATGTTCCAACCGAAAACATATTGGGGCTTTGATAAGAACGCAGCCCCAGTGAGGCGGACGCGGGACAAAGACGACGTCGATCGCAAAAGCCGCGCGAGCTAAGCCTACAGAAAATCCTCATTGTGCTGCCCCAGCGTGGGCGGCGCTTGGCGATACTCCACGGGTGTGCGCGACAATTTGATGGGGTTACCCACCAGCTGCAATTTACTATTAAGCGGGTGGTCCAGATTGACCTGCATACCTCGGGCCTGAATCTGGGGCTCTGCGAACACCTCTCCTACCGAATTAATAGGACCCGCCGGCACGTTGGCGGCTTCCAGTAAAGCAATCCACTCCGCTTTATCCCGCTCCAGCATTTTGACCTGCAACAAGGGCACCAATGCATCGCGATTCCCAACCCGGTCGCGATTAGTCTGAAAGCGCTCATCATCGGCCAACTCAGGCGCGCCTATCACTTGGCAGTAACGGCGGAACTGGCCGTCGTTGCCAACCGCCACGATCAGATAACCATCTTTGGCCACAAAGCTCTGGTAGGGAACGATATTGGGGTGGGCATTGCCCAACCGGGTTGGATTCAGGCCGCCAACCAGATAGTTGGTGGCCTGATTAGCCAAAGTGGCGGCGGTGACATCCAGCAGAGCGAGATCGACATGCTGTCCAAGTCCGGACTGGGCCCTGTCTGCCAGCGCCGCCTGAATCCCGATCACCGCATAAAGGCCGGTCATGATATCGGTGAGTGCAACTCCGACTTTTTGCGGGCCAGCGCCGGGCTCGCCATCGGCGGCTCCGGTGACACTCATCAGGCCACCCATGGCTTGCACCAGAAAATCATAGCCCGGGCGATTTGCCAGGGGGCCATCCTGACCAAAGCCGGTGATGGAACAATACACCAACCCCGGATTGAGCTCTGACAGCGTGGTGTAATCCAGACCGTATTTAGCGGCGCCGCCGACCTTGAAATTTTCAATGAGCACGTCACAGTCTCGCGCCAGCTCTCGCAACTTATCCTGGCCCTCCGCGGTCCGCATATCAATACACACAGACCGCTTGTTACGATTGGCACACATAAAGTAGGCCGACTCTTCAGTCGCGTGCCCATGCTCATCTTGCATATAGGGAGGGCCCCATTGGCGGGTGTCGTCTCCCCCCTGGGGATTTTCTACCTTGATGACCTCAGCGCCCAAATCCCCAAGGACCTGACTGGCCCAGGGGCCGGCAAGAATGCGGGATAAGTCCAGCACCTTGATATGCGACAGAGCACCCATTAGAAGGCTGGAATATCAGTCTGGGTGCGGCCCAGTATCAAGGCATGCACATCGTGGGTGCCCTCATAGGTATTGACGACCTCAAGGTTAACCATGTGCCGCATAATCGGATACTCGTCTGAAATACCGTTGCCACCGAGCATGTCGCGAGCCGTGCGGGCTATGGCTAAAGACTTACCGCATGAGTTGCGTTTAATCAGGGAAATAAGTTCCGGCGCAATGTCGCCCGCATCCATCAACTGTCCTGCTCGCAAACAACCCTGCAGCGCCAGACTAATCTCGGTCTGCATGTCAGCCAGCTTCAACTGCACCAGTTGCTTGGAGGCCAGAGGCACACCAAATTGCTTGCGCTCCATGGTGTATTGTCGAGCCGCATGCCAGCAGGTTTCAGCGGCGCCAAGGGAACCCCAGGCGATACCGTAACGCGCGTTGTTAAGACAGCCGAATGGGCCCTTCAGACCCTCCACGTTGGGCAGCAGGTTTTCTTCCGGGACGAAGACCTCGTCCATGACAATCTCCCCGGTAACCGAAGCGCGCAGCGCTAGCTTGCCTTCTATTTTTGGGGCGGACAATCCATCCATGCCCTTCTCCAGAATGAAGCCGCGAATCTTGTCATCATCAGTTTTTGCCCAAACCACAAACACGTCGGCAAAGGGGCTGTTGGTAATCCACATCTTGGCGCCGCTCACGCTGTAACCACCATCTACACTGCGAGCGCGTGTCACCATGCTGCCCGGGTCAGAACCATGATCCGGCTCGGTCAAACCAAAGCAGCCAATCCATTCACCCGTCGCCAATTTTGGCAAATACTTCTCTCGCTGGCTTTCATTGCCGTAGGCATCAATGGGGTACATCACCAGGGAGGATTGCACGCTCATCATGGAGCGGTAGCCAGAATCGACCCGCTCAACCTCTCGCGCGACCAAACCGTAGGAGATGTAATCTACACCCGGGCAACCATAGCCCTCGATAGTGGACCCCAATAAGCCCAGTTCGCCCATTTCCCTAAAGATGGAAAGGTCTGTTTCCTCAGCGCGAAAAGCGTCCCTGACTCGGGGGAGCAACTTCTCCTGGGCATACTGCCTGGCGCTCTGCTGCACCATACGCTGCTCGTCGGTGAGCTGCTGATCCAGCAGAAAAGGGTCCTGCCAATTGAGTTTTTGCCACTTTTTGCCGGCCATCGGGTTCGCTCCACGGTTGTTACGGATAGCCGCTGAGGATAACAGGGAGCAACTAATATATATAATATATATATTTAATGACTTATATATACACGGTATATTAGTCAGCGTGAGACTGTAGTTGCCAGATAGCGGCGATAGTGGACTCCCGCCGGGAGACTGCAGATGAAGACGGCAACCCTGACGAGGAGAGCATCGGGAGTGGATTTACGCAAACTTGAAATTTTTGCGGCGGTTGCGCAATCCGGAGGCTTTAGTGCCGGAGCGGAGCAGCTGCACATGGCGCAGCCAGCGGTCAGTATTGCGGTCCGCAAACTGGAGGACTCTCTTGGTGTGACCCTGTTTGATCGCAGTAGCCGGAGTATCGCGCTGACGGCCGAAGGAGAACAGCTTCTGGGCCGTGCGCAATCGATCTTGCAGCAGGTGCAGGACCTGGCCCAATCCGCCGGTGACCTCTCGGATCTGCTGCGAGGTGAGCTGAGCATTTCCTGTCCCTCCATGCTGGCGACCTACTTTTTACCTGACCTGCTCAGTGGCTTTCTTACCGAGCACTCTGGCCTTACTGCATCGGTTACCCAGGCGGGTACCACTCAAATCGAAGAAATGCTGCTACGTGATGATATTGAACTGGGAGTGACTACCACAAGCGGCACCGAAGACCTGGAGCGATTGCCATTAATCAAAGAGCAAATGGTGGTCTGCGTGGCTGAGAATCACCCATGGGCACAGCGCAGTCACCTAAACACACAAGAGCTACACAACACTCCTATGGTGGTTTACGAGAGCGGTTACTTTATTCGGGCACAGCTGGATCAATTGTGCCGGGAGGCAGCGGTGGAGCCGGAGCTGCGCCTGCAAAGTAACTTCCTGCCTCTGCTGGTAAGGATGGTTAAGCAGGGCATTGGGGTTACGGTCGGCCTGCGCACCATGGCAGAGCAAGAGCCCGGCATAGCAGGCATTCCTCTGACTCCCGGTGTCGAAGTGCCCATGGCCCTGGCCAAACGAAAAGGTAGAACCATCTCCCGCGCCAATCAGGCGTTTTTAGATTGGGTCGCTTTGCAGTTATGATGTGAGCTTTCCGGTTATGTGCTTTTCCAATGCCCACACTTAATACCTTTAGTGGCCACCTGGCCAAACTGATTCCCGCAACCGGTAGCGCTGACTTTCCGGCAATGCTAGTAGACATGCTGCGCAATCTGGTTCCCGTTGATGACGCCAGTATTATCGTCTACCCCAACACTGATTTGCCGATGGTGGAATACTTTGAGGTCCATGAGGACTCTGGAAAATCCACCCTGGATGTCTTTATAAAAGGCGCTTTTCTGTTGGACCCCTACTACCTCGCGGCCACCGCCAGCCAAAAATTCGGCGTTTTCAGACTACGGGAGCTTTCCCCCACGGGCTTCAAAGACAGCGAGTACTACAAGGCCTGGTACCGAAATTGCGGTTACCAGGATGAGTGTGGCTTTGTTATTCCTACGTCAGGCGAGGGCTTCGTCAATATTGCACTGGGCAAAACCGCAACTCGTGCCAGCTTTAGCAAACGTGAGCGCACCCTGCTTGCCGATGTCTACCCCACTGTTGAGGCGCTCTGCCAACAGCACTGGAAGCAGTCAGATGAAGTAGACAGCGGGATCAATCTAAGGGCACAACTGAACAGTGCGCTGCAATCCTTTGGTTCAAGTTTGCTGACAGAACGCGAGACGCAGGTTATCAACCTGGTCCTTCATGGACACAGCACCAAAACCGTAGCGGAAAAACTATCTATCTCCATGGAGACTGTGAAACTCCATCGCAAGCACGCCTACGCCAAACTGGAAGTATCCTCTCAGGCAGAGCTTTTCTACTTGTTTCTCGACTCGGTGATGAGCGCCAAAGACTATGAAGGCGGTGACACCCTGGTGGCGTATATGCAACCACCCGAAAAACGGCCCCGATCTCTATGAGCCAGCCTTGGATGCAAAAAACGCTGAAGGAAGGCTTTAATCACCTGTCTGCAGGCCGCCTTAACGAAGCAGGCGACTGCTGTCGGCGACTGTTGGAGTCAAAACCAGATTTGGTAGAGGCACACTTCCTGGTTGGTCTCATTGCGCTGGAGCTCAAGCAGAACTGGCACGCAGTCAGCGCTTTTGGCTCGGTCACCAAGCTACAGCCCGATAACGCTGCGGCCTGGGCCAATCTCGCCAGACTGTTCATGCAGGCTGGGCAGCCCGCAAGAGCGGACTCTGCACTTGAAAAAGCAGCCGCATTAAGCGATGAAAACCCAACAGTCATGGATTTGATAGGGACCGTTTACGGACTTTTGGGCGATCAGATCGAAGCGGGTGAGTGGATTGGACGCGCACTGCAAAAGCGACCGGATAGCATTCAGTTCCTAATCAACCAGGCAAATAATCATATGTTTCTCGACAAGATGGACGAAGCCGAGAAACTCCTGGGCCAAGCGCTTGAGCTGAGACCGGAAAACCCCAATGCGCACTGGTTGCTGTCAGGGCTGCGCAAGGCAACAGATCGCACGCACATTGAATTGCTGGAGCAACTTGCCCAGCAAGAGGGCAAAAATCAAAGGGCGCTGGCTTTTCTCTATTACTCGATAGGTAAAGAGTCAGAAGATATAGAGGACTGGGACAATGCTTTTGATGCTTTCGCCCGCGGAGCAAAAGCCCGGCGCAGCACCATAGATTTCGACGAGCAGGCAGAAATTGAAATGTACGACGCATTTGCTGCTACTTTCACCAAAGAATGGCTAGAACAGGGCGGCGACGGCCACGATGACCCCTCTCCGATCTTCGTGGTTGGACAGCCTAGAACCGGTACCACCCTGGTTG
>DS999229.1:105944-211414 GCA_000156295.1 marine gamma proteobacterium HTCC2148
GAACTATTTGTATATACCATTGATTCTCAAGGCCCTTCCAAATGCCAGAATAGTTCACTTGCGGCGCGATCCGATGGACGCGTGCTTCTCCAGCTTCAAACAATTATTTGCAGACGCTTATCCTCACTCGTATGACCAACAGGAGATGGCGCGCCATCACGCACGCTACTATCATTTAATGGACACTTGGCGTGAACGCTTTAGTGGCAGGTTCTTTGACATTTCATATGAGGACACCGCGCAGAACCTGGAGCCCAACGCACGCAGACTTATCGAGTTTCTCGGTCTTGGCTGGGAAGACGCCTGTCTGGACTTCCACTCACAAAAAGCAGCCGTGACAACGGCTAGCGTGGTACAGGTCAGAGAGCCCGCACACACCCGCTCAGTCGGACGCTGGCGTCGCTACCAGGATCAGCTCACCGAAATGCAGCAAACGCTCACAGAACAAGGCGTGCCTTTGCAGCAGTAGAAAACAGCGCACAGTAGCCGGCCTTTGGCTGCTGACCGACGCCTATTCCAATGATCCATATAAATTGCAGCGCATCCCTTTTAGGCGTAGCCTTAACCCTGCGCGAGCCATCAATCGCCCCTTGTCTAATGCAATTTTAGAGGGGCTAACCCTTTCGGGGGGCAGTCAGCAGCGAGGTCATATGCGATCCTGTTGATGAATACTTGAAAACGCCGAGTATTCAAGGCCTACAAAGCCGGAAGAAATACGTGGCTGAGACGCGTAAAAATAACAAGATAAAGTATCAAGAGATCCACCTTAAACACCTTTAGAGGCGTTGATACTGAAGCATGATAGATAACATGCCGGAGAAAAAAATGACGAAGCAACAGCACACTACGAAAGCGAGCGATCGCAAGCTCACTGCAATACCGCACCGATCAAGTCGTTCCACCCGTAGCATTTTAGCGCAGGCGGTTTCTGTCGCAGTGCTAGCCGGATTGGGCGCAGAATCCTTACAGGCACAGCAGCTTGAAGAAGTCATCGTTACTGCTACCAAGCGTGCAGAGTCAGTAATGGATGTGCCGATTTCTATCACCGCCATGTCCGGAGAAGATATCCGCGCGGTTAACCTCACCGACGTGAAAGACCTGATTGCTTTCACACCAGGCATCAGCGGCAACAGTAAAGACAGCTTTCTCGACTTTGTCAGCGTTCGCGGCATCCGCACCATCGACTTTGGCAACGGCGGCGACCCCTCAGTCAGCCTCTACAAAAACGGACTGTACCAGGGCCGAAATGGCTCCGCGGTGTCGACCCTGTATGACATAGATCGAGCCGAAGTGCTGCGTGGCCCCCAGGGCTTCCTGTTCGGCCGGAATTCCGTCAGTGGCGCCATGAATATCATTACCTCGAAACCGAACGTGTCGCAAATGGAAGGCTACGCGCAGCTCGATGTGGGTGAGCGCGACCTGATCGCGTTTGAAGGTGGTATCAATCTCCCCATTTCTGACAATGCCGCCGTCCGCATAGCCGGCTATCATTCTCAAGAAGATGGCTATGTCGAAAACGATTTCGGCGGACCCGATCTCATCGACTACGAAAACCAGGGACTGCGAATTACCGGCCGCTGGGAGACCGATAACCTGACCGCTGACTTGATGATTGAATATGAAGATCGCGATCAGTTTGGCACTGTTTACCGCGCCACTGGCGAGGGGGATGCATTCCTCATCGACCAGACTCGCATCAACGGCGGCGAAGTAATTTCCCTGTCCAGAGACGGACGCACAGTCAACAACGATAATTCGCTGCAACCTACTGATGAGGCTGAAATATTCTCTGTCAGCCTGATGATCGATTACGATATGGGCTGGGCAACACTGACCTCCCTGACCGGCTACAAAGACCACGACTACTTGTACGTGGAAGATTACGACGCCCTGCCCACAGTAACCTTTAACTACGGCCAGGACCAATCCGGCGACTACTTCGAACAGGAACTTCGACTCAGCTCAAATGATGACGGACCCCTGGGATGGTACGCGGGTGCATCCTATTACCAGGAAGATATTGAAACTGTGTTCCTGGGCCAACAAGAGGAAGACGTCTACTGTCTCGGCTACTGGTTCAACACCTGCCAGGATATGTTCGATTACTACAACTATCTGGATGACTACAACGGTAACACCTACTACTGCGACTATTATCTGGATTACTACTTCTCCAGCTGCGACTGGAGCGGCTCGGCCGACGGACTGATCAATGACAGGAACCGTATAAAAGGCAAATACGAAGGTTACTCAGCTTATGTTGATCTGCGGTATGAGTTCACCGACGCTTTTGATATGAATTTCGGCGTGCGCTACAGCTACGATGAGAAGGAGTTCTCGCAAGAAGTTTTGCAGGACTCTGGAAACTCACTACTTGCCTACAAAGCACAAACTGGCTTTTCTACACCTGAAGGGGCGCTATCCGATAAACAGGACTGGAATGATACGACTTGGCGAATTGTTGCCAACTATCGACCAAACGAAGACACCCTGATATTCGCTAGCGTTGCAACGGGCTATAAGTCCGGCGGTTTTGGCAGTTTCAACATCGAAGGGCCAGGTGCCGATGGCTGCCCATTTGGCCTCTGCGTCGGACTGCCCGGCTCTGAAGCGCCCGGTGATTTCGGCCCGGAAACGGTCATTTCTTACGAACTTGGTTACAAAGCAACCCTGTTCAACGGTCGCTCGCAATTAGCAACCACCGCGTTTTATTACGAATATGAAGATCTCCAGGCGATCTTCTCTGAAGGCCCCAAGCAAATTGTTGATAACGTGGGTGAGCTTGATGGTTACGGCCTTGAATTGGAACTCAGCACTGCAATCACAGATAACCTTACTCTGCGAGTGGGAGCATCCTGGCTTGAAACCGAAGCCACCGGAATTCAGGCTTTCTGCGGCGCAGGGGAAGTTCTAGACCCCGTCAAAGGAGCCGACCACTGTGAAGGCAATTCTATTCCGTGGGCACCAAAGTACACAGCGTTTGCAGTTCTGAACGGTGTCTACCCCGTCGGCGATAGCGGCGGTGAAATGTTCGGTACCCTGTCATGGTCCTGGGAGGATGATATTCGGGGAGACTGGCCAGACGAAAGCCTGATTTACCAGCGCATAGCAACCCTCAACCAGACCGATATAGTTCTGGGTTATCGACAGAGTGGATGGAGCGCCGCCGGCTATGTAGAGAACGTGTTTGATGATGTCTGGTATGACGGCAACTATGCTGACGATCCGACACCAGGAACCATTTACGCTCAACACGCCTTTGGGCCAGCGCGACCAAGAACCGTCGGTGTACGACTCGGTTACGACTTCTAACCCAGGTCTGCTATTGGCATATTTCTTAAGATCACTCCCTCGGCACAATTCGTGCCGTAGGGAATGGGTCGCATGACGAAACCGCGCCTGCTCTCTCGCAGGGATTTTGTCAGTGGGGTTGCCTTGGGAGCAGCCGCACTTAACATGACCCCATTAGAGGCGGTAGCGGAAGGCCTGCTACCCTCGAGTGCAATTGGACCTGGCTATTACCCACCGGGGCTCACCGGCCTGAGAGGCAGCAACAAGGGCTCTTTTGAAACTGCCCACGCCGTTGCGCGCGAAGGCAGATCTTTTTCAATCCCTAAACAGCAAACTGAGAAGACTTACGATCTTGTGGTTGTAGGCGCAGGAATATCCGGACTTTCGGCGGCGAAATTTTTCCGCGATAAGCAGGAAAGACCCGGCCGCATTCTCGTGCTTGATAACCACGACGACTTTGGCGGGCATGCCAGGCGCAATGAGTTACAAGCGGATGGTGAAACGCTTATTGGATTCGGCGGCAGCCAAACCATAGATACGCCCTCTGACTATTCTCCAGTGGCCAGGCAGCTGCTCAAAGACCTGACCATCGATCTCGATCGTTTCTATGATTATTTCGATCAGGCTTTTTTCAAACGACGCGAGATGGGCGCGGGTCTGTACTTTGATGAAGCAACCTATGGCGAACGCAAAATCGTTGCAAACCCATTGGCCTCTGAAACAATGACTCAAAGTGAACTGCTCACGGCCATTAACGAGATGCCAATCCCCAGCGCGGATCGCCAGGCTTTTCTCAAGTTGCTTGCGGGCGGCACTGACTATTTAGAGGGCATGAACCAGGTAGAAAAAGAGGCCCTCTTACGCAACATCAGCTACCTAGAATTTCTTGAAATCCATGCTGGCGCTCCTGAGAGTGTGCGAGAAATCATTCGTGACAGCTTCCTGCCCATGATCGGCGTTGGTTGGGAAGCGGCATCAGCGTGGGAAGCGAAGGAATATGACTTTCCTGGCACAGCAGACCTGGGTCTGGACGAAGCGGATTACGCAGAAAAAGAAGAACCGTACATCCATCATTTTCCGGATGGCAACGCCAGCGTCGCCAGAGCCCTGGTTCGCGATCTGATACCGCAAGCGCTACCAGGTTATGGAATGGAAAGCCTGGTGACTGCGCGAGCTGATTATACTGCCCTGGACGCGACAGATTCCGATGTTCGAATTCGCCTAAACAGCACCGTAGTGAGAGTTCAGAACATTGCTGATGGGGTAGATATCACCTACGTCAACAATGACCGCAGCTACCGAGTTCGCGCGAAACATGTGGTAATGGCTTGCTACAACGCTATCATCCCTCACGTCTGCCCAGAGTTGCCGCCCGCCCAGGCCGAGGCGATCGGCTATGCAACCAAGATTCCTTTTGTCATTGGTAGCTTCGCAATTCGTAATTGGCAGGCTTTTGCAGACGCCGGGTTTTACAAAATATATACGCCGGGAGATGCTATGTTCAAATACCTGCATCTGGACTTCCCCGTCAGCATGGGGGACTACCAATATTCACAAAAACCCGACCAGCCCATCGTAGTATCTGCCTGGTATTCGCCCAGAGAGCGAGGATTAACTAACATCCAACAATACAAGGCGGGGCGCGCTAAATTACTGCAAATGTCTTATCAGGATTTCGAAGATGACATCTTCAAACACTTCGATGGCATGCTGAGCCCACACGGTTTTGATGTACAACGAGACTTTTCTGCAATCACGCTGAACCGTTGGCCCCACGGCTACGCCTACGAATTTGAAGGTATCGGCGTACCGGCAGAGTACGATCGCTACAATGGCCCGCATATAGCTGGTCGTGCACAGATAGGCCGAATTTCTATCGCCAATTCAGATTCAGAGGCCTACGCCTACGTTGATGGCGCCATAGATGCTGCTTATAGAGCAGTTAACGAACAACTTCAGGCGTGACGCTAATCACTGACGTTTCTATCGATCAACTGCGACTTATTGTTTAACTGCTTTGGAATAGTACAAGATGAAAAGAATACTGATTTCACTAACGCTTCTCACTTTCACGGTCAGTTCTTTTGCGGCAGATCATAGTGTCGTGCTACCGGCAAAAATATCCGCCGCAGAAATCGGCGGCACAATATTTGAGCGCGAAGACATGGCACAACAGGCCCATGAAGACGGCCATGTAACCCAGGATGTAACGAGCATGTTGTCCAGCGATAAAAAATTCGCATCGGGCATGTATACCTCGAGCAAAACTCGATCTGAAATTAGTGAGCCCTATGGCGTTGACGAATTCATGTACTTTATTTCCGGCGGCGTTACCCTGACATCAAGCGATGGCAGCGTGCAAAAGATCGAAGCTGGCGAAGCCGTCACCATTCCCAAAGAGTGGACAGGCATCTGGGAAACAGAAGGCTATAGCAAGATCTGGGTGATTTACTCGGCAGATGGCTCCGGTCTCGAGTAACGAGTACCTGCGACAAACTTTTCGAGGCGCAATGAACCGTCTACTAAGCTATAAGCAGGCGTCGTACTCCAACGGGGTTACTTGACCGTCAAAAGTGTCGATTTCCTGTTGCTTGAGAATTGTAAACACCTTTTGGAATTCGGCCCCCAGATAGTTGGCAACATATTCCGACTGCTCAAAACACTGCAACGCGTCTGGCCAGTAGCGAGGCAGGTTTGCGGGCACCTGCTCGTAGGCATTCCCCTCGAGGGGTGCGGGGGCCTCCAGTTTACTTTCGATCCCATGCAACATACCCGCGAGAATCCCGGCCATGACCAGATACGGATTGGCATCCGCTCCAGCGACCCGGTGTTCAAGACGAGTGGCTGCTGGTGAATCGGCAGGAACACGGACCGCGACAGTACGATTCTCATAACCCCAGGTAGGCGCCATAGGTGCGTGAGTTCCGCGGCGAAAACGACGGTAGGAGTTCAGGTTAGGCGCGAACAGCAGCATGCTGTCAGCCATCATATCCAGGCAGCCAGCGATCGCCTGCCGCAATAAAGGGGTACCTGCTGCGCTGCCGTCATCAAACATATTGTTGCCATCTTTATCCACCAGACTGCAATGCACATGCATGCCATTACCCGCGATGTCACCAAATGGTTTGGCCATGAATGTGGCTATCAGGCCATGCTTCTTGGCCACGCCCCGAATGACTCGCTGCAGCATGACCGCCTGATCTGCCGCAATGACGGCATCATTGGTGTGATAGAGATTAATCTCGTACTGGGAGGGTGCGGACTCCTTGATCAGGGTATCTACAGGCAAACCCTGGGCATGACAGGCGTCATGAATTTCGTGCATTAACTCGGCTTCGTCCTCCATCAGGTCGATACCATAAGTTTGCCCGGCACCCAGCGAACCACCCACTCGATCCTGTTGAGTATGAATAGGACGACCGACACCGTCCTCCTCTGGATATAAAAGGTGAAACTCCATTTCACTGGCCATGACCGGGGTTAACCCCAGACTATCGAAACGGTCCATCAAGCCCTGGAGCATGTAGCGAGGATCATAGGAGCAAGGTGAGCCGTCAATATTGTTCATCGACATCAGTACCTGACCGGTAGGCCGCTTTAGCCAAGGTGCGGGGAACAGGGTCCGCTGGTCCGGCGCGCACCAGCCATCGCCGTCACCACTGTCAAACACCCATTCTTCTGCATCTCTGCCCCATACGTCGAAAGCCAGGGTACTGAGGGGCATTTTCAGGCTGCCAGCCATCACTTTACCAATCTTGTCCCGAGTCACCCATTTGCCGCGAAGACCCCCACATAGATCCATCAACATCACTTCGAAGATTTCGATATCCGGATATTGGTCGAGGAAGGGATGCAATCTGTCGTTATTCTCGGGCATTTCAATTTCCTTTATCCCCGGTTAAAACACCACCTTTGGGGTAATTTCTTGAGTGAATCACTATGCCACACTATTTAACAACGATGCGCCAACCCCGGCCATACCACTTCAGGGTATAGCAACAGCGCCATACACGATGCGTTCCAAAAGGGAGAGTAGTAACATGAACATGCAAGCCACCACCGGCAATCTTGAACAGCTGGATCAATCCCACTATCTGCACCCATTCACGGACTTCAGGGACTACGCAACGAACGGCGGCAGAATTTTTTCCCGCGCCGAGCACATTTATATCTATGACAGTAATGGCCACAAGATGCTGGACGGTATGTCTGGGCTCTGGTGCTGCAACCTGGGTTATAGCCAGCCGGCTATTGTTGAAGCCGTCACCGAGCAAATGCATAAGCTGCCTTATTACAACAGCTTTTTCCAGTGCGCCAATGAGCCGGCAATCGAACTGGCAAAGGCATTGGTAGACATCACCGAAGAGCGCTTCAATCACGTGTTCTTCACTAACTCCGGCTCTGAGGCCAACGACACCAACCTGCGACTGGTCAGCCGCTACTACCAGGTGCAGGGTCGCCCCGAGAAAAAGCACATTATCAGTCGCAACAACGCTTACCACGGTTCCACTATTGCCGCCGCCTCGCTGGGTGGTATGAGTGGCATGCATGAGCAAACCAACGGTCTGGACTATGTTCACCACATCGACCAGCCGCACTGGTTTGCAGTAGGCCCGGACGAAGACCCCAATGAATTTGGCCTGCGTGTTGCACGGCAGTTGGAGGAGAAAATCGATGAACTGGGTGAAGACAATGTCGCCGCGTTCATCGCCGAGCCTGTACAGGGCGCCGGTGGCGTTATCATTCCTCCCGATTCCTACTGGCCAGAAGTTCAGCGAATTTGTGACGAGCGCGACATTCTGCTCATCGCAGACGAAGTCATCTGTGGCTTTGGTCGCACCGGCCAGTGGTTTGGCTCAGAAACCTACGGCATTAAGCCCGACCTGATGACCTTCGCCAAAGCTGTCACTAATGGCTTCCAGCCCCTGGGCGGTGTCATGGTGAGTGACAAGGTTGCTGACGCTCTGCTTTCCAGTGAAGGCGAATTTACACATGGCCTGACCTACTCAGGCCATCCGTCCGCAGCCGCCGCGGGCGTGGCTACGCTAAAGATACTGCGTGAAAGCAATATCATCGCCGACGCCGCCAATAAACTCGCCCCGCACTTCCAGGGACGCTTGCAGGAACTGGCAGATCACCCACTGGTTGGCCAGGTGCGCGGTCGCGGCATGTTTGCCGCCGTTGAACTGGTGAAAGACAAGGCTTCCAGGGAGAAGCTTGCTCCGGAATCTGCGGGCGCCGTATTCTGTCGCAACACGGCTAACGAGCTGGGGCTGATGGTGCGCCAAACCGGCGATGCGATGATTATGGCTCCACCTTTGGTATCCAGTATTAGCGAGATTGACTCGCTGGTCGATATGCTGGTGCAGTCAATAGACCTGACGGCGACGCATTACGGCATGTAGTTGCGCGCGCAAGCTGCCGACATCCAAAACGCGCTTGTAGCTTGAACAAACTAAAGCGCCCCATGCTGGAGCCCTCCATCAGGCTTCGGTGATGAGGCGCGGTGATTAACTCATCTGTGACTGCAGATAGTTCTGTAAACCCACCTTGTCAATCAGCCCCAACTGCTTTTCGAGCCACCAGGTATGATCGACCTCGGTGTCTTCAAGCAGCTTTTCCAGTATTTCACGGCTGTGATAGTCCTGTTCGCTCTCACACACCTTGATCGCGTCTTTTAAAGCCTGGTCAACGGCCAGCTCTACATTCAAGTCATTCTGCAACATCTCGGGCACAGTTTTACCGACCTGTAACGGCGGGCGCGTCGTCATATCCGGCGTTCCCTCGAGAAAAAGCATGCGTTCAATAAGCGCTGCGGCGTGACCTTTTTCGTCATCAAACTCGTGATCGATCCGCTCGAATAACTTCTGCAGTCCCCAGTCGTCGTACATTCGCGCGTGAATAAAATACTGATCCATGGCGGCCAACTCCCAAGCCAGCAACCCGTTCAACTCGGCAATTACTTTGTTACTGCCTTTCATGGTGACGTCCTCCTTTTAATGCTGGGTTCAGATCTGTGCCTGCAGGTAGTTTTCCAGACTGGTATTTTCAATCAGATACTGCTGCGTCTCAATCCAGTCTACGTGACTCTCTTCATACTCGAGTATTTCCTCAAGCAAATCGCGACTGACAAAATCCTGCGCTTGCTCACAATAGGCAATCGCCTCCCTGAGCAAGGCGAGCTGCTCCAACTGGAAGGCCATATCGCATTGCTGCATTTCCACCGTATGCTCGCCGATTCGCACCTTTTCCAACTGCTGTAAATTGGGGAGGCCTTCCAGAAAAAGGATGCGCTCAATAAGTTCGTCCGCTTGTTTCATATCCTTGATCGACTTCTTGTAATTCTTTTCATTCAAGGCTTCCAGCCCCCAGTTGCGAAACATCCGGGCGTGCAGAAAATACTGATTAATGGAGGTCAGTTCCAGGGTGAGAACCCGGTTCAGGTAGCCGATAACTGTTCCATCACCTTTCATAATCCAATCCTTCTTGGCGAGTAAATGAAGCGACGCGCTGCTTTAAAGTATAGAGGCAATGCGCAAACGAGCCAAAATTGATTGCACATGTCAGCGCTTGGCCTCGATTTCTTTCTCCGCGCTTTGATCCTGGTTCCGAGAGGCGTCGGCCGCCATTCGGCCTACTGTCTCAATGGCTTGATCCATGGTTTGGTGCCCTTTGTTCTGGTATTGATCAAAGAGATTGATAAAGCGGTCAGACCGGCGCCCCAGCACCATCAAGCGCAGATACAAACTGTCTTCCACGGCGGGCTTGCGAATCCAGTCGAGGAAAAAAACCAACACGCTGAGTGGGCTCATCAGCAGGTCCCGAAATGCGTCAGCGCCGAGTTTCAACTGGAATACCAAAAGATGCTTCAGGGCTCGACCAAAGTTTACCTGGGCTTTTGAGTCTTCTGGTTCATCAAAAAATTGAGTCTTGTTCTTCTTCATTGGGCGGTTTCCCTGCAAAGTGACAGCCACCTTTCCAGTGTAGCTGTGTGAAATTTATCACGCTGCAATATCAAATTTAGCTGACGACTAAAATCACGGTGCGGAATATCCAGGGGAATTAGCGAGCCCCGCTGAAACGCTTCCTTAAGACTGATCTTGGACAGGCAAGCGACGCCCAGGCCCGCCTCCACAGCGCGCTTGATGGCCTCCGTATGTTGGAGCTCCATCGATATATCTAGATCGGTGAGGATGCCGTGCATGGCGCGCTCAAACGCCTGGCGCGTGCCCGAGCCCGATTCACGCATAATCCAGCGCTGACTCATCAACTGGTCGTCAGATACCTGCGACACTCCCGCTAATGGGTGTCCAGGGGCGGCGAAAACCTGTAGCTCGTCCTCGCGCCAGTGGATTGTCTCCAGTTGAGGGTGATTTATCTCGCCCTCGATCATGCCCAAGTCCAGCTCAAAGTCCGCTACCTGACGCGCTATGGTTTTTGTATTTGCTACCTGCAGTGCCACATCGGCCTGAGTGTATCGCTCACGAAAGGCGGCGATCATTGGCACGGCGAGGTAATTGCCGATGGTCAAGGTTGCACCGACGCGCAAGGCACCGCTGCCCTCCTCAGTGCTTAAAGCGGCCTCAAAGTCTTGCGCCTGGGCGAGTAATCTTTCGGCCTGGGGGCGAAGCTGGCGGCCCAGCTCACTCAGCTGCAAGCGCTTGCCCAGACGATCGAACAGCTGTACTTCAAACTGCTGCTCCAACTCCTTCAGGGAGCCACTGGCAGCAGATTGGGACATGGCTAAGGACTCAGCGGCGCGACTGACGTTCTCAAATCTGGCGGTCGCCAAAAACACTTGTAGCTGGCGAAAGGTGAATCTCATATCTATTTTTCCGATTAATAAAATCTAATATATCTGTTTTACAGGTTATAGGCCAGCCGTTATTCTGGTCAGCATTAACCTCACAGGTACAGAACAATGGCATCACTGCTGCGTGAACAGGTGACCGAAGTACACCACTGGACTGACAGTTTGTTCAGCTTCAAGACGACCAGGAATCAAGGCTTTCGCTTCAAAAATGGCTTTTTCACCATGATTGGACTCGAACATGAGGGTAAGCCGCTGATGCGAGCCTACAGCCTGGCCAGCGCCAATCATGAAGACGAGCTAGAATTTTTCAGTATCAAAGTGCCGGACGGACCACTGACCTCAAAGCTGCAGAACATTCAGCCAGGCGACGAGCTACTGGTTAACAGCAAGGCCACTGGCACGCTGATTCCTGACAACCTGCTGCCCGGGAAAAACCTCTACTTGATAGCGACCGGAACCGGGCTGGCACCTTTCCTCAGCATTATCCGCGACCCTGAGATTTACGAAATCTACGACAAGGTCATCCTCACCCACGGTTGTCGCGAAGTGGAAGAACTGGCCTATCAGGAGCTCATCACCGAACACCTGCCCAACCATGAGTATCTTGGCGAGGATGTGCGCGACAAGCTCATTTATTACCCCACAGTCACCCGGGAGAAATACGTCAACAATGGCCGCCTGACTGACCTGCTGCGCATTGGCAAGCTGGAAAAGGACATAGAACTGTCTGCCATTGATCCACAAAACGACCGCTTCATGATTTGTGGCAGCCCCAGCATGCTCAAAGACATCGGCAAGCTGCTGGATAGTCGCGGCTTCCGTGAGACCCGCAACGGTGAAGTCGGCGAGTACGTCATCGAACGGGCCTTTGTCGAAAGCTGACGCCGGCAGTTCCCTGCAAGCTCTCTTCGCGGCCAGACCGCGAGCGCTGCGGTCAATAGTATTGGCTGCAATGGCGGTTGTCAGCGCGCGGCACCCGCATTACCTTGTTACTTCAAGCAAACCATTATTGCCGGGAGAAGGCTGATGTCAGAGACACGTCAAAAGCTCAACAAGGAAAACATGGGAATTGGCGAAGGATTGCCCCTGCAAGCCTCCGCAGGGGGCATGGAGGAGTTGCGCAAAGACATACAACGCCTGATGGATATGGAAGCCATCAAACAGCTCAAGCATGCTTATTTTCGCTGTATCGACACTGCCAACCTCGAAGAATTAGCCACCTTGTTCCATGACGACGTTCAGGTGGATTTCAAGGGCGGCAACTACCACCTGCAATACAACGGCAAGCAGGAGTATGTGACAGGAATGGAGCAGTCATTCACCAAACAGTCCATTGGCCAGCATCATGGTCACCATCCTGAAATTCAAATGCTCTCGGAAACCGAAGCGACTGGTATCTGGTATCTGGAAGACAAGTTCTGGGTGATAAACCACAAGTACTACACCACCGGCACACTGCTGTACTGGGATCGTTACGTAAAGGAAAACGGGAAGTGGCTGATCAAGGACACCCGTTACGAGCGACTTTACGAGTTCAGCGAACAGTTGTCCGAAAAAGTTAAGCCCAGTTCACACTACCTGGGCGTACACGGAACCGAGCCGCAGTCTTAGTGCACTAGCCCAGCGCGTCTTCTGCCACAAAGTATTTCGGATCCTCGATCACGTTGACTTCAACGAGGTTGCCCGCCTTGCGCAGTAACTGCTTGCACTCACCCGACAAATGCACAAGGTGCAGGATCTTGCCAGAATTGAGGTAGCGCTCTGCCAATGTATCAATGGCCTCTAGCCCTGAGTGGTCACACACTCGAGACCCTGCAAAATCGATCACGACGTCTTCGTTGGATTCACCGGGATCAAACTGCTCCAGAAATGAAGTGACCGAACCGAAGAAGAGAGGGCCGGACACCGCATACACAGTAGAGCCCTTATGGTCTTCCCGAGCCTGAACGTTGATCTGCTTGGCGTGCTCCCAGGCAAATACGAGCGCCGACACAATCACACCCACAACAACCGCAACCGCAAGATCTGTGGCTACGGTGACCGCTGAGACCAGAATAAGAACCAGCGCGTCAGACTTGGGTACCTTGCGCAGCACTCGGAAGCTACTCCATTCGAAGGTCCCTATTACAACGATAAACATCACGCCGATCAGTGCGGCCAGCGGAATCTGCTCGATCAACGACGAGGCAACCAGAATAAAGGCCAGTAAGAACAAGGCCGCTGAGATACCTGACAGACGGCCGCGACCCCCGGAGTTCACATTGATCATGCTCTGGCCGATCATTGCGCAACCACCCATGCCACCGAAGAAACCAGTGGCCACGTTGGCCACGCCCTGACCCACGCACTCTTTATTGCCACGCCCGCGAGATTCCGTGATTTCATCCACCAGACGCAATGTCAGCAAGGACTCAATTAATCCAATGGCAGCAAGAATGACCGAGTAGGGCAAAATAATAGTAAATGTCTCCCAGGTTAGAGGGACCATAGGGATATGAAACTCAGGCAAACCGCCGCTTATTGATGCAACATCACCCACAACTTTGGTGTCGAGACTAAGACCGACCACCAGCAGGCTAACCACGACGATAGCCACCAGCGAAGAAGGGATCGCCGTAGTCAGACGGGGTAGGAAGTGGATGATCGCCATAGTCAGCGCCACAAGCCCCAGCAACATGTATAGCTGCTGGCCCTCTAACCAGGCGACATCAACGATGCTGCCTTCCATAAAGGTCCCTGCCAGCCACCCTGCTTCACCGGGATTGCCAAACTGGCCCAACTGGGCAAGAAAAATTACGATCGCCAGGCCATTCACAAAGCCCAGCATGACCGGATGGGGCACCATCCGGATAAACTTACCCAGGCGCATAGCGCCCGCCGCAATCTGTAAAACACCCATAAGGACTACGGTCGCAAACAGGTACTCAACCCCATGGTCGGCAACTAGTGCCACCATCACTACCGCCAGCGCTCCCGTTGCCCCGGAAATCATGCCGGGGCGACCGCCGATGCAGGCGGTGATAAGGCCCACCATGAAGGCAGCGTACAAGCCCACCAGCGGCTGCACGCCAGCTACAAACGCAAACGCGACTGCTTCCGGCACCAGTGCCAGGGCCACTGTCAGGCCGGACAAAACGTCATTTTTAACGGTCGAGACTTTGCTCGGATGAATCTCAAACATCGGAATTCTCACCTAAAGTTTGCTGTAACGTGCCATCAAGCACGTGGAGTCAGGAACCGATCGGCGGAGTGGTTGTTATGCGCAGACAGGAAAGGGCGCGGATTGTAGGCTAAACGCCGCGCTACGGCCAGTATGCTGCCACGTGAAAAATAACAGCCGCAAGCAAGCGGCCTACTTTCACCAGGACATGCCAGGGATGACGAAGTCGACAATGGGCGCTAGACTGATTAGCAACTCACCATCATGGACGAAGACATGACCCTTCTCATCGCCGGCGTATTACTTTGGTCACTGGTTCATTTCATTCCTTCGGTTGGGCACTCATTCAAGCAATCGCTCACCGGGAAGCTTGGCGAGGACGGCTACAAGGGCATATTTTCGCTACTACTGGTCGCGGCCCTCCTGATGATGGTGTTTGGCTGGCGCAGCATTGATCAACCAGGCTTCCTCTACGCCCTTCCCCTCTGGACGCGTCACCTGGGCATGCTGCTTGTTGTCATTGCCTTTATCCTGTTCGTAGCCGCCGGAGTGCCCACCCGCATCAAGCAGATTGTTCGGCACCCACAGCTCACCGGAGTGGCAATCTGGGCCGCTGCTCACCTGATGATGAACGGTGACAGTCGATCACTGGTATTGTTCGGCGGCCTGGGTACATGGGCCATACTAGAGATGGTGCTCATCAACCGTCGAGATGGTGAATGGGTCAAAACTGATGTGCCCGCTATGGGGCAAGAAGTCAAAATCCTAATCATCAGCCTGGTGGCGGTCACAATCGCCATCTTCGCGCACCCCTGGTTAGCGGGTGTGGCCATCATTTGATGCCTTTGCGGATTGTTTTGCACCCGCGGTACAAATAACGTCCCTGGCCCCTCGAAGCGGATCTATGGAATATTGCGCGCACAGTTCGTGTTGATAAGACCCCGACAACAGCGTATTTTTGAATGCCTCAGGACAGGCCTGAAACTGACCCAAACAACTGGAAAAATATGCCAATGAAATCAACACTATCCATCTTCGCAGCTGCCTCTTTACTGGCTGTGAGTGTAGTAACCGCAGACACCCTGGAACTTGCCGACGGCACCTTGCTGGAGGGTGACATGGTCGGTAGCAGTAACGGCATCATCATGTTCAATACCGGTGACGATATCGAGGCTTACCCTGAATCTGAAGTGGTTGGTATTTACCTGAGCGATGGCGTAGCCACCCGCCAACAGGAATTACAGAAGCAGCAGAATCAACAGAATCAACCACAGACGATTACGGTGGCTGAGGGCACTCGGCTGGTGATTCGGATGTCTGAAACTATCGACACCAAGCGTCACTCCGCCGGCCACCGCTTCCGCGGCCAACTCGAAAGTGCGCTAGTGGTGAATGGTGTGACTGCTGCTCGCCGCGGCACGACGGTCTATGGGCGCATCCTGGGCGCTTCCCAGGCCGGGAGACTCGCCGGTTCTTCCGACATGACAATTGAGTTTACCGACTTGCTGGTTGACGACCAGATGCACAGCATGCGCACCCAGGGTTTAAAAGCCCAGGGGAAGAATGAAGCTGGCCGCACTGCCGGTCGCACCGCACGGGCCGCTGCGCTAGGTGGGCTGTATGGCGGCAGCTCCAGCGCCAAAAAAGGTGCCAAAGTGGGTTTGGGGGCAGCAATCTTGACCTCAGGGTCCAGCATCAACATCCCCGCCGGCACCCTGGTAGAAACCAATCTGGCGACAGCGTTGAATCTGCCTTATCCCGGCTGATTAAAACTGACCCAGGGCTTTCCCCACCTGGTGGAAAAAGCTCATGCGCCGGTTGATGCGCTCTATGGAGACATCATCCGGCGCCAGTTTTAACGCGAGTTTCAGCTGATCAAGCGCGGGCGGCATTGCCCCTTTTAGGAAAAAATACTCGGCTCGCGACTGATGCAAGCCGAAGCGGTTCCCCGCTAGCCCCTGTACTTCCGCCAGCCAATACCAGAGGGTCACGTTAGTTGGCTTCAATTTCGCGTGTGCTGTTAGTACCTGGTCCGCTTCTGAATAACGGCCCGCCTTAAAATAGGCTTTGCCCAACTGAATGGTGATCGGATGATTACCCGGCACCAGTTCAACACCCCTCTTCAACTTTTTTATTGCACTATCGAATTTTTCTTCTGCCAGGTCGATGTCCGTCTCTGCGAGAGCATAGGTCATGTTAGTCGGACTATATTCACGCATGGGAGCTAATAACTCTCGTGCCTCCGCATACCCGCCATTGTTGGTCAGCGCCAGAATCAAGGCATACTGGGCAGCGACTGCCTCAGCGCCTTTCCGTTCCTGACGTTTTTTTCGAAAGTAAGCGACGGCTTGTTCAGGTTGGTCGATAAAACTCAACTCTACGCGAGCTCGTATCAGGTGGAACTCAGGATTATCCTGGTAAATACGCGCCGGGAATTGCGCCGCCCTGTTACGCGCATCGGCTATTCGACTCTCGGTCAGTGGGTGAGTCATTAAAAACTCGGGCGGCCTACTGCCGTACTTTCGCGACTGAGCCTGCATGACTGAAAACATTCCGGCAGCCCCTTTAGGGTCCATACCTGCTGCTACCTGATTCTGCATACCCACCCGGTCAGCCTCCTGTTCGTGCAGTCGGCTGTAGCGCAAGGATGCATCCTGTGATGCTGCCTGGGAACCAGCAATTGCAGCTATACCTGCGTCACCGCCACCTGCAGCCACCGCAACCATCCCCGCGAGCATTCCCGCTAACGCCATTTTCCCGGTCTTCGCCGCATTCTCCTGGCCACGCGAAAAATGCCGTTGACTCAGGTGGGCAAGCTCGTGGCCCAACACCGATGCCACCTGAGCCTCACTCTGGGCAGCCAGGAGCAATCCGTTATGCACCCCGACCACTCCGCCGGGAACCGCAAATGCATTAATACTTTTGTTGTTGACCAACACCACTTCAAGACGCCGCTCGCGCAACTGGCTGGTAACAGCCAAACGATAAATAAGATTCTCGGTATAGTCCTGGATCAGTGGGTCACTGAGAATCGGAGCCTGCCGGCGAAACTGCATCAGCCACGCTCTTCCCATCAGATATTCCTGGGAAAGTGAAACTGCATTGCCCTCGCCAAAATCGGGTAAGACGCCGTCCTGGGCTCGACTCTGGCAAGCGCCCAATACCAGGCAAATGCCTAAAATCGCAATTACCAGATATCGAAGCACTGAGTTGTCATTCATCATGATCGTTTAAACTTTTATCACATGCGTTCAACAGCGTAACAGCCGTTAACCAGTCTAAAATGGGGTAAGTGCCATTGGTTCACTGACTCCCAACCCTCTTAGGGCGCGGGTATTGAAACACCATATTAAGGGTCTCGTCGCGCAGGTTGAAACCCCCTCCGGCCGTATCCAAATTCTGCGCACTCAGTAAAGGGCCCGGATTAACGCTCACCCTATCTTGGGCGATTCGGACCCCGCAGCCAACCCAACAACGAAAAGTAACCAACCTCGGCAGGAATAGCAGCATTTTTTTCATAGCTGAGTTCACTGCGAGCTTTGCCCTCTACTCAAGTACTCCTGCAATCGCAGATTGGCCTGCTCACCAAACAGAATATCGCAGGCTTCCTTTAAGCCCGGGGCGCTCTCGATATTTTCCCAGCGAATTACTTGTTCGATTTTAGAGCGGCGGCGCATAAAGTCCTCCAGCTTCACGATCATTTCTCGACGGGCAGCCAGCTCTATTTCGCAACGGGTGTATTCAGCACTTTCTATGAGCAGCGTTGCACAGCTTTCATCCTCACGGATGCGCTCCAGCAAGCCAAAAGCGGAGGTGCCGTAGCGCCGCCAAAAACGTTCAGACAATGGTTCCGATGAACTCGAGTCGGTGAGGGCATCGAGGTTCATTAAACGGGCCTGGAGCATAAACTCGTCCCGCTGACTGCTGGAGGGTTCGCCATACCACCGGTTTTCCGGGTAGGGAATAATGACACCCATGTTAGCCACCTTATCGACCACCTCATCACCAACATTGAGGCAATCGGTGAGCTTGCCACCGAAAATGGTGAGATGGCGATGATGTTCACTTTTCTCGATAACATGTTTTCGCGATAGCTGAACCCAGTCAGCCGCGCCCCCTTCACCCTGCATCGCCAGCGGCCTCACACCAACGCGCTCGGCTATAACATTCTCAGGCACCAGGGGTTCATCCAGGTCCAACAAGGCATTAACATTGTCCAACACGAACTGGCGATCCTGCGGAGTCACGCCGACTTCGGGATCCTCCACCTGCGTATCTGTCGTTCCAATGCAGGTTTTCGGACCCATGGGAATGAGAAAAAACAAGCGGCCATCGCTGGCAAAAAAAGTAAGCACGCGTTTGTTGTCAGTCACCCGATCGACAATCAGGTGAATGCCTTTGGAGAAAAGGTGGTGATAATCAGTACTCTCCCCGGACAATTTATTATGAGCATCTGCATACGGGCCACAGGCATTAATTAAAACTCTGGAGCGAATCTGCAATTCCTTGCCGCTCATGCAGTCGCGGGCTGTGGTATACCAAAGTTCACCCACTCTGCGATTAGCCACAGACTCCACATAGTTGGTGGCGATACAGCCGTAGTTCAGCGAAGTGCGGATAAAGTTGAAAACAAAGCGCGCGTCGTTGTCATAAAGATAGCAATCAGAATATTCGAGGCCTCCCGCTGCATTGCTGGTATTGACCACGGGCTCGCGACGCTCAAGATCTTTAGCCGTGTAGAATCTCGGTGAAACCGTCTTGAAACGACCCATAATCCAATACAAAACTGCGCCCAGAAACACAAAGAATGACCAGAAGCGAAAGCCGCGCTGGATAGTAGTGAAGAAGCGAATTTCCTTAACAGTAGAAGGGTAGGCTCGCATCAACTCGTTGCGCGATTTGCACAATTTGTTTACCAACAAGTACTCATGGCTCTCCAGATATTTGATCCCACCCCAGGCAAGATTTGAAGAGTTGGAGCTGGCGCCGCTGGCAAAATCTTCCTTTTCGATCAAGGCCACCTTCACTCCTCGGCCTGCAAGTGCTGCAGCGGCGACCGCACCATTGATACCACCGCCCACAATCAGCACGTCATAGACCTGCTCGGTGAGTTTTTCCAGATTACTGCCACGTAAACTAACTGCCATGTTGTTACCTCTTTGTGAGTGGCGACACTCTACAATTTCCAGTGTTCCTCGCATAGGGCGACAAAACTGTTTGCGCTTTCGTTAAGCTGTTTGCCGGAGCGGTAATAAAGCCCGACCTGCTTATCAATCGTGCTAAAGGAAACGTCATCGATTATATGGAAGTCAGCGCAATCGTTATGCTCTTGCAATAAACGCCGGTCGATAAACGTGACCCCCATACCCTCCTTCACCATGTGAATACGAAGTAACAGACTGCTGACTTCCCACACCGTGCTGAATTGATCGCGCAATCGTTGGATGGAAGGGCGCAGTTCCGGGTTATCCAGTGCGGAAGTAATCAGCGGAGTTTGCTGTAAGGCATCGGCATCCCCTTTCTTCATATCCTCAAACCTGGGATGTCCCGGGCTCACCACCAAATGTCGTGTGTCCGTGTAAAGAGGGACCGTGGTAAACGCCTGCATATCTTTCTGGAAGGGACCAAAGCCCAGCTCTACGTTTCCCGCGAGCACCGCGTAGATAATGTTACGCGCTGGCATCTCCGATATTTTCATCCGCACCTGCGGATTAAGCCGGTAGAACGCGCTGATTAGCCTGGGAGCGCTAAAACGGTTAATCGAGGCACTCAGGGCCAGGTTAAGGGTCTCCGACTGTCCCTGACGAAGTTGGGCGATATCTTCCAGAGTTTGTTGCTCGCCGGTGAGCACCTCGAAAGCATGGTCGAACAGGCGACGTCCGGCATCCGTGAGCCTGAGTTCCTTGCCTCGGCGAATGAGCGAGGTGCTCACCTTACTTTCCAGGCCAGCAACCGCCTGACTGACCGCAGACTGGCTGATATGCAGCGCCTCAGCCGCCCTGCGAAAGCCCCCTTCCTCAATAACGGCACGAAACGCTCGTAACTCACTGTTTTCTAACCGCATATAAGCACTCCTGATACTTTGATAAGTAAGATTAACCCAACTAATAATTTACGGCGCTATAATGTGAAAAAGTACCAAAACAGAGAACCGCAAGCATGTCCAAGACACAATCCGTATTTTCTTATGATCTGGCTGGCATCGTAGTAGGCGAAACCTCCATCTCTGATGTTCAGGGAGACAAGGGCCTACTCAGCTATCGGGGCATAGACATCAATGACCTGATTGGTGTTCCTTTTCTTCACGTGGCCTGGATGGTCATTTTCGGTGAATGGCCCGATGAACAGGAGAAAAGCAACCTGAAGAGTTTTATGTGCAGACATGCCCGGCTCTCTCATGCCGAGCAAGACCTGCTGGGACAGATTTCCCGCGACTTACACCCCATGCTGATGTTGCAGGGCTTGATCCCGTTGCTGCAAATGCCCGAAGAAGACACCCTGGGCAAGGGCCTGGACGCAGAGCAAGGCTTGTTTATCGCCGCCAAGCTTTCTGGCCTGATTGCCGCCCATAACCGCCTTGGTCAAAACAAAGTCATCCTGCACCCGATTGCCGGCAAGCTGCGCCATGAAAACTTCCTGACCATGTTCCACGGCAAGGCACCATCCCCCGAGCAGGTGCGCATGCTTGATGCAGCGCAGATCCTGCAGATGGAACACAGCTTCAATGCGGGCACCTTCGCCGGACGCGTTTGTGCGAGCACCCTGGCACCTATCCAGTCCTCTATCTCTGCGTCCATTGGCACACTATTCGGTAAATTGCATGGGGGCGCGGATCAAGCGGCCCTGGAAATGGCGGTTGAAGTCGGCAGCCCGGAGAATGCCGCTGCCTATGTCAAAGATTGTCTCGCTAACAAAGTGAAAATCATGGGTATGGGCCATCGCGAGTACCGCACCGTAGACCCCCGCGCCAGAGTGCTCAAACCCATGGCAGTGGAGTTGTGCCAGGACGCACAGAGCAAAAATCTACTGGCAACGCTGGTGGCTGTCGAAGAGGCCTGCCAGCAGGAGTTCAGCGCCAAGGGCAAGGAAATCTGGGCCAACGTGGAGTTCTACAAAGGCGCCGTGTTCCATAGCCTGGGCATTCCGCCGCAATACTTTACCTCCATGTTTGCCATGGCCCGGGTTTACGGTTACATCGCGCACTTCCTCGAGTTCAGACAAGAAAACCGGTTGATTCGCCCCCGCGCCTCCTACGTTGGCAAATCGCCCGCGGCAAGAGACCAGTCCGCAGCCTGATAGCCGCCGGCTCCAGGTCATGCCGGCTGTAAGTGGCTCTCGATTGTCGGCCGCCCCCGCAACCCTGGCACAGGAGCAGTTTCAGTGATCCGGTTTACCCTTCTCTGCCTCTTCCTTGGCGTGCTCTGCGCCTGCGGTGACCAAAACGCCGATCAGGCGCTGGGCACCCTGGAAAGAGATCGCGTCGTTCTCAAAGCCACCGACAATGAAATCATCACCGCACAGCCAGTTCCTGAGGGCACCCAGGTGACCCAGGGAACGCTGCTCGTGCAGTTGGACAACACACGACAACAGGCGATCGTTGCAGGTGCTCGTGCTGAAGTCGGACGCGCCTCTGCTCAGTTGGAAGAACTGCGCAACGGAGCAAGACCCGAAGATATTGCCGCCGCCAGCGCTCGCGTAGCGGGCGCCAAAGCCGCGCGGGTGGAAGCCCGGGCCAATTACCAACGTGCCGTGTCATTGGTAGAGCAGAAACTTGCCGCCCAGGCTCTGCTCGACGGTGCCCTGGCCGGCAGGGACGAGGCGGAAGCTAACCTCGAGTCAGCTGAAGAAGAGCTGTTGCGGCTGACCAACGGCACGCGCCAGGAACAGTTGGATGCCGGAGACGCCGTTGTGCAATCTGCGCAAGCGCGTCTGGCATTGGAAGAGCACCGACTGTCAGAGTTGTCTGTGGTTGCCACCCGAGATGCCTACCTGGACAGTCTGCCGTGGAATGTTGGAGAACGCGTCAACCTGGGGGCAACTTTGGCGGTCATGCTAGCGGGAGACCGACCCTTCGCCCGCGTTTATGTTCCCGAGCCCTGGCGGGCGCGTCTCAGTATTGGCGATGAATACCCGGTAAACATCGACGGTCTGGAAAAAACCTACGCCGGAAGATTGCGCTGGATTGCAACCGAGCCGGCTTTCACGCCCTACTATGCCCTGAACGCCTCCGACCGATCCCGACTGGTATACCTGGCGGAACTGGATTTACTCGAAGGTGAGGACCTACCTACCGGCGTACCTGTGCAGGTGATGCTGGCAAATGACTGAACTGGCCATCCAAACCCATGGCCTGTGCAAGCGTTTTGGCGATCTGATCGCCGTTAATGAATTGAACCTCGAAATACCCAAGGGCGAAATTTACGGCTTTCTTGGACCCAACGGCTCGGGCAAAACCACTGCGATCCGCATGCTGTGCGGCCTGCTGACCCCTAGCGATGGCGAGATTTCTGTACTCGGTTTGCAGATACCACGCGATGCCGAACAACTGCGCTTGCGTATTGGCTACATGACCCAAAAGTTTTCCCTTTACGATGACCTCTCAGTCAGCGAAAACATGCGCTTTATGGCAACGATCTATGGCCTTGGGAGCGCCGCTAGCCGCGACCGGGTTGAAGAATTGCTCAACCGATACGCCTTGCAAGGGATGCGCGACCGCCTCGCCCATGACATGAGCGGCGGCCAGCGCCAACGCCTGGCCCTAGCGGTGGCAACGCTCCACCAGCCGGACTTATTGATTCTCGATGAACCCACGTCAGCAGTAGACCCTGAAAATCGGCGGGATTTTTGGGAAAAGCTGTTCGACCTTATCGATGAAGGCACCACGGTGTTAGTTTCTACCCACTACATGGATGAAGCAGAGCGCTGCCATCAACTCGCCGTACTGGAAAACGGCTACCTGCGCCAAAGCGGCCCTCCCCAGCAACTAATGGATGAACTCAAAGGCAGAGTCCTGGAGGTCAACGGGCCTGATCTGCGCACTGTGAAGAATCTCGTCCTCGAAGTACCCGGGGTGCAGTCGGCCGCCCAACAGGGGCTGCACTTACGAGTTCTATTCACTAAAAACGGGCCCTCTGGTGACGCAGCGATTTCACGCCTGAATGAGGCTCTCCCCAACAGGAATCTGTCCATTATTCAGGGCAAACCCAGCCTGGAAGATGTGTTCGTTGCCTGCACTAACGGCGAGGACCACTTATGAGTGGGCTGCAACGCATGGGCGCAGTCGCCGCTAAAGAGCTGCGACAGTTATCGCGAGACCGGGTAACTTTTGGCATGGTGGTGATGATTCCACTGATCCAGCTCTTAATGTTCGGCTTCGCCATTAATACCATGGTGCGTGATATTCCGGTGGGGGTCGTTGACCTCAGCGGCAGCGCCGCCGCCCGGATAATTACTGAGCAGGTGCGTGTGACCCAGGTAGTTGAGATCGTCGCTCTATACAACACGCCCGCAGAAGCAGAAGAGGCCATTGTTGCCGGCAAAATTCGCGCGGCCCTGGTATTGCCTCGCGACCTGCCACAACGACTGGCGAGTGGAGCCACTGCCGGCCAATGGATGGTAGATGGATCCGACACAGTGGTTGGGTCGGCATTATTGGGCTTGCGCAACATGCCTTTGAGACACACTGCCGGTAGTCCCCGAGAGGCTTACACCCAACCAGAGCCGAGCTTTGAAATCGCCCTTTTCTTCAATCCGGAGCGGCGCTCCGAAGTCAATATCGTACCCGGCCTGACTGCCATCATTCTTACCATGACCATGATCCTGTTTACGTCTGTCGCCCTGGTAAGAGAACATGAGCGCGGTAATATGGAATTATTGATCACAACACCGATAAGGCCATTGGAGTTGATGCTCGGCAAACTGCTGCCCTACGTGTTTGTCGGACTCATTCAGATCACTATCATTCTCGGCCTGGGCAGGCTGGTGTTCAACGTGCCGTTCCAGGGTGCGGCCCTCGACCTGGCAATAGTCACCCTTGCCTTCATCGGCGCCAGTTTATCGCTGGGCCTGCTGATCTCCACTATCGCCAAAACCCAGATGGAGGCGATGCAGATGACCATCTTCATACTCTTGCCATCCATACTACTGAGCGGCTTCATGTTCCCCTACGATGCCATGCCGCGGCTCGCCCAATACATTGCCGAAGCGCTCCCTGCCACCCACTTTATGCGCCTGATCCGCGGCGTATACCTGCGTGGAGCTCACGCAGACCAAATGCTGACGGATCTGCTATGGCTGCTGGTGTTTACTGCTATCATGCTTACCATCGCCACCAAACGCTTCCATAAAAGCCTGGACTGACATGGTCAGCTATGCGCCAACCGCCTTGTCGCCCAGGCTTTAAAGCTCCTGCAAATTGCGACCGGACTTCCTATGATTTTTCGCCAATTGTTCGACATAGAATCCTCAACTTACACCTATTTGCTGGGCTGTGAAGACACTCACGAAGCCATCGTGATCGATCCGGTATTCGAGCAGCACGCCAGAGACTCGGCACTGATCCGTGAATTGGGGCTGAAGTTGCGCTATGCACTGGACACCCACGTTCATGCCGACCACGTCACCGGCGCATGGTTAATGAGTCAGACGTTGGGAGCGCAATCAGTTATCGCCGAACACGCTCGGGTTACCGGGACCGACGTTAACGTCAGCGATGGCGATGTTCTTGGATTTGGCAATTGCTCGGTGACCGTAAGGGCCACACCAGGGCACACCGATGGGTGCCTGACCTACGTCACCCGCGATCAGGATATGGCATTTACCGGAGACTGCCTGCTCATTCGCGGCGCCGGACGCACTGACTTCCAGGCCGGCAACGCTCATCAAATGTGGCAGAGCATTCAAGAGCAGATTTTTACACTGCCAGACACCTGCCTACTCTACCCCGGTCACGACTATAGCGGACGAACCGTCTCCACAGTGAAGGAGGAGAAAGCCTTCAACCCACGCATTGGTGGAGAGGCACTGGAGGAGGATTTTGTCGGCTATATGAATAATCTGGCATTACCCCATCCACGATTGATCGATATTGCCGTGCCTGCAAACCTGCGCAGTGGCCGCCCTGAAGACGACAGGCTACCTGGTACTATTGAATGGGGTCCTGTGGTGGTCAATTTTGCCGGCATACCTGAAGTCGCACCGGACTGGGTAGCCAGACACCGCGGGGACTTGTACCTATTGGATGTCCGCAGTCGCGGTGAATTCGAGGGCCAGTTGGAACATATTGAAAGCGCCGTACTCATCCCCCTGGATGAACTGCGCGAGCGGCTTGAAGAAATACCCACCGACAAACCGGTAGTCGCGGTCTGCCAATCGGGCAAACGCTCCGCCATGGCAACCCAAATTCTGCAAAGCTCAGGTTACCCAGAGTCAGCAAACCTCGCTGGCGGAATGATCCAGTGGCATCGCCTGGGACTACCCTGCAACGCCTATTCATGAACAGCTGCTATCGATCAGCATTTATCCAACATGGCCTCAGGGAGAAGAGCGAATGATTCAGGATGGCTTTCCGCTAATGGGCATTCTCGTGGCAAGAGAAATTGGCTGCCGCACAGGCCTTGCACTCTCGTTTTCTCTGGTCCTGCTGCTGATTGCCGATTTGGACCGTCCCACCGGCGGCATGGTCCGAGCCGACCAGTCAGCGATGAATAACCTCTTGGAAAAGCTGCAGCAATCAGAGTGAAAGTGGGTATAATCGCACCGATCTTAGTGGCCGAATTCTCGCAATGAATCATAAACTCTTATGCTGCTTTTTAGCGGCACTGCTCATCACCCTGACTGCCTGTGGCGGCGGCGAATCCAACGTGGCCCAGGGCAATCGTGAAGGCATTCTTCATTTTGGCAACGGATCCGAGCCCCAGGGCCTTGACCCGCACGTCGTTACTGGAGTGCCAGAGAACAAGCTGATACGCGCCTTGTTCGAGGGACTGGCGGTTAAAAACCCCTACACCCTTGAGCCCGAGCCCGGCGTGGCTGAATCCTGGGACATCTCCGAGGACGGCAGGATCATCACGTTCCATATCAACCCGCAGGCAAAATGGTCCAACGGTGAGGCAATGACCGCCGGTGACTACATTTGGTCCTGGGAACGAGCGCTGAGCCCAAAGATGGGCAACCTGTATGCATACATGCTATTTCCCATCGTCAATTCTGAGGCCTACGCCAAAGGCAAAATAACAGACTTCGACGAGGTTGGCGTAAAAGCCCTGGACGACCAAACCCTACAGGTGACTCTGAACGAGTCCACTCCCTATTTTATTCAGCTGATGGACCACTATTCCACGTTCGCGGTGCACCCGGAAACGATAGAAAAGCACGGCAAGAAAACTGACCGCTTCACCAAGTGGACCCGAGTTGCAAACATGGTCAACAACGGGCCTTTTAATCTCAGCGAGTGGAAGCTCAACCGACGTATTGCGATGGTAAAAAGCGACACCTACTGGGACCGGGATAACGTAAAGCTCAACGGTGTGGTGTTCTATCCCACTGAAAATATCGTGTCCGAGGAGCGCATGTTCCGCGTAGGCCAGCTGCACTACACTCAGGGCATTCCCCTGGATAAAATTCCCGTCTATCAGGCGATGGAAGATACGCCCTATATCCAAGCGCCCTATCTGGGCACTTACTTTTACCTTTTCAACACTACGCGGCCACCGGTAGATGACGTTCGGGTACGCAAAGCCTTATCCATGTCCATTGACCGAGAAAAGCTCAACAATACAGTGCTGCAAAAAACCAATGTCGCGGCCTATAGCATTACTCCGCCAGACACTATGGGTTATAACCCCCCAAGGCTGTTCGACTATGATCCAGCGCTGGCCAGAACATTACTGGCTGATGCGGGCTTCCCCGATGGCGAGGGCTGGCCTGGACTAGAGCTGGTATACAACACCTCGGAAAGCCACCGCAAAATAGCGGTGGCACTGCAGCAAATGTGGAAAGACGCTCTCAATATTGAAGTGACCATTTCTAATCAGGAGTGGAAAGTTTATCTCGACTCAGTCACCCAAATGGATTTCCAGATCGCCAGGCGCGGTTGGATTGGTGACTACGTAGACGCCAACAATTTTCTCGATCTATACCTCACCGATGGTGGTAACAACAACACCGGCTTCTCAGACCCTCGCTATGACGAAATGATTCTCAAACTGGCGCCGCAGGCTAAAACAAGAGAAGAACGCTATAGAATATTTTACGAGGCAGAGACCATGCTGATGGAGCAAATGCCCATACTCCCTGTCTATACTTACACCAGCAAGCACCTGATCCACCCGAGTGTGAAAGGCTTGCCATCGAATCTGATGGATTCGCTGAATCTGAAGTACGTGTCGTTGGACCCGAACTGGGAAAAAGCGCAGACGGAGAAGAAGTAAGCTATGCCACACATCGATCTGAAACGAACACTCTGGATCGGTGCGCTAGCAAGCATATTCGCCTTGTCGCTCGCGGCCTGCGGCCGCGGCGAGTCTAACGTCGCCGCGGGCAATCGCGAAGCGGTGATGCACTACGGCAACGGCACTGAACCACAAGCGCTGGACCCCCACGTCATGACAGGTTCCCCTGACGTCAATATTGCCATGGCCATTTTCGAGGGTTTGGTCACTCGCCACCCTGACACCATGGCGTTGGTCCCCGGCTCAGCCGAACGCTGGGAGATTTCAGACGACGGCAAGACCTACACGTTTTATATTAATCCAAAGGCTCGCTGGTCAAACGGTGACAAGTTAACTGCCGAGGACTTCGCCTGGTCCCTGCGCCGCTCGCTGCACCCTGACATGGGCAACCAGCTTGCCTACGTTTTATTTCCCATCGTCGGGGCAAGGGACTATGCCAATGGCAAAAACCGGGACCCGGAGTCATTGGCCATTGTGGTGTTGAATGAACTCACACTACAAATCAAGCTCGACAATCCTGACCCTTACTTTTTAGGCACCATGAGTGTTTACGCCACCTACCCGGTGCACCGTGCGACCTTGGAAGCACATGGCAAAGCAACGGATCGCTACACTCCCTGGACTAAAGTAGAGAACTTTGTGGGTAACGGGCCGTTTACTCTCCACGAGTGGAAGCTCAATCGTCGCCTTGTTGTGACGCGCAGCGAGACCTACTGGGACAAGGATAAAGTAAAGCTTAACGCAGTAGTTTTTCACCCCGTCGAAAGCGAGACAGCAGAAGAAAAAATGTTCCGCGCAGGTCAACTGCACTTCACCGCTCAAGTACCGCTCAGTAAAATTCCAGCCTACAAGGCAATGGAAAACTCGCCCTACAGGCAGCGCAAATGGCAGGGCACCTATTTTCTCCAGCTCAACACAAACAGCCCGCCCCTGGATAACCAGCTTGTTCGTAAGGCGTTAGCACTTGCTACTGATCGAAAGAAAATCATCAACACTGTCCTGCGTCAGACTGAGATTCCCAATTCCGTTATGGTGCCGGCGGGAACACCAGAATATCGTTCTCCGAGCTCACTGGCCTATGACCCTGAACAAGCCAGAGCATTGATGGCAGAGGCGGGCTACCCGGACGGTGCAGGCTGGCCGGGAATGGAGTTTATCTTCAATACCAGCGAAAACCATCGCAAAATAGCCGTCGTACTGCAGCAGATGTGGAAAGACGAACTCAATATCGATATCACGCTCGCGAACCAGGAATGGAAGGTTTTCCTGGATACACTGAACGAAGGTGACTACGACCTTTCCCGCATGGGCTGGATAGCAGACAGCCTCAACCCAGCAACTTTTCTCAACATTTTCACTACCGACAACGGCATCAATCGCACGGGCTTCTCCAACGCTCGATATGATGAAATAATGCTCGACTTGGTTCCACCTACAGCGGATCAGGGAGAACGCAATGCACTGATGCAAGAAGCCGAGGCGATATTGCTGGAGGCTGCACCGGTGATCCCACTCTATACCTACAACAGTAAGCACCTGGTGCAACCCAGCGTCAAAGGAGCCACACCCAACGTGCTCGATATACAGAATTTTAAATTCATCAGCCTGAATCCAGATGCACCTGTCTGGAAAGACGGGGGGCAATAATCCTATGTGGCGATTTATAAGTTTCCGCCTGCTGCAGGCGATTCCAGTGATACTCGCGGTCATCACCATGACGTTTTTCCTGGTGCGAATTGCACCGGGGGGACCTTTCGACAGCGAAAAGGCGGTCATGCCAGAAGTGAAGGCTGCTCTGGAGGCGCAATACCGACTGGACCAGCCGCTGTTCAATCAATACACCGCATATCTGGGCGACCTGGCCCAGGGCGAGTTTGGGCCCTCCTTCAAGTACCCGGGTCGCAGTGTGAACGAGCTGATCGGTGCCGGCCTGCCGGTCACAGCGGAGCTTGGCCTCTACGCCCTGCTAGTCGCTGTCATCATCGGCGGTCTGGCTGGCGTCATGGCCTCGCTCAAGCCCAATACCGCTCAAGATTATCTCCCCATGTCTGCGGCGATGATTGGCATTTGCATGCCCTCTTTTTTACTAGGGCCTCTGCTGGTTCTGGTGTTCGGTATTTACCTGGACTGGTTACCCGTCTCGGGGTGGGGGGACATACCGGGAGACAAAATTCTGCCATCCATAACTCTGGGGTCAGCCTACGCTGCCTATATCGCTCGCTTGTCGAGAGCGGGAATGCTGGAAGTCATGTCCCAGGACTATATTCGCACCGCCCGCGCCAAAGGGCTGCCTGAGTGGCAAGTGGTTACCAAACACGCACTGCGAGGTGGCCTTATCCCGGTAGTTGCTTTTCTTGGGCCAGCTTTTGCAGGTCTGCTGGCGGGCTCCTTTGTCGTTGAGACCATCTTCCAGATTCCAGGACTGGGTCGTTTTTACGTACAAGCCGCGTTTAACCGCGACTACACCATGATCCTTGGAACCACGGTGTTCCTGTCGACCCTAATTGTTTTATTCAACCTGTTATCGGACATTCTCGCCGCCTGGATGAACCCCCGCTTACGCGCACAGTTCGGGGAGAAATAAAATGACTACCGACGTAATTTCCGATATCACCGAAGCGGAACAGGGATCTTCACTTTGGCACGACGCCTGGTTGCGTCTGCGCAAAAACAAAATGGCGTTATTTGGTGGCATAACACTACTGCTATTCGTGATCATTGCCATTCTTACGCCTCTGATCGCACCCTACTCCTATGAGACCCAGAATCTCGACCTGGGCGCCACGCCCCCCTCTGCTGCTCACTGGCTGGGTACCGACATTTTCGGCAGGGATCTGCTCACCCAGGTTATGTATGGCGGACGAATCTCTTTGGCAGTTGGTTTCGTGGCAACCTCTGTCGCCCTGGTCATCGGTATCACCTGGGGTGCCATAGCCGGTTATGTAGGCGGACGTGTGGACGCAGTGATGATGCGTTTGGTAGACATTCTTTACGCCCTGCCCTTTATGATATTTATCGTATTGCTGATGGTGGTATTCGGCCGCAATGTACTGCTGTTATTTTTGGCCATCGGCGCGGTAGAGTGGCTGACGATGGCGCGCATCATGCGCTCCCAGGTTCAGCAACTGCGCCAGCAGGAGTTCGTGGAGGCGGCCATCTCACTAGGCTTGCCTCCGCACACCATTATCCGTCGCCACCTGATCCCCAACGCCCTGGGCCCGATCATCGTGTATACCACGCTGACTATACCCTCAGTCATGTTGCTGGAAGCCTTTCTCAGCTTCCTGGGTCTGGGTATCCAGCCACCGCAAACCTCATGGGGTCTGCTCATTTCTTATGGAGCCGAAACTATGGAAGAGTTTCCCTGGCTGCTAATTTTCCCCGGCCTGGCTTTGACCCTGACCTTATTTTCCCTCAACTTTTTGGGTGACGGCCTGCGCGACGCACTCGACGTACGGAGGTCCAAGGACTGATGTCACTACTTGAAGTAAATGACTTACAGGTAAGCTTCGTCACTCGAATGGGGACGAACAAAGCCGTCGACGGCATTTCGTTTTCCGTGGAAATTGGGAAAATCACAGCAATCATCGGTGAATCAGGCTCTGGAAAATCAGTCGCCTGTTACTCGATGCTGGGACTCATTCCCCAACCACCGGGACGTATTGACGGTGGCCAGGCTTTGTTTGAGGGCCAGGACCTGCTACAGATGAGCGAAGCGCAGCTGCGGGAAATTCGCGGCCGCGACATCGCCATGATTTTCCAAGACCCGATGACTTGCCTCAACCCCTTCATGACCATTGGTAAGCAGCTAGTGGAACCACTGCTGTACCACAAGGATGTCAGCAAAGAGCAGGCAAAACGGCGCGCTATTGAGCTGCTGGAAGAAGTGGGCATACGCGATCCCGAAGACACCTTCGATAACTTTCCCCACCAGTTTTCCGGCGGCATGCGTCAGCGTGTAATGATCGCAATGGCGCTAATTAATGAGCCGAAGTTGTTGATCGCTGATGAACCGACCACCGCCCTGGATGTCACCATACAAGCACAGATTCTCAAGTTAATTGCCGAGCTGCAAACCAAACGCGATATAGGAGTCATCTTCATTTCGCACGACCTGGCTGTGGTAGCAGATATCGCAGATCAGATTATTGTCATGCAGCAGGGTAAGGTGGTGGAAGGTGGCGACAGCCAGCACATCTTCCACAATGCCGAGCACCCGTACACACAGAAACTCCTTTCTGCGATTCCCGCTGACAGCAAGCAACCGATGGAAGATGAAACTGAACCTCTCATACAAGTACGCAAGCTTTGCACCTGGTTCGAGCAGGGTAAAAACAAAAAGCCAGTAAAGGCAGTGAACGATGTCAGTTTCGATATTAATCGTGGCGAAGTCCTGGGACTGGTAGGCGAGTCCGGTTCCGGAAAATCAACGATAGGTCGCTCAATATTGCGACTGGTACCGATAACGTCGGGGCAGGTTAGCTTCGACGAAACTGATGTCACCCAACTGCAAGGTGGCAATTTAAAGAATTTCCGTCGCCGCATGCAGATGATTTTCCAGGACCCGTTTGCCTCGCTGAATCCGCGTATGACGGTATTTGATACGCTGGCTGAGCCTTTACTACTGCACGGCATTGCCAATCGAAAAACGGTGGCCAGCGGCGTTCTTAAATTGATGGATGATGTTGGGCTCGCGCGCAATTTCGTACGCAAATACCCGCATGAGTTTTCAGGAGGGCAGCGCCAGCGTATCGCTATCGGCCGTGCACTCGCTACCAGCCCTGAATTTGTGGTGGCAGACGAACCCGTTTCTGCACTGGACGTCACTATTCAGGCGCAAATACTCGATTTGATGCAGGACCTGGGCAAAGAGTACGGTTTGACCATGTTGTTCGTGTCCCACGACCTCGCGGTGGTCCGCCACCTGGCAGACCGTATCCTGGTGCTCTACAAGGGTGAGATTGTTGAGCAGGGTACAGGAGAAGATTTGTTCGAACGCCCGCAGCAGGACTACACCCGACAACTCCTGCAGTCTATTCCTGGCCGCGCCCTGTTAAGCTGATGATGAGTGATTAAAAAATGGATCTGACTGGAAAACACGTTGTAGTCACCGGTGCTACTGCAGGCATAGGCCGCAGCAGTGCAATTACGCTTGCCGGATTGGGAGCTGATCTCACCTTACTCAGCCGCAACACCGAAAAGGCGGAAGCCCTGGCCAGTGAAATCGTCAGCGCGGGGGGTAAGCAACCCACTCTGATCTCCATGGACATGGCGGTGCTGGACAGCGTGCGTGATGCCGCCAGGCAATGTCTTGACCTCAACAAGCCCATAGACGTGTTGCTGAACAACGCGGGGGTTGTCAACACTTCTCGAGTTGAAACAGTGGACGGCTTTGAAGAAACACTGGCGGTCAACCACTTCGCTCCATTTCTGCTCACTGGTATGTTACTGCCATTGCTGCAGAACGCGCCGACTGCCCGTATCGTCAATGTAGCATCGGACGCACACAGTTTTGTAAAAAGCATGGGCTTTGACGATATACAGGCCGTGCAGAGTTACAAGACCTTCCGTGAGTATGGACGTTCAAAACTTGCCAACATATTGTTCACGCGCAGCCTGGCGAAGCGACTGCCAGAAAGCATCACTGTTAACTGTCTTCACCCCGGAGCAGTAGCGACCTCATTAGGGTCTCAAAATGATGGCTTTTTATCGAAGTTACTCCCTGCTCTGCTCAAGCCGTTTTTTCGAAGTCCCGACAGGGGGGCTGAAACTTCTATCTACCTCTGCCAGAGCGACGAGGTAGAAGCGGTTAGTGGCGCCTATTTTTCCAACCGTAAAAAAACAAAGCCCAAGCCGTGGGCAGAAGATGATGCGGCGGCAGTAAGACTGTGGACTATCAGCGAAGAATGCGTCGATTTTTCCTATCCATGATTTACAATCTCGCTCACTGTACAGCTGTCCGATATGGTGAGATACGCCAGCGCGCAAACGACCAAGCGTGGCGCGTAATTGCTGCAGCTCTATTGATCGCCTCCGTCTCTGCCTGCAGTAGCTTCAAACAAACTACCGGTGAACCCGCACCTATCCAGACACCAGACCCGATTCAGGCACCTGACTCGGAACCGACCTTACCCGCGGGCCCTCCCCCTAGTCCGGACCCGATCGAAACCGAGAGCCCCGTCTCTGTCCAGCAACCGGCAAAGCCACCGACGGAGGTCGCAGTTGGCTGTGAATGTCCGGTAGAAGAGCCTACCCGAATGATTGTGGGGGAAGTGGAGTATGCGCTTGTAGGCAATCGAGGGCTGCTAAAAAAAGCCCGTATTGATACCGGGGCGACAACCAGTTCGATTGGCATAGCTGAGCTCACACACTTCGAACGTGACGGGGATAAATGGCTGAGATTCTCGATTAACGATCGACTGGAAGGAGGGCTTCATACTTTCGAGCGTCCCTTGATTCGCCAAGTAGATATCAAACAACACAATGCAGAGGCAAATCGCAGACCGGTCGTGAGCATGAAAATCACCATCGGTAATATTGTTCAAACCATAGAAATGACTCTGGCAGATCGAGAAGCTTTTGATTTCCCTTTGCTTATTGGCCGCAATTTTCTCGAGGGAACAGTTATCGTTGATGTCAGTGAACGCTACATCGCGACAACGGCACCGGAAAAATGAACGCCCACCGACAGATTGTCATCATAATTACACTGCTGGTGCTAACTGGCGTCAGCATGATCACCTACAAGCACCGGGTGCTTGGATTCCCTCTCTTCGCCACTGATACCGAAACCGTCTGGAATATCGAGTCACGCCTGGAGTTCAAGGCGCTGGGTGGACCCGTCAAAGTAAGGATTAATCTTCCCGACTCGGTCTCTGGCGTTGAAATACTTCACGGCAGTGAGGTGTCCTCAGGCTACGATTCTGGAGTTGAGCGCGATCATGGCATGGATTTTTACCAATGGTCTCGAGACGACGCACTGCCGGGGCAGCAGGCCGTGTTTCTACGCAACGAGGTTTTCTTCAGGGAGGTCCCCGTTGTCACCCAGGAAAAACCTCCACTGCCAATAACGCCAGAACTTAATGAGGTGGCCACTCAAGTTCAGAAGGATTTCAGCGATGCCAACGCCAAATCGGGTGCGAAGGAAAAAAACCTTGTACTCAAGATTCTTCGCGAACTTAACAATCCGGCCAGTGAACATCTGGGCGTATTACTGCGTGATGCGCGCCGTCGGTCAGAGCAACTTCAACTGGCCATAGACCTGCTGGCAATGGAAGGAATAGCCGCGCGCATGGTACGTGGAGTGTTGCTGGAGGATCGTCAAAATAATCGCAGTGCCCTTTTTATGCTGAAGGTGTGGTTGGATGGCCAGTGGCAACTATTTGATCCCAGGGAGTCCAGTTCCGTCGCTTGGGATAGCTTCATTATTTTCCAGGAGGGCACGACGCCACTTTTTGAGGTAGAGGGTGGAGAAAACTCAAGCCTCAGATTTTCGGTGCTGAGAGAGCAACGTGCATCCTTTATCACTGCCGTAGAGGCGGCTCGTAATCATCGCAGCTTACTAGTAGATTTTTCTATCTACAGCTTGCCAGTGGCTCAGCAGGGTACTTTCAAATTGCTGCTGCTAATGCCGCTGGGGGCACTGGTCGTCGTGATATTACGGAACCTGGTTGGCATTCGCACCTCTGGCACATTCATGCCCATACTCATCACCCTCGCCTTCCTGCAAACCGGGCTGCTGATCGGCCTGCTGTTGTTCATTATGGTGGTGGGCACGGGATTAATCGTGCGCTCTTACCTGACCCGCCTGAACCTGCTGCTGGTGCCGCGAATCGCGGCAGTGTTGGTGGTGGTGATCATCATCTACGGCGCCATTGGTATCGCTGGTCATAAGCTGGGGTTTGAGTGGGGCCTTAGCGTTACAGTATTCCCAATGATTATTCTCTCATGGACGATCGAACGTATGTCAATTCTCTGGGATGAAGAAGGTGCTCACGAAGTCCTGATTCAGGGCGGCGGTAGTTTACTCACTGCGTCTCTGGCCTATGCACTGATGAGCAACCAGATTGTCGCCGACTCAATCTTTCTTTACCCGGAAGCGCTGTTGGTACTGCTAGCAGCCATCATCGCCATTGGCAGCTATAGCGGTTATCGCTTGTCCGACTTACGGCGTTTCGAACCAATGGAGCGCTACTGATGTTCGGACTGGCATCTCCATTGCACCTGCGCCGCAAGGGCGTTGTAGGTATGAACAAGCGCAATTTTATTTATATTGCACAGAGCAATCCTCGGCACCTTTATCCAAGAGTTGACGACAAATTAAAGACAAAGCTCTTGTGCGCACAGCACGATATCCCGGTTCCGCGGCTGATGGGCGTTTGTCGGGTACAACGCCACATTAAGCAATTACCTGATTTTCTCGCCGATGAAAGCCAGTTTTGCATCAAACCCGCTAAAGGCAGCGGAGGAAAGGGCATCCTGGTAATCACTGAGCGACAGGGCAATCACTTCGTCAAACCCAGTGGCGTACATGTCACGGAAGAAGAAGTTGCCCGCCATGTTTCAAATATCCTGAGTGGTCTTTATAGCCTGGGCGGCAAACCCGATGTCGCGCTAATCGAAGAATTAGTGCAATTCACATCTGATTTCGATGGCTTCAGTTTTGAAGGAGTACCGGACGTGCGCATCATCGTCTATCACGGCTACCCGGTGATGGCCATGACGCGCCTGTCTACTCACGCGTCCGATGGAAAGGCAAACTTGCACCAGGGGGCAGTAGGTGTCGGTATAGACATCGCTACAGGACGCGCACTTAAGGCAGTACAACACGCCAGGCCCATTAGCGAACACCCTGATACTGGACGGGCATTAAATGAGCTGGTGATACCCTGTTGGGATGAAGTGCTGGAGCTTGCGGCCAAGGCTTTCGAAATGACTGAGTTGGGCTATCTAGGTGCCGACATCGTATTAGACCGCAATCGCGGCCCTTTGCTACTCGAACTAAACGCACGCCCTGGTCTGGCGATACAAGTGGCCAACGGTCGGGGGCTAGAGCCTCGGGTAAAATTGGCTGCCAAACAAGCAGCAAATGAGCAGCTAGGTGTAAAAGAGCGAGTCAGCTATTCGAGGGAACACATTGCACCGCTTTAAGAATTGGCTCAGTCATCGACTGCCTGCACAATGAACATTGATCACGATGCGGTAGTCGCCGTTATCCGTGATACCGCCGAACAGGAAATACTTCCTCTCTGGTGCAACTTGCAGCAGCATCAAATCGAGTTCAAAAGTCCTGGTGATGTGGTTACTGTTGCTGATCGAGCCTGCGAAGACAAGCTAAGCAAGGCACTTGTTAATCTCCTTCCCGGCTCGCTGGTGCTGGGTGAAGAGTCTGTACACCGCGACCCTTCCCTGATGAAGACGCTCGAGAGTGAGCGCCCAGTGTGGGTCATCGACCCCCTGGATGGCACCAGCAACTTCGCCGCCGGCGAAGGCCCAATAGCCGTTATGGTCTGCCTGACTTACAAACAAAAAACTGTGGCCGCCTGGATTTACGATCCTGTCCAACAAACCATGTTGCAGGCAGAACTTGGAGCAGGCTGCTCGCTCAATGGTGCCAAGCTGGCAACGGTAAATTTCTCCGGCGCCACTGCTGACATCAATGGCGCACTGTCTACCAAGTATTTGCCAGAGCTCATGAAACCCAAAGCCAACACCGGCGCTCGCTCTCTGGGCGTCACTCGCGCCAGCGGCTGCGCGGGCTTCGATTATCGCGCCCTGGTGACAGGTGAGTATCAGTTTGTCTTTTACTACCGCACGCTGGTCTGGGACCATGCCCCGGGAGTACTCATCGCACAAGAGTCAGGCGCATGCACTGGTCGCCTTGATGGAACGCCCTACCTGCCAGCATCAAACAAGTTAGGATTGATTTGTGCCTCCGATAAAAACATCTGGGGCAAGATCAGGAACCTGCTTGTAGAGCCATAAAGAGGAGTAAGAATTGTGTCCATAGAAAAGAACAAGGCCGTCGTGAAAAAAATGTGGCATGCCCTAAGCGAAATGGATTGGGAAACTATGAAAAGTTGCATGCACCCTGACATTCACTACCAGGACGTACCGAGTGATGATCCGGGAGCCCATGGCCCACAAAACTGCGTTAAAAGACTGCAAATAGCTTTTAATCACCTGAGCAAGCAAGAACAGGTTACCCATCATCTCGTTACGGAGGGTGATACCGTATTTTTAGACCATACCGAGACCTGGACTTTCAAATCGGGCGAGATGGCCTCTCACACTTTTGTCAGCATGCATGAAATCAGGGATGGCCTGATCTATCGTTGGAGCGACTACTGGGATATGCAGAAATTTGTAGGCCAGTTTCCGGCGTGGTTTCTGGAAGAAATGATGAAGGCCTCCGCAGATGACTTTGGCTAGGCGGTGATCGTGATTGCACCTTTGCACAATACGCAATAAGCTGTGCCGCCTCGCGGCTCAGACAACATTAACGGGTAATCTTGAATGTCCCTAGACGCACTCATAATAGGCGGTGGTCATAACGGCCTGGTCTGCGCCTCTTACCTGGCTCAGGCCGGGAAAAAAGTCAAAATTCTCGAACGTTGCAACGTAGTAGGCGGGGCAGCGATTACCGAGGAGTTTCATCCTGGCTTCCGTAATTCGGTGGCGTCTTACACCGTCAGTCTGCTCAATCCCAAAATCATTGCCGACCTCGACCTCCACCGACACGGCCTCAAGGTCATTGAACGGCGGGTGAACAACCTCTGGCCCAATGACAACGGAGACTTTATTTCGTTTCCGGCAGGCGGCGAGGAGCTCAAGACCGAGATCGCTCGCTATTCAGAACACGATGCCAATGCTCTTGAACGCTATAGCCGCGATACCACTATGGTGGCAGACCTGATTCGCCACTATTTGCTGGAAACGCCCCCAAACGTTGGCGGCGGGATTCGCGACCTCTTCAAAGCGGCGGGCTTTGCCAATCGGCTGCGCAAGCTGTCTCTGGAGGACGAGCGCATCGTCATGGATATATTCACCAAAAGCGTCGCTGACTTTCTTGCGCTCTACTTCGAAAATGATTTCGTCAAAGGTGCTTTTGCATTTGATGGCCTGGTAGGGAACTACGCAGACACCCGCTCGCCCGGTTCTGCCTACGTGCTCATGCACCACGCTTTTGGTGAGGTTAATGGCAAAAAAGGCATATGGGGCCACGCCATCGGCGGCATGGGCGCAATCACCCAGGCAATGGCGAGCGCGGCCCGCGAACGGGGAGTAGAAATCGAATTGAACGCTGCAGTTGAGCGTGTGCTGGTCGCAGACGGCAAGGCTACCGGTGTCCTGATGAAAAGCGGTGAAACTCTGAGAGCCAAAACGGTAGTTTCCAACGTCAACCCGGCCTTGCTCTATAACAGCCTGGTAAATGCAGCCGACCTTCCCGAGGACTTTGCCCGCCGAATGCGTCATTATCGCAACGGCTCTGGTACCTTCCGCATGAATGTAGCGCTCAGCGAGCTGCCTAAATTCACCTGCCTGGAAAATCAGGCGCGGGCCACAGAAGACCACCTCACCGGCGGTATTGTAATCGGCCCGACCATGGAATACCTCGACAGGTCCTACCGCGACGCCCGCGAATACGGCTGGTCGAAACAGCCACTGGTGGAAATGCTCATTCCTTCGCTAGTTGACGACACCCTCGCCCCCTCAGGCCAGCACGTTGCCAGCCTGTTCTGTCAGCAGTTTGATCCAGACGTCGACTGGGATCAGCACAGGGATACAGCCGCGGAGCAAATTCTCGACCAGGTTGAAAAATACGCGCCTGGATTCAAGGCCAGCATTGTCGGCAGGCAGGTGCTAAGTCCGCTTGATCTTGAGCGTAAGTTCGCACTCAACCGGGGCGACATCATGCACGGCGCACTTAACCTCGACCAAATGTTTAGCGCTCGGCCGGTGATGGGTCATGGCGACTATCGAGCGCCCATTAAAAATCTTTACATGTGCGGTGCTGGAACTCACCCAGGTGGCGGCGTGACCGGCGCGCCGGGACACAATGCCGCCAAAGAGATACTACGGGATTTATAAAAACGGCTTCAGGCGGTCACGATTTTCCAACGGCGGAATCCCCGTGTCTCGCTTTTAGCCGCCGAGTCTCAAGATAGAGACCTGCGGCATTCCCGCCGATAATCATAGTGGCACCGATCAGCAGGAATATGCTGACGGTTTCGCCATATAACCACCACGCCAACAGCATAATCAGCGGTAAACGCAGATAATCCATAGGCATCACTACGGCAGAGTCGGCCAGGGACAATGCGCGGCTGAGGCAGTAATGGGCTGTCAGTGCGGTCGCCGCAGCCACTGCCAGCCAAAGCCAGTCGGTCGACGCAGGTAGTCGCAGTTGGCCAACGATAGGTGCCAGGGAAAATATCCCCTGCATAGCAGTCATGTAAAAAAGAATCACCAGAAAGCTATGGCTATTCTCGCGAAGCAACTGGGTGAGGCGACGAGTGGCAATTACATTGATGCCGAAGCCAAATGCGCCTGCCAACATAATCAGGCTCGCTGGATCAATCACGGCTGCGCCCGGACGAAGAATAATTAACACGCCCACCAGACCCAAAACCAGAGACAACCAGCGACCCCGGGTGAGTGACTCGCCCATAAACAGCGCCGCCAGCAGCGCTGCCCATAAAGGCGTAGTGAATTCCAGCGCAAAGACTTCAGCCAGAGGCAGCGCCGCAATGGCAACAAGCCAGGCACATTGGCCCGAAAAATGCGCAGTATTGCGAAGTAAGTGCCAGCCCATAATCCTGGGCTGCATGCGCACACTGGCCATTCCCCCAAGCCTGACCAACAAACTACAGACCAGAACAAAGCCCAACAGACTGCGCCAAAACAGTATCTCCAGGGTTGCCAGATTAGCCGTTAGCTCCCTGCTGGCAATCGCCAACAGGCAGAAACACGCCAGTGCCGCCATCATCCACACAACTGCCAACAAAGTATTGTGGCGCTGCTCTATCGTTGACATGGGAACCTCCCCAAAAATCAGGGCGTCACAATATTAAAAGTACCAGTTGGTGTGTCCAACAGACCGAAGAATTCCACCAGGCTCAATTTGCTGCCCTCGAAAGACAAATCATCGGAAAACAGAGCATCTGTTATACCCACCTGACCCAAGGTAAGGCGATTGAACATGGATCGGGAGAGCACCAAGGCTGCATCGACATCGCCTTCCGCGTCTACCTTATAATGATGGAGCACGGAGTTTCGAATTTCCAAACGATAGCGCTGTTTCAGATCGGTAAAGTAAAACTCTACGCTAAGATCCTTGCCACGCGCTTTTCTGCCGTCGAGCTGCACCGCCATTGAATCAAAGAAGCTGTCGATCGCCGTATTAGCCAGGACATCGGCCATTGTCGTTATGTCCACACCCTGCTCGACCGCGCCATTGCGCAATTCCCAGGCGGCACTTAAATACACATTCCTCCAGGGCCCTGATTCTGCCTGATAACCCATCTGGTCGTAGCAAGTGGCGAGTAATTCACGTACTTCGCTACTGTCCTCACCCGCAAAGACCAGCCGGTTCAACAGTTCTGCAGACCAACGGTAATCACCGTCATCAAATGCAGATTGGGCCAACTCAACAACCTCGTCTTCACCCCCCATGGCCTCTACGTAACGTTCTGAAGCCTGTTCATCGGGAAGCGGATTGAGTTTGGCTGGGTTGCCATCGTACCAACCCATATACATCTGGTAGACCGCTTTGGCATTGTGGCGCACCGTGCCGTAATAGCCCCGAGTGGCGAAATTCTGGGCCAGGGCCTCTGGCATTTCCAAGCCCTCGGCAATCTCCGCGCTGGTATAGCCAGCGTTTAACAGACGCACTGATTGGTCATGCAGGTACTTGTAAGTATCGCGTTGCTTTTCCAGGAAAGAGAGCACATTCTCGTTACCCCACGCAGGCCAGTGGTGGCTACCCAGATATACATCGGCCTCGCTAAACAGGGAAATAGCCTGGTCGATAAACTTACTCCAGCTCAATCCATCGCGCACATGGGCACCGCGCAACGTGTAAAGATTGTGCATATTGCGCGACACCAGTTCAGCGCCCATAAACGCCTTATGCTTGGGCAAGTAAAAAGTGTACTCAGCGGGTGCTTCTGAACCAGGCACATTCTGGAACACCATTTTTACGCCATCAATGGTGCGAGTTTCGCCAGTGGTATCAATAATATCAGTGGGCTGCAGGATGCCATGGCTACCCATGGCCGGTTCACTGCCCAGACCAGAGCCAATATGTCCACGCTCATGCCTCGGTAAATGAGTGCCGTACATGTAGCCGCCACGACGGCCCATCGCAAAACCGGCGATAATATTCTCCCGCGTTGCCGCCTCCATGAAACCAACAGGGGCAATCACAGGAACACCCTGTTCCACCACTTCTTCAACCGAAGCCACACCTAGTGCTCCTCCAAAGTGATCGATATGCGAGTGAGTAAAAAGAATCGCCTTGATAGGCTTTACCCCGAGATGCTCGCGAGCAAACGCAAGCGCATGGGCAGCCGTTTCTTTTGCGGTCAGCGGATCAACAATGATCCAACCAGTATCACCCTCGATAATAGTCATGTTCGATAAATCGAAACCGCGTAACTGGTATATGCCGGGTACTACTTCGAACAAGCCTCGAATATTGTTGAGCCGCTCCTGGCGCCATAAGCTGGGGTTCACTGATGCCGGGGCGTCTCCATCTATAAAGGCGTAGGAAGGAATATCCCAAACCAACTTGCCTGCTTCGGTACGCACCACTGAACTGTCATCTGCGGCGATAAGGCCGCGGGCAGCATCTTCAAAATCCTGCTGAGTATCAAGTGGCAACAGCCGGGCGATTGCTGCGTTGTGCTCTTGCGTTGCTTTGGTAGGCTCACTAAAGCCCTGAAAATCGAAGTTCTCTGAGTCCCCTGAACAGCCCATTAGCGCAAGCACGCCGAGGCAAACAATCCATTTTTTAGTCATGATAATATTTTGCTACACCCTTGCGGGAGCAACATTCCCAGTCTGTTTAACGTAAAAGCAGCAGCAGCGCTAAATGATGCCGTTGCGCTATCTATCAAGCATTTGAAATAATCAAGCTATGCCAGCCCGTCCTACCAGGCCACTACCGTACCGTCTTTGCGCATTTCCGTAGCACCTGCATAGCTGCCTTTTTCCTTGTCCACCATGATCGCCTGGTAACCGCCAAAACGAACCCCGCTGGAGTCGATTTGTACATTGTGGCCCATCGCTTCCAGGCGTTTTACTGTATCGCCGGCAACCCCTGGCTCGAGATAAAGCGTGCCCAGAGGGTCGCCGTGAACGCCTGTGGGTTCGCTGCCACCGTCATGGAGAAAACGTGCTGCGTCACCGGCCTCCTGCACATTCATGCCGAAGTCCAACATGTTCACTAGAATCTGCGTGTGCCCCTGAGGCTGCATTGAACCGCCCATCAATCCAAAGCTCATTACCGGCTCGCCATCTTTCATCAAGAAGGCGGGGATAATGGTGTGAAAGGGGCGTTTGCCAGGAGCATAAGCGTTAGGGTGGTTGGGTTCCAGGGAGAAAAGCTCACCTCTGTCCTGAAACATGAAGCCTGTATTATCGGCCACCATACCCGAGCCCATACCGCGATAATTGGATTGGATTAACGACACCATCATGCCGTTTTTATCAGCCACTGTGAGGTATGTGGTATCCCCCTCCGCCTCCAGCTTTGGCTCACCCGGCCCAAAGGCAGCGGAGGCCTTTACAGGGTCTATCAGCGCAAAGCGCTCCCGGCCATATTCATCCGATAACAGCCCCGTCAGTGGGACCTGCGAAAACTCCGGATCGGCGTAATAACGGGCCACGTCTTCAAAAGCGAGTCGCTTGGCCTCGACCATGTAGTGGAAAACTTCTGCAGCGCCTCTGGACCACTGGGTAAGATCGACATTTTTCAGGATAGACAGCATTTGAAGCGCAGCAAAACCCTGGCCATTAGGTGGCAATTCGTACAAGTCATAACCGCGATAATTAACACGGCCCGGGCTCACCCAATCGCCACGATGTTCGCTGAAGTCCTGATAAGAAAGTCCGCCATCCATACTCTCAAAGTAAGCTGCCATGCGTTTGGCCAGACTCCCCTTATAGAATGCATCGCGCCCATCCAGAGCAATTGTCTCCAAGGTGTCAGCAAGATCTTCATTAACAAAGATCTCCCCCACCGCTGGCGCCCTACCCTCGCGAAACCAGGTGTCGCGAATATTTTCAAGATGAGGGCTTTCGGCGTAGATGCGCTCAAAGAAAGCCCAACTCCGATCAAGGTAATAAGCAATTACCGGCGACACTGCAAATCCATTACGCGCATAGTCGATAGTAGGTGCGAGCACCTGATTCATGGGGAGTTTGCCAAAGCGATCATGAATGGCAAACCATCCATCGACCGTTCCCGGCACTGACACAGGCAAGGGCCCGTGACTGGGAATTCCATCAAAGTCAGCCGGCAGCTCGCCACGGGCTTTCATACCCTCAACACGCGCCTGCAGCTGCTTAAGAGTTTGTCCTTTAGGAGAACGCCCGGAGCCGTTGTAGCCATAAAGCTGTTTACTTTGTGGGTCCCAAACAATAACAAAAATATCACCTCCGATACCGTTGCCCGTTGGTTCCATAAGCCCCAGTGCGGCATTCGCCGCAATAGCCGCATCCACGGCTGAACCGCCCTCCTTTAAAATATCCAAAGCCACCTGAGAAGCCAGGGGTTGGGCCGTTGCCGCCATACCATTGCTGCCATAGACGGGACTACGGGACCAGTTCTCGCCTATCGGTCGTCCCCCGGCTCCAAGCTCAGAAATCACTGTCTTGTCCCCACTTGAGGGTTGAGAAGTAGAACAGGCCATAAGGGCAAAAGGGAAACAAAGGGTGACAAGCAAATTACATCGTAGGACTCTCATCGCGCTCACAGGACGTTAATTGTGTGAGACACAGCATAGCTCAGATTGTGCCGACAGTGGCAGCGGCTTACACTCGAACTCTGTTTACGATTGAGAGACTACGGATGACCGCGCTGATCGCCGGCTTTACCCTCAGCTTGTCGCTCATTCTTGCGATTGGCGCACAAAACGCTTTCGTGTTGAAACAGGGGCTCAAGCGGCAATACGTTCTCCTGGTCACCAGCATCTGTGCGCTATCGGATGCGCTGCTGATTGTGGCGGGAGTAGCGGGCTTCGGCGCGCTCGTCACGCAGTTTCCATCGATTGAAATAGTGGCCCGCTATGCCGGCGCCACCTTCCTATTGGTTTATGGAACACGCAGTTTCATCTCGGCCCGCAGCCAGCAGCATGGGCTGGATCCAGCTGGCAGCACCATCCATAGCGCGTGGCAAACCGCCCTTACATGCCTGGCATTTACCTGGCTTAACCCGCACGTTTATCTCGATACACTGGTGTTGATAGGCTCAGTTTCTACGCAGTACGAGGACAAACTCATGTTCGCACTGGGCGCCTGCGCCGGTTCGCTTGTCTTTTTTTATGGCCTTGGTTACGGTGCGAGACTGCTTACACCCATCTTTCACCAGCCCATTTCATGGCAAATACTGAAGGTTTTCATCGGCATTGTGATGTACAGCATCGCAGCAACGCTATTGCTGGGGCTGCCGCTCTAGCCAGAGCTAACTGACGGCGCTGCTAATCTGGCAACGAAGCTCCGCCAGTAGTGCCACATCAGGCTGGTAAACAACCGGCGAGATCCGCTCTACTTTGCCACGATATCTTGCTGCAATTTTCTGCGCGACTTCCGCAGGGGTTCCCACTACGGCAAAAGTGTTAAGAATGTCATCGTCGATAAGATCATTCAGCTGTGTCCACTTGCCGGCGCGCATCATCTGGTTAGCGTCAGCTTGGAGGCTCTCCCAGCCGTGACACTGAAGCACTGGTAAATACGCTGGGGTGGAAGCGTAAAAGGCGATCTGGTTGCGAGCGGAGGCGATCGCTGTCTGCATGCTCTCTTCATCGAGACCCGTGGCGGTAATGACCTGCGCCGAAACTTCATAATCCGCTCGCGATTTGCCCGATTTATCTAAACCACGGGTAATAGCGGCAAGCGAAAGCTCGTCCGTCGACAACGCGGTATTAAACGGATGAAGGAAATAGCCGTCCCCCACCTCGGCTGCCACTTCGGTCATTAGCGGGCCCACCCCCGCAATATAAATCTTTGGTGGCCCGTACTTGTTAGGCTCTGGGGCGAAGATCGGTGACATCAGCGTGTGATGGTAGAACTCCCCTTCAAATTTTAGCTTGTCGCCAGTCTGCCAGCAGCCCCAGATAGTGCGCACTGCCTGCACCATTTCCCGCATCCGCGCGGCCGGCTTACTCCAGGGCATGGAAAACCTGCGCTCGATATGAGCTTTCACCTGGGCACCAAGACCGAGGATAAAACGCCCTTCAGACAGGTTTTGCAGATCGTTACCCAGGTAAGCAAGATTCATGGGGTTTCTGGAAAAAGCCACGGCTATGGAGGTCATCAGCGCCATGCGCTCAGTATTCATGGCAGCGGCGGCAACGGTAATGAATGGGTCGCTCTGCCCCTCAAACGTATAGGCGCCGTCAAATCCTGCCTCCTCCAACTGCGAGGCCATCCCTGCGACTCGGGCCGGGTCGAACATTAAGGAGCTATCGATCTTCATAGTGTGGATCTCAGGGCAATTCTGGCAACGACGAAGTATTTATTTTTCAATACGCAAATGACAGATTCCATACGGACAGGATACATTGTCATCTGCGCTCAGGACTGAACCGGATTCCAACAATTTGTGGCCCTTCCCGCCATTGATCCCCGCGCATTAAAGGCCAGAATAACGGTCAATCACAAAACGATAACGGCCCGGCTACACAAGGTAGCGAAAGGCCTCTGGAACAATGAAATACGGAGTAAACATGAGCCTCGACCAGCTACACCAACCCCCCTTAATGCCACACCTGCTCGTTGAAGGATTGAATCGCTACAATGATGAACCCTGCCTGTATCTGGGCGATAAGGTCGCAAGCTACAAGGACGTTCGCGAACAGACCAGTCAGTTGGTTCAGGCGCTCCAGTCGAAGGGGCTGGGTAAGGGCAGTCGCGTTGCGATCATCTCGGCCAACCGCCCCGAAGTTCTCTCCAACATAGCAGCGATGCAACTCACAGGATGCATTGGCACGCCTCTGCACCCACTAGGGTCGCTGGATGATCATGCCTACGTACTCGAGGCTGCTGAAATCGAAACCCTGGTATTCGACGCCTCAGTATTCTCTGAAATAGCTGCTGCGCTAAAGGCGCGGGTACCCGGCCTGAAAAACCTTCTGGGCTTCGGCCCTAACGAAGTCGGCGACGACTACCTTGCCATCGCCGAAAGCTTCAGCCCCAAGCCGCTAGTAGCGCCAGAGGTCAGCGCCGACGATATTGCCTCAGTTAACTTTACCGGCGGCACTACCGGCAAGCCCAAGGGCGTCATGAGCACGCACCGGGTGAGTGCCTACATGACCCAGATCCAGATGGCCGAGTGGGAGTTCCCCGACGAACTGCGCATGCTCATGGCAACACCGCTCTCCCATGCGGCCGCCGCCTTTTTTATTCCTGTGCTCCAGAAGGGAGGCGCCTTTTACGTTATGCAGGGCTTTAGCCCGGATGAGTTTTTCGACACCGTCAGGGATCACAAAATAACCTGCACCATGCTGGTCCCGGTGATGCTCTACTTTTTGCTGGATTCTCAGCGGGCGACCGACGGTTCTATGGACAGCATGGAAACGATTTTCTATGGCGCCTCCCCGATGAATCCGACAAGGCTTGCTGAAGGCATTGCAAAATGGGGGCAGGTCTTTTATCAGTTCTTTGGCCAATCAGAATGCCCCATGGTCATCGCTAACATGCGCAAGGGCGATCACGACCTGTCCAAGCCCGAACGATTGTCCTCCTGCGGTCGCCCCACACCCTGGGTACACCTGGCGCTAATGGGCGATGACGGTAAACCCGCCGCCGAGGGCGAGCCTGGCGAGATCTGTATACGCGGCCCCCTCATTATGAAAGGCTATAAAGATATGCCAGAGCAAACAGCCGAAGCTTTTGAAGGTGGTTGGTTGCACACCGGCGATGTCGGTCGATTAGACGAGGATGGCTTCCTCTACATTGTAGATCGCACCAAAGACATGATTGTCACCGGCGGATTTAATGTTTTCCCCCGCGAGGTCGAAGATGTCTTGGCCACCCACGAGGCTGTTGGCCAGGTCGTTGTGGTTGGCGTTCCCGACGAACAATGGGGCGAGTCGGTAAAAGCCGTCGTCGTATTAAAGCCTGGAGTGGAAGAAAGCGATGTGTTGGAAGCCCAGCTGCAGGCGCTGGTAAAGGATAAAAAGGGCTCAGTGCAGGCGCCCAAGTCAGTAGACTTTGTGGCTGGAATCCCTCTGACACCAGTGGGCAAACCCGATAAGAAAGCAGTCAAAGCCCAATATTGGGAAGGTGCAGCACGCAGCGTGGGGTGACAGAGTCCCTCAAGGAATTTGAATGCAGTTGAAGACCACTGGCTACAGGGCAATCATTGCCGCCTTGGCGGCTACCCTGATAGCCTGTTCGCCAGCGGAAGACCCCGGTCTGTTCCCAGAATACTCTGCAGCAACAGCAAAGCCGATCCCGCAAAAAAAGGCGAGCGATTACAACGCAGACAAAAACCTTTACTGGGGCGATCTTCACATTCATACGGGTTATTCGACCGATGCCTACATCAGTGGTGTGCGCGCCACGCCAGACGATGCCTACACCTTTGTACGTGGTGGCGAAATTCGCCATGTCGCCGGCTACGGCATCAAGCTTAAACGCCCTCTGGACTTCGCCGCGGTCACCGACCATTCCGAGTATCTGGGTGTGATGCTGGCTACTTCGCCAGACCTTCCACTCAATCGGCGCGGCCTGCGTGACCGCCTGCTAACTGACAGCGCCCTGCAAAATAGCTGGATGCAACTTCAAAGCATGTGGGGCTTTGACCTGGAAAATGCGATGATCCCTGGCTGGGAAACCATCACCGCCAGCGCCTGGGAAGAAATAGTTGCAGCAGCGCAACGCCACAATTTTCCGGGGCGCTTCACCAGTTTCGTTGGCTACGAGTGGACTTCCATGCCCGGTGAGCGCAACCTGCATCGCAACGTCATTTACCGCGGCACCGCAGTACCCAAACTTCCCTATAGCTCTGTCGACTCTGAAGACCCTCGAGATTTATGGTCAGCACTAGACCGGCAACGACAAGCCGGCATGGACAATTTCGCGATTCCACACAACGGCAACGTTAGCGATGGCCTGATGTACGCCCAGGTCATGTTCGACGGCCAAGCCATGCACGCGGATTACGCCGGAACACGTATGCGCAACGAGCCGATCAGTGAAATTTTCCAGGTTAAGGGTTCCTCTGAAACTCACCCCCTGCTATCCGATGAAGATAATTTTGCAGGCTTTGAAATTTACGACACCCTCCTGGGAGCGAGCCAAGCCGATGTAAAGCCAAAAGGTGGCTACGCACGGGACGCTTTGCGCACCGGCATCGAAATGTCTCACCGTGAGGGCTTCAATCCGTATCGCTTTGGCGTCATTGGCAGCTCGGATGGCCACAACGCCAGCTCCCCAGCCGAAGAGGACAGCTATCACGGTAAGCTGCCGCTCATGGATGGCAGCGCAGGCATACGTATGCGTCAATCGCTTTGGTTGCCCGAGGGTATGCCTGGAGGAGAACGCTGGAGTGCCGCCGGACTCGCTGCCGTATGGGCAGAGGAGAACACCCGAGGCGCTATTTTTGATGCCATGCGTCGCAAAGAGACCTTCGCCACATCTGGACCGCGCATCGCTGTGCGTTTTTTCGGCGGCTGGGATTATGCTGAAAACCTGATAGACGACAATCAATGGATTGAAAAAGCACGTGCCGGGGGTGTTGCCATGGGTAGCGATCTGCCGCAACGCACGGGAACCGCACCCAGATTTGCTCTGTGGGCCATTCGTGACCCCGACAGCGGTAACCTCGATAGACTGCAAGTGATCAAAGGTTGGCTGGACAGCGATGGCGACTCTCATGAACAAGTGTTCAATGTTGCTTGGTCCGGTGACCGTAAACTCGATGCGCAGGGTAAGCTTCGGGCAGTGGGCAATACGGTCAATGCCGCACAGGCCAGTTATCAGAACACTATCGGCTCAGATCAGTTAGCGACAGTGTGGACGGATCCAGATTTCAACCCTGACCGAGAGGCCTTCTACTACGCCCGGGTAATCGAGATACCCACGCCTCGCTGGACGACTTTCGACCGCAAAACACTGGGTATGGAGCCACCTGAGCGAGCCAGTCTCCAGGAGCGCGCCGTTACCTCAGCCATCTGGTATAGCCCCTGAAGAAAAAGATCAAGGCTGGACAGATCGCTCTCAGACACCGACCATAGACGTCCTTCAAAATTGGGATTCACGATGAATCAACAGGACAGCGAAATCTACCGCGGGCTCACCTACCCCTTCGGTCGGAAACCAGACATCACAGCAGGCGAGCCGGTCAAAGTCGCCGAAGGGGTTTACTGGGTGCGCTTTGCCATGCCCATGTCGCTGGACCACATCAACTTGTGGCTACTTGAAGACGGCGATGGCTGGACAGTCGTCGACACCTGCCTAAACATTAGTAGTGCCCGGGAAACCTGGGAGAAGCTCTTCACCGGCTTTATGCAGAACAAACCGATCAAACGCGTCATCTGTACCCATCTACACCCGGACCACGTAGGCCTTGCGGGTTGGCTGTGCGAGCGCTTCGATGCAGAGCTGTGGATGTCGCGGGAGGAGTTCCTGATGTGTCGGACCATGGCCGCCGACACCGGCAAGCCAGCTCCGCAGGTAGCTTTACGTTTTTACACTGCTGCCGGCTGGAAAGATGAGTGGCTGGAAAGATACAAAAAGAAATTTGGCAACTTTGGCCGCGCCATCTATGCGCTGCCCGAAAGTTTCCGGCGAATGGTGGATCGCGAAACTATTACCATCGGTGAGCACTATTGGCAGGTAATCGTTGGTCGTGGTCATTCGCCCGAGCACGCAGCGCTGTACTGCCCCGGCCTTAAGCTATTGATTTCTGGCGATCAGGTGTTGCCGCGTATTTCACCCAATGTCAGCGTATTCCCGACCGAGCCCATGGGTGATCCACTCAAAGAATGGTTGCGAACCCAGGCCGTGATCCGGGAAATCCTACCTGACGACCTGCTGGTGCTACCCGCTCACGAGGCTCCTTTTAAGGGCCTTTACGTGCGCCTGAGCCAGATTATTGAAGGTCACAAACGCGACCTGATTAAACTCTTTAATTTCATGGTTCAGCCCACCCGCGCTGTTGACTGTTTTCCTGCCCTGTTCAAACGCGAGATCAAAGGCGACAACATCAACCTGGCCACTGGAGAAACTATTGCCCACCTGAACTGCTTACTGGGCCGACATAGAATCACTCGCAGCACAGATGAGCATGGCGTGGACTGGTATCAACAAATTGCGGACACCGCTGAATTCGACGAGTAATTCGCGGGGACCGATAAGCAGGCACTCCGCACGCTCGTCTCCACGCGCCTCAGGCAGCTGGGCGCAGCGGTTCTAACTCAGCGGGCGCTTCATGAACAAAGTCATCCAGCACTGGCGTCTGATGTTCCTTCACCCATTGGTCCCAACTGTAAGGCCACATAGCTGGGTCGCCGTCGCCATCCAGATACCAGCTCTGGCAGCCGCCAACCCAGGCAGTCTTGCTCATGCCTGCCCGCAGATAGGCATTGTAACTCTCCTTGGCTTCTTGGGTGGCCTCCACCGCAGGTAACTCGCCCTGTTTCCACAGTTCGATCAGCTTGAGAATGTAAGCCGACTGTACCTCACTCATTGCAATGACTGAATAATTGCCAATGGGTGAGTTGGGGCCCAGCATCAGGAAAAAGTTTGGAAATCCGGGAATACACAAGGAGCGATAGGCCTGTGCTTTTTTGGCCCATGTCTCATCAATGGAAACACCATTTCGACCGCGCAGATCCATCGGCCGCATGAAATTGAAAGGGCTAAAACCAGTGGCGAGAATAATGACATCCAACTCTTTGGCAGCGCCATCTACGGTCACGATTCCCTGCTCAGCAATACTCTGTATTGCCATAGTTTCCAGATAAACATTATCGCGCTGGATCGCATCGTAAAACGTGCTGCTGATAATCAGTCGCTTGCAACCCACGGAATAATCCGGAGTCAGCTTTGCCCGCAACTCCGGATCACGAACGCTTTTGCGCAAATTACGCTTGGCAGCCCAACTGATTAATGCGTGCTGCAGTTTGCCGCCGGTGACGGCTTTGCTGAAGGTGTTGCGCATAATGAATGCATAGCGGCGACTCAGTGCTGCAAGCTTACGCTGCTTACCCTTTAGTGCCGTCTTGTCCTGTTCGCTGTAATGTTTATCAGGAACAGAAATGAGCCACTGTGGAGTGCGCTGGAAAACGGTCAAGTCGCAGTCCAGTTTGGAAATTTCAGAAATCACCTGACAGGCAGTGGAACCGGTGCCTATGACCCCTACGCGTTTGCCACGCAGGTCAACATCATGGTTCCACTGAGCCGTGTGCCACATTTCTCCGTTAAAACTATCGAGTCCCTTGATATCCGGGTAGGCGGGATGGTGCAGAATGCCGGTTGCGGCAACGACAAAGTCCACCACCAACTGTGCGCCTTTGCTGGTAGTCAGGTGCCACTGACCGCCCCGGAAGTGACACTGGTCCAGGGACTCATTGAACCGAATTTTCCCGGCTAAGCCATTCTCGCTGGCCACGCCCTCGAAATAGGACTGGATTTCATCACCGTGGGCGAAACGATGGCTCCAGTGCGAGTTACCTTTAAAACTGTAAGTGTACATATGAGCTGGCACATCACAGGCCACGCCGGGGTAGGTATTCTCCCGCCAGGTACCGCCGACCTTATCTGCTTTTTCCAGAATGCTGATGTCGGTGATACCCGCCTCTCGCAGTTTAATTGCCATTAAAATACCGCTCATGCCTGCGCCGATGACGGCAACGGAGGGATTTCGCTGCTGGTTATTCATAGAATCTCTAAAGCTCTTAACATCGTCTGGCCATGCTATCGCTCAGCGCGGTTTGATCGAATATTGTTCAAGGCCAAAAACTTATGAAAAACGGACAGCACCTGCTATTCTGCGGTTTGATGCTGTAGCACCGCCAGTGCGTCAACAAGAGATCAAATATGGGCAGCAAAGCCGATACCAGTCACCACATTAAAGCCATAGGCCCGGCGCTGGAAGCCATGCAGACTATGGGCTTTACGTCTGCGGATTGTTTACGTAACACCGGGCTCAGTGAGTCTGACTTAGTCAAACCACCAACAGAGCTCGGGTTCACCCTGGATCAGGAGTTCCAGTTCCATCGCAACCTATTGGAACTGACCGACAACCCCATGTTGGGACTATTACTGGGCAAGACCTATCAACTAGAAGCATACGGCCTGCTGGGCTACGCCTTCATGAGCGCACCCACCCTGCGCCATGCAATGGTCGTTCTGCGCAATTACGGGCCGCTCACCTTTACCTTGTTTAGGGTGGATTTTCAGGTTGAGGGCCCTCTGGCAAGGCTGCGCTTGTCCCCGGATATTCCGATACCTGGTGATTTACTCGCCTACTACGTAGATCGCGACCTGACCGCTGCGGTCAACGGCGGCCAAGGCACAATGCGAGTTCCCCTGGAGCCGCAACATATACAGCTGCTTCACTTTAGTGAAGACCAGAGAGATATCTACGAGCGACATTTCCGCTGCCCGGTGTCATTCTCCGCCATGGCGTCAGAACTGCAATTAGACGCACGGGTACTGGACACTGTGATGCCCCTCAGGGACACTGAGACGACTTCCGTCTGTCAGCAACAGTGCAGGCTGCTACTGGCGCGCATGAAAGCTGGCAGCAACTTTGTCGACAAGGTGCGACAGATTATTCTCGCTCGCCCCGGCTATTTCCCGGACATCGATTACGTAGCGGAGAAATTAAATATGACCAGCCGGACGCTGCGACGCAGACTCACCAGGGAAGACAGCAGTTACCAGGAAATACTCGTCGAGGTGCGCTATGAATTGGCGAGGGAATACCTGGCGACTTCCACCTTACCGCTAGAGGAAATTTCTGTTTTGCTGGGATATAGCGCGCCCGGCAACTTTAGCAATGCGTTTAAACGTTGGCATGGCAGTTCGCCCCGTAAGTACAGACAGGTGGCCTGCTGACATGCTGCTACGACTAAAAACCTGGGGTTACCGAGTTTTCTACCGACTCATCAGTGCGCGGCAGTGGCGCGGCAAATATCCTGATCCGGACACCAGCACGTTGCAGATACCGGGCCCTGCCGGCAGTATCGAAGCGCGTATGTATACTGCTACGGCGAGCGGGGAACGCCCGCTGGTTCTCTATTTTCACGGTGGCGGCTGGGTCATTGGCGACCTGGATACCCATCATCCTTTTTGCCAACAGATTGCCCATAAAACCGGCGCGACCGTGCTCGCGTTGAACTACAGGCTTGCGCCCGAGCACCCCTGGCCTGCCGCCCAGGACGATTGCCTTGCTGCGGCAGAGTGGGTGGCAGCCCACCTGAACGAACTGGGCCCCAGTAATGGCAGGATCGTGATTGCAGGTGATAGCGCCGGCGGCAACCTCACCGCCTGCACCTGCCTGACAATGACTGCGCCCGCTCTGACACGGGTGTCTGGCGTGGCAACACTTTACCCTGCGGTCGACCATTACCTGCGTGACTGGCCCTCTTATCAGGAAAGAGCCCGCGCCTCCGCACTCACATCCACACTAATGCGTTGGTTCTGGGACACATACCTGGGCCAAACCAGCCCCGAACAGGCGTTGAAAGCAAGGCCCATGCAGGCAAACAACCTGGCATCGCTGCCTCCCCTGTTCAACGTAACAGCGGAGATGGATCCTCTAAGGGACGAGGGCCAGGCCTTTGCCAGAGTCGTCAAAGGCGAAGGAGTGCCAGTACAGCATCGTCACTTCGCCGATGCGGCTCATGGCTTTGCCTGCTCGGAAGGCCCCACTAACAATTTCAAGGCGGTTCTCGATGACTTCGATAACTGGCTGACTGGCTTGCACTGAAACCCGATAAATTACCAGAGACCTGTACGCTCGTTTTCTGCTAGACTTGCGCCCTCTCCAGCGGCCCATCAGAGTGCTGCGGAGAAGATCACCGCCGAAAAGCCGTTTGCGACCGCAAACAGCAATGACACACAGACATTTTACTTACTCACTCTTAAGGAAAGATGTGTATGAGTCATATGGTCGATTTGGTTATTTTTGGTGGTACGGGGGATCTCTCAACCCGCAAGCTACTCCCGGCCCTGTATCAGTTACAACGTCACCAGTTGGCAGATCGACTGAACCGGATTATTGCTACCGGTCGCGGGGAATTGGATCCAGAATCCTTCCGCAACGAAGCCCACGCCAACCTGAAAAAGTACCTGCCCCAAGACAGTTGGGACGAAGCCGTATGGGAACGCTTTTGCCAGCGACTGGACTACGTAAAACTCGACGCCGGCAACGCTGCCGACTATGCGCAACTGGCAGAGCTGCTAAACCAGAGTGAGGCACCCGGGCGTCTTTACTACCTTGCCACGCTGCCTTCTTTATACGGCGAAATTTGCCAGCAGTTACAAAACGCCAGTGTCGTCAACGAAGCCAGCCGTGTGGTGTTGGAAAAACCCCTGGGGCACGATCTGGAGTCCTGCCGGAGCATTAACGAGCAGGTCGCCAGAGTATTCGATGAGGAAGCCACCTTTCGGATCGATCACTATTTAGGTAAAGAGACCGTGCAGAACCTGCTGGCACTGCGTTTCGGCAACCAGCTATTTCACCCGATGTGGAACAACACCTTTATCAGCAGCGTGCAGATCACCGTTGCAGAAGAAATTGGGGTCGCCGGTCGCGGCAGCTATTACGCGGATACCGGCGCTCTGCGCGACATGGTGCAAAATCACCTGCTGCAAGTCTTGTCACTGGTGGCGATGGAACCTCCCGCCAGTCTCAAGGCGACCGATATTCGCGATGAAAAAATGAAGGTGTTGCGCTGCCTGGAGCCCATTACCGGAGAAAACGTCAAGAAACGCACAGTGCGTGGGCGCTATGGCGCAGGCGCCGTCGACGGTGAGGCCGTAAAAGGTTTCCTCGAGGAAGACGCCTTCCACCATGCGGACAATACCGAAACCTTTGTCGCTCTGAAGGCCAGCATTAACAACTGGCGCTGGGCCGGCGTGCCCTTCTACCTGCGCACTGGCAAGCGTCTGTCCGGTCGCTACTCAGAAATCGTGATCGAGTATCGCAGGCAATCCTTCTCACTATTTGCTAATGATCCTCAGGAACTGACCAACAAACTGGTGATTCACCTGCAACCGCAGGAAAGTATCAGCCTGCACACGGTTAACAAAAAGCCCGGCTTAACCAGTAAGCTAAAGCTGCAGCCTGTGGAACTGCACCTGACTGATGAATCTCAAAACAAGGGCGACAGCTACGACGCTTATGAGCGTTTGCTGCTGGATGCCGTTCACGGTGACCAGACCCTGTTTATGCGACGCGACGAGGTCGAAACCGCGTGGCGTTGGATCGATTCCATCATCGGCGCATGGGATGAAAACAGCACTCCTATCAAGTCCTACAATGCAGGCACTATGGGCCCCAATGCTGCCACGGCGCTGCTGGCTGTGGAGGGCCATAGCTGGCATGAGTGAAGCACACAACTTTGACAGCAGAGCAGAGCTGGATCAGGCCCTTGCTGCACATGTCGCATCGCGGCTAAACCGCGATATCGAAATCAGGGGAGCGGCCAGCCTGGCGGTTTCGGGCGGCAGCACGCCAAAGGGTTTCTTTGCTGCGCTGTCTCTGGCAGACCTGTCCTGGCATAAGGTCTGGATTACCCTGGTTGACGAACGCTGGGTAGAGGCCGACAGCCCTGATTCAAACGAACGCCTGGTCCGCGAGAACCTGCTGCAAAATAAAGCGGCAGCCGCGAACTTCATCGGCTTAAAAGCGAGTCCCGACGACGCTGGCACTGGCCTGGCAGAAGTCACCCGCCGGATGGATACGCTTCCCTTACCGCTGAGCTGCACCGTGTTGGGCATGGGCGGCGATGGTCACACTGCGTCCTGGTTTCCAGAAGCAGGCAACCTCGCTGAACTCATTGACCCTCAGGGCAGCGCGTTACTGGGCACTTGTGAACCGGTAACTGCACCCTATCAAAGAATTACGTTCACCCTGCCAGCGCTGCTGCAAAGCGGAGAGGTCATTCTTCATATCACAGGTACTCAAAAGCGAGTAGTTCTTGCCGAGGCCGCAGAGAAACAATACCCCATCGCCGCAATCACAAACCAAGACGTCAATCCTGCAAGTATCTGGTGGGCACCCTGATGATAAACCCTGAACTGAAATCCATAACTGATCGAATCACCAACCGCAGCCTCGAAACACGCGTTGCTTATCTCGCAAAAATCGAGCAAATGCGAGGCCAGGGGCCCGTGCGAGGCGCCCTTTCCTGCTCCAACCTGGCCCATGGCTTCGCCGCTTGCGGTGAGCAGGACAAACAGGCGCTGAAACTCACCGAGTCAGCCAACATCGGTATTATCAACGCCTACAATGACATGCTCTCTGCCCATCAACCCCTGGAAAGCTATCCGGCCTTGATCAAGCAGGCGGCGCACGACGTCGGTTGCACGGCACAGGTGGCAGGCGGCGTTCCTGCCATGTGCGACGGTGTCACTCAGGGCACTGCAGGCATGGAGCTCAGTTTATTCAGCCGGGATATCATCGCGGGCGCTACAGCCATCGCCCTGTCTCACAATATGTTTGACGGGGCACTGTGCCTGGGAGTGTGCGACAAAATTGTGCCGGGCTTGTTAATCGGCGCTTTGTCTTTTGGTCACCTGCCCGTTATTTTTGCGCCGGCGGGACCCATGACCTCTGGCCTTTCCAATAAAGAGAAAGCCGCGGTAAGACAGCAATTTGCCGAGGGCAAAGTGGGTCGCGATGAACTGCTTGAAGCGGAGTCGGCGGCCTATCATGGCGAAGGCACTTGTACTTTTTATGGCACCGCAAACAGCAACCAAATGCTAATGGAAGTCATGGGAATTCACATTCCCGGGGCCGCGTTCGAACCCCCGGGGACTGAGATGCGAGACACCTTGACACGCGCGGCGGCAGAGCGTCTTTGCAAGATTACCGCGCTGGGCAACGAGTACACGCCACTGGCAAATATCGTCGACGAAAAATGCATTGTCAACGCCATAGTCGCCTTACTGGCAACCGGCGGATCAACCAATCACAGCATCCATTGGATTGCTATCGCGCGTGCAGCGGGCATCATTATCGACTGGCAGGACTTCAGCGAACTCTCGGCTATTACGCCGTTAGTCGCCCGGGTTTACCCCAACGGCAGTGCCGATGTGAACCATTTCCATGCCGCAGGCGGCACCGGCTACGTGATTCGTACGCTATTGGAAAACGGTTTACTGCATGAAGACGTGCAAACCAACTGGGGCCCGGGCCTTTCTCGTTACAGCCAGGAACCGCAGCTGAACCAGGGTCGACTGCATTACGTTCCAGGAGTTAGCGAAAGCGCAGACCAGGAAGTACTGCGACCCGCCGATGCGCCCTTTTCCCCTGAGGGCGGCTTGAGCCTACTTCAAGGCAACCTTGGCCGCAGTGTCATCAAGGTTTCAGCTGTCGCTCCTGAACACCGCTTTGTAGAAGCACCTGCAAGAGTATTTGATGACCAGGCTGAACTGGCCCGAGCGTTCGAGGCCGGTGAACTGGAACAGGACATGATTGCCGTCGTTCGATTCCAGGGTCCCGCTGCCAACGGCATGCCCGAGCTGCACAAAATGACGCCTTACCTGGGTATTCTGCAGGACCGCGGCTTCAAGGTGGCGCTGGTCACCGATGGCCGGATGTCGGGTGCCTCAGGCAAGGTACCTGCCGCTATACACCTGACGCCAGAGGCACTCGTCGGTGGGGGCATCGCCAAGATATGCAACGGCGACCTGCTTCGCCTGGACGCTGTCAAAGGAGAGCTGCAGTGTCTGGTAGCGGAATCAGAGTGGCAGCACAGAGAAGCCGCTACCCGCACCTCAGAGGAAAGCGAAAGTGGCACCGGCAGGGAGTTGTTCGCCCATATGCGCCGGGCAGTCTCTGATGCGGAGTCCGGCGCCGGCGTTGTCTAGTCAGTAATCTGGTTGAGGATAGCCAGAGTGCTGGCTTCATCGAGCAGGCGCGGCACAGGATAATCCATACATTCAGCGACTGCGGCAGCAGTCAGAGCCTCATGATCTTCCCGGCGTATCAAGTCTGAACGATCGGGGATACCCACCTGAGTTCGCAATTCACGCACAGCGGCAATAAATTTATGAGCCAGCTGCGCCTCGGGTTCTCCCTGCTCCCCTGCACCAATAACTACAGCCAACTCAGCCAGGCGCGGCTGCGCCTCCTCACGACAATATTCAAGCACATGCGGCAAAATCAATGCATTGGCCAGGCCATGAGGAATCCCATATCTGCCTCCGATCTGGTGAGCGATCGCATGCACGCTACCAACGAAAACCTGGTTGATCGCCATGCCCGCATAGTAGGCCGCCATTGCCATGCCTTCGCGCGCCCTAAGGTTACTGCCATCTGAATAAGCATTCACCAAATGCTCGAATACAAGCTTCACGCCGATACGGCCATCCTCCAGACGAGAACCCCTTTCCCAAACACCGATATAGGCTTCGATCGCGTGAGTTAACGCATCGATACCAGTAGCAGCGGTAATATGAGGGGGCAGCCCCAACATTAATGAAGCATCAAGCGCGGTGGCTTTGGGTAACATGCCATTGCCTGACATAACGCTTTTCGCTTTGGTCGCCGCGTCTTTAACGACAGCGCCAGCGGTACCCTCTGAGCCAGTACCAGCAGTGGTCGGGATCGCATATATGGGCAGCAATTCATGATTCACCTTACCCAGACCGACCCAATCCCTGGGGGATTCATCGGAAGTAGCGCAGGCAGCAATAATTTTTGCACAATCCATGACTGAGCCGCCGCCGACCGCGAGGATCATGTCGCAGTTTTCGCTTTTCTGCACAGCCAAACCTGCTTCTATCTGCTCAAAGGTAGGGTCCGGGAGAACGCCGTCAAACCAAGCGCAATCTACTCCGGCATCAAGCAAACCAACGACCGCTTTATCCGTAATACCAAGTTCGCGCAGGGCTTTGTCTGTAACGATCAACACTTTGCGTGGAGCCAGCGCCGCAATATGCTGGCCCAGTTGGCGACTGCTGCCTGATCCGACAAAAGCAATGTGCGTGGAGCCCGGCAAAAAGCGACTCATCACCCGCAGCATAAAAAGATACATACCGTGGCGAATTTTTCGAATGGTCGCTGTCATAGCAAAGTCCCGTTATTTTTAAGAGCTGGAATGATAGCAGACGCCACCCGCAATGGGGTTTTCATCGCAACCAGAAAACTTGGCGCCCGTTACCAACACCATGCGATCTTTGTGCCGACGCCTCAGTACTGTCGATAGCGACGCTGTACATGACGCATGCGCATCAATGCCTGCTCTTGGCGCTGCTCGGCGAGAACTTTTTTAGTCGTTGCCGGTAAGCTCTGTTGAATATCCTCAAAGGCAACCTGCTTCACTTCCAGGCTTGGCCACTGTTCTCGCACAGGAGGCTCCGGATACGTCCAGCGTATTGTCAGGTAACCGTGGGGCAGTCCGGTTGTATCGACCCAGTTGGCAATGCCGGGATCGCGGTGCGAAACAACCCACCGGTAAGCCCCGTCTGCATCCTGCTCTAACATATGCCCGTTAAGGTTTGACTGATAGCTCTCGAAATCCAGTGATTCACCCCACAGATTGGCCAGATGAAAACCCATGAAGCTCGGGGGCACGGGCACAGTAGATTCAATTAACAGCGCTTCCTCGTCGCCCAGCATAAAAACTCCACCCGCATATATATTGGTGCTCTGGCCACCCCCCGTCGCTAAACCCAACGCATTGGGCGCATTCATGTCATTGGTCGGCATAAATGGCTTATCGTCGTCGCCAATTGAGGGCATCCCCGGCACCTTTCCATAGGTCTCGAGAGTCACGGTATTAAAAGCATTCCAGAAATGCACCTGGTTGCGCGTTAACTCACCAATGCGATCCATCAGGGCTATCGCTCCCGCGGGATTCAGCGGTGATCGCGGATCAGACTCTGCACCAAGACGCAGAATTTCCAAATCGAGTAAATCCTCGTTTGACCAGTCATGAAACAATTCGCGACAAGTCAGAAACCTACCGACGTAATCGCTACCATGGCTGTGCCGGCAACTGAGCATAAAATTGCCATCGTAATTTTCAGGCCGCTGGGGGGCAATGAGAATTTCAAAATGACCGTCGGAATCTACCTGGAGACTGTGACAATCCAGGGTGCTGGTGTTAATACGGTTACCGGGACGCATCTCCGCCAGTGACCCGGAGTCGCCGGCATGCCCGCTGGACAATTCAAAGATCACATATTGAGGCGCTCGTTTACCGGTCACTGGGTTCTCGCCACGCCAGTGTCTGCTGTCCAAAGCTCGACCTCGTATTCTGTAGCTGTGATTGCCATCGATTTCAGCAGCAAGATAAACCGCGTCGCTATTGTCGATTGTCGAACGGTTCATTGGCTGGATGGCCCGTCGAAATCGTGGGTAGAGTGGATCGGCAAGCGACCGCTCTATGCTGCCCAGCAAAAATCCCAACACATAACGGTAGCCTTCAGCGAGGTTGCGTTCGGTTTGCGGCGCAGGGTACAACTCGGGGGTATCAATGGCATCGCGGGCCTCCTTCAGCCTATCTATCATAGTATCGAAGGCTTTGCGAAGTGCCTCTGCGGTTTCCTCTACGCTCTCGCTCATTCTGTTATCTCCGCCCCGGGGGCACTCCATTCGTACTTGATGTAAAAGTCTTCCAGCCGAGCATAGATCTCTTCGCCACTAATACGAAATTCGCCCAGGCTGTATTCAAACTTACTGTGATGCGCTTTCTCCCGCTCAGACTGATCCTGTAACCAGCAATCGTAAGAGTCTTCCATGCTCAGCCCAAGTGCTGCGTAAGCGTTTACAACAGCTTTTTTGGGTGTTGCTGTCAGTAAGCGATAGTCCATAAATAATCGGTCCACTTCAGTGTGACGTGAAAGCACCTCCCACGGATGACTAAAGTGCTCAAATGAAATTTCTGTAAGAGCATCCAGAGATTCCTGACAAGCCTCCTTAGGCCAGCCTTTGCTTCTCCAATTAGTTTCCACCAGCTTAAGGCAACTGGGAATACAATCTGCAGGGTCACGGATCATCACGACGAATCGAGCATCAGGAAAGGTTGCGATCAGGGACTCTACCCAGCCGCTCATTACCGGATTTTTGGACAGGTGAATTTTGTCGCCTCCATTGAGGAGCAGCTGACGCTTTACCAATTCACGATAATGCCGCAGCCACCGGCCGCGTCTTTTAGACATCTTGTCAATGTGAAAAAAGTCTACAATATCCATCATCGGAATTTCCAATGACCACTGCTGCGACGCAAAAGCCGCTTGCATTGCAAAGCAGTCCTCCTCTGCGTTCCACAGACTCATATTGTGCATATGTCGATAAGGCCCGAAGGTTTCATCATCCCATCTGACTAAACGAGCCTTAAGTCGCCCCCTTAAACATCGTTCATCTAACCTCCCCAAAAGGCGAATAAGCTTCTTCTGCAGTAGAGACGGGAAGAACATTTCCCAATAAAGAAAGTAACTGAACTTATCGCCGTCGGCACTCATTAGACGATGCATCAACGTCGTTCCGCTGCGAGCATGACCGATGATAAAAACGGGGCGATTCACCTGCTGCTGCCACAGGCGCGGGAAAACCAAGTAGTCCAACATGAAACACAGGCTATGAAAAAGGGTAACAAAAGGGGTCCAGATCAGTAGGCGCAGTAACATGCGTCGACGCCCTGGCCAGCTCTTCAAACCCCAGACATGGCGAACCACACGCCACCAATAATCGACATCAAAAAACAAATAGCCACCGAACTGAGCGCAAAAAGCTCATTGCGTTGATTGAGCTTCCAATGATCGCACTATTATTGCCGCTGAATGCGAAGAATCTGCTGGATGAGCTGGATCGCATCTGCAGCAAGCTGCTCGCGACTATCAAAATTGTTTCTCCAGGTGTTTTGAGTACTAGGAGGATCCTTTGCAATTGCAAGAGCCTGCACCATTAACCAACCACTGTAGTTGAGAAAATCCAGTGTAGCGAACGTTTCCCGCCACTGCACCTGACCGCGGCCCAGTTCACCCCGATGGCTCTCGCTGAGACAAACATGCAACAGCTGCTCCCCCGCCGCGGGCAAGGCTCGCGCAGGATTAAACTCTTCAAGATGGGCGTGAAAGGTGTTGTAAAGCACCCCGATGTTGAGGTGGCCCACATCTCGACACATGCGAGCTGCCTCGGCAGCGGTGTTAATCAGGTAGGCGTCAAAACGGCTTTGAAACTCAAGTGCCAGAGAAACTCCCATTTTTGCAGCATAGTCAGCCACCTCACGCAGACAACTGCGGCTCCATTCCCACTCCCTATCAGACGGAGGCTTACCGCTGAACACTCCCTGGGCCTGGAACAAGCCGCCGCTCAGCAATTGACTACCCAACGTTGCCGACTCGTCGACCCGGGCACAGAGATAATCTACTGCAGCTCGGCGCGTTGCCTCGTCAGGAGATAAGGGGTTGGCGTGCGCAGGCAAACGCGCGCTTGTTGTCACTGCCAGCCCCAGACCATCCAGCGCGACACTCAACAACTTCAGCGCAGACCGCCCCTGGCCGCAGACCGGAATCTCTACGCCTTGGTAACCTTGAGCAGCCAACATCTCCAAAACGGGCAACTGTTCTACACCGGTCGCATCGCCCCACAGGCGCATATCCATACCAATTTTTACGTCCACACAACTCCACAACAGTTTGCTAGTCACGACTATGTTATTAAGCATGGCAGATATTTGGATTATTGCCATCTCTTTGCAAAAGAGCACAAAGCCGCAACGAGCCATCTGCTAAACTAAAAAAAGGAATTAATAGCATCGACAGCGAGGTAGAAAGTCATGACACGGAAGCTGATACTGATACTAATTGGCGTCGTTTTGTTCGCGCTGGGGATGTCGTCTGGCGCGTCTGAGCGACTTAAAGATGGCAAGCGCACTTATCAGAAAGTATGCGCGGGCTGTCACGAAACGGGGGTTGAAGGAGCACCTGTCGTTGGCAACAAAGAAGACTGGCGTGCCCGTTCAGGCTTGTGGGAGGCTGTACTGGTTGAGCACGCGGAGCAGGGCTATATAAAAATGCCGGCGAAGGGCAATGCAGAGTACGCAACCGAATACGACGTGGGTGCGGCCGCAGAATACATGTTAACCCGGACCCATCCAGAGATGAGCCATGACTAGGGACTAGAACCTGGATCGAGGCAAAGACAGTACTGACAATATCGCCAACAGCAAGATGACCGCAAGACCGACGAGAACAAGCGTGTAACTTCCGGTCTGGTCAAAGACATAACCAGCCAAGGGTGCCCCGACTAGCCCCAAGGGCAGGAATAACGGCCCCTGGGCGCCATTGACCTGACCGATGATATCCGCCTTAAAGTAGCGGCTGTTGAGGTAGGGATGCATCGGCAGGAAAGCGCCTCCGCTGAAACCCATCATAGCGACACTGACAACAATCAGATAGGTAACATCGGTCATCAACAGTAATATCAACCCGACCAATTTGACCAACAGAATTGCGGCGGCAAACCAGCGGGTATGCGGTCGCAACTTATCTGCTAAAACGGCCACAGTGAGCTTCCCCAATGCGCCGCCGGCCCCCCCAACTGCCAAAAACAGGCCGGCCTCAACGGCAGTGAAACCGCGACTGGCCAGCAGGGGTGGATAGCAGATAGTTAAAATCACCATCACATTCAAGGTCAAGGCCACGGTAATGCCGACCATCCAGAACTCGGCCCGTCGATAAATTTCACGGTCTACCTTAGCTTGCGGGCTGCCAGCAACAGCCCCTGCGTCGGCAGGGATTCCCAACAAAATCCATAGCCAGACTATCGCCAGTAGCACGATAGACATCACCGCCAACGCCTCGCGCCACTCTACGATCTGTAGTGCTGCTCCCATAGCTGGCGGCAGAGTCATCGAAGCGATGCTGATACCCAATGCAGCAATCGCCAGCGCTCTGCCTTCTTGCCCCGGGTACAATTTAACCATCAGGCCATTGATCACTACCGGGCCATAAAACGTAATGCCGATCGAAAAACAAAGAAAACCGATGCCAGCCTGGAGAAGAGAAGAGGAAAAGCTAATGGCTAAAAGAGACAGCAGGGCCAATGCACTGCCGCCAAGAATCATTCTGCGAATAGGCCAGACATCCACCAGTCGCCCAACCAGGGGAGCAATAATCCCGGGCACTAGCAACAATGCAACCGGCGCAATATTCAGGGTGGCAACACCCACACCAAACTCTTGCGACAGTGGCTCGACAAAGAATCCGAATAAGCCAATCAGGCCTGCACCGAGTCCCAGACAAGTCATGCCTGCGAGGGCCGGAAGCCAGGCCCTGGCAGCTTGCATGTTTTTAGACGGCATTATTGAGAAAGAAAGTTCCGGCACCACCAGGCGATGCCGGTGCTTAGGTCAGCCGCGCTTGGGACCGCCGTTTTCACCCGGCCAGCGAGAGCCAGAAATGGTATCGGCATAAGGCAGGAATGCCTCCGCATCAAGCTCTCCCGCCAGAGTAATCTGTCGATCAAGGAAGATGGGCCACCATAGATGAGCAGACAACTGCTCACGCATCGGAAGAAGACTTGCCAGTGGATCCCATGGGCTATCGCGAAGAAGCAGCTCACCCTGAACCTCTTCTTTCCAGGCTGTCCCGTATTTACTCATTACATGAACCACGTGGGGCGGGAAGTCGAAGCCGGTTGCGGGGCCACCGACGCTGACAGCGCGGGAATATTTCAGCCACCATTCATTCTGAACCCACTCCTCAGCGCCTTCAACAGGCCCGGTAGAAACACCTTTGAACTCAACAAAGGTGTAGCCCTGATGCACACAGCGAGCGCTGACCTGGGGACCCAGTCGATAGAACTCCGTAGTGCAAGGGTACTTGGGCTGGCCATTGGTTTCCTGACTGATAAATATGGCTGATTCCTGATCGATGCCGTAACCCAGCGTGTACTCCCCCGCTGTCCCATTGTAATCGGCATCTACGGTGGTCACGATGCCGTACTCGGGCTCGTCGGGAACCGGAAAGTTATAAATCGTCAGGTTAACGTTTGGATTGGCGCCGGGATCAATGCCCGGTGGCAAAAGTTTAGCTATCGCTTCCGGGTCAGTTCGGTAAACGATCTTGAGCATGGGCCAGTTTATAATATCTCCCGGGTTTCCCTGGGGTGCACCTGATTCATTTGTCATCTCTTTATTCCCCTTCTACTTTAATTCATCCCACCATCGCCGGAACTGGCAGGGTGCGATTTAATATCATTTCAGCACGCGCGCGTATTTTCGCATCCGTGTCCTCGGTTGTTTCCAATAGCCAGAAAGCATCCTGTTCCAGACCCCTCACCGCCATTGCTGCCACCTCATCCGGGTGCGTGGTCTGCATCTCGATGCCAAATTCCGCCGCCATTCTCTTCATGTCGTCGACAGAATTAATTCCGGACTCGTTACCTTCAACATCTTTCTTCAAATCCTCGGGTCGCACGCGCCCTGAATTGAAAAGCCCGGTATCAACAACATGGGGGCCAGGAAAAAGTGCGTTCACTTTTACCGGCAATCCACCCGCCTGACACTGATAGTGCAAATTTTCAGTAATAGCATGCACTGTCGCTTTACTCGCTGTGTAAATCGGCGCATCAGGGAGAACAATGAACGCACCGTTGCCCGACCCTGTCACCACAAAGTGTGCTTCCTTACCGGTAGCAACGAGACGCGGCATGAAGGCGCGAATACTGTTAATCACACCCCAAACATTGACGTTCAAACACCACTGCCAGTCTTTTTCTGAGTAATCCCACATAGCCCCACTCTCACCGGCACCAATACCCGCATTGGCAAACACCAGATCCAGCGGGCCCAATTTTTGTTCGGCGACATCAGCGAGGTGGTTAAGACTGTCCACCGATGTCACGTCACAGTGCTCTACGATGGCCTCGATACCCTCTGCAGCGAGATCGGCGGCAACCTGATGCATGGCCTTGCTATCTACATCACCGACCGCAATCTTTGCACCTCTTTTACCCAGGGCAAACGCCAGCGAGCGACCCACGCCACTGGCACCACCGGTGATAACAGCGACCTTGTCGTGAAAATCCTGCACTTATGCGATCTCCCTTTGTTCTTGCGACGTGACATAGAACTGGCGAACCCATTTACGGAATGTAACCAGTGGCTTGTCTTCTTTACAAAAAACCGGCCGCCGCCTGTGCACTTTGTTCGCCCAAATGGGATAGTCATCGCTCAGCCCATCAATAATCCCCTTCATGACGTCATCTCCAGCGGCGTCCTCAATTTCCCTGCGCACAATCAGTGTCCAGCGCATCAGTGTGTTGTTACTGTCGATCGCCTGGGGGCTGTTGTACATAATCATTTCAGCGCCGGGGCCATAACTGTTTCGCACCATGGCAAAACCGGGGCTATAGGTGGTCGCATGTAAATGACTCGGAAAGTCATTATTTGTCATCTCCGAGCGCAGATGCATGGTGCGTCCATCTGGATCGATAGAGACCTTTGAATCGGGGATTTCTCCCTGGGAATGCACGAAGGCAAAGTGCACCGGGTCGCAGGAGTTTTCGCAAATATCCTGCACGTGTGCAGGCACCAGGTGCTCGGTGTAACGAGGTTCAGTCCACGCCGGATCGCCCAATTCCGGCAGGTCCGGCAGCGGCCATTGGGGTGCCGTATTTTCGGGGTGAAACCAAACATAAACTTCACCGTTCTTTTCTTCGGTGTGCCAGGTGCGAACCCTCGCCCGCTCCGGAATTTCGTCGCAGTAGGGAATGTTCGAACATTTTCCATCGTCGGCATTAAACTGCCAGCCGTGGAAAGGGCACCGCACGGTCTCTCCAACAACTCGGCCCTCGTGTCCCAGGTGAGCGCCCAAGTGCGGGCAATAAGCGTCTTGCAACGCGACCTTGCCAGACCGGGTGCGGTATAGCACCAGCTCTCGATCAAAGGCTTTCACTGGCTTTACTTCACCAACAGCCAGGCCATGCGAGCGCTCTACAGAAAACCAACCCATGGGAAAGTCCGGGGTGGTGTTGGTTTTTGATTCACAGGCTTCCACGATTGTCATGGTTGTTCTCCATTGCCTTGTCTGCGTAAAAAGTTTTTTGTTAAGCGTAAATTGCTCAGTGAAAAATTGATGCGTCGGGACCAATTTCATCGGCTACTTGCTGCAGGCGTATCCGATCAAGGCCGTAAAAATCTACCGCATTTTCTCCAAGAATTTTCCGCCCATCAGCTTCCGGGAGGTTGGCGAATGTATCGCGCAAGTATTGCCCTGTGTTGGGCCAGCTGCCTTCAGGGTGAGGATAGTCACTACCCCACATGATTTTATCCAGACCAATGTCGTCGCGCATATCAATGTCGGGCCGCAATACGCAGGAGGCACCGATACCGACATTGCGCTGGTAATACTCGCCAGGAGAAAGAGAAAGATGTTCGCGGAAATTACCCAGCTTCGCCGAAATCTGTCCCTCGCTGTAGTGAAAGTCCATCAAGCGCAGCCAGGGCGGCAACATAAACATTGTGCCCCCCTCCACGATCATCACCTTCAACCTCGGAAAGCGCTCAAATACGCCACCCCAAATCATGAACGTTAGCGGGCGATACAACCACCACATGACTTCCGACACGTAGATACCCATTGCTCCGGGCAACTCGTCGCGTTTGTCCTCAACCGGAAAACCGGCACCGAAGTATTCAGCGTGAGGTGCGGGCCCTGAGTGAAAATGAACAATGACGCCCAGGTCTTCGCACACCTCCCAAAACGGATCGTACTTCACGTTGTGATAGGGATCGTTGCCATACCACAAGGTAGGAATCATCACCGCGCGCAGCCCGTTATCTACGCACCAGCGCACCGCTTCAACCGCCTGGTCCACATCCCATAGCAGGGGAATTGAGGCCACGCCAATATGCCTGGCAGGGTCGTTGGCGCAAAGTTCGGCCAACCAGCGGTTGTGAGCCATGGCGCCGGCCCATTGCAACTCGGGCACCATATCCTTGGGAGAAAGGCCCAGGCCTGCACCAAAAGGCGGTGTGTTCTTTTCGGTGATTCCGTCGGGAAATATCACTTCTGCAGCAATGCCGTCACCGGCGAGCATTTTTACCCGCTCCTGGTAGTTCCAGGCCCCGGTCAGCTCTTGTTTGATTGGCGCGCGCCACTCGTCGTTAATTTCCTTGATCAGGAACTGCGACTCAGACTTCTCCAGCATTTCGACGGTAATCGGCACCGCCACATCAAGCATGTCGTGGTACTTTGATTCCACGTAGGGCTTGTAATCGGCGATGGGCAGACCGGCGTGACAGTCGGTAGATACGACCAGCAACTTATCGGACATCTTCGGGTTCACCTGTTGATTTCTCATTGTAAATACGCAACAAACGCGCAAACTTGCACATTTGTATACAAAATAGTTTAATGTATTTTAAAATGCAACAGCATTACGGCTTTTTTATGGACACTATTGAGGCCCCTTTAGGGCGCCGAGAAAAGCGTAAACAAGAGATTCGCCAGCGCATCGAAGACGCAGCCTATCGACTGTTCCAGCAGCAGGGCATCGAGGACACCAGTATCGAGGAAATCTGCGTGGAGGCTGATGTTGCCCGGCGCACCTTCTACGGTCATTTCACCAACAAGCACGCGTTGCTTGGGGGACTGGGTATTACCCGCCTGTACAGCCGCTCTGAACCCATGCTGAGTGAATTAATGGCTAACCACGCGAGCACCCGTGCCCGGCTCCAAGCGATGATTGACTACATCGAATCCAGCTTTGCCGGTATGAACGATATCGATCGGCAATTGGTACTGGTTGGCCCCACCGCTTTCGCCGAGGATCAGGAACGACAGCGTGAGATTGGCAACTCGTCTATGGCGAGCTTTACCCAACTGATCAATGCGGGCATTGAGCTAGGTGATGTAAAGACCGAATTCACACCATTGATGCTCGCCACCACCGTAGTGGGCACCCTGAATATGCTCACCATCAGCTGGTGCCTGGACAGCAGCTACCCTGTATTCGCCAAGCTGGAAGAGGCTCGCAAGCTGTTTGATCAACTGATCTGTAAAGACAACCCATAAGCCCAATCGCGTCATTGTCCCGGTTCATCATCGGGCGCATGCTGCCCACCTGAAACTCAGAAGGTAAAACCATGGGACCACTCGCTGGTATCACCATAATTGAAATTGCCGGTTTAGGCCCGGGCCCTTTTGCCGCTATGTCGCTGGCAGATATGGGCGCCAGTGTCATCCGTATCGAGCGCCCGGGCGGCGGCTTGTTTGCAGCACAGCAGGATTCCCGGCTGGACGTTTTAAACCGCGGCAAGCGCTGCATTGGTGTTGATCTCAAGACGCCTGAGGGGGTTGATACCGTTCTGACATTAATTGACAAGGCAGATGGCCTGCTCGAGGGCAACCGCCCCGGGGTGATGGAGAGATTGGGACTGGGCTCCGATATCTGTCTACAACGCAATCCAAAATTGGTTTATGGCCGGATGACCGGCTGGGGCCAGGAAGGCCCACTGGCAAACGAAGTAGGCCACGATCTCAACTACATTGCCCTGACAGGCGCGTTGCATACCATGGGCCGGGCCGGAGAGAAGCCTGCCATCCCGTTGAACCTGGTTGGTGACTTCGGTGGCGGTGGAATGATGCTTGCCTACGGCATGGTTTGCGCACTGCTGGAATCAAAAACCTCAGGGGCAGGCCAGGTGGTCGATGCGGCTATGGTCGATGGCGCAGCGACATTGATGGCAAGCTCTTATGCGGCCAATCAAATAGGATTCTGGTCAGACGAAAGAGGCACTAATGTACTGGACTCCGGCGCGCACTTTTACGAGGTCTACGAAACTGCGGACGGCAAATACGTGACCATTGCATCGGTTGAACCACAGTTTTACGCTGCGCTGATAGAGGCATTGGGAGAAGATGTCGAGGGCATGGAAAACCAGTGGGATATGGCTAATTGGCCTGCTTTCAAAAACAAGCTTGAGGCAGTGTTCAAACAACGTACCCGCGAACAATGGGATAGCTTTTTCGACGGGTTGGATATTTGCTACGCGCCGGTGCTGTCTATGGCCGAAGTGCGCCATCATCCTCATCACCAGGCCAGGGGTACCTTTGTGGATGATGGCGAAGTGTGGCAACCAGCACCTGCACCGCGATTCAGCCGCACACCCGGAGAAGTGCAGCGGCCGCCCGCCAAGATCGGCGCACATTCCACTGAAATTCTCACGGAGTTTGGTTTCGGGCAGGACGCAATCGATGCACTGCTCAAGTCCGGCGCCGTAAAACAGGCAAACTGAGGAAATATTTCATGACTCACCCAGAAGCAATCCACTTTGGTGAAAACGATCTTCCATTCATCGATATAGGCGACGGCAGCCAGTTAAAAGTGCTGCAGCTAAAACGCGGTGAAGGCCTTTGGATTATCGAAAACATCTTCCAGGCAGGCTACGAAGTCGACAAACACAAACACACGGGCCCCGTATGGGGCTATACCAGCGCCGGCGCCTGGAAATACAAAGAGTATGACTACGTCAATCGCGCCGGCTCCTTTCTTTACGAACCTGCCGGATCTGTCCACACCTTACAGTGCGTTGAAAACAACACGCGGGTGTGGTTCCAGATGTATGGCAGTAACATTAATCTCGATGCCGACGACAACATCACCTCAATTGTAGACGGTCAATTAACCCTCGATTTTTACCTGGCCATGTGTGAAGAGCAAGGCCTGCCCCGACCCAATGTGCTGGTGGAGTAAACGTGAAAATCGATATTTATAGCCCGGAGAGTTACACCTCGGGAATTCCTCATGAAGAATTTGCCTGGCTGCGGGCAAACGCGCCGGTCTACTGGCACCAGCATCCCCAGGGCGGAGGCTATTGGGTTGTAAGCCGGCATGCCGACGTTGTCACCGTGTCTCGTGATTTCAAAACCTATTCTGCCGAGCAAGGTTTTGTCATGGTCGACGACATGGACGATGACATCCTTCAGATGGTGCGCAACCAGCTTCTGGGTATGGACCCGCCTCGCCATGCGCCACTGCGTCGTGCGGTCATCACCCGCTTCACCTCAAAACGGCTGGCGGCACTGGAGCCACAGGTAAGGGAGATTGCGCGCGACATTATGGAGCGTGCCGGCGCAATGGATGAGCTCAATTTTGTCGAAGACCTGGCGGGTGATTTACCCACCGCCGTTATCTGCTCACTTCTGGATATTCCAGAGGACATGTGGCCGCAAATTCGGCGCTGGTCAGACCTCTGCACTTCTGCTTCTGATCCCGACTTAGGCGGAACGCCAGAGGAGGTTAACCAGGCCAGCATTGAAATGGGCACCTACGGCTTTCAACTTGCATGCGAGCGCAAAGACAAGGGCGGCGACGACCTTATCTCCCTGTTAATTAATCAGGAAGTGGATGGGGAAAAAGTCACTGAGGCGGAGTTTGCCTCCCTGTTTGTGCAGATAGCAGTCGCCGGCAATGAAACAACTCGCGGTCTTATAAGCAGCGGACTTTACCTGTTAGCCAAGCACCCCGAGGCATACCGGGAACTGGAGGCCAATCCAGACCTGCTACCATCAGCGGTTGAAGAAATGCTGCGCTGGACCTGCCCTCTTCACTACTTCCGTCGCACTGCCACCTGCGAAACAGAACTTGCAGGCCAGGTCATTGCAGCAGGTGACAGAGTCGTAATGCTCTATAGCTCTGCCAACTTTGACGAGAACGTTTTTATTAAGCCGATGGATTTTGACATCCACCGGAATCCGAACCCGCACCTGGCCTTTGGTTATGGCATCCATCTTTGCCTCGGCGCCAACCTCGCCCGAATGGAGGCACGCCTGTTCCTGGAAGAGTTTTTCCGCAAGTTTAGAGGACTGGAACTTACCGGGGAGCCAACGTATATCTGCTCAAACCTTGTGCACGGCTATAAGGAGATGCCAGCGAGACTGCTAGCGCGGGACTAGCACACTCATAATTGGCTACCGGCGAATGACGTCGCCGTGATAAAGACCGTAATAAATTTTCTGATTTTGTCGTTGGTAAACGCAGCGTTCAAAGTCATCTCAGGGTATTATCGTTCGTTTACGCAACACATTTAGAGATTTGGCAATGGCAGCGTTTGGTACAGAATTCACGCAGGAAATGGTTATCAGCCAATACGAGGACGGACAATGGTCTGATCTGGCGCTGGTGCCTGTGGAACCCTTCTCACTGCATCCCGCTACCCATGTGCTGCACTATGCCAGCGAATGTTTTGAAGGGCTTAAAGCGTATCGCGCGGACAGCGGCGACATACACCTGTTTCGCCCTGATCGCCACGTCAACCGCATGCTGAACAGCGCCGAACAATTGCTACTGCCCATTCCCGACGAAACGAGCCTGGACCGTGCCCTGCACATGGCAGTAGCAGCAGTAACCGATGAAATCCCCGCCAACCCGGGGGCCTTGTACCTGCGCCCTACCCTGTTTGGCACCGAAGAAGACATTGGCGCAGCGGCGCGGCCCAGCCAGAAAGCCACGTTCTATGTACTCACCTCGCCGGTGGGCGACTATTTCGCCGGCGGACTAAAGCCTTTAAGGGTCAAGGTTGATGACAAGGCGCAGCGTTCAACTCCCGACTTCGGCGAGGTTAAAACGGGCGGCAACTACGCAGCGGCCATGCGCCAGATAGTGCGCGCCCGAGAAGAGCTGGGTGCCGACCAGGTGTTGTTTTCTCCCGGTGGTATCGTGCAGGAGACCGGGGCGGCGAACTTCATTCTCATTGAAGGCGGAGAATTGATCACTAAACCGCTGGATGGATCAATCCTTCCCGGCGTAACCCGGGATTGTATCCTTGCTCTGGCAGCCGATGCGGGACTCAAGGTCTCGGAAAGAGACTTCACCGTCGCTGAACTGCTGGAGCGTGCCCCTCATGGCGAAGCGGCGCTGACCGGCACCGCGGCTGTGCTGACCCCGGTAGGAGAACTGCTCCACGACGGCAACTGTGTAAAGGTCGGCGATGGAGCAATGGGCCCATGGTCGACACGCCTGCGAGAACAACTTTGTGCTATCCAGACCGGCGCAGCCGAGGATAAGTATGGTTGGCGAGTACCACTGAACACCTGAAGGAGTAGGATTTTGCCCCATACCCGACGCTATATCGCGGTTGACCCTGACGATCAAAGTCTCTGCATAGAAACAGATATCGCACCCACTCCTGCACCCGGAGAAATCCTGATCAAGGTGGCTGCGGCGGGCTTGAACAGAGCCGACCTGCTGCAGCGTGCGGGACTGTATCCGCCTCCTGAGGATGCGTCACCCATTATGGGCCTGGAAGTTGCTGGTACCGTGCTCGCACTTGGCCACGAGGTTACTGGCTGGCAGGTCGGCGATTCGGTTTGCGCCCTGACACACGGTGGCGGCTATGCCGACCACGCACTCGCTCCGCAAGGTCAGTGCCTGCCCATACCTGCAGGAATGAATATGGAGGAAGCGGCCGCTCTACCCGAAGCCCTGCTTACTGTTTGGCACAATGTATTCCAACGTGCAGCCATGCAAGCCGGCGACAATGTACTCATCCACGGCGGCGCCAGCGGCATCGGCACCCTGGGCATTCAAATGGTCAACGCCCTGGGCGGCAAGGTATACACCACTGCGGGCAATGAGCAAAAGTGCACTGCTCTGGAAACCCTTGGGGCAGTCAAAGCCTTCAACTACCAGACCCAGGACTTTGAAGTTGCTTTGACCGAGGCGGGACTCAAAGATCGCATTAACGTCATTCTCGACCTGGCTGGCGGTGATTTCATCCAGAAGAATATCAATGTGGCTGCCCCAGAAGGCCGTATCGTCAACATCGCTTTCATTCGCGGTTTTCAAGCCGAGGTCAACTTTGCGCCTTTACTGATAAAGCGCATCACCTTTACTGGATCGACTCTTCGCAGCCAAAGCTTTGAGCAAAAGACCATCATGTGCCGAGAAATTATCGAACATATTTATCCTCACCTGCAGAACGGCAGCATCAAACCCATTATCGACCGGGTATTTGAACTGGATGAGGTAGCCAGTGCTCACGATCACATGCAAAGTGGCGCTCACATGGGCAAAATTATTCTCCGCACCTAGGAAACCACAATGCAAAGATTTGAAAATAAGGTCGCCCTGGTCACTGGCGCGGCCTCAGGCATCGGTCGCGCGAGCGCCATTCGCCTGGCCAGCGAAGGCGCAGCCGTCTTTCTCTGCGACATCAACACCGATGGCCTGGCCGAAACCGTTGCAGCCTTGCCACAAGGCAGTCAGAGCGACATGTTTGAACTCAATGTCACAGACTCAACCGCCTGCAATGCAGCCGTAGAAGCCTGCGTCAGCACATTCGGGCAGTTGGATATCCTCTGCAACATCGCCGGCATCGCCATCTGTGAGAACCTCACCGATATCACCGACGAGCAATGGCACAGAGCAGTAGCGATCAATCTGGACGGTGTGTTTTTTATGTGTCGCGCCGCCATGCCCCACCTTGTTGCCAGCACAGGCAACATCATCAATATGTCCTCTAGTGCCGGCCTGGTGGGCCAGGCCTACAACTCTGCCTACTGTGCTACCAAGGCGGGTGTACTAATGTTCAGTAAATCCCTGGCCATCGAATACGGCAAGCTAGGCGTAAGAGTCAATGCCGTGTGCCCCGGTTTCGTTAAAACCCCTTTATCTGCCAATTTCAGCATGCCAGAAGACGTCGATATGGACTTGATGGCAAAGCTGATGCCGCTGACCGAGGGAGCAGAACCAGAAGAAGTGGCTGCCAGTGTGGCTTACCTTGCGTCCGATGAGGCCCGCTTTATCAATGGTATCGGATTACCCATTGATGGCGCCCAAACGGCAGGCTAGGGGCAACCAAGAAATCAGCGCTGGCCGAGGCTCAGTATAGTCAATGCTGATAGTACGCCCGCAGCGCGCCTTAAAAGCCGGCAAATACAGCCAATTGTTCCCTATTGCCAATACCCACGGCTGCGAGGATGATGGCACTGGTCACAATCGCGATCGCCAAACAATCAACAGAGACCACACCAACTAGCCATGACGCACCTGACCCGACTGCTCTACCTAATATGTATTCTCGGCGTTTCCGCTTGCGGCGATTCCACCCCAATCGGGGCACAAGAAATTGGCCCCGAGCCGACAATTGATCTCCAGCAGAACGTGTCCGGGGTAGCCACCCCTGCGGCAGAGACCTTGCCTTTCGCTCCTACCAGACAGGAGCAGGAATTAGAACCGGTTAAGGCCTTCCGCAGTGCCTGGACCGGAGATCTGGACACCATGGAAGGTAACCGGGTAATCCGCATACTCACGGTTTACAGCCCTGGGCGCTACTACCTGGAAGAAAACGGAGAAGAGAAAGGCCTGGTGAAGGAAATGGCACGACGCTTTGAGGACTTCATTAACCAGCGCCTTAAGCGTAAGACCGTGCGGGTTATTGTTGCCATCATTCCCATGGCAAGAAGTCAGTTAATCCCCTCTCTACTCCAGGGCCATGGCGACATTATCAACGCCAGCCTTTCAATTACTCCAGAGCGAGCTGAGATCATGGATTTCAGTATTCCAGCGACCAAGCCAATTTCGGAGATTTTGATTACCGGCCCCAAGGCGGCCGAGCTCAGCTCTATCGATGACCTGGCCGGCAAGACCATTTATGTGCGTCAGTCCAGTAGCTATAGAGAAAGCGTGGAGAACCTGAACTCAAGACTGGAGAGCGAGGGTAAGAAACCGGTCAAGATTGAACTGGTGTCGGAATTTTTAGAAGATGATGACCTGATTGAAATGGTCGATAAAGGCTTGCTCCCCTGGGCTATCGTAGACGATTACAAACTCGCCCTGTGGAAGGATGTATTTACCCATACAGTAGCACGTCAGGATATTGTCTTTCGCCAAGGCGGCCGTATTGGTTGGGTATTTCGGGAAGACAGCCCTCTGCTGGAATCTGCGGTTAATGACTTCATGAAGGAAAATCGTGAAGGTACGCTGATAGGCAATGTGCTGAAAAATCGTTATATCCGGGACTTTGACTGGGCGGCTAATGCGCTGGACGATTCAGACTATGAGCGCTTCCTTGATTTACAGCACATATTCCAAAAATACGGCGAGCAATACAGGGTTGATTACCTGGTGGCCGCAGCTCAGGGCTATCAAGAATCACGCCTCAATCAGGAAGCTCGCAGTGGCGCAGGTGCTGTTGGTGTGATGCAACTATTGCCCAGCACGGCGAAGGATAAGAACGTAGCGATTCATGACATCGACAACGTGGACTCCAACATCCACGCGGGTATTAAATACCTGGATTTCCTGCGCAATCGCTACTTCGACGACCCCGCCATTGATGCTCGCAACAAAACGCTATTGGCGCTCGCTGCCTATAACGCTGGTCCAACCCGTATGATTAATATGCGCAATAAAGCCAAGAAACTGGGCTATGATCCCAACCAGTGGTTTGACAATGTGGAGCTGGTGGCGGCAAAGGAAATTGGCAGGGAGACAGTGCAGTATGTCTCTAACATTTATAAGTACTATATTGCGTACCGTTACACGCTGGAGCAGCAGGCAGGCCATGCCGAAGCCCGTCAACGCGCCGGCATGACACCCTACCCTTCCTCGAGCAATTGATCAGGGCTGGACCGCCGGGCTTTCCAATCGTGCTGCGGTATCAGCCATGCGAAATTGCAACCAGTAAATTTCATAATCGTTCCTGAATCCTTCCTGTGCGGCCTCCATTAGCGCCGCCAAACCCTGCTGTCTTAACTCAAGCGCATCCCGATTGGTGGGCTCCCCTGCCAGCAACACTTCAACGATATGCAAGGCCTTAACCGGCTCATTTTTCAACAGATAGTTCTTTGCCATAGTCTGTAAAACCTCATTGCCCGTTGCAGCCGCCAGGTCGGCGTATACGTCGCTTGCGGGCACCGGATACAACTCGGTTGTGCTATCAAAGTGGAACCAGCTCATGTAGTAGTCCCAAATGCTGCGCACCGCCCAATCCACCTTGCCGTGGTTTTGCACCAGAGCGAGATTAGCGGGCAACTGGATTTCTTTCATCAGCTGATAAACCGTCTTGCCTGCATTCATCCCAGCAACAGTTTCATCGTGCACAAATTGCACAGCATCGCGAATACGCGTCATATCAGCATTGATCTGTTCAGCGCCATAGCTGGGATCGAGATGACTGGGTACAACGATCTCCGCGCCAAGGGGAAGAAGAAAGTCGAGTGACTTCACGTACTCCATTGGCTTGCGCACCTTCTCTCCGCGCATAGTGAATACGTTGGGAAACTGTGGAAATTGGGGACCAAAAAAATCGCCACTGAACAGGATTTTTTGCTGCGGTAACCACAGCACCACATTATCGGCGCCTTCCGCACCGGGCGTACCAAATACTTCGAACTCAACGCCGCCCAGGGCGAAGCTGTAGGACTCCCAGTCGCCCAAGGTTATGTCAGGCACGATGCCACCGTAGCGCATCATGGCGATATCGGGACGATCCTCCCAGGCGGGCATCCAGGGAAACAATGTACGGTTCCGGTTGTACTGGTAGGGCTCGAGTTCCATCAGGTAGCGCTGCTCTTCCTCAAACTGCTGGTGCGCGATCACCCGGGTATCGTCATCAGCAAAGAAGCGAGTACCTCCTATGTGATCCGCATGGGAGTGGCTCAAAATAATAGTATGAATTGGCGCATCGGAAACCGCCTGTAAAGCCTTGAGCTGTTTTGGTGTTTGCAATATTAGGCCGGTGTCAAAGAGCACATTGCCCTCATCGGTGGTAATCATCATCACATTGCCGACACCCGTGGCCATGTAAACATTATCCGCAACTTTTTGAATTTTAATAGGACGCTTGATTAGTTCTACTGCACTACCGTGTGTTGCCTCTCCCTGATCGACACCCAGACGTCTGGTTGCAGCTTCACCAATTGCACCGAGGGCAACCAGCTCTGCGTCTTTTTTTAGACCTTTACCTGCGTCCTCGTCCAAAAATAACCAGAGCACAGACACTGCGGAAACCGCGATAATTATCAACAACAGCTGCTTTACCACGCCGCGCTGTAAATGGAATTTGCCATGCTGAAACTTCATAGGGAGCCCTTTTGAGCGTTTATCGCTCATTCTTGCGGTGTCACAAATATGGGAGATGACCAGGCGCGCTGCTGCTCTGGTGCCAGGCAATCGTCGTCAGAGTCTGTGCGGTAGTCCCCATAGCAGGGCTCAACCTTGATACAGAGTCCATTTTCATCGTATTCACAGCGCACATTGTCGGCGTTAATCATTGCTGTGGTTTCCTGAATAGCCCTGGCGTAGTAAATCGCCTCGCGCCCAGTACCCGTGAACTCATCGTCACTGAACTCTACGCTACAGCCGGAGGGGTCACCGTCACAACTGAAACTGCGCCACGGATCCTCAATAAGTTCACCGACGTCTTCATCGGCAGTCAGTTGAGAACGAATTCGAACAATTTCGATTCGGTCTAAACGGTAGCGCTCATTACCGGGGTTGTAGCACTCGCCGCCGCACAAACTTTGAACTCTCTGTGCTCCCAAGCCATCAATCGCATGCTGTGGGCAGCCCGGCTTCTGCTTGAAAGCACCCACTGCACTCACTTTGAACGAGGGATTTATGGCAGAGCTGACCTCTGAACCCATGGGCACTCGTTGCTCGCCATTGATCATATCGAACCAGAGTAGAATCCTGTCCCCGGATGTCGCGTAAACCTCTTTACGCTTAAGACCATTCCATATAGATACTCGATCTCGACCGGAGCTGTGTGTCGCCACCAGGCCGCCTGTTAGCCAGAAAGAGTTCTGCCTCTCCATATTTCTTGCATTCATCAGGCTCACGCCGTCAGCACTTAAAGGCTCTGAATAGGGTAGCGGATCTTGCCTTTCACGGATCAGGTTGCCAATAGCGCTAGCGCTGGTCGGACCAAATGTCTCAGTCATGAACTTCCGCTTTACTTCCTTATAGCCGGTCCCGCTCTGGCCACGATGATTGTCACTGGCACCAATGAATCCAAAACGAAAATTAAGTGACTTACCGCCCTCCTCAAAACCCGTAATGGCCAGCGCATACTGCGCAGTGGCTGCCGGCCTGTGATCCATGGGTTCGTTGAAACAGTCCGGGCAGGTCCCACAATTGAGCCAATCAACCACCTGCTGTCCCGGAACGGTTGCATGACCCGAGTTACCCGCATCAACAAAGTTCTGCCTCGCCTCGAACTCACGGCTTTGGCACACCGCCGCACCCTCTCCAGCTTGCTCACAGCGCTCGCGGATAATCTCCCCAGCACGGTGACAACAGGGCAAGTAGTCGTCTGAAGGCTGGGGGCAAAACAGACCGCCATCGCCTCCTTTCACCGAGGCCCGCCATTTTCGATACTCCTCAGCGTTACCATGCCCCGAGTAGATTTCAAACAAAATCTGCCGATCGGCATCATGTTGCTCACTGTTCAACTGCTTGTCGAAGGTCGTTGAAGCGGGGGTATTCATGCCCCAGGAATTTCCATGGGGAATTACGATGCTGTCATAACCCCACTGGTCCAGCTTGGTAAAAAGCTCCCGAGGGTCCTCGGCAATCTCAAGACACTGTGTGGGCAACTCGCGGGTATGCACGCCCTTTTCACAAACCGGTGTGTCAGCAATTTCGTCATAGTAGCCCTGAATGCCCAGATAGAACTGTCTGTTCTCGAAATCAACAAGCGACATCATAAGCTGGAGCGCTCGCCCGATCGGTGCCTGTGCAAGCCTTTTCCTTGGGGCTGCAATCGCACGAGCCGGAACATTAGCATCAGCTGTATCCATGAAGATCACATTTTTATGGCCATAATGCCTGGAGGGATCAGTATTAACCTGGCTCCACTCCCATCCGAGGAAACTCACCATGTCAGGATTAGCCGGATCACCGGAAGCAGCATTACATTCACGAATACTCTCACGAGTCTCCGCCCAGCGACGGGGAGTTATGCCTTCCGCATGATCATTAATAGACCAGAAATCCAGACTGGAGCAATAGCGAGCGAAATCACAAGCATCGGCAGGAGGATGCAGGCCGGAACCGCCCCGCAAGGGCATGGCAATGATAAAAGCGTCAGGCGAAAAGGTGGTGTGAACATGCAGATCACCGAACAGGATCTGGCTATCCCCGTCACCAGTGACAACAGTTTGTCGCGCAGACTTATCTTTCACGACATCCGCAGGAAGCGTCTCTCCGAGAATTACCCCGCGCGTTTCAGGCTCACCCCCACAGGATGCAAGAGCAATACAAGCAATAGCCAACAGCAATGCAGGAGCAGACCTGTTCATTAATACACCTCGTTTACTTAAGGCGATCATATTATAGGGTGCACAGCTGAGGTAGGAGATATGGACAGCTTTCGCTCGCACATAATCGCGTGGTCAATATAAACAGACCAGAAAACGGATGAGTGAAAGCATATTAGCGCCCCCCTGTTAAGAAGAGCGCAGAAAACCCGCACGGAACAAGCCGTGCAGGCTAATCAGGAGTGCTCAGCCTGTTACTTCTTGGCTGCTGCTTTTTTCCTGGGAGCCGCCTTGCGCTTGGCGGGTGCTTTCTTTTTGGCTGCCGCCTTCTTCTTAGGCGCTGCCTTTTTCTTCGCTACTGCTTTTTTCTTGGGCGCTGCCTTTTTCTTCGCTACCGCCTTTTTCTTGGGCGCTGCTTTTTTCTTGGCTGCCACCTTCTTTTTAGGTGCCGCCTTTTTCTTGGCTGCAGCTTTTTTCTTGGGAGCAGCTTTTTTCTTGGGAGCAGCTTTTTTCTTGGGAGCAGCTTTCTTTTTCGCGGCCGGCTTTTTCTTCGGCTTGGCCGACGCTTTTTCAACCATGGCAGCTGCTCGATCTGCAGCCTTCGCCTTGCGGTCCTCTACGATCGCATCCGCTTTTACCACGGTATATTTCTGCGCAGCCTCATAAGCGACTTTGGCAATGCCAGCAACCGTGTCACCAAGGTCCTGCACCTGCTTCATTAACGCATCGACTTTCTTCTGGTTATCAGGCGTTGCTTTTTTCTTTGCCGCCGCGCGCGCCTTTTTCAAACGGGTCGAAGCCGTCGAATGTTTTTTACGCGCAGATTGCAGTTCACGCTTTGCTCGCGCATTCGCTTTCTCAGATTCAGACACGAGTTTTTTGCGAAGTTGCTCTACTTTCTTGTTGGCTTGGGAAGCCAATTTAGTGGCCTGGGCCAATTCTTTTTCCAACATTGCTTTTCACACTCCGTATGGTGAGTAGATACCGCTTAGCTAGTGTAGGCTTAATTATGATAGATGTAACGTATATTTTTTAACCTATCTCAAGGTGAGATTAAAACAAATTGTTAACGCGCATTTTCTCGTCTTCTACTTCAAGATGTGCGGATCAAAATATCCGATAAAAAACTGAAATAATTGTCGACCAGGAAAATGGGTACCGATTTAACAACAGCGCACAAAAAAGGCCACCGAGGTGGCCTTTTTTTCTATTTTTCGTTTCGCTTACTTGCTCAACTTCAGCATAAACTTCGCGGCAGCAAGACGGGTTTCTTCGTCAAGGTGACCCTGTGGTGGCATCTCCGGGTAGTCGTCTCTCTTTTTTACTGGCTTTGCAGCGTAGGCGGCAATCCCTTCAGGATTATCCATATAGAGTGCTTGAATAATTTGAGTGGGGGGCCCAATCATGCGCGAATTGTAGGCATGACAACCGGCGCAAACGCCGTAATACGCGAGCTTACCGCTGTCCATGTTCGACTCTTCAGTACGGGGCGCAACAGGCTCTGGCAGCGTGTAAGTCAGCACATTTTTGGTATCGGAAAACGCACACTCACTGTACTTATCAAGACCGATGGTGCGGAATCGCTCCGGATTGAGAATACAACCATCATCCATACCAACAGTATCAGCAACATCCGGACCCCGGGTCTCCAGCTTGGTCGCGAGGAACGCACGAACCAGTGGCGCCGGGTTATTGCCATTGTCCTGCATGATGTTATTGAGAATCTTGGGGCGATTAGGGTTCGGCTCTGAATCCGGATCGACAGAAGCACTGGTCGCCAGAGAGAAGTCAGTGAATAGAATGCCAACCGAGTCATTGCCCGTCACAATATTTTGCTCAACGACAACATCGTCACAGGCCATGATTAACATACCCGTACCCGAAGGTATATTGGAGACCAGGGAGCCAGGAATCGCGAAATTTTCATGGTTATTATTCACCACGAAGTTGTTGCGGATGATCACATCGCTACAGGTCTTAATGGGAAGGCCTGGAGTGATAAATGCGAGGATACCGCCAGTATTATTGTAGACATAGTTGCCCTCAACTAATGCGGCGCGGCTGTTTTCTATTTCAATACCGGCCACACTTTCAAACACCTGGTTGTAAACAACATCGACATTGTCAGACATGCCCACGTAAATCGCGGCGTCTTCAATTCCGGAGATAATATTGTGCGCGACGATACCGTTTTTACCCAACTGAGGGAAAATACCGTATACGCCAGTGTCGACAATGTAGTTATTACGGATAATAAAGTTATTACCCGCCTGACCCATGATCGCATTGCCCTTATAGTGGGTAATGTACAGGTTCTCGACGGTCACGCCATTACCTGAATAAAGCACAGCGTCGTTGCGAACGCCTTCACCTTCCATTACCGGGTATCGGCCCTGCTCGATAACACCGGACAAGGTAATATTGTCTTTGTCGATATAAACCGTTTCTTTGTAAGTGCCTGGCATGACCTTGATGAGAGTGCCGGGCTCAGCTTTGGCAACCGCGTCCTGAATTGACTCACCGTCTTTAACAATAATGACTTGGCCGCTAGTGGGAGTCTCCCAGGCTCGAACACTGAAGGCTCCGCTAGCAGCTATGACTTCTGCGGCGCCGTCAGATGCAAATTCCGCCTTGGGTGCGGCAGGCACTTTAATGACCGTCGGCTCTGGCTGATTGGCTGTTCCGAGATAGTAACCTCCTGCCAATAACACCACCGCGCCTGCTATGGCTGCGATTTTATTCATGGTTGCTTGCTCCATCTATTATTCCGCCTGCATCGGCGACATTATTGTGTACCGGTCGCATACCAGAGGGCAAACGGCTCGGCTGTTCAGGTTTAAAACTTTCATCAGTCAGGGTCATGAGGAAGTCCACCAAACGATCCAGTTCCTCGTCAGTCAAGTTAGGCTCCCAGATATGCCAGTGAATCTTGAGTTCTTCGCCTTTTGGTACAGCGTGTCCGCGACCACCCGTGTAAAAAGCGGCAGCCTCCCGCAGGCTGGCGAAACGCCCCGAGTGCATGTAAGGCGCAGTAAGCGCAATGTTGCGAAGGCTAGGCACTTTAAATCCGCCTCGCTGACTGGGCTCTTCCATTGGGACCTGCGCACCCGCATCGAAAGGCATTCCCTCCGGCTCTGGAGTGCCAATCACTGCCAGTTGCTGATTAGTAAATAGTGGCGGAGTGTGGCACTCGGCGCAACGAGCCACAAAGGAGCGGAAAATATTGAGCCCCTCTTTTTCTGGCCCGGATAACGCATCTGCATAGCCGTGGGCGTACTGGTCATAGCGACTATTTAGCGAAATCAGCGACACTTGAAACGCGGTTATAGCCGCATAGATATGATCCAGGCGTACCTGGGATCCGCTGTCGATAAAATCGTTGGGGAAAGCCTGGGCGAAGAGCTGTTGGTAGGCAGGAATCCCATTGAACGTCTTCAATAGCAGCTGTGGATTACTGCCCATCTCATGCGCATCGTAAAGCGGCCCCTGCATCTGCTCTTCCAAAGAACTTGCTCGTCCGTCCCAGAAAAAGCTTTTCAGGAATGCTACGTTCCACAGCGTAGGGGCCGAACGAGGTAACACTGAATCATCAATGCCCACGCTCTGGCCAAGGCCATCGGCAAAGCCCTGATCCGGGTGATGGCAACTGGCACAGCTCACACTTCCGTCGCCTGACAGTACCGGGTCGAAAAATAAATAGCGGCCGAGATCTGTTTGCTCAGGAGAAAAACCATCTCGCCATTCAGGCAGACCTGTTTTCAAGCCTCCGACCCCAGCTTCCTGCAGTGAAGGATACATCTGATACAAACTGCGCAGTTCACAATGCCCGGAACTCAGCTCAAACCCCGGAGGGCAATCCGCATTGAGCACAATAGCGTGCTCAACCGCTAAGCCGGGGGCATTGGCAAGCAAACAGGTCAACAATATCAGTACGCGAAACATGAACGACCCTATTGCTCCAGACCATGCAGGTAGGCCACAACATCTTTGACTGCCTGCTCATCGGGCAAGATGGCGGCCATAGCGCGCATTTGTTTGCCAGCAGTGTCCTCAGGGTGGCTGCCCCGTTGACCGGAACGGAATGCAAGTAGCTGAGCCTGCAGATACCAGTCATCACCACCGGCAAGTCGTGGTGAATTCAACGCCAGGTTACCGACGGCGCCTGCGCCATGACAAGCACCACAAAACTGGTTGTAGTAATCGGCCCCCATTTTGACATCGCCTGCCAAAGTCGACGCAGACGCTGGGCTTTCGAGAGTGGCAATATACGCTGCGACGTCAGTAACGGCCTGGTCGTCTGCAAGGGTGGCAGCCATTGGCGCCATCTGCATGGAAGTCGCAGTGGCGCCCGGCCCTCCGCGCACACCACGGCGAAATTTCGATAACTGAGCTGCAACGTAGACCGGCTCAAGGTGATTTAATCGCGGCGCATTCATCGCCTTGTTACCCTGGCCTTGATCACCGTGACAGGCAACGCAGGTAGTGTAATGACCCTTGCCCGCTTCAGGGTTGTCCGCCGAGGCGCTGATGGTCGCGCTAGCCAGGGCAAGACCTGTGAGCGCAAGAATAATGAACTTCTTCATCACTGTTTCTCCAGTCGGATACTGTAAAGAGCACAAGCTGCTTGTATCAATTGAGGCCCCATATGATAATTATGAAGATTAAACGTAGCTGAAAATTGGGTTTTCTGCTCACGATACCTCTCAGGGGGAGGACAACGGTGGTGCTGTGGTCTAGACTCAGGCAGGCAGTGGATCCGGACCCCGGCCGACTTGCAATCAACAAATAAGAACATAGGGAAAGCAGATGGAATACAACTCGGATGAGCACAGCATCAAGTGTCCTAAGTGTGGACACGGCATGAAAGAAATTACCTATGGCGGTGACGTGGTGGTTGACCGCTGTACTCACTGCCAGGGCATCTGGTTTGACGTGGGTGAAGCGGAAGCCCTGAAAGGAAAGTGGATGGGAGACGCCCTGGACATGGGTGACGCCAACGAGGGCAAAAAGTGGGATGCCGTAGAGGACATTTCCTGCCCGCGTTGTGGCAAAGACATGGAAAAACGCTCCGATCCCAATCAAGCGCATATCTGGTTTGAAGAGTGCGACGAACATGGCATGTTTATGGATGCCGGAGAATTTACCGATTATAAGCATGAGACCTGGGCAGATTGGTTCCGCACCCTGGTCAAGGGCTCCCGGTAGGCCGTCTGAAAGATATAAAAGGCGGCTTAGGCCGCTTTTTTAAACGCCTTAAAAGATAGCAAGCACTTACTTACATATAAGATTAGATACTATGAGCCAGAATACTGACGACATCCGGATTGATAACGCCAGGCCGCTGATTACCCCCTGGGTTCTTGCCGATCAACTACCCGGCGGGGCAACGGCCAAGGCAACCGTGTCCAGCAGTCGCCGTAGCATTGAGCAGATTTTGGCGGGAAATGACCCGAGATTAGTCGTCATTGCGGGTCCCTGCTCTGTTCACGATCCAGTCGCCTTACTGGATTTTGCGCACCAGTTCCAAGCTGCCTGCGAGCCCCTGGCGGACACACTCTTGCCTGTGCTGCGGGTTTATTTTGAAAAACCTCGAACAATAGTAGGCTGGAAAGGGCTGATCAATGACCCGGACCTAGACGGCAGCTTCCACATCAACAAGGGCCTGCACCTCGCTCGTAAAGTACTGTTGGATGTTGCGGAGCTGGGCCTGCCCGCCGCCAGCGAGTTCCTGGACAACACCTTCGGGCAATACTACGCCGACCTGGTGAGCTTCGGCGCTATTGGCGCTCGCACCGTCGAAAGCCAGATACACCGGGAACTCGCCTCTGGGCTGTCGATGCCCGTGGGCTTCAAGAACGGCACTAATGGCCATATTGATGTCGCTATAGACGCCATTCAATCGGCAGCGCACAGTCACTGGTTTCCTTCTCTAACCAAAGAAGGCACACCTGCCATTCTAAAATCTCGAGGCAACCCCCACGGCTACCTGATCCTGCGCGGCGGTAAACAAACGGGACCCAACTATGGCCCAGCGGCAGTGCAGCAAGCTTCTGTGGCTTTGGCGGAATCCGGGCTGACTCCGTCATTGATCGTCGATTGCTCTCATGGAAATAGTGAAAAAGATCCGCAAAGGCAGACTCAGGTAGTCTCTAGCCTGTGCGAGCAGATTCAGACTGGGCAGGGTGCAATCAAAGGCGTAATGCTGGAATCACATCTGCTGGGCGGGAGTCAGGATATTGGCGATGGGAGCGAGCTGAGCTACGGGCAGAGCATCACTGATGCCTGTCTTTCCCTGCAAGACACTATCCCGCTGCTGCAGCAATTGGCGGCAGCGGTGAAAATGGGTGCCACTCAGCCGGGCTAAGCCTGGCTTACTCAGCTAGCTCGGCTGGTACTACCAGCTGTAACCAATGCGGAGCCGGTAAGTCTCATCAAGTTTTTCGACACCGGCAACCGCTCCAGTATCGTATTCCCAGAGAATTTCAGCGGCGGCTTCAAGGCTCCACAACAAGGGAAATGCAAGCCCCAGAGAAGTGTCAACAACCACATCAGAGGTTGAATCCAAGTTCCAGATTCCCCGTTGATCAAGATAGAGCTGTGAATCACCCCCCAGGTAGTCGCTGGTCATGCGCAAGTACCAGTTGGCGGAGGGGTAATCCTGGTCTTCGGAGATGATGAACGTCTCCTTAACATAAGAGCCCCCGACTTCAGCAGTGAGCGTAAGCTGTGGATCAGTCAGGATATCTCGGCCGTAGTAGGGGCCAATCAAATAACGCAGATCCAGGTCTCTGAACTCATCCGACTCTGCGGAGGTGTTCACACCCCAGTAAGTCGTCTCACCCAAAAAGTAATCGTATTTGCCGAGAATCAACCAATTATCGGCGTTTTTCTGGCCATTCGCTTCATCGATTTCGCCATCCAACTTGAGCGTATAGCGATCGCGTAAGCTACGCCAATAGCTTTCCAGTTTGTAATCCAGTTCATCTGTATCAGAATTACCTCGTTCAATAGCGAAGGCGAAACTGACTATGCCAGTGCTTCGGTAGCCAGCGCCCGTTTCCCAGGGCTCTGGGTTAACGATCAACAGCTGGTCAAGGGCATAGGTCTTTTCGGCAGCAGTACCCTCGGCAACAATCAACTCCGACTCTCTGATTTCAATACCCTGCTCCTCGATGAGCGAGTCATCAGCTAGCAGCAGCGTGGCAGCGTCAGACGTCTCCATCGATACGATCTGGTCCATACTCACAGATAAAGTGCCGGCAAAATCAGTCTCAATACTCACCACGCCGTCCCTGATCCCAGTGACGGTACCGACCAGGCGAGACCCGTTATTCAGTGTAATTTCATCAGTGGGCACCGGCTCAGCCGTTTCGGTAGCTTGATCCTCAGCGTGCGCTCCGAGGGTTAATACTGCGAGCAGCACAAGGCAGGTGGAATAAGTTCTCATCAACATGCTTCGGGACATAATTACTTCCTTGTTAGCCCAACCATAGTGGGTTTACTTTCGGGCGCCCTATAATAGACAAAAAAAACCTTTGCGTCAGGCATCCTAGGTAAACAACATTGAGTCGTAGTTCAAGGCAATCGGCGGAATAGCGCGTATTCAATTGGGTGGTGACAGCAACACTGCTAATATTGCCGTCTACCTTACTTTCAGGAGTACACATGTCCGACAAGGATTACGACCTTTTCGTCATAGGCGCCGGCTCCGGTGGAGTGCGCGCTGCTCGCATGGCAGCCGGATTTGGCGCTCGCGTCGCGGTGGCGGAAGATCGTTATATGGGAGGCACTTGCGTCAATGTTGGCTGTGTTCCCAAAAAGCTGTATGTCTATGCATCCGAGTTCGGTAAAGGTTTTGACGACGCCCGCGGCTTTGGTTGGCAATCAGAGAAACCCGCTTTTAACTGGAGCACTCTGAGAGACAACAAGAGGGCTGAAATCTCCAGGCTGAACCAAATTTACCAAAATCTTTTAGCCGGCGTGGAGGCTGACCTGATCGATGGACGAGCCTCCATCGTGGATGCCAACACTGTTGCCGTCAACGGCACTCACTATCGTACTGAACGAATCCTGATCGCCACTGGCGGGTGGCCGCATATCCCCCAGTTCCCGGGCAGCGAGCACGCCATTACCTCTAACGAAATTTTTGACCTGGAGGACTTCCCCGAGCGTCTGGTCGTTGTTGGTGGCGGATATATCGCTGTTGAATTCGCTGGTATTTTCAATGGTCTGGGCAGCGCCGTCACCCAACTTTACCGCGGCCCGCTTTTTCTCAGGAGTTTCGATAGTGACATCCGCGCCCACGCAGCCCAGGAAATTACTAAAACCGGTGTCGATTTACGCTTCGAGGTCAACGTCACGTCGATATCCCGCAACAGCAGTGGATTGCAACTGGAACTCACTGATGGCAGCAGTATCGAAGCAGACGCCGTGCTCTATGCGACGGGCCGCAAGCCAAACCTGACTGGACTTGGCCTTGAAAATGTCAGCGTCAGGCTCAACGAAAACGGCTCCATCGCAGTCGATCAACACTTCCAAACCAGTGAGAGCAGTATTTTTGCATTAGGTGATGTCACCGGTGGCATGGAGCTGACCCCAGTTGCCCTGGCGGAAGGCATGGCCTTCGCCCGGAGGGAATTTAACCAGCAAAACGCCAGCCCTGAATATGAGTTCATACCGACTGCGGTGTTCTGCCAACCTAACATCGGCACCGTAGGCTTTACCGAAGAGGAGGCCCAGGCTCGTTTCGAAAATATCGAACTTTATAAGTCCACCTTTAAACCCATGAAGCACACCATCTCAGGACGAGATGAACGCAGTTTCATGAAAATGATTGTCGACAAGGCGACAGATAAAGTCGTAGGTGTTCACATGGTTGGCCCGGATGCTGGAGAAATCATGCAAGGCATAGCCATCGCAATGAAAGCGGGCGCGACTAAAGCTGTATTCGACAATACAATCGGCATTCATCCCACAGCGGCAGAGGAATTTGTCACCTTGCGGGACCCCTGGACCGAGGACTGACCTTGAAGGTAGTTTACGGCCATGATTGAAGTAAGCCATCTGACCCGTCAGTTCGGGAGAACTACGGCGGTATCGAACGTCTCGTTCAGCATTCAAAGCAGCGAGGTGGTGGGACTGCTGGGCCCCAATGGCGCCGGTAAAACCACCATCATGCGCATGCTCAGTGGTTTCCTGGAACCTACTACAGGCTCGGTGACGGTCAACGGCGAAAACCTGGGGCAAAACGCCTACTCGATACAGCGACAGCTGGGCTACCTTCCTGAAAACCTGCCGATATACCCTGAAATGATGGTCGCTGATTACATGGACTACGTGGCTACAATCAAGGGTATAGAAAAAGCCGAACGCAGCAGGGCTATCCGTGAGGCGCTGATTTCAACCGAGATGACCCACCACGCCCTGGACACCATTGGCAAATTGTCCCGGGGTCAGAAACAGAGAGTCGGTGTTGCCCAGGCTGTGCTGGGGAGGCCGCGATTTTTAATTCTCGATGAACCCACCAATGGACTAGACCCGCACCAAACTGAACAAATGCGCTCCCTGATCGGCCAGCTGTCGAGGCGAGCAACCATTATTCTCTCCACTCATATCATGCAGGAAGTAGAGGCAGTCTGTGATCGGGTGCTTATCTTGCGTAATGGCCAGCTGGCCCTCGATCAACCCCTGGAAAATCTGCATAGCTCCGGTCACATGGTATTGCGCACAGACAGGACAGGCGACGACCTGAACACACTACTGAATCGCCTGCCGCAACTTGTCTCCGTCCAGCACTCGCTGACAGAAGACGGCATATGCGAATACCACCTGCAGCTGCGTGAGGGCGCTGACATGGATACGGCAGCAGGCAATATTTCCCAATGCGTCTTGCAGTCCGGCGCTCGCCTCTATCAATTGGAAAACCAATCCCGGCACCTGGACGATGTATTTCGCGAAGTGATAGACGATGGACACTAGCCATGTCGCACGCCGCGTATCAGCCAAGGAACTGGGCTTATTCTTCGCCTCCCCGGCCGCCTGGCTATTTCTTGGTGGGTTCGCAGCGGTCTGCCTGTTCGTGGTGTTCTGGATTGAATCTTTTTTCGCCCGCAATATCGCCGACGTTCGGCCACTGTTCGAATGGATGCCGATACTGCTTATTTTTCTGTGCAGCGCCATCACCATGCGCACGTGGAGTGAAGAGCGGCGCAACGGCACACTTGAACACGTATTAGTTCAACCCAGCGCTTTGTGGCGCTTTAGCCTTGGCAAGTTCCGAGCCTGCCTGAGCCTGTTAATACTGGCATTAATGGCCACCCTCGCGCTGCCGGTGACTGTATCGCTCATCGCTGACCTGGACTGGGGCCCGGTATGGGCAGGCTACATAGCCAGCGTCCTACTGGGCAGTGCCTACCTGAGCATAGGTCTGTTTGTCTCCGCCCGCACTGACAACCCCATCGTCAGCCTTCTGGGAAGCGTGGCTTTATGCGGGCTACTTTACCTGTTGGGAAGCAATTTATTCACCGAGTTTTTCACTAACGATACGGCAGAAATACTGCGATTATTCGGTAGCGGCTCACGTTTTGACAGTATCACCCGCGGCGTCATCGACCTGCGCGACCTGATTTACTATTTAAGCCTGGTCATCGCATTCCTTGGGCTTAATGTTTACACGCTGGAAAAAGAGGGCTGGGCGCGTTTCTCCAGCACTCTCAGGCAACGCCACTGGCGGGTCGGCACCTTTCTGCTGCTGGCCAACCTATTGGTCACTAACATCTGGATGCAGCCCATCTCCCAGCTGCGCTGGGATCTCACCCAGGGCAAGCTGCATTCCATTTCTGAATCCAGCCAGGAATTGGTTGGGCAGCTGAGAGAACCACTGCTTATTCGCGGATATTTCAGTGCTCGCAACCACCCCATGTTGGCCCCACTGGAGCCGCAGCTCAGAAACTTAATGCTGGAATACGCCGAAGCAGGTGGTGGCAATGTCAGGGTTGAATTTGTAGACCCTGCTCTCAACCCGGCACTCGAAAAAGAGGCTAATGAGTACTACAACATCAAGGCGACACCCTTTCAGGTATCCGATCGTTACCAGGCATCATTGGTCAGCGGATACTTCAGCATCCTGGTTAAATACGCTAACGAGTATCAGGTACTGTCGTTCAGCGACCTGATAGAGGCTCGCACCAGCACCAGCGGGAAAGCAGAAGTCCGCTTGCGCAACCCGGAGTTCGACATCACCCGCGCGATACGAGACGTGCTCTACAGCTATCGCTCCGGGGGCGATCTTTTTGCAGGCATTGAGCAACCCGTTGAGTTTATTGCCTATGTTTCGGACGCTGATCTGCTGCCAGACGCTCTCCTTGGCTACCTTGATTCCATCAAAGCGCAACTGGACATTGCAGTTAAAGCCTCTGATGGTAAGTTCAGCTACCGCTTCCTGCAACCTGAGGCTGATGAAGGGCAACTGGCACAACAAATTGAGGAACAGTGGGGCTTTGCCCCTATGGCTTCGCCCATAGATCCTGAAAAAGATTTCTACTTTTACCTGACGCTGGCGGACGAAAAGCAGGTGGTGCAGCTACCGAGCGGTGACTTCAACCCCGGTAACTTTCGCAAATCACTGGACTCTGGCCTCAAACGCTTTGCCCGCGACTTTACCAAGACCGTTGCCTTTGCAGCCCCACAGGTGAACCCGCAAATGGCCGCCTACAACCTCGGCAGCCACAGCTTCAATGGCCTAGAAAGCATCATCACGCGCAACCACAGCATCATTCTGGAAAACCTGGCTGACGGAGAAATCAGCCCGGAAGCCGATATCCTTGCAGTGGTAGCACCTCATGACCTGAGCGAGCTAGCGGTATTTGCCATCGACCAATTCCTGATGCGTGGAGGCACCGTTGTCCTCGCCACATCTCCATTTTCGGTCGAGCCTGACGGCGGCGCGCTGGCACTGCGTTCATGGGACAGCGGGCTGGAGGCCTGGTTAAATCATCACGGAGTTGGCATTGCTGAATCTCTGGTACTGGACAAACGCCACGCTCGCTTCCCGGCGCCGGTGCAGCGCGACAGCGGCAATCTTCAATTTCAGGACAGCAGAATTATAGACTACCCCTATTTCATCGACATCCGTGAGAATGGCTTAGCGCGCCATCCGGTCAACGGCAGTCTACCCCAGCTGACGATGGCCTGGGCCTCGCCGCTGGAAGTAGAAAGGCGCGATAAATTGCGGGTGACCCAGTTGCTATGGAGTAGCCCTGACGCCTGGCTCGGTGCAGGCGATGATATATCGCCTCGGGCCAACCAAACCTGGCAGCCTGCTGGCGATACCCAACGCCAGCTACTCGGAGTCGCGATTCAAGGGCGCTTTCAATCTTTGTTTAAGGCGCCACCTGCTAGCCTTCAAGATCGCCCGGAACAAGTAAGCCCTGGAGTTAACGCGTTTGTGCGAAGGTCACCTGAGTCATCACGCATCATCATTTATCCCTCCAATGATTTTCTCAGTGACAGAGTTCTAGGTGCTCTGGTGCGCGCATCTGGAAATCGATACCTGGGTCCGGTCGAACTATTTAGCAACACTCTGGACTGGGCACTGCGCGAAGAGCAACTGCTGCAAATACGCTCACGCGCTCATTTCAACCGCACACTGCCTCCCATGGAACAAAAGCTGCGAGTCTCGCTCGAATTGGCGAACTACGCTGCCGCCATCGCCTGGCTAGCACTGTTGGCGCTGGTCACCTGGTTACAGGGGCGACGACGGAGAAAACGTTACATCAGGGAGTTGGGTCTGTGAACCGCGCCGGCATTTTCCTGTTGCTGCTGCTGGTCATGCAGTTGGCCTTAACCGCTGTACTTTATCGCGACGATCGCGATAGCGCAGGGACACAGTCAGCGGCAGCGCTGGTCAATGTCGGTACAAATGTGATCGAAGAGCTACTGATTGAAGACAGCATGGGTGGCGCCGTACTGCTGAGAAAGGCGGCCGATTTGTGGCTATTACCTGAACTGGGCAACCTGCCTGCCAAACCTGAGATGGTAGAAAAAGCACTACTAAAACTGACCATAGAAGACCCCGGCCTATCAGTCGCCCATACTCTCGCCTCCCGCCAGCGATTTCAGGTGGCGCACTACCACTATCGCCGTAAAATCACTCTTAATTCTCTGAACAGGGCGGTAGGCGCCGTTTTTCTTGGCACTTCGCCCGGGTTTCGCAAAGTTCACGCGCGCAACGAAAAGCGGGATAGCATTTACAGTGTAGACCTGAACCTCTTCGACATACCCCTGCAGCCCGGCAAGTGGCTGGAACCTCGCCTGTTGCAAGTTCGAGCGCCCGTGCAGATTACCGCTGACGGTTACAGCCTTGAGCGCAGCGCTGGTGAATGGCGAATGGGTACCGGGGCGAAACCGGACCAGCGCGAACTTCAGGCGCTTCTGGATGCCCTCAGAAATATACAAGTACAAGGGATTGCAACAGACGATACTAAGCAGGCTGTATCTCGCCGGGAAGCCGACCTGATACTGCAAGTGACGGGACTGGCAACGAATACAAAACTTAAGCTGTTCAAGCTGGGCCAGGAACATTTCATCAGCAGCGATGAGTATCCGTTGCTGTTTCGCATCAGCGCCTACGATTTCGACAAACTCACCGGTATCGACAGCTTCCTGCTATCAGGCGCACAATAGTCATAATGAATTAGCAGGAGGCTAGGCAATGAGACTACTGGGTATGCTTCTGGCATTGGGCGCCATGGGATGGGTGTTGTACAACGCCTCGGGCAGCGGTGAGTCGGACACTATTATCCCTGAAAGCTACCAGCAGTCACTGGACAAGGCCCAGGGTGTTGAGGAAATGGTGAAGGATGCCGCCGAACAGCGCCTGGACTCACTGGAAGACAACTAGCTGATAGCCTTGGGCTGGCGAATTGGCTCAGCCGGTTCACCGGGCCCACTCAGGTGCTTCATCAATAGTGTTCGCATCCATTGATGTGGTGCGCTGCGTGAAGTGCGGGTATGGCGCAGTAAGGACATTTTGCCTCGGTTACTACTCAGCGTATTTCTAATCATGCGCTGCAACTCTGCAGGCAACTCCCGGCCGATAATCAATTCGCTATACAAACCACTGGCCTCGAATCCGGCATTGGCGACCAACAAACTGTCTGTGCGCGCTAATACACCCACAGCCGACGCGAACTGCGTTGTTTCTAAAGCGATTTTGCGATGCACGCCGTACTGACCCAGAACATCATCTACCATGGAAGTATTCTCACGAGTCAAGCCAGGCAGGTAAAGACGCAGGTGGTTGTGAGCCAGAAATTCCTGGAGCTCAATCTCCTTTTTAACTCCCAGGGGATGTCCGATGCGCATGTAGCAGCGGGGAGCAAGGGTGGCAATGGGCTCCGCGTGAATATCGCGCTCTGTATCCAGGGCGACAAAGGCTGCAAAGTCAATCTCCCCTTTCTTTAACAACTCTTGGTAATCCGGGGTGATTTCCGCAGTAATGACCTGAACGCCAGGCGCAGTTTTATCCAACTCGGCTACCAATCCAGGCAGGAGTGCTTCACAGAGTATAGGCGGTAGTAGCAGTTTAAAGCTCCCCAGGTAGGTGAGGGGATCAAAGTCCGATTCGCCCAACACACGTTCTACCGACTCCAGCAGCGCAGGCAATTGGGCACCCAGTTCCTCAGCCCGGGGCGTGGGAACTAATCCGTGTGCTGTTCGAGTAAATAGCTCATCTTCAAAAGAATCGCGCAGTTTGTGCAGGGTTTTGCTGAGCGCCGGCTGACTCACAGACAACCTTTCGGCGGCGCGAGTCACATTGCGTTCCTCCAGCAGAATCTGTAAGGCCACCAGCAGATTGAGGTCTGTGCGAATCAGTTTTCGCGAGATCATTTTTCTTTTCTCCAGAGAGATAACTCATCGTTATGCAGCAATGCTAGCAAACAGCAACTGTTGTGGGACAGAAAAAACATACACAAACTTGAACTAGTTAATCTGAAGCCTGCGTTCGCCCCGACGCAGGACTTGGGCATTAATCAATCGCATCTGTGTGCACCACGGCGCCCGCCGAAAACGAATAACAACGCATCGCCTGCCAATCTGATTGCCCAAACGCATCACCGCCAACTAGTAGCTGCAAATCTCGCAGGCTGTTACCATGATCAGCGAACATTTTTCGAACCCCCGAGGCGCACATGCGTAGTTTCACCACCCTGGCAACCCTGTTGCTGACTCTGGCGCTTGGCGCCTGCAGCAGCATAGAAACCAATCCAACCGATACTGCTGAATTTAAAGCTGGAAATTACACGTTCTTCAAGTGGCGCAGTGAACCCTTGACCAACGCAAGTCAATCGGACGATCTTCTCTACATCATGGACCCCATCGTGAGACGCGAAGTAAATTCAGCACTCAGTCAACGCGGCTTTATTTTAGATCCGGAGCGAGCCCAATTCAGCGTAGACTACCTACAGGCTGTCGGCCTTCGCGAAGGCGTTAGTAGTCAAGATGCCAATGGTGGAATCGATCCGATACCCTCGGTTCGACCCAACCGTCAGATCAACCAGGCAATGGTAGACAATGCTCACGCGCTTTCTGGCGTTCAAACGACTAACAACGTTGCCGTTCAATTTAATGATGTCACCACCCAGCAAGAAGTGTGGCGGGTAATCATCACCAAGATAATCGAGGACGTGAACAACGTCGATACCGCTGCGGTGGAGCGCAATATCACTCGTGCAATCAAGCAGGCATTCAGGCCACTTCCTAACGCCAGCTAGCGGTAAACATCCGGGTTGACACAATGGATCATCGGCCGCCCCTCCAGGGCGGCAATTGCATTCTCCACGGCAATATCAGCCATCTTTCCCCGCGTGAGCGTAGTTGCGCTGCCGATGTGGGGTGCTACCACGACGTTCTTAAGCGACAGCAGTGCATTGTCAGGCGACACAGGTTCATTTTCAAAGACATCAATACCCGCTGCAGCCAAATGTCCATCAGCCAGCGCCACGGCAAGAGCCTCCTCGTCAACAATGCCTCCGCGAGCGGTGTTGATCAGTATCGCGTCGGACTTCATCAGCGCAATACGCTCGGCGTTCATCAGATACCGAGTCTCATCTGAAAGCGCTACATGCAAGCTGACAAAGTCACTGCGCTGCAACAACTCTTCCAGAGAAACCGACTCCACACCAGGCACCTCCCGCGAAGTTCGATTCCAGGCCAGGATCTCCATTCCAAACCCCGCGGCGCGGCGTGCCACAGCCTGGCCGATTTGCCCCAGGCCGATGATTCCGATAGTTGCACCACTGACATCCTTGCCCGTAAAAAAACCTGGCGCCCAGGCATTTTTCTGCGTCCAGTTGCCCTGACGAACAAAGTTGTCCGCTTCAACCACCCGGCGAGCCGCTGCGAGCATCAGTGCAAAGGCTGTGTCAGCGGTGGTGTCCACCAGCACTCCCGGCGTATTTCCCAGGGGAATATTGCGAGCAGATAGTGCAGACAGATCAACATGGTCTACCCCCACGGACATACTGGAAACAAATTCCAGATCGGGCACGGCGGCCAGCAATGTCGCATCGACTCTGTCGGTCAATAAACAGATTAATCCGTGACAGCCGCGCAATTCTTGGCGCAGGTTTTCCACGCCAAGTAGCCCTGGGCCCATCCACGTATTGAGCTCACAATAACGCGAAAGGTCGTGAATACGAGCGCCCGGTAATTGATGAGTAACGAATACTTTCTTAGTCACTGACAATGCTAAAATTCCAATCGCGAAGGCTTCAGTTGCAACATACGAACTAACGCTTGCTGCCACTCTTCTAATCTCTTTGCCAAATAGGGCTCGCTGTCTACCAGGTTTCCCCACACCGGCTGTGGCCAGCAGGGATCCACAGGCACCCTACCAATAATGTGTAAATGCATTTGCGGCACCACATTGCCCAGTCCCGCAAAATTGACTTTATCAAAACCCAGAAAGTTTTTGATGAAGCCAGAGATAGCTGCACAGTCAGCCAATACTGCTTGTCGGTGCTCGGGCGGTAGATCAAGAAAGTCAGCACACTCAGTATCGGGGACCAAAATGAACCAGGGCAGACTGGCATTACGATGCAACAATACATCAGTAGAGAGGAGTTGACCCAGATAATGACAGTCTTGTAATAACTGCGGATGGATAGTGAGCATGCTCATAGCAATATTCCTTGTGCCATAAGCATTACTCTAGTCAGTGTGGGTGAGTTTTGGCAAACACTAAATAGTCATTCCGCCATCAACCACAATACATTCGCCAGTGGTATAACTCGAAGCATCAGACACAAGATACAAAACCGTACCCGCCATCTCGTCCGGCTCCGCGTGGCGGCCCAAAGGTATGGCTTTTATTGCCTCGTCATAAAACTCACCTGTGGCAAAAAGCGCACCGGCAAATTTGGTTTTGGTCAGCCCCGGTAAAAGCGCATTGCAACGAATGCCAAGAGGTGCACATTCCTTGGCAAATGCCTTGGTCATGCTGACTACAGCCGCTTTGGTAATGGAGTAAATTCCCTGCATTGGACCCGGCTGCAACGCGTTCACCGATGCGGTGTTGACGATGACGCCGCTACCGTTTTCGCGCATCAGTTTGCCGGCCTCGATAGACATGAAGAAGTAACCGCGAATATTAACCTCTACTGTTTTATTGAAAGCCCCCAGATCCGTGTCCAGGATATGGCCGAAGTAAGGATTAGCGGCGGCATTGTTGATGCAAATATCCAGGCGTCGATGAGTTGCACGAATGTGTTCGAAGATAGCCGTTATATCTTCCATATTGCCCACATGGCAGGCCTGCGCTTCAGCGCTGCCTCCAGCGGCAACGATCTCACTGGCAACTCGACCGCAATCGTCGATTTTTCGACTGGACACAATGACATGAGCACCCTGCTGGGCGAGTAATTTGGCGATGGACTCTCCGATACCCCGGCTTGCACCACTAACCAGCGCGATTTTCCCGCTTAAATCAAATAAATTCGTCGCCACTATTAAGTTCTCCTCAGAATTGATGGATGACGTTTTTCCAGGGCACGTTCATAAAAAGCCCACAAAAGATAACAAGCCGCGATCAGAGCACACGCTGCCCATGCCGCAGAATAGCCAAACCATGCCAAATTAAAACCGGTGAACGCCGGACCAAATACGCGACCCCAGGAAGAAGCTGCAGCGGTCGTTCCCATAATGCGTCCCCGATAACTTGCGGGCGTACGGTGAGTCACCAAGGTGTTCAGCAGGGGCGTGCATAAGGTCGCGCCAGTCATTCCAATAAACATCGACGCAAGCATTGTGGGCATGCTCCACGCAAACACAGCCAACAGCATCCCGGACAAGAAAAAACAAATGGCAAACAGCAAGACGCGCCACTCACCCAGCAATTTTACCAGCGCACCCAGTGCGCCGCCCTGCATCACCACCATGATGACGCCCTGCACGCCAAATACCATACCGACTTCTCTTGCGGTCCAACCCAGAATGTCGGCTACCCAAAGCGGAAACAGGTAGGTAGCGGAACTCACGCCCGCATTGTGAACAACATACTGAAATACAAACAGGCGGTTACCAGACTTCTTCAACACCTGCAGTGTCGATTCCCGGTCGAGACTCTTCTGATGCGCGCGATTGGCAGCCTGTTTCTCAGGGCTGAGAGATTCAGGAAGAGTTAGCGCTGCGGCAATAATCGCCAGCACGGACATTAAGCCCGCAAAAATACAGGGTAGAGTAAAGCTACCGCTGTCTCCCGCCAGAAGGCCTCCAATCAAGGGGCCCAATACCATCCCAAGGCCAAATGCAGCGCCGATTAGGCCCATTCCCCTGGCCCGGTTCTCTGGACTGGTCACGTCCGCCATCATTGCAGAGGCCACGCCAAAATTGCCCGCCATCACACCAGCAAACGCCCTGGCGAGAAATATCATCCACAGTTCAGTAGCCAGGCCCAACATGACATAGGACAACGAAGCGCCGGCCAGGCAAATCATGATCACCGGCTTGCGACCACGTCGATCGGAAAGTTTGCCCCAGAAGGGACCAAAAATACCCGCACACGCAGCGTAGGTCACAATGATTAGGGCGATATCGACTTTGTCGGCGCCCAGTTGAGGCGACAGGAAAGGCAGGATAGGAATAACGATACCAAAGCCTATCAGGTCGATCAGCACAACGCCGAACAGAATGGGCATTAGGAACCGCTCCGAAGTGGGCGGCCTCTTCTCACTTACTCACCCTGCCAGCGAACAACCTGACTGACTGGAACATCGAACAAGTCCAGCACCCTCGCTACCCCTTGGGAAACCATGTCATCAAGAGACTCAGGGCGAGCATAAAAAGCGGGCACGGGGGGCGCGATGATCGCGCCTATCTCCGAAAGCTGGGTCATAGTGCGCAAATGTCCGGTATGCAATGGCGTTTCCCTGACCATTAGCACCAGGCGCCGACGTTCTTTGAGCACTACATCAGCTGCGCGCGTCAACAATGTAGAGGTCACCCCGGTAGCAATTTCTGACATGGTGCGAATTGAGCAGGGGGCGACAAGCATACCAGCGGTGATGAAAGAACCACTGGCGATTGAAGCGCCGACATTTTTGATCGCATGTACCTCCGATGCCAGAGCTTTGACATCGTCGGTCGACATATCCAGTTCGTAATGCAGGGTCAGCTCTGCCGACTTACTCATCACCAGATGAGTTTCCACTCCAGTCTGAGCCAGCATTTCCAATGCGCGCACGCCGTAGACAATGCCAGAGGCGCCGCTGATGCCGACAATTATTCGCTTGGTCATATCATAAAACCCTACTTTTCAGTGGGGCAACTCTAGCAAAAAATCAATGATCGCGCTTTGGAGGGCCGCTTTTCTTGCTCTTGCGCTTGGCTGGACCTTTGCGGTGCGGCTTTTTGCCCGCTGATTTATCGGCGCGAGAAATCTTCAGGCGCTGGCCACTGACCCAGACAGACTTCAGGTGGGTGAAAATTTCCTTGGGCATGCCTTCCGGCAAATCGACCGTACTGTGATCGTCGTAGATCTCGATTCTGCCAATATACTCGGCATCGATTTCTGCCTCATTGGCGATCGCACCAACAATATTTGCGGGTTTTACGTCATGCTCGTGACCCACTTCAATGCGATAGCGCTCCAGTCCCTTATCGGGGGTCGATTCTGGTCGCACGCCTCCGGGTGAAGAATCAGCCGACGAGCGGGTTTTCTTTTTGTCGCTATCAAATTTCTTCTTCGAGTCTTCGGCTCTATCTGTTCTCGATGGCCTCTCTTTCGCGGACTTATCCTTTTTAGAGGTGTCTTTACGTGGTTTTTCCTTGCCGGGCCTTTCCTGGCCGGACCTTTCCTGGCCGGACCTTTCCTTACCAGGTTTAGCGACAAGCAGCTTGCTCCCCTGTGCCATGGCGCCCAGCGCTGCCGCGATATCCATGACCGGCACGCCATACTCACCCTGATAGTCCTCGACCAACTTACGGAACAGGTCCAGTTCCACTGTATCCAGCGTTTCAGTGATGCGCTGCTTAAACTTGCCAATACGTTTGTCCGTTACCTGCTCAACGCTGGGTAGTTCCATTTTTTCAATGGTGCCCGTCGCTTTCTCAATCGCACGCAACAGGCGACGCTCACGATTAGCCGCAAACAGGATAGCGTCGCCTTCCCGACCTGCCCTACCCGTGCGCCCAATACGATGGACATAGGCTTCTACATCGTAGGGAATATCGTAATTGATTACGTGGCTAATGCGCTCAACGTCCAGGCCTCGGGCAGCCACGTCAGTGGCGACGAGTATGTCTATTGTGCCGCGCTTCAGGTTATCGATAGTCGCCTCGCGCTGCTTCTGAGGTATATCGCCATTGAGAGCAGCGGCAGAATAGCCGCGGGCAGCCAGCTTCTCAGCAATTTCGGCGGTGGCAATTCGAGTGCGAACAAAAACGATCACCCCGTCAAAGTCTTCGACTTCGAGTATGCGAGTCAGTGCGTCCAACTTGTGCACCCCGGCCATCATCCAGACGCGTTGACGAATAGACTTATTGGTCATGGTCTGCACTTCAATGGCGACGTGCACCGGGTTATTCAAATGCTGCTTCGCGATCCGGGCGATTGCAGTTGGCATGGTGGCCGAAAACAACGCTATCTGGCGGTCATCGGGCGTCTGCTCGAGAATCCACTCCACGTCATCGATGAAGCCCATACGCAGCATTTCGTCCGCTTCGTCCAGTACCAGCGTGCGCAGCGCGGAAAGGTCCAGCGAACCTCGGCGCATATGATCCATAACACGACCCGGTGTGCCTACCACAACCTGAACTCCACGCTGTAATTGGCGCAATTGACCGCGGTAGTCGGCGCCTCCGTAGATTGGCACTACGTGAAAGTCCTTGAGGTAACGCGCGTATTTCTGGAAAGCCTCCGCCACCTGAATGGCCAACTCACGAGTCGGTGCGAGTACTAGCACCTGGGGTTTTTTACTGCTCGCTTGCAACTGAGCGAGGATTGGCAGGGCGAAAGCTGCTGTTTTACCGGTGCCTGTTTGTGCCTGGCCCAGCACATCACGGCCTTCAATCAATGCGGGAATCGTCGCCGCCTGAATAGCAGAGGGCGTTTCATAGCCAACATCGGCCAGTGCTTTTTGCAGGGGCTCAGAAAGCGCCAGTTCCGCGAAGCTGCTTACCGCCGGTTGCGTAGACATGTTATTTCCTTGGGCAGCGGAATCGCCACCCCCAGAGGGAGGGGCGGCGATTATACAGGGTTGCCGGCTAGAAGCTATAGCGGATGCCAACCTCCACACCCTGTCCAGCTTCGGGCGCAACGTCTCTCAGGAAGGAGGTGCTGAGGCGAATTTCTTCGTCGGTGATGTTATTGAATTTTACGAAAGCCAGCAAATCTCCCTGCGAAGCCTCCAAGCGATATTCAATACCAGCGTCCCAACGGGTGTAGCCCGCAGTTTCCTCTTCATTTTCACCAGGGCGATCCTGATCGGCAGCATCGAGCACGCCACCCCAGACTCGCCACTGATTAGCCTGCCAGCTTAAGCGGCCACCAATGCGCATGGGCGGCATGCGCGGTATATCTGCGCCGTCGTCCAGTTCACCGCGAATGCTGTCACCAAATAGCCCGAAGCGGAGATCACCGCCAGCAAAACTAGTCAGACCGAACTCAGTTTCAAATTCCACACCATAGAATTCAGCATCCTGCTGTGCGTAAAAGTAAACTGGCACCTCGTCAACCTCCTGGTCTGCCGCCAGCAGGCCGATATAGTCCTCGAAGTCATTGTAGAAAAAAGTGATCGAAGCGAAGTAATCGTCACCGAGCCAGTCCACTGAAAAGTCCACGTTATTAGACACTTCTACGTCGAGGTCGGTGTTACCCAATTCGATAGCACCTGTCGCAGCGTGCACCACCCAATTCTCCGGATCATCATTCTCTACGTTAGAATAAAGCTCCTCGGTCGCTGGTGCTCGCTCTGCTCTGGACAGAGCCAGGCCCAATTGCCACTGGGCACTCACATCCCACAAGGCAGATCCGGAGAAGCTAAGCGCATCGAAACTGCTATCGCTCGCAGCGCTGGTATCAGGTGCTAGCTCATCGCGGTCATAACGCAGGCCGAATTCGAAGGTCCAATCAGCGGCGTGATAGTCCTCCAAAAGAAACAGGCCAAAGCCTTCCTTCTCGGTGAGCGGAATAAATGCTTCTTCACCCATGGCGGAGAACTCACTGTCAATCGCCTGCAAACCCAGCACACCATGGAAATTACCTATCGGCTGATGAACGAGTTCCAGCCGTCCCTCCCAGGTTTCATTGCTATACACAGTACCGACTTCCCCACTGCCCTCAATTTCTGAGTGTTCATAATCGGTGTAGGTCAGAAAGCCACGCATAACATCGAGGGCGGCAATGGGTTCATGCCAGTGCAGGGCCGTATCGTAACGAGTTTGCTCGACTTCCAGAGTAATGTCGCCGTGTTCCTCCTCGCCCTCGTGATCTCCATCGTGATCTTCGTCGTGATCTTCGTCGTGATCCTCATCGTGATCTTCATCATGATCGTCGTGGTGGTCGTCGTCGTCATGATCCTCGCCGTGTTCTTCGCCGTGCTCCCCATGCGAGCCTGATGGAATACCGTAATCATTTTCCAGACGGCTGACCGCGAAGCCAAAAAATCCGTCCTCAAAGTGATAACTACTGCCAAGCGTCAGGCTCTTGGTGCGACCTGAAGTATTATCAATGACACCGTCACCGCCCTCGGCATGCTCCTCCTCACCTTCATGATCCTCGTCGTGGTCCTCATCATGATCATCGTGGTCTTCATGATCGTCTTCGCGAACGGCCTTTCCGGGAATCTCAAGGTCTTCCCAGTCGCGGTAGAGCACACTGCCGTGGAAAGCAAAATTCCCGACGGCCGCCTGACCCTTGGCTACAACATTATCCATACTTGAAGCCGTATCGTGGCGATACTCAACGTCGCCATTGGCCTTCTCGGGCAGCACCGTTGGGATACGATTGTCGATCACGTTGACAACACCACCGATGGCCCCGCCACCATAGAGCAGGGTGGCCGGTCCGCGCACGATTTCGATACTATCAGCGAGGACCGGTTCGACAGACACCGCGTGGTCAGCACTGATATTTGAAGCGTCGGCGCTACGGGTGCCATTTTGCAGTACGGTCACTCTGGGGCCTTGCTGGCCCCGAATCACCGGCTGGCCGACCGCGGGTCCGAAAGAAGCGTTTGCAAGGCCAGGGCTATTGGCCAGCGTGTCTCCAATGGTGCCAGAAACCGCACGGGTGAGCTCGTCACCGGACAGCACCGTCACAGGCATAGCCGTTTCAGCAGATTTTTTGTGGAGGGGCACGGATACCAGCACGTGCTCCATGGGTTGCGGCTCAGCGGCCGCGTTTGCCACGGCAACAGCTGCGGCAAGAGGGATGAAACGTTTCATTTTCTACTCCTGTTAAAATCGAATATTCGCTTTTGTCAGGAGTAAATGGGCGGCCCCCGGGCCTGCAGAAATGCGCCGGCAACCGATATAACTGCCTGCTGATATTGGATATAGATAGCAGCGCCGGGCACCGGAGTCGGTGCGATGGACAGCTGCGATAGTGTCATCGCCTCGGTAGTTTTACAGA
>DS999228.1 GCA_000156295.1 marine gamma proteobacterium HTCC2148
GGCCCAGCATCAGGTTGCGCTGGTCATCGGTCAACTCGCGGGTCATATCGGTATCAATAAAACCAGGTGCGATACTGTTGACAGTCACGGAACGGGAGCCGAGCTCACGTGCCAGGGCCCTCGAAAAGCCTTCAGCGCCAGCCTTGGTCGCAGCGTAGTTGCTCTGGCCCATGTTGCCCATGGAACCCACGACTGAGGTGATATTGACTATTCGGCCCCATCGGGCTTTGGTCATCCCACGCAGGCAGGCCTTGCTTACCCTATAAAGCGCGTTGAGATTGGTATCAATAACATCGCCCCATTCATCCTCTTTCATTCGCATGAGAATGTTATCGCGGGTGATGCCGGCATTATTGATTAGGATCAGGGGGGCAGCGTACTGCTCGGCTATCGCCTTTAGCACCTCTTTAACGCTTTCGCTGTCGGCAACATCCAACTTCATACCGCAGCCTTCATTGCCCGAATCCTTCAGGTAGGCACTGATATTCTCTGCTCCACCGTCGCTGGTGGCAGTGCCAATGACGACGTAACCATCAGCAGCTAATTGCTCTGCAATGGCCTTACCTATGCCTCGGCTCGCTCCTGTAACCAGCGCGACCTTGTTATCTTCATTCATCGACTATCTCCGTGTATCTAGCGGGCTTAGCCCAATTCTTGTCGCGCCGCCATCAAGGAGTCTGGCTCCTCCAGTGAAAAACTGGACAGCGACTTATCAATTCTACGATTTAAACCACTGAGCACTTTACCTGGCCCGCACTCAACGACATTGGTCACCCCGGCAGCAACGATAGCCTGCACGCAGCGGGTCCATTGCACGGGACTGTATATCTGCTGTACCAACAATGCGCGTATCTTCTCCGGGTCGCTCTCTGCCTGGGCATGAACATTATGGATAACAGGGACCTGCGGGGGAACAATGGTAATGTCGGCCATAGCGGCTGCCAGCTGCTCGCCTGCCGGCTTCATTAATTCGGTATGGAAAGGCGCGCTCACTGGCAGTGGCAAAGCTCGCTTTGCGCCAGCGTCCTTAAGCTCTGTTATCGCACTCTCTACTGCGGCCGTATGACCGGCAATGACCACTTGCCCTGGAGAATTAAAATTGACCGCAGCCACAATCCCTTCGCTTGCCCCGCAAATATTGTTAATCGCCTCGTCATCCAGACCAATGATCGCCGCCATTGCGCCCTCGCCCACAGGCACGGCGGTCTGCATGAACTGACCACGACTTCGAACCAGTTTTACGGCGTCAGCAAAACCCAGTGAGCCTGCACAGACCAGCGCAGTAAACTCACCCAGGCTATGGCCAGCCATTACCTCAGGCTGCGCACCTCCCTGCTCCTGCCACGCCCGCCATAGGGCCACTGAAGAGGAGAGCAGCACCGGCTGCGTGGTCTCCGTGAGGTTAAGTGCATCCTGTTCACCATTTTGAATCAGATCCCATACGTCATATCCGAGCGCATCTGACGCCTCGACGTAGGTTTCTCTGACGCCGGCAAAGCGCTCATGCGCTGCAGCCAGCATCCCAACTTTTTGTGAACCCTGGCCGGGAAAGACAAATGCGTTAGCGTATTCTGACATGGCTTCTTCCTGGATGATCTATAGCATTCATTTTAGGGATTCCTGCCGATCTGCCAACCAACTAATTGGAGAGCGAAGCAAACAGTGGGCGCGTTGGGAGAGTTTTCGAGGGGTAGAAATGTTGACAGCGCTCCTATTGGAAGCGCTGTCAGGGCGGCGGAGGCCATAGCCCCCGCTGAAGTTACAAACGGTACTGATGACCGCCTGAACCGATTTTTAGTCGTCGGAGCCAGTGTCTACGACTTTCTTGCCGCGGTAAAAGCCATCAGCGCTCACATGGTGGCGCAAGTGGGTTTCTCCGGAAGTCTGGTCTACTGACAACGTGGATCCTGACAGTGCATCGTGTGAACGACGCATGCCGCGACGAGAGCGGGTCTTCTTACTTTTCTGAACAGCCATGGCTAACTCCTGATTTACTTATCCGTTTTTAACTGTGCCAGTACGTCGAAGGGGTTGGGTTTCTGATCACCCTCGCCCTCTTCAGGACCCGGCCCGGTATATTCGGACAATATCTGTTTACAATCTTCTGTGTCGTGGTAACTGAATGGAGGCAGCGCGAGTATTAGCTCATCCTCTACCAGTTCCCACAAATTACAACTCTCTTCCGGCACTATCAGCGCGTCTAGATGCCGAGGAAGGTGCTTGGCTTGTTCGTCTGTCAAGACGACGCCCAAGCTGTTATCACCGGTCATGCTCAACGGCATGGCTTGCAAGCAACGCTGGCAAATTACCGAGATTTTCGCCTCGAAATCTACTGCGATTACCGCCCGATTTTCCTCGTCACGAGAAAACGCCAAACCGGCCATGATCTCACCCGTGTCATTGGCCAACAAGGCCATAAAACGGGGCAAATCGACGGGCTTTAACGCTCCGCTGATACTCACTCCGCGCGCCGCTGCCTTGCGGACATCCAGCGTGTTGGGGAGGGGCTCAGTCAACATAGGCGCGCACTATAGTGACGCAACCCCCCTTTGTCAAAAAAAATTCTATAAAATACAAGCAGTTCTCTCACTTATTCACACCAAGTAGGCCCACTAATGGATCTGATTCTCGCCTCCACATCCCCTTATCGACGACAATTGCTTGAAAGGCTACAAATTCCATTTCGCTGCGAGTCACCAAACGTGGATGAAACTGCACATCCGGGTGAGTCGCCAGCGGCACTGGCTCAGCGTCTGGCCGCAGCTAAAGCCCTTGATATTGCCAGCACTAATCCCGGTGCTTTCGTTATTGGCAGCGATCAGGTTGCGAGCCTCTCTGGCAGCTGTATTGGCAAGCCCGGTTCTCATGCAGCAGCGAGCAAGCAACTTCACGATAGTGCCGGGCAACGGGTAGACTTCTATACCGGCCTGTCGCTTATTAACCTGTCCATCGACTATCACGAAACGCTGATAGAGCGCTTCAGTGTGGTGTTTCGAGAACTCGAATCTTTGGAAATAGAAACCTATCTGCAAAAAGAAAAGCCCTATGACTGTGCAGGGAGCTTTAAATGCGAAGGCCTGGGTATTGCTCTATTTGAGAAAATGATCGGAGATGATCCAACCACTCTCGTCGGCCTGCCCCTGATCGCCACCTGCAGACTGCTGAAGGCAGCCGGAGCGCCTGTTCTTGAGCACTAGAATCCCGACGCCGCTGATTATCGGTTACCGACCTGCTAGTTCAGGTAGCTCCAGCAGTTGTGGCAGTGAGTCGACGATCGCCACCGGCTTATGGACTGCCAGGCGCTCAATGCTGTGAACGCCAAAACTCACTCCCACCGAAGAGATTCCCGCATTAACGGCCATTTCCAGGTCATATTCAGTATCGCCAATCATCACGGCACGCTCGGGGGAGATACTTCTCTCTAACAATAGTTCGTTGAGCATCAGGGGATCAGGTTTGGACGTCGTTTCATCCGCACATCGCGTCGCGTCAAACATGTCCTCCATACCCATTACTCGCAGAACCCTATCAAGGCCTCTGCGGCTTTTACCTGTCGCCACGGCAAGTTCAAAACCTCGCCCTCTTAACTCGTTCAGGGTTTCTAATGCACCGGGGAACATGGCAGGAGGAGCTTCCTCATTGGCCACATAGTGGCTGGAATACCCGCTGATAAGCTGCTCAAGCTCGACAGGCGGCACTTCGGGGAACAACACCTCCATCGCCCGGTGCAGGCTTAGCCCAATAATATTGGCAGCCTCTGCCTCACTGGGAACAGGAAGGCCCATCTCGCGCGCCACGCCCTGAACCGAGCGTACGATCTGCGCGACCGAGTCACATAGGGTGCCATCCCAGTCAAATATAATCATTTAATTACAACCATTTACGTAATTTATCTAATGCCATTTCAAGATCTTTATCGAGAGGCGCCTCGAGCTCCATACGCCCCACACCAGGCAACTTAAAACGCAGTGCCCGGGCGTGCAAAAACAGTCGCTTTAGACCGATCTGTTCACACAAAGCCTCCCCTTTAGGAGAGCCGTATTTACTATCTCCCAACAGCGGGAAGCCAGCGTGCAATGCGTGTACCCGTATTTGATGAGTGCGGCCTGTCACAGGTTTCGCCTCGACCAAAGTCGCACCTTTAAAGCGCTCAACGACAGTAAAGTCAGTAATTGAACGCTTGCCCTCCTTCGCCACCCTGACCATACGCTCGCCAGACTGCAGCACATTTTTTTGCAAGGGGGCGTCCACCCGCACTTTACTGCGCGGCCATTTGCCCGCCACCAGAGCCAGGTAGCGCTTATCAACATGGTCTTCTCTTAACTGACGATGCAGTTCGCGTAGGATAGCTGGCTTGCGGGCAACCATGATTAAGCCAGAAGTATCCCGGTCGAGTCGATGCACTAACTCCAGGTAGCGATCCTCCGAACGAATTTGGCGCAAACTCTCAATCATGCCGAAATTAAGACCACTACCACCGTGCACTGCCAGCCCAGACGGTTTGTCTACCACCAGCAGGCCACCGTCCTCATAAATAACACGCTGCTTGAGTTGCTCGGACCAATAGCGAGGAATAGTTGGCGGATCTGATGGCGCCGGGGTTCGGAGCGGAGGAATTCGAACCAGATCTCCTGTGACCAGGCGGTAATCTGCTTTAACCCTACCCTTATTGACCCGGATCTCGCCCTTACGCAAGGCGCGATAGAGGCGTGTCCGGGGAACGCCCTTCAATTCGCGGGTAAGGAAATTATCCAGCCGCTGGCCGGAGGAATTTTCGTCCACGGTGAGGTGGCGTACTACGGGCCTGGATTGTTCGCTTTCTGACATAACTCACGGAATTCGTTTAATTTTCCAGCAATAGCTGATATAGTCCTGCGCGTGTGATCGAACCCGCCCGTGGACTTACCGGTGCCGGTGAACAATCAAACACCCTGGCGATGTTTGGGCCTGCCGAAGAATGTGCAGGTACCGTCAGACAGAATCACACAACGGATGTCGACGCGAGGATCAACAGCCGGGCAATGCCCGATCATACCCCGCAAAATCGACGATTACTAAAACCGAGCAGTAAAGACTGCCGGGACACAGAATCAGATTACACAGCGTTGTCGATAGCCCCAGGTGCTGCGACACTAACAAAAAGGCGGAACGAGTACCATTCATTCCCCACCCGACGCTGATACGACCATCGATAAGACGGTAGTGTAAATAGAATACCTGGATGCCGGGAGTGGCATTCAAACCCAGTGCCTATAAGGCACCTGCACGCAAGGAGCGTGTTTAAACAGACCTCTCCCAAAGGCCATTAGGCCTGCACACTGATTCCTGCCCCGCCAGCCTGCTCTAAAAAGGCTTAGGCAACATGAAGAAAATGCTAATCAACGCAACTCAACCCGAAGAGTTGCGCGTCGCACTGGTTGATGGCCAGCGACTCTACGATCTGGACATTGAAAATCGTACCCGCGTCCAGAAAAAATCAAACATCTACAAAGCTAAAATCACTCGAGTGGAACCCTCCCTGGAAGCCGCTTTTGTAGACTTCGGCGCCGACCGACACGGTTTCCTGCCTCTTAAAGAAATTGGCCGCGAATACTTCTATCGCAAGTCGGACGGCGAAGGCCGGATGAAGATAAAGGACGTGGTTAAGGAAGGGACTGAAATCATTGTTCAGGTTGACAAGGAAGAGCGCGGCAACAAGGGCGCGGCCCTGACCACGTTTATCTCCCTGGCCGGCCGATACATGGTCCTGATGCCCAACAATCCTCGCGCTGGCGGCATCTCTCGCCGCATCGATGGTGACGATCGCTCGGAACTGCGAGAAGCCCTCTCTGCACTGGAAATCCCCAACGGCATGGGCGTTATTATCCGCACTGCCGGCGTAGGGCGATCCTCTGAGGAATTACAATGGGACCTTAACTACCTGTTGCAGCTTTGGGAGAAAATCACCGAAGCCAACAATGAATCCAAGCCTGCCACTCTGTTGTTTCAGGAAAGCAATGTCATTATTCGCGCCATTCGAGACTACCTGCGCGACGATATCGACCAGGTACTGATCGACTCCCCCGAGGCTTACCAACAGGCAGATGACTTCATCAGCCAGGTTATGCCCCAATTTAAGAGCAAACTGCGTGTCTACGAAGACAGCATCCCCATGTTCAATCGCTTCCAGATAGAGAGCCAGATAGAGACGGCATTTCAACGTGAAGTACGCCTTCCTTCCGGCGGCTCTATTGTGATTGACCCAACAGAGGCACTGGTCTCCATCGACATCAACTCTGCCCGAGCGACCAAAGGCAAGGATATTGAGGAAACAGCCCTCAAAACCAACCTGGAAGCCGCGGACGAGGTTGCCAGACAACTGCGCTTGCGCGATATGGGCGGCCTGATTGTCATTGATTTCATCGACATGTTAGCCGCAAAAAGCCAGCGCCAGGTTGAAAACCGGATGCGTGATGCTCTGAACATCGATCGTGCACGAGTGCAGGTTGGGCGAATCTCTCGCTTTGGCTTGCTGGAAATGTCCAGGCAGCGCTTACGTCCGTCACTGGGCGAAACCAGCGCCAAGGTCTGTCCACGCTGCACCGGGCAGGGCACTATTCGTGACACCAAGTCGCTGGCATTATCTATTCTGCGATTGTTAGAAGAGGAAGCCATCAAGGAGCGCAGTGCCGAAATTCGCGCCATTGTTCCCGTAGATGTGGCTGCCTACCTGCTCAATGAAAAGCGCACCGCGCTCGGTGAAATTGAGCGCGACGCCAAAGTACGCGTGCTGGTTGTTCCCAATCCCAATTTGGAAACGCCCCACTTTGAAGTACAGCGTCTACGCGATGATGAAATCGATGGCGATCAGGAAATCAGCTACAAAATTGAGGTCGCCGAGCCTGATGTAGAGTCGATCTCCGACACTCACACTGCCGCTATCCCGCAGCAGGAAGCAGCTGTTCAGGGTGTGGTGCCGAAAGCGCCCTCCCCTCAGACCGCGAAGGAGTCGACCACAGCCAAGCCAGAGCAAAAAAGCAAGCAGCATTCGGGCAAAAGTACCGCGGAGAAGTCGCAACCTGGTTTGGTCGCTCGTTTCTTTGGGAAACTCTTCGGTGCCGCTGAAGAGAAACAACCGAAACAGGAAGAGAGCAAGCCGAAGAGTAAGCAATCCGGCCAGAAATCCTCTCAGGGCAACCGCAATAATCGCAACCGGAATCGCAACCGACGCGGCCAGGGTCAACAGGCTCGGGGCGAGCGCCAGGATGATAAGCGTAACCAGCAGCAGAGCCAGTCACGCACCGGCGGTTCAGGCGAACAACAGAAACGCAGGGACAGCGAGGAAGAGCGCAGCCAGAGTGGCAACAACCGCAACCGTCGTCGCAATAACAAAGATAGCCAGCGCCGCAACCAGGATGTAGCGCCAGAGGCGGCCAACGACAGCAAAAAGGCCGGAGGTGCTCAAGAGCAAGAGCAACGCGAAGGCCAACCTCGCAAGCGCCCATCAGATATGAAGCGTAGCGAACCACAGCGTCGGCGTCGCAACCGTGGCCGCAAGCCTGCCGAGGGCCAGGAAACTATGCCAACGGAAGCCGCAGTCGACACTGTAGCGGACGCTCCCGCAGCAGAGGTTGTCGCAGCCAAAACGGAGGATTCACCCAAACCCGTAATGGCAGCGCAGACACCTGCACCGGTAGAAACGCCAGACACTGTTGAGCCCGTGGCTGAAGTTGTAGCCGCCTCAGAAGTGGACGCCACAGCTGTTCAAGCCGAGGAAGCAACAGAAGCAGAGGTCGTCGCGATTTCAGAACCGGAAGTTGCAGCGCCTGAAGTGTCTGCCCCTGAGGTTGCAGTTCCAGTTGAAGAGCCCCAGGCAGAAGCAACGATTGCCGAAGCTCCAACACCAGTCGCAGAGGAACCCGCTATTGCAACGGGGATCAATGAAGAAGGGCGAGCGATTAACGACCCAAGAGTAGAGGCACGACCCGTTGCCTCTGTTGAGATCTCAACCGCCCAAGTTGCACTGTTCAAAGATGAAGTAGCGCCCGCTGCGGAACATAGCGGCCGTTCAGCACCTCGCGCCAGCAATGATCCGCGCGGCCCTCTGTCTTCTGTGCAGGTGGCAGAGGCGGCATCGGGCAACTAAAAGCACTGAAATTAGTGCACAAGGGGCTTTCCAGCTCTTGTGCACAGTTTCCATAACGGTATAATCTCGCCTGCTTCGCCATACGGTGTAGCAGCAAACAATAGAGTTTTTCGGTGGGCTGGCTGAGTGGTCGAAAGCGGCGGTCTTGAAAACCGTTGAGGGTTTATCCCCTCCGTAGGTTCGAATCCTACGCCCACCGCCATATCAAAGGGTTTCAGGAGTTCAAACACCTGAAACCCTTTTTCATATGTGTCCAAATGGTACGGCATTGGTGCACTACGGTGCGGCTAACAAGCCCCTAAACAAACTCACTGAACGGTCCTGACAAACTAACTTTTCTGCATCTGGAAATTGCCCCTTCCAGACTCAAGCCACTGCCCTGCCCCATTCCGTAAACGCACTGATCCTGAGATCACGGTAGTGCTTGGCACGTACTTTGTGCCTGCCCAAGTTGACCACGGAAGCATGGGTATCAAGAGTAATCAGCAAACCCACGATGGAGCCTAGCCTAATGCCGCCTATGAGTGGAAAGCAGTCAAAGCCCATAAACTGATTCCGATGTTTGCTCCTAGGCGAAAGCTGACATTAAATAGTCTAAATCGGTCCTGGGGAGCTAAATGTCCACTTTCACCTCCAGCCGGCCTAATATCAGACTGAAGTTGCGAGCCCAAACTGGAGGGCCCGCCGATAAAACCTTCGTCCGATGACTCTCTCCTCACCCCTGGCCGCATTCAGCAGCAGGAGGCAACACAAGCAGGCGACGATTCTGGCTGCCAAAGTCGAGGCCGCTCAGACTGGAATGTATTTGAGGGAGAAAGGAGCCCAGATGCCGCGCCACGGCTGGGATTCTTCCAGCTCATAGGCAAGCTCATAAAGGAGCCGCTCAGCACCCTTGGCGGCGATGAAGTGGGAGCCAATCGGGATCCCCGTCGAACGGCTTCTCCCCAAGGGCACCGACATCGCCGGGCACCCCGAGAAATTGACTGGAGCGGTGTATTTCAATCGGGCCGCTGAATACTGCGCCAGCTCGTCGGACCATAATTCCTGGGGGGTGTGTTCATACAGAGGTGGGGCAACCACGGGCGCCACAGGGGCAAGCAACACATCGATGTCGTTGAACACATTCTCAAATACCGCCTCCAGTGTAGCGAGATAGTCTCGACCCTGAGCGATGTCCTTCTCATTGTATGCGGCTGATGAAAGAATGTTCGATGCAAGGAGTGGAGTCAGAAGCCCCGATTCCATAAGAGGCTTGCCTGATACAGTCTCGACGGTCTTCTTCAGCGCACCGACTTTTCCGGCGAAGAACTTTATATACGCATCCGCCATTGCCTCGGAGTCAACTGGCCACGGCGTTTCCTCGACGGTATGGCCGAGGCTTTCGAGCAGCAGCCCCGCCCTCTGCTGGGCATCCAATACCTCCGGTTCAGAGTTCATCAGGGCTCCATCCGGGCTCACCAAGCCCACCCTCAGCCGCTGCCTCGAGCTGCCCTGCACGAAACCCACAGGCTGATACACCTTGCCGGAAAGGTCTTCGGTTTCGGCGAATGCAGCGGCGCTATCCCGAACGGTGCGGGTGAGCACATGGTTTGTCTTCGCGATGTCGTGTCCTCCCCCAACCTCGCCCGAGCGCATCCGAAACCGGCTCGGCTTCATTCCCAAGATCCCGGTAGCGGAAGGAGGAAGTCGATTGGAGCCGGCGCCATCGGTCCCATGAGCAATCGGTACCGCACCGGAAGCCACCGCCACCGCAGAGCCCCCACTCGAGGAGAAGACCGAATGGTCCAGGCTCCATGGGTTCCGAGTCGCACCAAAGACCTCGTTATTCGTAATGATGAAACTCGCCATTTCTGGGACGTTCGTTTGTCCAAAAATGTTTAACCCCGCCTGCTCCAACGCGTCTACATATGCCACGTTGCGTGCGGGTCGGTTCTCCAGCATCAACCGCGATCCATCGGTCCGTCGCAAGCCGCCAATGTCGATCAAATCCTTCATCAAAATCGGAACTCCGGCGAAGCGCGTGTCGAGGGGGATCGTCCCCGCCGCTTTTCTGGCTCGATCAAAGGCCTCGTTGGTCATGAAGTTGAGAACGGGGTTCATCACCTCCACCCGGCGGATAAAAATCTCAAGGAGCTCTAGCTGGGAGATCTCACCCGCGTGCAAAAGTGCCGCGAGTCCCAGCGCATCCTCCTCAATGAGCGGGTCATGCTTCAGGCCCTGGGCGAATGCCCACCCTGCCGATAAACCGGTAAAGCCTGCGGCGGCTGCGAATATGGAGTCCTTGAGGAACTCTCTTCGATGGATGTTTGACATGGGAAACTCCAGCATAATTTCGTTCCCGGTTACGTTAGATTGCTATCACGATCGCATTGTCGTAATTAAAAATCACTATTGCGCCTGCGCGTCCCAGGCACCTGCGCGCAGGTCACCTGCCTCTGCTACCAGCTTCGCCTTGGCCACCTTCTGAGAGGGTGTGTAGGGAAAGGTTGTCACATATTCGATGAACCGCGGAATCTTGTACTCCGCCAGGCGTTCCTTCGCACCCTCAAGTACTTTTCCCGGCGGTAGGGATTGCGGAGTCTGCCCTTCTTCGAGCAGCAGGTAGGCCTTAACTTCCTCACCCCGGTAATCATCAGGCACCGGCACCACTGCAACCTGTTGCACACCGTCTACCATGGTGAGAGCTTGCTCGACTTCCAGCGCTGATATATTTTCGCTGGAGCGACGAATCATGTCCTTGATGCGGCCGACAATTTGGTAATAACCCTTTGCATTGCGGACAAACAGGTCGCCAGTGCGGAACCAGTCGCCCTCGAAGGCCTCCGCGGTAGCTTCAGGCTTATTGTAATAACCCAATAGAATGCCATCCCCGCGCACCCACAATTCACCCGGCTCGTTGGTTTCGCAATCCACTTTGTCCTCGCGCACTATCCGGCATTGCCTGAATGGCCCCGGAACGCCGCAGCAGGCATCCAGATCAGCATCGCTGACTTCCTCGGGCATAATCAGGGCGGCGCCAACTTCAGTCATACCGTAGCCGTCGGTGGCCACGCATTCGAAGCGGCGGCGAATGTTGCGAATACCTTCAGCACCCGCCGCTACCGCCAGAATTTTTTGCAGGCAGGTATCTTTATCGGATTCTTCTCCCTTCTCTCCAACGATTGGCCGTGGGAAAAGCGTCATATTGATATTGTGGGTCTTCACCCGCTCCACGAAAAGACTGGCAGAGAGTTTTTCCGGGACATGCAGGCGCGCGCCGCAGTAAAGCGCTGATACTGTTTGCCACTGAGGGTCCAGATAAAAGTAAGCGTGGTCCGCCATGATATTGTCGAGCTGGTGATCGAACAGTGCTAGTGGCGTACACCCGAATACAATCCAGGAGCGCTGGCTAAGCATGCATCCCTTAGGCAAGCCGGTTGAACCAGAGGTGTACTGAATACTTAGCAGGTCAGCAGAAGAGATAGACCAATCCGGCCTGTAATCGGGGCTACCGGCGTCCGCCAGAGATTGCCAGTGAGGGTGGCCGGCCACCGCTTCATCAGCAACGAGTATTATATTGTCATCAGATAATAGCGCCTGACGGGCTTCCATCGCATCAATCACCGGCAGAAACTGAGGCGTGGTAAGAACAAATTCAGCTTCCGCATCGTTGAACTGGTAATCCAGTTCCTTCGAGGTAAAACGGTGGTTGACTGCGATCTGCACTGCACCCAACACCCCAAGGGCGAGCCAGGTGAGAGGAAACTCGATCAAGTTGGGCAGCATCACCGCCACGTGGCTGCCCTTGCCTACTCCGATATCCTGCAAGCCATCCGCCAAGCGGTAGACCGCATCCCGGACTTCACTGGCATTCAGACTGCGACCCTGGTCAAAAAAATTGAGACCGCCACCATCTGGGTTGACCTCAATAGCGCGCTCCAAGAGTTGGCGAAAATCCGCCGGGAAATCATTGTCCTGCTCTATCGCACTGACTCGCCGTTGAAACTTTTCCAGTACGCTGTCACTCATCCCCCTCTTCCTCCTTCTGTTTCTTCATGGCGGCGATGGCCTGCTTGCCTGTATCAGCGTTGTCGCCGAGTATCTTGCGTGACAGCCAGTACTGTTGATCTGCGTAATGCATGGCGTCCGCGCGTGACAGTTCCATACCACGGTGCAGGCAATCCAATTCGGTTTGTACCGCTTGTCGCGGGTGACGCGCGATCAGGGCGGCTACTTGCATGGCTCGCGCAAGGGTCTGCTCGTCGGGCACCACTTCGTTGACCAGGCGCATCGCGATGGCCTGTTGTGCACCGATCTTTTCCCCGGTCAGGGCAAGATAAGCCGCATCAACCGGAGCAACATGCAGCCCGAGGCGGGTAGCGCCGCTGATGCCGCCCATACCGTAAGCAATTTCAGGCGCACCGGTCTGCAAGCTCTCCCCAGCAATGCGAATATCCGCCATCACGGTAAGTGCGAGAAACCCACCTCCCAGCGCGTAACCATTAGCGGCGGCGACCATAGGCTTGGCACGCCGGCGAGCCCACAGCAAACGATCCCAGCGGGTTGCCGTTTGCGCCCAGGCCTCGGTGCGAATTTCTTTGAGATCGTCGCCGGCGCAAAAATTTTCCCCTAACCCCGTGATCACACCCACAGTGACTTCATCATCCTGCTCGAATTCTAGCAGGTGATGGTAGAACTGTTTCCATAGCTCCATATTGCCCAGATTAAGACGACCGTTGTCGAAGGTGAAAACGCCGATACCATCGGCGGGTGAGTATTGCATAGGCATTAAAACTGTCTCCTTTACCAATTCACTGGCGAGCCAACGCCGGCGAAGTCGCCGTGTCAGCCGACCAGGTGAATTTACAAACGATGAAATAAATAACGACGCCCAGACCCAAACCCACGAGAATCGGTTGCACAGGCGGAGTAATGCCCAATCCGAATTGCATTAATTGCAGGCCGAGGAAAGATCCCGCGCCCAGCGCTGTGGCACAGACTGCGCCAATCGTGGTCGCGTGGCGATAGAAAATTGCCCCCATCACTGGCATAAACAAGCCGGAAACGAATATGCCAAGGGCCATGAAGTTCACTTCAAATAACGGGATTCGCAGCAGCGCGAAGAACACGCTCACGATACCGATGACAAGAATGACAAGGCGACTGATGAGCAACAGGGTCTTGTCCTGAGTGCCAGGGCGCAGGACACGCACGATATCCCAACTGACAGTAGTGCCGCAAATTAACAGCATACTGTCGCCAGTGGACATGATCAGGGCGATAATCGCCGCTAGGCAAATGCCCTTCAGTACAGGCGGCATGTAATCGACAATCATCTGCGGGATAGCCAGGTCTGCTTCCGACAAGCCCGGATAGAGATTAAACGCCACCACCCCCAGGCCAACCACCAAAACACTCCAGAAGCCGAAGAATCCGGCAGTGAGAAACATAGCAGGACGCAAATCCTCAGCGCATTTCGCTGCAGCGATACGCTGCCAAACGCTGGGATCGATCAATACTATGGCGGTGAACACCGGAAAAAATGACAGCGTATAGGCCAAGTCCAGCCCCCCCAGCCAGCCCTCTACCGGTGATACCAACACCGCCTTCAATGCATCGAGGTCACCGACCTCAAACAACAGCAGCAAGGGCAGCATAATACCGATACCGAGGAACATGATACCGACCTGCATCAGGTCGGTGAACGCCACGGCAAGCAGGCCACCTAACAGGGTATACACTACGATCACCAGAGCGGCGATTACCACCGCGCCGGTAAAGCTAATGCCTAGATCCGGCAAAAACTGGGTGACGATCAGTCCGCATGCTGAGAGTTGGATGCCCACAACCGGGATCGCCGTCAACAGCAGAATCACAGCTCCCACGACGCGCATCGTCTTGCCGTAACGACGCTGCAGAACATCGGGCATGCTATCGATATTGGCAGCCCGCAGGCGTGAGGCGAAAAAAGCCATTAGCACATACCCCAGCATATAGGCGATGCTGGCATAGAGCACGGCAAAGCCGGCCTCATAGGCCTTGCCCGCCTTACCCATGGTGGCAGCTGCTCCGATGGTGGTACCGATGAGAGTGCCGCACAATACCGGGAACTTCATACTGCGGCCGGCCACCGCGTAATCCGCGCTGCTCTTGATCTTGGTCGACGCGTAAAAACCCACGCCGACAATAACGGCAAGGTAAATTAGGATGACCAGGCCATCGACGATTTCAATCGCCACAATTATTACTCTTTAAAATCATCTTCGGCATATTTGAATGTTTCTCGCTCACGACTATGTCAGGACAAGTAGGTGGCAGAGTACAGCACCCGGCGCGGCCATGAACATACTGCCGACAGGCAGGCCGCTCGCAGTGGAATGAAATACCGCCGCCGGCATGTCTACCAGTATCGTGCCCTCCAGTGCCTGGGCGCTAACGAGAGCTGATGCACCCGCGGTTAAGGCCATTAGGGCTGGGGCGATTATATTTCTCTCGTAGTTTTGCATAGTGCCCTCCCGAGGCGGTTTATTATTAGAAATTGACAGCAAATCCATTGCTGCCCTATTCAGTAAGCTTGCACCGTAGCAGTTGACCTATAGTTTATTAAATTTATTATCTGTATCTATGATATAAATAATTTAAATATCATGCTCTAATCTAAATAGAATGGTGAACCGTGAACTTACGCAGTGTTGATCTCAATTTATTGACAGTTTTTGATGCAGTGATCACCGAAGGCAGCGTCACCCGTGCGGCTGAGAAAATTGGCATGAGCCAGCCCGCGATGAGTATTGCCTTGACCCGTTTTCGCCACATCGCCAAGGATGAACTGTTTGAAAGAACTGGCAGGGGATTACGACCTACACCCCGGGCCCTGGAACTGGCCGCACCGATACGTCGCGCGCTGGATATTGTCACCGATGCACTAGAGCATGGCACCGACTTCGACATGAGTCGCAGCGACCGTTCCTTTAGCGTCGTGTTATCCGGAATTGGCGAAATAGTGATGCTGCCGACCCTGATGCGCAGGCTTGAGTCAACCGGATCGAGAATAAACATAAACACACGCCACGTTGCACACGGTGACATGCTAAAAGAAATGCACTTCGGCAATGTCGATCTCTATATGTGGATAGTACCGATTGAATCCAGCGAGATCATCTGCACACAGATTGGCAATACTAGCGAGGTGTGCCTGGTAAGAGCGGACCATCCATACGTAGGCGACAGCCTATCAGTGAACGAATTTGCCGCGTTGCGTCACGTTACCTTCCATATGCCGGGCACCTACGGACCCAGTATTATCGATCGAGAACTATGGCGCCTTGGCTTGAAGCGCGAGCATAGCATGTCGGTACACAGCTACTTCGACGCCCCGCGCGTGCTCTCACAGACTGATATGGTATGCACCATGCCCAGGGTTCTGGGACGGCATTTCGCGCGTGTGCACGGACTGAAAATGGTGCGCTCCCCCCTGCAACTTGAGTTTCCTGTATTCATGCTTTGGCCAAAAGCAGCAGAAAAGGACAAGGGACATCAATGGTTACGCGAAACGCTAATCGATATTTTCAAACAGGAGGAAGCATAACCGGCCCTTCGATTCCAGAGCGTCAAAGAGTACTGACAAGTTAACATCTGTAGGTGATTAAAATCAGCACCTTTCAATCAAGCTACTGCCCTGCCTCATTCCGTAAACGCACTGATCCTGAGATCACGGTAGTGCTTGGCACGTACATTGTGCCTGCCCAAGTTGAAGACGGAAGCATGGGTATCAAGAGTAATCAGCAAACCCACGATGGAGTCTAGCCTAATGCCGCCTATGAGTTGAAAGCAGTCAAAGCCCATAAATTGATTCCGATGTCTGCTCCCAGACCAAAGCGGACGTTTTGGAACATGGTTTGATCTAAAAGGGCTAATGTCCGCTTTCACCTGTGAATTCAATTGATCAACGCAACACCCTGCTATCTTCAAGAGAAAACAGGAGTGTCGCCCTATGCCTCGAAAGACTCGTCTTCATTACACCGATGAAATGAAATCCTATATCTGGGATCGCTACAAAGCTGGCGATTCTGTCTGGTCGATCGCCAGATCATTTGATCGATCCTCGTCGTCTATTCACGGCTACCTGTCACGCACTGGCGGTATTCGACCACCGGAGAGGAAACGAACGAATCGATGCCTGTCGCTATCCGATAGGGAAGAGATTTCCAGAGGTATCGTCGCCGGTTTATCCATCAGAACGATTGCGTCAGACTTGGGACGAGCTCCCTCGACGATCAGCCGGGAGATAGACAGGAATGGCGGCTTGGAGGGCTATCGCGCGAGTCAGGCAGACCAGAACGCCTGGGATCGGGCTAAGAGACCTAAAAGCTGTAAACTGGTGCTGAACCGGCCACTTTGTCGTCGAGTAGAAGCAAAGCTGAAGCGCAAGTGGTCACCGCAGCAGATCGCTGGCTGGTTAAAGCTAGAGTATGCGGAAGACGATAGGAACCAGGTGTCGCACGAGACGATCTATCAAAGCCTCTTCATACAAGCACGTGGAGCTTTTAAAAAAGAGTTTCAGGAGTATCTGCGTTCGAAGCGGCATATCCGTCGTTCCCGCACATCCACCCTCAAAGATGACGGTCTCGGTGGTATCCCGGATGCCGTGTCTATCCGCGAGCGGCCCGCTGCGGTGGAGGATAGAGCCGTTCCCGGTCATTGGGAAGGCGATCTCATCGAGGGCTCGAACAAGACTTGCATTGCCACGCTGGTCGAGCGGCATTCACGCTACGTGCTGCTGGCAAAGATTGACAAGAAAGATACTGAGACAGTCATCAATGCTTTAATCAAGCAGGCTAAAAAACTGCCTCGAGAATTATACAAATCCCTGACCTGGGATCGAGGAACAGAGATGACGGGCCACAAGCGGTTCACACTGGAAACGGATATCCAGGTGTACTTCTGTGATCCCAAGAGCCCATGGCAAAGAGGTTCGAACGAGAATACCAATCGCCTGTTAAGGGAGTATTTGCCGAAATACACAGACTTGTCAGTGTACTCCCAATCAGAGCTGAACTGGATAGCCAGGGAGCTCAACGAGCGGCCACGAAAAACCCTGGACTACGAAACACCAGCTGCTAGATTTAATGCGTGTGTTGCAGCGACCGGTTGAATTCACACCTCAAAGCGGACGCTCATGCTTTGAGTCGACTCTGAATGACATAGGTACATATCGTATCCCCTTATCGCTCTCTTCAGCTCCATCGTGAGTAAAGCCGTACCGCTCATAGAAGCCAATCGCGTTTATTGACGCTTTGAGATGCAGTCGATCGTAGCCGGAGCGCGCTATCACAGCGTCTAGTAGTGTACCTCCAACTCCTCTGTTTTGACTTTCGGGGAGAACATACAGCTGGGCGATATAGTAAGGATCGCGCCACGCAACATAACCTATGATTTGATCGTCGGAAACAGCTTTTACTGCTCGATACTTTGACGCATCTGCGATAGATGAAATATCTGCCGACCGGGCCGATCGCATTGATAGCTGACCTTCGGACGACAAAGTCGGTATCACTTGAAGCTCGCTAGTCTGTTCTACAAGTAGCGAAATTTCGGGTATGTCTCCAGCTATAACTGATTGAATTTCGATTATTGAGTACCAGCTCCGAAAACCGAGTCATAGGGTAACTTAACTCGCCTATAAACCGATACTAGATAGTCCGCTATTAGGCGAAAGCGGACTAAACCTTGACCTTATGAAAACCTGCTTCTTGGACCGACGGCCACACCCACTGGTACGTCCGAAGAATTGATGGTTCCTTTTCACCTTCATCAAGAACAGTTGCGAGTTCGGTGCTTACGGAAAGGAATTGCTTTATTAGCGAAATTCCAACCATCTGCGGACCACGCAAGTAATCCCCAGTCTTCTTCCGTTTTACCTCACTGAAAAAGAATTCTCCACTAGGACGATATACGAACAGGTCAGGTTGCTCAGGCCGTTGGCCAGGGCCCGCATCCATTGGATAGAGAGTCCGACAGACCTCTCGAAGCGCCGAAAGGCGTTCACCACCAATTATGCCTCTCAGTGTCTCTTCATTCTCTGGGTATTTTGTCTTTGCAGACTCGTGAAATAGGTAATAGTCATGGTGAATCGTATAGAAACCGCGAGCCTCGTAAATGGAGGCCATCGCATATTCTACGTTGGAAAATTCAGCCAAATTTGCAGTATATAAATGCTCCGTAGCTTCAAACAGCATCTAGAATCCCTTCTTTTTCTCAAGCTCGCTCTAGGATAGCCCATATGTCCGCTATTAGGCGAAAGCGGACATTATGATCTTGAGTCAGGCCAAGAACACGAGCTGAGCGTTTTCAGGCCCAAGCCGTCCCTTTACTCGAAAGAATCCTCTCGACCTCCGAAAGTCTTCTATGAAGTTATTTGGTAACCATGCAAGAGCCTTGAGAGCATTTAATTACCAGAAAATCTCCGGTTGGGCACTTAGCCATCCACGTTTCGCCCTGCGGAGAAAGGTCAGTATTGTGAAATGATTCATCGCAATTATATTCTCGAGCGATGTTTTGGACCTCGTCAACATGCTCGGGCAGTGTGTCGTCTGTTGTTTTTCCAGCAGATTTTGAGGTATTTACTGGTCGGCACTCTTCTTCATTGCAAGCAATGACACCCACCGTTCCATCAAGGCATCGCGTGCGATATATCTCATCTTTCCCGTCTATGAAGACGAAGCTGGGTGCATCGCAATTGTCAAGGTCAACGAGCATTTTGGCCTTTTCGTCGAACTGGCCAGATTGTGGAGCTGCTGCTTTTTGTTGTGGTGTTCTACAATCGAGCGGGTGAATAACTTGACTGGGGTAGTCGTACGCTGCGCCCGTTGCGATGTCTACTCCGGCACCAATTATGCCTCCAAGCAAAATGTTTCCAAATGCCATGCCTTTAGTAGAGGAAGCAACCTGCATCGTGAAAGGATCAATGCCTTCTTTCTCGCATGTAACTACAAGATCACCGTACTCCTTATTTACTGTGACCGTTCCAGGTGTGGTCACGTAGTACGTACCCTCTGGGTTGGTCATAGTGCATTGAGCGCCCTTGCAGTTGGGCGTATTTATACTGATGGTCTGATCTTGACCAGTTACGATTGACGCACAGCCAGTAATTAGTGAAAAAGTGACACCGAGAAGTACTGCGAGAACTCGCATATTGATTCCTTTCAATTGAAAATACGTTGAGCGTTTATACTTTCATGCTTGATGCATTTTTGCCACCAAGATCAGAATAAATCTGATGATTTAGATCACATAACTGCTGAAGGGCCTCGTGTCACACACAGCGGCTTTTTCCTGTGATGGCTGTGGTTACTTGAATAGTAATTTTAGGCCGCTGTCTGCTGCTAGGCGAAAGCGGGCGTTATGGAAGCGTTCGAGGACGCTGGTAAGATGGAGCATCGCCGGGTATCAAGCGAATACTAGAAATGAATTACTTTGGCTTTGGTCTGTCAGCTGCGTGCTTGTTGAAGTTCTTATATTAATCTGCGACAACCTGTGACCATGGCTTACCCGCAGCGGCCATTGCATCACGTTGACGCTTCCGCTGTGGTACCTTTTGTTCTCACAGTTCAGGACTTCTACGCAAACCACATAGCGAGATTGAAGGGTGTCGATACAAACACGCTAAAGCGTCAGGGAAAGGTCAGTCGGTGACAGCTTGTGGGCAAAACAATCGAAAATTATGGATTAATTGATGAACGCAACTAGTTTAGCGCTGTTATCTTCAGCCACCTTTTTCCTCACTGCACTGTTGCTGGGCGTCTGGAAATATCGAGCAATGGCTGCCAGTCCTTCAGGTCAAGCACATCCTTATATCGATATTGCCCATCGGGCATCGCTTTTGTATGCCTTTGCAGCTTCTATGCTGGCAGCCTTCACTGAAGTCAGTCAGCTCAGTAATACTCTAGAACTCATTGCGGTCACACTGCTGGTCGCCTACTTTGCCATTGCCATTATCGGCTACATTATTCACGGCGCAAAGAAAGACACTGATAACCAGATAAAAAATATGAGCGCGGGAATGAGTGCCCTCATGTGGTCGCTGATAGTGGCCGAAATCGGTGGTTTCCTGATTATTTTTTACGGGCTGATAACGGCATTAATGTGACTATTCATCGGCGAAGGGGTTCTCCAATTCCAGGCTGACCGCATAATCGCCCAGGCGTACTTCTTTAGCGTTCAGTTCGACATCCTTATCGTGCAAAACTCGATGATCAAAGCGATACACCGTTTCCACCGTCCCTGCACTCATGCCTGCGTCATAGTCTCGCTGCGTTTGCGCAACCTGCTCATTGGCCAATTGCCACGCCTGCCAGTCTCTATCTGAATATCGCTGCTTTAACATCTGTTGGGTCGCTGCTGGACTGAGCATGGTCGCCGTTGCATTGTTACCGCCAAAGCCCTTTGAATTAATCACCGCGTACTGTGCATCTTTCGGATCAAAGCGACGGTGCTCGGCACTGAAAGCCAGATGGTCTGTGCGCACGTCATCAGCCAAAGCATTGATGGTATTAATGCCCGGAATCAACCCGTGATGCCACATTCCAAGCGTGGCAGTCACCTGATCCCCCGATGCAGCACCCAGGGAATGTCCGAGATAACTTTTGAGTGCTGCAACAGGCCAGCCTTCAATACCAAAGGCCTCTGCTGTGCGACTGAGTATTTCTGATTCTGTGACCCTGTTCTGGGGAGTGCCCGTCCCATGTGCCTGCACCAGCCCGCCTCTGCGCATTGCGTCTTCGCCCAAAATGGCTCGCACTGAGGCGACCGACTTTGCCATGGTAATGTAGTTGCCTACACCAGGTCCGGAAATTGATTTTTTGTAACCGTCTGCATTCACAAAGACATCGGTTGCAGCGCCATAAATCGTAGCACCCAATTCCATCGCCAAAGCGTCGTCAAACAGCACTACCATTTGTGCTGACTCAGCAATGGTAAACCCACAGTTTTCGGCAAAGGGGCGGCAAGCGCGTCGCTGGTCTACCGCTTCGTTGTCATCGAGTCCATCTAACTGACGCAGTTCTTTCTCGGTGGCCAGGGCACCCATTGCGGCGTAACCCTCCATTACCTCGGCATTGATTGGCGCCTCAGCAGCGCCGATAAAGGCAACACGGGCACGACCCGATCGAATATCAGCAATTCCGTTCTTCAAGTTGTAAAGAAATGATGCACAAGCGCCCAGCGTGGCGCCCGTTGACCCCATGGCACCCAATACATAGGCATTAATAAAATCTGAGGGCATTTCTGCAAGGCTAAGCGGGCAATATTTTGAGGTGACTCGCTTGCCATTGTATCTGGCTTTGAGCATGCCGCCGGCGCCAGCACTGTCCAACTGGCCCATGGCGCTACCCGCATAAACGCTGACCTTATCTGCGGGCACCCGCCGTTGAATCATGTCCCAATCAAGCCCGAGGTTACCTAAAACATCGGAAGCGGCACACACCGTCATCTCTAGCCCTCGGGGATGACTGCGCGATGGATAAAGTGAGCCCGGCTCATAGCCGGTGGGTAGCTGGCCCGCGGCCTTGACCTCAAACTGTCGATTAGTGGGCAGCAAAAACTCCTGATGGCCCTGGATATTCACATTCACATGGGTCACTGACGTAGATGTCACTTTCCAGGAGGGAGGAATATCGTCAGGCAGGTGCTTACGTTCTATATCAAAGTTGACCGGGTGCCCATTGCTCTCGGTAGGAAAGCGCTGATTCCAGAGCACCGCATCCACATCGAAATGATTGTCTTCGACCCGGCGTATCAGGGTGTGATCCAAAATGTATTGCTCTTGATCACTGGCCGAAGGCAAGCCCATCATACTTGCCAGAGACTGCAGGGTGCGTTGCTTTTGACCCTGATCGAGCGCGTCGTAGCCCATCCTTGCCAGTGCATGATGCCCAGACGCGCGTCCTGCGCCATTGATACCACCGAGGCTCACGATTACCGGTAAGGGCTGTCTGGCCATTAATTACTGCTCCAAAAGAGATTAACCATCGATAGGAGAAGTCTACCGGCGTAAAACATATTACAATAAGGCAAATCTGCCATATAATAAGTTATATCAGCCATTTTCGTGGACTCGTCATGTATCGTGTCGCCGCCCTGCTCTATCCACAGGCCCTGACTACCAGCATCACCTTGCCCCTGGAAATTCTCACTGCCGCGGCGCAAATCGCGCAAGTAAAGTCTCGCCTGAACGCAGGTGTAACGGTAAGCCTGGCAGCGGCAGACGCAGCGCCGGTTTCTCTGTTTGGCGGCATCACTCTGACCCCTGATATCAATTATCGGGCGCTGCCGCCGCTAGACCTATTGATTGTGCCTGCGGTGTGGAGAAATCCGCGACCGGTGGTTAAGGCCGCAGGGCCATTGCTAAGCGAACTAATCCGAGTAGCCAGCGAAGGCACCAGGGTATGCGCGGTTGGCACGGGTGCCTGTTTACTGGCTGAGGCAGGCCTCCTGGACGGACGTCCGGCAACCACCCACTGGAACTACTTGGACAGGTTTGCCACTGACTATCCTAAGGTGCTGCTTAAATCGCGTCATCTAATTACCCAGAGCGATAACATTTATTGTGTGGGCAGCGTTAACTCTATCGCCGATCTAATGGTCCACGTTGTTGAAGAATGGTATGGCCACGGCGTAGCCCGATCAGTGGAGAATCAGTTTTCACCAGAAATTCGCAGGCCTTTTAGAGCAGCAGCCTATCAGACCGATGACAATCACAGTCATCATGATGAAGTCATTATGGAGGCCCAGCACTGGCTACAAGACAATCTTCCAGACTCTCCGACTCTAACAACACTGGCTGCAAAGTTCGGCTTAAGCACACGCACGCTCAACCGTCGTTTTCACCAGGCTACTGGAATGAGCCCGCAGGCCTGGTTACAGCGAATGCGTATTCACCAGGCCAAAGAATTACTGCGCCACAGTAACCTGTCGATCGCAGAGGTTGGCTGGCAGTTGGGGCTGCAGGATGTTAGCCACTTCGGTAAGCTGTTTCGTGAACATGTGGCGATGACTCCCGGAGCATACCGAGAGGCCGTTAGGGGCAAGCTTTTCATCCCCGAGCGAACTTGAGGAAAGCACCCGCCTGTGGCTAAATGGGCGCCCTTTTTAGACACACCCTCACCCCGGATAAAAAATTCCTATGAGTGAAGAGTCAGTAGTCATCGTCAATGGCGCCCGCACACCCATGGGAGGACTCATGGGTAGCCTCTCGGCTGTACCGGCGACCGAGCTAGCCAGCACTGCTGTGGCTGCAACAATAGAGCGAAGTGGTATTGATGCCGGATCAATCGATGAAGTCTTTATGGGTTGCGTGCTACCTGCGGGACTTAAACAATGCCCCGCGCGTCAGGCCGCGATTGGCGCTGGCATTCCTGTTTCAGCGGGTGCGGTTACGGTAAACAAAGCTTGTGGCAGTGGCATGCAGGCTACCATCTTCGCCTTTGACTCGATCATGGCCGGCAACAATAAACTTGTCATAGCCGGTGGCATGGAAAGCATGAGTAATGCGCCGCACCTGCTACCACCGGGTGCGCGCGGCGGCCTACGCAACGGCCACGGCAAACTCCTTGATCACATGTTTATCGATGGCCTGGAAGATGCCTATACCGGCCGCGCCATGGGTAGTTTTGCTCAGGAGACTGCTGATGAACGCGGTCTCACTCGAGAGCAAATGGACGCATTCGCCGTGGAGTCCCTGAACCGTGCCAAGCGTGCCATAGAAGAAGGCGCACTGAAGGCAGAAATAGCTCCGGTGACTATACATACCCGCAAGGGTGAGGTCCTGATAGAAGACGATGAACAACCGCACAAGGCCGCCGTTGATAAAATCCCCTCTCTGCGACCGGTATTTGCCAAAGATGGGACTATTACTGCCGCTAATGCGAGCTCAATTTCTGACGGCGCTTCGGCATTAATGCTAATGGCCGGCAGCGAGGCAACTGGCCATGGTGTCGAGTCAATGGCAACCATCGTTGGCCACTCCAGACACAGCCAGGCGCCTGGCGAGTTCACTATTGCTCCCATTGGCGCTATCAAAAAGCTGTTGAAAAAAACCGGCTGGAGCATTGATGACGTAGACTTATTTGAAATCAACGAAGCTTTTGCCATGGTCACCATGCTAGCCATTGATGACCTTGGACTAGACCACGCTAAGGTCAATATTCATGGCGGTGCCTGTGCCCAGGGACACCCCATAGGCTCAACCGGCTCACGCATCATCGTCAGCCTGATGTACGCATTGAAAAAACTGGGCAAGAAACGTGGCATAGCCGCGCTGTGCATAGGCGGCGGCGAAGCCACGGCCGTTGCCATCGAACTTAACTAAAGGAAACTGCCCATGGCATTGTCCAGCGTACCCGATATTCTCGACGACATTCGAGCAGGAAAAATGGTCATCCTGATGGATGATGAGGATAGGGAAAATGAAGGCGATCTGATTATCGCCGCCGAAGCCGCTACACCGGAAATGATTACTTTTTTCTCCAGTGAAGCCTGCGGATTGATTTGCATGCCGATCACCGAAGAACGTGCTCGCCAGCTTCAGTTACCGTTAATGGTGCGGGACAATCGATCGCAACACGAAACCAATTTTACCGTGTCAATTGATGCGGCAGACAGGAAAGGCCCCGGCATCAGCTCTATACAGCGCAGCCATACCGCACGGCAGGCGGTGGCTGCCGATGCGCGGCCATCTGACATCATTCAGCCAGGGCATATTTTTCCTCTAGTAGCAAAACCAGGTGGTGTGCTGCGCCGCGCTGGCCATACCGAAGCCGGTGTTGATCTTGCGCGCATGGCAGGCTTTGAACCCGCCGCGCTGATTGTAGAAATCATGAATGAAGATGGCACTATGGCCAGGCGTCCAGAGCTGGAAATTTTCGCGGAAAAGCACGGCCTGCGCATGGGCACCATCGCCGACCTCATTGAGTACCGTTCTCTGCATGAGCAATCGATAGAGCTGCGAAACAGCAAGACGGTCGACACAGAGTTTGGCACATTTGAGCTGCACACCTTCCTTGACCTTATTGATGATACCGTTCACTACGCCATGACCTGTGGTGACATTGATGAGAGCGAAGACGTTTTAGTCAGAGTACAGGCGCAAAACACCCTGCGCGATGTGCTGGCCACTCAAATAGAAGGCGCTGAAGGATGGTCCTATCGGCGAGCAATGGAAGCCGTTGCGGCTGAGGGTAAAGGCGTAGTCGTACTCATTGGCCAGGAAGTCAGCCCAGCGCAAGCTCTCGCTGAGGTGGTGCAGTTTCCTGAGCCTCCCAGCGTGACCGGACCTGCTGATACGGCCGGCCAACAAAACTACAGGGTGATTGGCACCGGGTCGCAAATCTTAAAACGACTAGGCGTCGGTAAAATGCGACTCATGTCAGCACCGATACACTTCAATGCGCTCTCCGGCTTCAATCTCAAAGTCACCGATTTCGTCCAGCCCTGAAGAGTTCACCGCAAAAAAAAAGGCGCTATCGCTAGCGCCTTTTTTGCTTACTTTGCTTCTAACCTACACAGGGTCTTAGGACAACTACTCTTCCACGGTCAAACGGCGTATTTCCTGTTCGTCGCGATCGGCCTCGCAAAATGGCATATCGATCCAACCACTGTTGGAGTACAACTCGGTCGCGTCAGCGTAATGCGGCGAGGCTGGGTCAGTAGACTGTGAATACGTTAAGATCGCGTTCGCATCAGGACAATCGGTTTCATCCCAGCTGACCGCATGTATATAGCTGTTACCGGCTCGCACATCGGAGTAGCCCTCTCCTTCAACAAAGCCCGCGCTGATCACGTTAAACAGCATTGAGCCAGAGCCGCCTGGCAGCGGTATGCGCTCCCCACTTCTTTCTATAAATTGCACCTCCCCCCAGGGAGCATCGAGTGCAATATTGTTTTCCTCTAAAAAGACAACCGAGTCAGCCAACGCCTGGCGCACCGCTTCGACCAACGCAAGGTCACTAACATTCAGCGTATTTGGCGTATTAACCGGGTCGGTGGCATCAAACGGCACTGCCCATAGGTTGCCGAGGCGCCCCACCCGTCGCCATAACTCGTAGAAGATATGTCCGCCCACGCTATCAATGGTATGACGCGTGTCCCAGGCACCCAGAATTTCGCAGGCTTCAATCATGGAAGCATCAGCGGCGCTATAGACAGACCAGTCATCCACCGAATCGCACAAAGCCACCACATCCTCGTTGATCAATTCAGCCGCATAGTTGCGCGCAGACGTAAAGATGTCACGAGCCTGTTGATTGGTAAAGCCTTCACCTTCAAGGTCATCCTCTCCCGCAAGGCGCTGCTCGGCCTGCACAAAAGTGAGTCGAGTTCGAAGACTCTGCTGGTACTCTTCCGGCCCGATGGCGGGGGTAAACCCGGTAAGCAAGTTGCGTGGATTGGGCAGCCAATAGCTGTCGTTGGCATTGGCTCCGTACTCTGTAGTACGAAGCTTGGGTAAACTATCGTAGCCCAGTAAATTGGGTGGTGCCCCTTCGTCATTACCCAGTTGGCAGTCCGGATCCGAGCCATCCAATGTCACAATTCTTGCGACTACCAGAACCGGCACAGCAATCGGCCCACGAACGCACGAATCTATTAGTTGTTGAGGCGCATTGGGAACTGCAGAAATATCACCGTAGAAGCCATCGCCATTGCGGTCAGCTGCAATTGTATTCACCCAGGGAATCCCAATCGTTTTAGTCGCTTCCAGAATATCGTCAAGGCTCTCGGCCTGGCCGAAATTGATCCAATTTTCCAGGCCTCGTAAATTTTCTTTATTCGCATCATTGAAAGCAAAAATGGTGCCGTTGAAGGTAGGCCAGCCACCGAAGGCTTCGAGCTGATTGCTCAGGTCCGCGATAGTGCCAAACTGGCTCTGATAAAACGTGTGCTCCACGGTCTCGCCATCGCCATCGACAGCGCTGACGGTAAGGGGTGTCAGGTCGACCAGTTCCTCGCCGAAGAAATACTGCAGTGGGTTCTCTGGATTTATTTCGAGCTCATGGAGAGTGAACCGACGTGCCGTAGACACCGTGTGGCTCCAGGCGGTGTCTTTATTGAACCCGATATTAGCCAACGGGATACCGAACAGCCCCGCTCCCATCACATCGTACTCGCCAGGAATCGTGTAGTGCGCCATAAAGAAGCGGTTCACGCCCTGCCAGGGGAAATGCGGGTTACCAAAGAGCACGCCGCTGTCGATACCAGAAGCGTCTCGACCAATACCGTAAGCATTACTGCCCAACACATCGGTAGATGGGAAATCAAATCCGGCTAACAGTTCCTCTGGCGAAGTGGCTGCGATCTGTGCCATTGCCACTTGGCGCATTTGGTCTGACATCGGCGTCAAAGCAGCAACAGTATCGGCCGGCGGAACAGCATTCACCAGTTCGCGATAAAACGGATCGGCCGAGGCCCGCAATATGGTCTTGTGACCGGACCTCAAAGCATCATCGAGCGTAACCGGTCTAACCCAGGCCTCTCCGCGGCAACCTTCATCGCCCTCAGCGAGGTTGTCCACTCCGGTGTCTTCGAGGTAGCGACTTATCCCAGCGGCATAGCCTTCAAACAGCGAAACTCCACGCTCACTCATTTGCTCTTTAACGCGCTCTATTGCCTCATCGGTATTGTAAAGTCGCATCACAAAATCAAATTCAAGGTTGCCATCATCACCAAAATATTCTGCAGACTCACCATTGGCTCGCACGACTTCTCGCATGTAGCTGCAGAAATTTTGCTCAGCAAACGCGTAGCCCGCACCATAGCCCAAACTGCCCCAGTCATCGGCTGTGATATGAGGTATGCCATATTCAGTCCAGATCACCTCTGCCTGGTAGGTAAGTTCGGGTTCTGGAGGGTCTACCGGTGGAGGATCGACAGGAGCCGGGCGATCAGATGAATCACTGCTACAGGCGATGAGAAACGCAGAAAGGATAGACACAAGTGGCAAACGAACTCTGCCAAGCAAATGATTCATGTAGAAACCCTCTATTTAAAAAGTTAAGTGGTCGACAGTGTACGCCTCAAAGATCAACCGATGCGGATTACCTTGAGTCATATCGGGCCACACATCAGTTATATGTGGCCAGGCCTAGAGATCGCGAAAGTTTGGCGTTCGTTTCTCCATAAACGCAGTAATCGCCTCCATGTTTTCTGGCGAGCCGGCCTGCCTGGCCATCGCCTCCTGTTCAGCCTGCATAGCGATCTCAATTGCAGGAAGATGATGCATTCTCAAACTCCGTTTGATTTCGCGCAAGGCGTTCACCGGCCACTGGGCTATTTCCCTGGCTTTGGCCATGGCGTGGTCAAATAGCTCTTCAGCCGGCAAAACCTGAGCCACAATACCCTGACTAAGCGCTTTTTCAGCATCAACCCATTCGGCGGTATAAAACAACTCAGCGGCGCGCTGTGCGCCAATGTTTGCCTGCAACATGTAGCTGCTACCCCACTCCGGCGCCAGACCGAGACTGGCAAATGGCAATCGCATGCGAAAAGTATCGGACGCGTAAACGATATCGGCATGAAAAAGAACCGTTGCTCCGCCACCCACCGAGGCACCCTGTACCGCAGCGACCAAGGGTTTATCGAACTCGGCGATAGCTAACGCCGCGGCATTAAACAAAGCCTGCGGGTCTGCGCCCTCCTCGCTAAAGCCGGACAAATCAACCCCGGAACTAAAGTTGTCTCCAGCACCACATAGCAGTGCGCAGACCACTGAACTGTCTTCAGACGCACTCCGAAAGATATCGCATATGCCCGCCCACATGGCATTACTAATCGCATTTTTCTTCTCTGGTCTGTTAAAGGTAACAACCAGCACACCATCAATGTTTTCGGTAAGAATTTGGTCTGTCATATCAACTCTATTGATGAAAGGTAACAGTATCAGCAAGCACTGCGCGATCAGTAAGACATGCATTTGCCGGCGCATTTGTTTCGGGGTAGCCAAAGGAAAGGCCGAATAATAATTTGTTGTTGGCTTCAACACCCAGGACTTCGCGAATCCAATCAGCCTGAAAACTTAATGCAGTCTGCGGACAGCTTCCCAGGCCATGGGCAGTGAGCGAAAGCATCACGGTTTGCGCGTACATACCAAGGTCCGCTGCTTCACGCAGGCCAAAAGGTTCGGGTAGAAAGAAAAAAGCAACGTGTGGCGCATCAAAAAATGTGAAGTTGCGCATGAACTGTACATGGCGAGCTGCTTTATCTGCCCGTTCAATGCCTACTGAGTCATACAATGCCTGCGCTGATCCATGTTGTCTTTCCTTGTACACGCCATCGTATGAGCCGTCATAAGGAAAATCCATAGACATTTCACCGGCCATGAAACGATCTGACATCTCAGACCTCAGCTTTTCAATACTGGCGCCAGAAGCAACATGCACCAGCCAAGGCTGCGTATTACAGTTACTGGGTGCCCGCTGGGCGACCTGAAATACCTGCGTCAGCAATTCCTCGCTCACAGCCTCAGGTTTGAATGCGCGTAAAGAGCGGCGCCCTTCTACAACTTGGGCAAATGCTGCACTAAGGTCGGACATACTTATCAATTCTCCAGATAGCGGATCGGCATTATGGGCAGTTGTCAGCTGCCAGTAAACTCGGCGGGGCGTTTTTCCTTGAAAGCCCTCATACCCTCTTTCGCATCACTGGACGCAAAAACAGGACCGGCCAACTCGTCTGAAGCGACCATCGCATCGCCTTCCGAGAGACATTCCTGATGTTCGCGCAACGACTTCACCACAGCCCTCACTGCCAACGGGCCATTGCTACAGATTTTCTGTGCATATTCTTTTGCTGCCTCCAGGGTTTTACCCGCGGGAACCATTTTATTAATCAGCCCAAAATCTAATGCCTGCTGAGCGGTAATATGTTCGCCACACAGCAGCATTTCTGCAGCCAGGCAATAGGGAATCTGCCGACGCAAACGAATGGTAGAGCCAGACATCGGATAAAGACCTCGAGCCACTTCAGTAACGCCAAAGATAGCGTTATCGGCGCCCACGCGGATGTCTGTTCCCTGCAAAATTTCAGTGCCGCCCGCCAGTGCATAGCCCTCAACGGCTAGGATCAGAGGTTTGTTCGGCCGGTTTTCGCGCAGTAGCGCCTGCCAATGAATATTAGGTACTTCAGCCATCAGCGACATGAACTCTTCGGTCGAGCCTTGTTCGCCATCAGCACCCGCCTTAAGGTCCATGCCAGCACAAAAAGTATCTCCATTAGCGGTGAGAATGGCGCAGTGCAGGTCGTCTCGCTCGTCCAGTAATCGCCATGCCTTGTACATCCCCAGCAGCATCTCAGGGCTGAAGGCATTTTTAGCTTCAGGGCGATTGAGAGTCACTATGAGAACGTTACCCTCTTGTTCGACAATGCAGTTCTTGGTGCTTATTTCTAACTCAGCCATATTTCTCTTCCATAAATTCAGATATCAAGCAATTAGACATTCGCCTGACAGAGCGATTTCCAGGGCCTTTGGGTAAGCGGGCTTGCCGCTTGGCGCACGAGGAACTTCATCCACTAAATGCAATTCTCGTGGAAGTTTGTATCCAGCAATATAATTTCTGGCGTTTTCCTGCAAAGAGGCGAGGCTTAACTCACTATCGCCTCGCAACGCGACAACGGCGGTGACCTTACTGCCAAAACGTTCATCCGGCGTCGCGACCACCAGACAGTCGAAAATCGCCGGGTTGGCCTTGAGTGCCTGCTCGACCTCTTCGGGAAATACTTTTTCGCCCCCGGTGTTAATGCAGTTAGAGCCACGACCGTAGACCGTAATGCTTCCATCTTCTTCCAGTCTTGCCTCGTCGCCCAGCAACAGCCAGGGTTTACCATCAACTTCAACAATCGTTTTTGCAGTTTTTTCAGGATCGTTGTAATAGCCCACTGGTATATGACCGCTGCGCGAAAAAATACCCATTTCACCCGGGGACACGTGCTCGTTTGGCTGCCCATCAACATCAGAGATCACCGACATGAACTCGCTCTTGGTCACATTGCCCAAGCCCTGACCTTTTTTACCGCCACCATCCATTCCCATATTGCCGCTTTCGGAAGAGCCAAATGAGTTAGTGATAAACACATTGGGAAAGTGTTGTTTGAACGATTCCTGCTTGGACTCGGAGAAAACAGCCCCGCCAGAACCCACGCTAAAAACAGAACTCAGATCCCAGCGTCCCTCGTTATCCTCAAGCGCATCAAGCAAAGGTACTGCCATGGCATCGCCAACAATCGAAATAGCATTCACTTTTTCGGTGGCCACCGTATCCCAAATTCGCTCGCCAACCAATGAGCGATCGGGACTGAGTACCACCGTATTACCTGCCAACAATTGGATACAGGCATACCACCAACAAGCGCCGTGCATCAGTGGTGCCAAGGCCATCCCTACTATTGGAAAGTCGCCTACCCGATCGACTATCTGCTCAGGCTCGGCAATCGCACCATCGGGGTGAAACCAGCCACCGCCGCCCATAGCAGCAAAAAACACGGCCTTGTGCGGCCACATCACGCCTTTGGGCATTCCGGTGGTGCCACCGGTGTAAAGAATGAATAAATCCTCGTCCGCGCGTTCGCTAAAGTCCCTGGCATCGCTCTGGTCCTCCATCGCTTTTTCGTATTCAACAGAATCGATACTTTGGGGGTCGAAGTCGGTGCCGTCCTGAACGTGGATGAAAGTTTTTAGCTCTGGTGCTGATTGCAAAATCTCACCGATATGGGGCGTAAACTCACGGTTGTGAATGCACGCCACCATATTGGCGTTATCAAAAATATAAAGAAGCTCGTCTTTGACGTAGCGGTAATTGACATTAATGGGAACCGCGCGAATCTTGAAACAGGCCAGCATGCCTTCCAGGTACTCGTTGCAGTTATAAAGGTAGAGACCGACGTGATCGCCTGCTTTCACTCCACGAGATGAAAGGTAATGAGCCATGCGATTGGCACGCTGCTCGAGTTCGAGGAATGTCGCCCTCTGATCACCGCAAACCAGCGCATCTCTGCCCGGCACCTTATCGGCAACCATTTCATACATGTCAGCAATGTTAAAATGCTTTTTCATCTTCGTCTCCTAACCCTTCTCTGCGCCAACAACCCACATGGCAAAGAACTGCGCACCACCGCCATAGGCGTGACCCATGGCAAGCTTTGCTCCTTCAACCTGATGAGCGCCGGCATCACCACGCACTTGCCTGGCAGCCTCGGCGAAGCGAATCATGCCGGATGCACCAATGGGATTTGAAGACAATACGCCGCCGGAGGGATTCCACGGGATATCACCGCCCTCGTCCAACGACGTGGCTCCTTCCATGGTCAACTTCCAACCCTCGCCCTCAGGCGCAAAGCCCAGGTTCTCGAGCCACATTGGCTCATACCAGCTGAAAGGCACATACACTTCGGCACAGTCGAGGTCCCTACGCGGGTCAACAATACCTGCCTGCTTGTAGACATCGGCCGCACAGTCCTTACCCGCTTGCGGATTAACCTCTTCGCGTCCTGCGTACATGGTGGGCTCCGAGCGCATCGCAACACCGCGTATCCAGGCCGGAGGTTTTGTGGCCTGGTCAGCCAGTTCTTCATTGGCAATCACCATGGCACAAGCGCCATCAGAAGACGGACAGGCCTCGAGAAATCTAATCGGGTCCCACAGCATGAATGACTCCTCCACTTCCTTCATGGTGATGTCCGGCTTTTGCAGGTGTGCCAGTGGATTGCGTGCCCCATGCAGTCTGTCCTTCATAGCGACCTTGATGCCGACATCGTAGGGGGCTTCGGAGCGACGCATGTATTCACGAATAATCGGTGCAAAGTAACCGCCAGCTCCCGCATTCAAATGCGTTGAGAACGGCTGTGGCGTAGACAGGGCCCACATCGCGTTGGATTCGGATTGCTTTTCGAAAGCGACCGTTAAAACTCGTTTAAAGGTTCCACTTTGAACGTGAGACGCCGCCACTAACGCCGTTGAACCGCCAACAGAACCGGCTGTATGCACGCGCATCATAGGCTTGCCATTACAGCCCAGAGCATCTGTGAGATAAATCTCAGGCATGATGACGCCTTCGAACATATCCGGTGCCTTACCTATAATGACCGCGTCGATGTCATCCCAGGTCAGGTCTGCGTCCTGCAATGCATTCACCGCCGCCTCGCGCACCAGTCCAGCGATAGACACGTCATCGCGTTTGGTGGTGTAACTCGTCTGGCCGATACCGACCACTGCTGCCAGATTCGCCATTACGCTTTCTCCACTACGGTAACTAGATTGTGCTGCAGACAGGGACCTGAAGTGGCGTGAGCAACGCCCCGCCCCGCATCGCCCGCAATAATGCGGTTGAACACTTCCCCAATGCGCGAAAGGCCCGACGCCATCATCAGGTTACCTGCCAAAACACCACCACTAGGATTGATATTAGTTTCTTTGCCCAAGCCCAGAGCCCGGGTCAGTACAATTTCCTGATGACTAAACGGTGCGTACAACTCAGCGACATCAACAGGGCCATCGCCCAAACCGGCACCCTCTGCTGCCAGGCGAGTCGAAACCGAGTCGGTAAGGTCTCGCATGCCCATATTGTGGCTTTCGATACGATGGTCAATGCCGCTGATGACCGCATAGGGCACGCCCCATGATTTCGCCTTTTCCACCGTACAAATTATCATCGCCGAAGCGCCATCTGACACCGGGGGACAATCGGCTTTGCGTAAGGGCGACACATAGCTGGGCTGGGCCAACACATCTTCAGGACTGACATCCCCCGCCAGCTGTGCATTGGGATTATTACGCGCGTTACGACGAGAACGGGACACGACTTCTGCCATATCCCGTTCACTGATTTTTCCCTGATCTAACAACATCCTGGCCTGCATTGCCGCCAGTGCAATGGTATCCACCCAGAGCGGCGCGAGGTAATAGGGGTCTAGCTGCTGCGACAATACAATCGGCAGCTCTCCCGGAGAAGACTTGCCAAAACCATAAATCAGCGCGGAGTCTGCGTGCCCCATACGGATTTTAAGCATGGATTCATAAAGCGCCCAGGCGGCGTCCATTTCAACGTGTGATTCTTTAATGGGGGGCACCGCGCCCAGTGCGTCAACACCAGCGACAAAGGCAAAGGCTGCTCCCTGCAGGTAATCGCAACTCCCTGAGCACACAAAGTCGACATCCTGTGCATTGTTGATGCCGGCCTGACTGAACACCTCTGCCAACACCGGCATAATAAGCTCGACTTCATTACAGGGTCCGACATCAGAGACGGCTTTGGACTGGTTGTAGGCAACAATGGCTATGTCTTTCATCAGCTTAACCCTCCCACCCTGCGACCGAGATTTTACCAATCCTGTCCACTGGCACATCCGGCTCATCGATAGGCTTGAAATAGCGAATATTGTCCATTGCGTAATCCCATTCCTCTGCAGGCTTCCAGACTGCTTGCACACGCTGGCCTATATGCACGTCTTCGTTAACACACTCACTCATCAAGTGGATAAAGGAAAGGTTAGCGCCATCCGCCACCAGATTGGCGATGATGTAGGGTGGTTTGATCGGGTTATTCGGAATGGGTATTGCAACAATGGTAAAGGACTCAACCGTTGCTTTGTCTGCCAGCACCACTTCTTCCTGCGTTGGCACGCCGCAAGCTGCACAGGATCCACGTGGTGGAAAATAGACCTGCTCACACAAAGGACATCGCTGACCGGTTAATACGCCTCTCTTTACCTGCGAGAGGAATCTTGCAGGCGCAGCGCCTGCAGTAAAGTTGTACTTCAGGTAAATCGGCGCTTCGATACCTGTGATGGGTTCTTGTTCGCTCATAAAAATCGCCTCCTATACCAGCTCAAAGCCATTAATGTCAGTCATAAAACCAATGGTTTCATCCGCCCAGACCGCCCGCACTCTTGCCCCGGTGCTCACCTCGCTCTCACCATCGGCGCGCACCCAATGAATCATGGGGACGTCCGCACCATCGAGCTTGATCATGGCCCAGGCAAAAGGCTGCTCAGAGGGATGTGCTTCACGGGGCTCCTTAATCCAGGCCCAACTCACGATTTCACCTTCCTGTCCAACCGAAACAAACTCGCTCAATTCCTCGGCGGTATCGGGGTCGTACTCCATGGGCGGAACAACCACCCTGCCATCGCTGGCTTTAATGCCGACGATATTGCGATCGCGTAATTCGGTGAGGAAACGTCCCACCACCGGCCCGGTAGAGCGGGTGTAGGTATAACCCAGTTCAAATGCCTGGTTGAGAATTTCTGGCTGTGACACGTTCACTGCCCTCCATGAGAGGTTAAGTCGAGGTCTCGCAGTATCACGGAGATGACTTATTCGCTCAATGACGCATTGGATCAGCTATAAGTGACATTTCAGATCACTATGGTGAACCACAGCCGCTTAACCGAGATAAGGTGTGGCGACAATGCAGAAATCCCCCATAATGTCGGCAATCTTAATAAACCAAGCAGGAGACAATCATGTCCGTTTCAGCCTCAGGTTACTTGCGAATAGGCTCCACCGATGTAGATGCCTGGATGGATTTCGGCACAGGCGTGCTGGGAATGATGGATGCCCAACGCGAAGACACAGGCGGCGCGCGATTCTTGCGCCTGGACGATCACCCCTTCCGCTTTATGGTTGAGCCGGCAGAAGCCGACGGCTTGATCGCCACAGGGCTGGAATTTCCCGATGAAGACGCGTTCATCCGGACCTGCGAGGCGCTGGTGGAGGCCGGGCATACGGTGACTGAAGGTTCAGCTGATAATGCGAAACGTCGCTGTGTTACCGCCTTTGCCACAGTCGTCGATCCATCAGGCAATACGATTGAGCTTTACTGGGGAAGAGAGCTGGACTACACGCCTCTGATTTCACCGCAGGGCGTTGCAGGCTTCGTAACGAGCTACCAGCAAACCGGGGATATGGGCTTTGGTCACCTGGTGCTGCCGGCCCCGGACTTCGATGCCACGTCTACGTTCTACACCGAAATTATTGGCATGGGCATTACCGACATTCTTTACCCCCCAGGTATGGAGGGTGCGAAAATCCACTTCATGCATGCCAACAATCCACGCCAACACTCATTGGCTCTCTTTAACGCTCCACACCCTCTGGGTGTCGTACATATTATGATCGAAGTAGAAACTATGGACGAATTAGGTCGGGGAATGGATAGAGCCAAGGCAGCGGGCGCTCATTTTATGGCGACCCTGGGCCGCCATGTGAACGACAATATGTGTTCAGTTTACCTACTAGCGCCTGGCGGAATCGCCGTTGAATTTGGCTATGACGGAATACTGATTGACCCGCAGACGCACGTTGCCACAGTCTCCACAGAAGGCGATCTTTGGGGCCACGAATACAGTTTTCCGGGGGTTGAAGACTAAACGCTAGCAAATGACGTTTCGCGCTCCTACCTGGGGCGCCAACAGTCCTGCCAGTTTATTTATTTCACTTCCACCGTGACTGGTATCCAGCGATTCAGAATATACTGCAGACTACCGTTAGCTCGCATTAGGCGCAGTGCACGATTGAGTTCTGACACTAGCGCTTCATCATCCTTACGCACTGCCCAGGCCAGCATTTCCTCTGTCAGCGGAGAATACAGACTAATCAGGTCATCGTTCTCCATGCCGTTTGCCAACTGCCAACTGGTTGGTGCGTCATGAATATACATATCGATGGCGTCTTTGCGCAAAGCTTCAAAAGCCTGTTCACTGTTTTCGAACTCGCTGACGATGGCATCGGGTAGCTCGCGCTGAGCAAACGCTGCGCCTGTTGAGCCGGTTTTTACACCAACACGCACATTCTCGCGGTAAACCGCCCAGGGTTGAGAAAATCGACCCACTTTACTCTTATGCATAATGGCCATCTGCCCAACGCGCAAATAGGGTTCAGCGAACAATACCTGTTGGCTACGCTCTGCCGTTACGCTGAGTCCCGACATCAATACATCGACCTTGCCGGCATGCAGCGCCGAAACCAGCCCGTCCAGGGGAATTTGAACGATTTCGATACGACGAGAGAGAATTTTGCCGACCGCTTTGGCGCTATCCGCTTCAATACCGGCAAAACGTCCATCCTGCTTGAAATGCAGGGGAGGATAATCCGCTGACATTCCCACCCGCAAAGTCCCTGCGGCGAGCGCCATATTACTGGTAAACAACAGACAGACTAGCAATAAAGACTTTCTTAACATGGTGGTCCTCACACTGAATTGGACAAAAACGGTAGCCACCAGACTTTAGCATCACTGGGCGGGAGTCCAAGCGAAATTTCAAAAAATCATGGTCTTGGGTCACCACTCTTTCTCACGTAGAATGGAACCTTGTTGGAAGTGGAATTCGAGATGAGCTCCCCGGTACTGCTTAACAGGACAATGATTGAAAGCTGGCTCGATGAAGCCAGGGTCGACTATTACACTTGTGAGCGCTGCGAGGGCATGCATCTGCAGTCACTGCAGGACATGGAAGGAATTATAGACAGCCGTTTGTTTCTTGAGCCCTGGGGGCTATTGCTCACAACAGAGCTGGAAATTCGCCCGATGGCGTTATTGCCAGTAGCAGCTGACCTGGGTCGCCTGAACATGGATTATCCGACGCTGAAAATATTTCAGGATGTAGTCGACGATGCAACACCGCAACTGGTGGTCGCAGGCATGTTACTGGGAGCCGCTGGCATTACCCTGGAACAGTTCGCTACCTTCGTAGCCACCACCGTTGCGGCAACCCGAGAGGTGGGTAAGGAATGTCTACAGCTCAATTATCTGTTTGCTGAGGCCACTCCCGGCGATCAACCCGGTGCAAGTGCGCTGCATTAACCTTCTCCCGGTTGAAACCCGGCTAAACCAAAACGTTTTGCCATAAGCTGATCGAAAGCCCTGGCAGGTAGAAACCTCTTCAATGTCACCAGCAAAAAACTCCCCTTACCACCGCGAATCACCATTGGTGGCTTCGCTTTGAGTAATTTATCCACCACCGGTTTGATAAACTCATCCGTCGGGGTAGCGCCTTGCTGGCCAGCCTGCGCCCGCGCCTGAATTCTCGCCTGCATCGGCTCATAAACCGAACCTTCGGGCAATCGCATCCCCTCCTCCGCATGATCCCCAAAAGAGGAACGCACGCCGCCGGGCTGAATAGTAATGGTGCGAATACCGAAGGGCGCCAACTCCATTCGCAAGGCGTCTGTAATTGAGTGTACACAGGCCTTACTGGAACAATAGGCACCGGCAAATGGCGTGGTCAGGAGACCGACAATACTGCCAACGTTAACCAGGTCTGCAGCGCCGTTCGCAGCCACCGCTTTACGCATTAAAGGCAGAGCCGCGCGAGTCACAGCCACGGGAGCAATCACGTTAGTTTCATACTGCTGCCGCAGGTCCTCTCGCTGTAAATCTACGATAGCGCCAACCTGCGAAAAGCCGGCGTTGTTCACCAACATATCAAGTTGTCCGACATCAGACTCAACCTGAGTCATTGCCGCAGCGATGCTGGCGTCGTCGTTTACATCCAGTCCCAGTATTTTCAGCCCGCGCTGTTCCAGGTCATCGAGCGTTTCTGGTCGACGGGCTGTGGCGTAAACCTTGAGTCCGCGATTATGCAACTCCAGGGCAAGACTGCGGCCAATTCCGCTGGAACAACCAGTGATCAAGACGGTACGCGTCATTGTAATGTCCTTGTATGGCGATACTTTTAATAGTCTGAGTCGGGCTGTCAGTCCACGAGGCTACAACTTGCCTGCCCAACGGATAGCGCTGGTGATCAACTGTTGAAACTCAGGAATGCTGTAGGTCGCGCCCTGGTGCCCAATAGCGCAATAAAGCACCCTGCCCTGTCCTAGTGTGTGGCGCCAGGCGATAGGATGCTCGCCATCCATATTGTCGCGCCAGAGGAAATTGCCGCCGGTGGTTATATAACTTTCGCTGTCCATTGTTAGAAGAATTTCATAGCCCTTCTCTGCGGGGTTGTCGTCAAAGGCATACCACTCCTCGTTTGGAACAACCCAGCGGGCTGGCAAATGCGAGGTGACGTCAGCACTGGGATCCGCCACCAGCACATCGGCATCTTGAAATTGCGGTGACTGAGTATGGCCAGCAAACTGCGCGCCAATTAATGTGTCCACATACCAGTCCCATTTGTAATAAACGTCGCCGCCCGATGCGTGAAGCCCTATCCAGGCGCCACCTTGCTCAATCCATTGTTTCATTGCCGAGCGCTGGTCTTCTGTTAACACGTCTCCCGACACATTATTCCAAACCACAACATCGAATTTGGCGAGATCTTCCGCATTGTGCGTTGCCGCGTTGTCGGTGGTGTAAATATCCCAGCCGTTATTGTTTGCAATATCGATAAGCATTTTTTCGCCGGCGGGAAGCGCGTCGACGTGCACGAAGCCATTGGCTTTACTCAGCACGAGAATAGCGGGCTGGCTAAATTCAGATAGCGCCGGGGCATTATAATCGTAGTCTGGCCTTGGAATAATGCCTTGGGACTTCAATGCAAAATAAAAAGCCACCACAAACAGGACGAACAAAACCACAACACCGAGCAGTATTTTTTTTAACATGATTCACTCATTTCGTTATCAAATATGGCCTTCGGCCATTTGCTTCACGGCATACTCACAGGCGCGAGCGGTAAATGCCATATAAGTTAAAGAGGGGTTAACGCAAGACGCCGACGTCATAAAGGATCCGTCCGTAACAAACAGATTAGGTACGTCATGCGCCTGGTTGTATTTATTCAGCACGGCCTGTTTGGGATCATCACCCATGCGCGCCGTGCCCATCTCATGAATGCTTTCACCGGGCATGGACATATTTTTACGTCCTGCTGGCACTGGCACCACTGCTCCAGCTGCTTTGAGTAATCGATCAGCCTGTTTGCGGGCATCTTCTCTCAGCTTGTACTCGTTATCCTTGAACTCAAAGTCAAAGGCGACCTGCGGAATGCCAAAGCGGTCTACCTTATTGTTGCTGAGGTACATTCGATTGTCTTCATAGGGCAGGCATTCGGTAAAGCCGGACAGTACAAATATCCAGGGCCCGGGCTTACGCAAATCCTCTTTCAGGCTGGCGCCGAAGCCCTTGGCATTAAAGCCGGTGCTCCAATCCATGCGCAATGTATAGGTTTGAAAGCCATAGCCGCGTACAAAATCGGCGTCGGGGTCCTGACCATCCACGTTGCGAAAGCGAGGAATGTATAAACCGGTAGGTCGATTTCCATGGAAGTAGCTGTCCATGTTATCGAGGAACAAACCCATCCCGCTTTCGCCGATGGTGTGGTCCATCATGTAGTGTCCCAGTACACCGCTGCTATTTGCCAAACCATTGGGAAAGCGCTCGCTGGTCGAGTTCATCAGTATCTGTGTACTGCCCACAGTAGAGGCGCACAGAAAGAATATTCTTGCCGAATAGGTTTGCCTTTCACCGGAGACTGTATCGATCACGTGAACCTTGGCAATCTTGCCTGTCTCGGGGTCATACTCCAGTTTTTCGACCAGTGAGTTAGCTCTTATCGTTAGGTTACCTGTGGCTTTGGCAGCGGGCAGTGTAGAGCTTAGTGAGCTAAAGTAACTGCCCGTCGAGCAACCACGCGGACAGGGGCCGCAATAATGACAAGCGCTTCTACCAGGCAAATCTTCTGTCAGAATCGCGGTTCTCGCATTCGTTAGAGTCACGTCTGGCGCTTTCTTTTTCAGCCTGCTCTCAATAGTCTTTTCAAGTGCGTGCCATGGCATAGGCTTCTGTAACTCTCCATCAGGTAACTGTGGCAAGCCTTCGTTTCTGCCATTTACACCAATAAATTTTTCAACGTATCCATACCAGGGAGCAATTTCCTCGTAGTCTACAGGCCATGGAATACCATGCCCATCGTCCGCATTCGCCCTGAAATCCTGTGCACTGAAGCGATAGCTTTGCCTCCCCCATAGCACCGATCGCCCGCCTACCACGTCCGCCCTGGCCCACATAAACGGCTTGCCTTCGTCGTCTGCGTAGGGATTATCTTTATCGTTATTCCAGAACTGCCGGTTTGCCTCGTTCATGCTGCCAGACTTACTGCTCCACTTGTATTCCTGGGCGTATAGGTCACGTGGCCTTTTACCCTGATACGGCAATTTCCAGTCGGGGGCATGCTCCCCCAAATAGCCGGAGCCATGCTGCAAGGGTTTACCGCGCTCCAAAACAAGCACTTTGAGGCCTTTCTCCGTCAGCTCTTTGGCAGCCCAGCCCCCGGAAATCCCCGACCCAACGACCACGGCATCAAAATCAAAGTTGGTGCTTTCTATGATTGAGTTTTTCATTCTAGTCGCGTCAGCCAACTGCTTTGATCTGGCGAAAGCGGGACGTCACCGTCGAAGTACATTGGCATAGCGTTATACCGCAATACTTGAGTACCGCCTTTTTCAGACGTAAAGAAGCCCCAGATCGTCAACTCCTTCAGCTGGCAAATAAAAGGCGCATCGCTGACAAAGTCTCTCCGAGTGTTGGCAAAATCGTACCAGGAAGATTCCGAAGCCTTCGCCTCTAGGTCTTCCATTAATGCCAACTGCTGCGCAGCATCAAGCTCGTCAAAGCTTGAACCATAATCAGCGGCCACACTGGCTTCCAAGTCAGCCAGACCAGCAAGAAAAATAGTCCTCTCCTCGTCGTTAAGCCAATCCGTCGCCATCAATTCAATAAATCGGGGCACGCCAGCGTCGATTGCACCTGGAGTATCTGTGCGGGGTATCACAATCTCGCACATTGCCGCGATCGTCTTGCGCTGAGCATCATTGAGGAGCCGGGTTGCGCCTTGGTTGTAATCCGGAGCCGCGGCCAAATAGACCTGCTGTTCTTGCGTTAACGCGACGCCCAATTGACTGGCACTGGCACCACTGACCAGTATCGCTGCACACTGCAGAAATTCACGCCTGTTCATTAGGCTTGTTCCTGCGAAAAACGGCGGGTGCCGCGCCAATAAGCAGCGCTACCAGCACACAACTTAATAGTTGATAGTCCCATGCGCCGAAATAGTAACCGCCTGCTTTGAATGCAGAATAGCCCCAATACACCGGTCCGAACCCGGTCAGGTGATACAATTCATAAAACATCACTGCTGTTGCAGGCAGCAGAAAATACAAGTAAAGACCTGCGGCTATCGCTATCAGCCACCTTCTTAAAGATAAAAACATTGCCAACCTCCGTCAGCTCTATAGCCAGTCTTTTATGAAACGAATGCCTTCGCGGTAGACTTCCTCGGGCGAGGAAAATGCATTGCGCCAAACATTAGCAGCGCCTGCCAATTCAGAATCGGAAGTACCAAAAGCTTCAATGACCAGCCAACCCGAGTAATCAATTGCCTTCAGCGCAGCGAAATTTGCGGCCCAGTCCACCTGTCCAGTACCGAGGCTCCCCCGGTGACTCTCGCTAAGGTGAACATGATTCAGCTGCTCTTTTATATTATTGAGTGCTAGTTCAGGCGCGGGATCTTCGATATTCGCATGATGAGTATCGTAATGAACACCGACGTTATCTAATCCAACTTGTTCCACCATGCGTTTACAATCTGCCGAGGTGCATATCAGAAATACTTCGAACCGATTGAGAAACTCCAATCCGAGGCTCACCCCCGATTGTGCCGCATACTCACCCGCCGCATGCAGGTGCTCAGCAGACCAGTTCCATTCATCGGAGGTCGCTGCAGTGCCTGTAAAATACTTGTGTGCCTGATAGAGACCGCCAATGACCATCGTTGAGCCGATAGTATTGGCATCATCAATCGCTCGCATCAGGTTCTCCAGAGCGGCCTTCCTGATGGCAGGGTCAGAAGAAACAGGATTCGTGTCCAGGCCTACGAATGCAGAGGATGTGCGCTCAAGCCCAAGGCTATCGCATGCTGCCGCCATTTCTTTGAGCTGTTGTTCTGACTGCCCCACCAGGGGGATTTCAACGCCATCAAAACCTGCTTCCGCCAAACCCTCAAAAATGGGAATGCTACGAGGCGTCGTCTCTATGCCCCAAAGCAGCATATTCATTCCAATCTTTGTATTCATGCGCCAGTTCTCAACTTGCTTCAGAGTCAGCGCTCGCCCCGCTCTGATATAAACCCTTTTTTCGATCGTACAGCCAAATGATGCCGAATACCGGCAACAACAACAGGGGCACTATGGCGACGGATTGAAAGGACTCTACCGATGCATAGCGGATGACTTCGTCCATCGCTTGCGGCGATAGTCCAGCCAGCTTGTCTGCCCCACCAGCCGCTTGCGCTTTTGCAGTATCAAAAATAGCGCCCATTTTAGGGAGCACAAACTGGATTGCCATGCCGCCTGCAAACCCCATCAGTCCCAACGCGACTGCGCCCCCTCGGGGAAAGCGTTCCGACACAATGGCCAGCATGGTAGGCCACAAGTAGCAGACGCCCATTCCCCATACAGTCGCAGCGGCAAAGGCGAGTAAGGGCGTTGTCGCGAGGCTTAACAGGTACAAGCCAACGCCCGCTGCAACGCAGCTGACAAACATCAGCCCAACGGAAGAGATACGTTTAACAATGGGGCCGGCAAAGTGCCTCATCACAAACATCAGCGCACTCACATAGACTAGTAGCAAAATCCCCTGCATACCCACAATATTGGATAGCGCGATATTCACCCATTGTCCGGGTGCGAGCTCAGCGGACGCGGTGAGAAACATGCAAGCCCAAAACACCCAGAACAGGGGGCGTTTGAATAGCTCAGTAAACATTTCACCATAACTCACTCCAGAAGCAACGCGCTCGGTCTGGGGGAAGCTTGCGGTGGCTACCATGGCGGCAAGGACCAACGCGGGGATCAGTAGCACAAACATATTAATCTCCCAGGGCAAATCCGCTGCGCCGATTGAGACTCCCAGCAGCCCGCCCACTACGATACCGGCAGGCCACCATGCGTGCAGTATATTCAGGCGATGGGTTTTTTCTTCAGGATAAAGCGCTGCCACCATGGGATTAGATGCCGCCTCAACGGCGCCCCACCCCAAACCAGTGAGCAGCAAACTGACCAGCACCACCGTTTCAACAGAGGGCCCTACAGGCATCATGGTCGCAGCAAACAAACCAACCGAGCCCGCCACGTAACCGATAGCTGACAGCAATAACATGCGCTTCATGCCTATCAGGTCAACCAGTGCACTGCCAAACAGCAAAGTCAGTGCAAAGCCCGTGAAGGTAATTCCCAGGGCTTCGCCCACCATAGACGCGGAATTGGCCAGATCGATTTTGTCGTAGATATCAGCCTGCAGATTGGGTGCGATATTTGCCCTGACAGCAAAGCCGAGTCCAATCATAAAAATGGAAAGATTGCCTACGTAGTAAAGGCGCTTGCGGTCAATCGTTTGTTCGCTCACTTTGTTCTCCTGATTTATTTTTGCTTTTAGAGTCCCTGAGTTAAATACCAAGTATGCGTCGATTGGCAGACTGGTCGGCTCCGCTACCAGCAAAGTCGTCAAAGGCCTTGTCGGTTGTTCGAATGATATGCCGGTTAATGAAATCTACCCCTTCCCTGGCGCCGTCTTCCGGATGCTTTAAACAGCACTCCCATTCCAATACCGCCCAGCCCTCGAAATCATACTTGGCAAACTGACTGAATATTCGCGAAAAGTCGACCTGACCATCTCCCAATGAGCGAAAACGACCAGGCCGATCTTTCCATTTTTGATAGCCTCCGTAAACGCCCGATCTGCCGCTTGGATTGAATTCAGCATCCTTTACGTGAAACATCTTTATGTGCTCATGGTAAAAGTCGATGAACTGCACGTAGTCTAGCTGTTGCAACAGGAAATGACTGGGGTCATAAAGAATATTGCAGCGTGTGTGATTGCCGGTGGCTTCAAGAAAACGCTCAAAACTGACGCCATCGTGCAAGTCTTCTCCCGGATGAATTTCATAGCAAAGATCAACACCAGCGTCGTCAAACGCGTTGAGAATCGGCAGCCAGCGTTCCGCCAGCTCGGCAAAGCCGGTTTCAACAAGTCCGTCAGGTCTTTGCGGCCAGGGATACATTGTGTGCCACAACAATGCCCCCGAGAACGTGGCATGGGCATCAAGGCCCAAATTTTTGCTGGCCTTTGCCGCCAGCATCAACTGCTGCACTGCCCACTCCTGACGCGCAGCAGGCTTACCCTTGCATGAATCGGGGGCAAAGCCATCAAACAGTTCGTCGTACGCTGGATGCACTGCCACCAGCTGCCCCTGCAAGTGGGTAGACAGTTCGGTAATCTCAACACCACCCTCGGCACAAACACCTTTTAGCTCATCGCAGTAGTCCTGGCTTTGAGCTGCAAGTTGCAGATCTATTAATCCGGTTTCCCACGTGGGAACCTGAACGCCTCTATAACCGAGATCACCCGCCCACTTCGCCATACCCGCAAGACTATTGAAGGGGGCTTGAGCGCCTACAAATTGAGCCAGAAATATTGCCGGACCTTTCATCATCGACATTGTGCATCCTCTTGCATCAGTTCAGTGCTGTTCAAATTTATGCCACTTGATATCACTGCCACTTGCAGTGACTGCCAGTTCGATAAAGTTCATTCCCCGCACCGCTTCCTCAATACCCGGGCAATCCCTGGAGCGAAGATTTTCATCCGACCCGGCCTCGTGAGCCCTTATCTGCGCAGTAAAAGCCATGTACACATTGGCGAAAGCTTCAAGGTAACCCTCGGGATGCCCCATAGGGGTTCGGGTATTAACGCCCGCCGGGTCACCCAGGTAGGCACCACCAGTTCGCAGCATTTCCGTTGGCCGGTCAGCCCATTTGAGCCACAGTGTGTTGGGCTCCTGCTGCCGCCACTCTAGCCCCCCGTTTTCGCCATAAATGCGCAAGCTCAGGGCATTCTCTTCACCCACACAGACCTGGCTTGCCATCAACACGCCTTTTGCTCCCCGCTCTAGCCGCAGCAAAATAGAGCCGTCATCATCGAGTTCCCGTCCTTCAACAAAGGCACTTAGATCGGCGCAAACTTCGGTAATGTTCAGACCGCTGACGTACTCAGCCAGGTTTGCCGCATGCACCCCAATGTCGCCCATACAACTGCTAACACCGGCCTGGGCCGGATTGAGTCGCCACGACGCCTGTTTGTTACCAAGGTCTTCCTGACGGTCAGCCAACCACCCCTGTGTATATTCAACAACGACTTTGCGAATCTTGCCCAGTTCCCCGCGTGAAATTCGCTCACGTGCTTCTTTCACCAAAGGGTAGCCTGTGTAAGTGTGGGTCAGACCGTAGAGCAGTCCTGAGTCTCTGACTCGCTCGCGCAACTGCAGCGCCTGAGCGAGGCTAAGGGTCGCGGGCTTGTCACTCAATACGTGAAAACCGGCCCCTAATGCGGCCTCCGCAACGGGAAAGTGCAGATCATTGGGTGTCACAATAGCGACAAACTGCATGCGTTGGTCTGCCGGCAGCGCTGCTTCCGCCGACATCATCTGCCGATAATCGCCGTAGACCCGTTCCGGCTCTAAATAGAGCATCGCGCCCGACCGCGCTGAACGCTCCGGGTCACCGCTAAAAGCGCCGCAGACTAATTCGATCTCGCCATCCATCGCGGCGGCCATGCGGTGAATGCCGCCAATGAAAGCGCCCTCGCCTCCACCGACCATTCCCATTCGCACTTTAGCCACGCGTCGCTCCCAACCTATGTTGTTTTATTATTGACAGCTTACAGCAGCGTTCGCCTGTGTCTTATTGCTCAATCATCCTATTACCGAGGCCGTATTTCTTGCAAGATTTCCGTTATAGTTAGTATAAATTCGGCGCGAGTGCCACAAAATGACAAAATTAGTGTTCAATTCCCTGTCTGGCCTTGCACAAAGCTTTGCCACGCTGGACTTGATACCCGACACCCATGCCTGGGTAAAAGACCGATCAGGGCGCTTCACTTACGGTAATAGCCTGTTCTGCCAACGTTTTGGCTTTCAAGACTCTAGCGCTCTCAACGGCAAAACAGATTATGACCTTGCTCCAACCGATATGGCTGAGCGCTATCGGTCTGATGACGATAGTGCGTTAAAAGGTGTGGTTATCACTGATCGATTGGAACTGATTGGCGGCGCAGCATCCGTTGAATGGTTTCTCACCTCTAAATGGCCGATTTATAACAGCGCCGACGACATCATTGGCTCTTTTGCCATCAGCCGCCATTTGAACCGCTCTGAAGACAAGGCGATCCCGTTTCGAGAACTCAGTGCGCCCATTAACTACATTCGTCAACATTTTGCCGCTGAGATCTCAATTGCCGACCTTGCCAGGGCCAGCAACTTGTCCATCAGCGCACTGGAGCGGCGCTTTCGCAAGCATCTTGATAAGACGCCACACCAGTACCTCAATGAAGTACGTCTGCAACATGCTCACAAGCTGCTAGTCACCAGCGATAAAGCCATAGGCACAATTGCCATAGACACCGGCTTTTGTGACCACAGCCACTTCACTCGAGCTTACAAAAAGCACTTCGGCACAGCCCCAAGGGACAACCGGACCCGCCGCTAAACCGGCCCTTGGGCAACGTCATCCGCTTCTATGCTTGAGGGCTTGAAACTAATGCCTATTAGTCTATAGTAGGACCACAACCCAGCTAACAAGAGTCTTCTTCATGAGCGAATGTCCGTTTGCCAATTTTCAGAACATGATTGACCCCGATACCTACGCCAATGGTATGCCCTACGATGAATTGGCACGGATTCGTCAATCCGGCCCCATTCATTACATGGAAGACACCACCATGGGCGTGCCCTACTGGCTTGTGACCGGCCGTAAAGAGATCGACGCGATATCCAAGAACCCCACTTTATTTTCCAGTGAAGAACGGACGGCGTTGGCGGACGAACATAGCCCGGAAGACATACAAGCAATTCATAGCAACATGACTATTAACATGGACCCACCGCGACAACTTAAATCGCGAAAAATCGTGCGAGCAACATTCACTCCGCGCGCTGTAGATTCCTATGAAGCCCGATTTCGAGAGCATGCAAAAAACATTGTAGATGCAGTGGCTGCTCGCGGTGAGTGCGAGTTCGTTGAAGAAGTCGCTGCAGAACTTCCCCTGCTTGCCATTCTAGAGCTCTGCGGTATTCCAGCTGAAGACCGCAAGGACTTCTTTGAGTGGACGAACACCATGATGTTCAATCAGGACTCTTCTCTTGCCGTTGATAAGGAAGCGGCTGAAATGGCCTCCTTCAAGGTGATTGAGTACGCCATGAAGTTGTCCGCACAACACCAGGAAAATCCTAAAGACGACATCATTGGCGCCTTGCTTCGCGGCACAGAGCGAGAAGAAGGCCTCAGCGAAGACGAGTTTGTCTGGTTTTTCCTGATGCTAATTGCAGCGGGGAATGAATCTACACGCACCGTAACCACTCACGGCATGCGCATGTTAATGGAGCACCCTGACCAACTGGAATACCTGGTCGAAAATCCCGACAAAATTCCAGGCGCCTGTGAAGAAATGCTGCGCTACAACACCGCATTTATCCTGATGCGCCGAACGGCGATGGAAGACACTGAGATCAATGGTCATCAGATAAAAAAAGGCGCCAAAATCATCATGCACTATCACACAGTGAATCATGATGAAGGGGTCTTCGGTGACGATGCTATGGAATTCGATGTGCGACGCGCTGAACGCATGCCAGACCTTTACAATCAGCATCGCGCATTCGGCGTAGGACAGCATTTCTGTCTTGGCACCCACCTGGCGAGACTGGAAATGCGCGTTATGTTCGAAGAAATCATTCCCAGAATGCGTCACCCCAAGTTAGCGGGAAAAGTCGAATACACCCGGTCTAATCTTGTGGCTGGCATCAAGTGCATGCCTATTACGTTTGATCCTGAAGTAAAAAGCGGCGAACAGGCAGCTTAAGCAGAACCTTAGCCGTTTATGCGGTCGCAATCTGCGGCTGTGTAAACGGCAATTACCAACACAAGCAATGCCCGCAGATCAGTGGGCGTAACGATGTTGACTCGTTAATACTTCAAAGCCAGATTTTAACGCTTGCGCTAATTCGGCCGAGCACCGCCGCAGAGCACATCGGTGGCATGTTCTGTATCCATAAATTCTTTCAACTCCAGCAACTGCCCGTCGCGCCAGGTAAATAAAAAGTGATAGTGGTTACTATAAGCCTGCCCTGATGCATGAGTGCCCGTAGACGTTGCTTCTACAGCCACCCGATCGTGCTCAGCTGTCATGTTGAGGACGGTAAAGACCAGCCCATCTGGAAACGCCTCCAACACACCGCCAGCGAAGCCGCGAATCTCTTCTTTGCTGCGACTTCCCGAAATCAGTGTATTTCCCATGGTTACAACGCGGCCATCTTCAGCATAGGCATCAGCGATCGCATCTCCGTCTCCCCGCTGCATCGCCTCAAAAAAAATCCGCGTTAATCGCTTGTTCTCGTCTACCGATGACATAAAGACACCCCCACTCCAAATAAATTAATCGCAGCGCAAGATTACCTTGCCGGCAATCTGGGCTTTGTCGATGCGTTCATGCACGCTGCGAATCTGCGACAGAGGAACTACATCGGCAATCGCTGGATTGAGCTTGCCCGCCTTGAGCATGGCAAAAAGCGCAGAAACGTCCTGCTTAAATTCAGCCGGCAGCTTTTTCCTGCGACTGTGGATATTGTAGAAGGTGCTGGCCCGCCCATCGGGAATCAGCTTCCAACCTGCCAGTAACTTGGCAAAACTCCACAGCAGCGAAGGTATACCCTCCTCGCCCGTAGTGACCTGCAGTGCGCCGAAAGCAATGAGCATGCCGCCCCTATCCAGACAGCGATACGAGCGCGACCAGTTCTTACCACCTATCGTGTCGAAAACGACATCGACGCCTTTACCCCCTGTTTCAGCCATAATTCGTTGCTGAAAATCTTCGGTCTTGTAGTCAATTGGTGTCGCTTCAAAATGTCGGATTAAATCGTGCTTGCCTTGTGATGCCGTGCCATACATAACCAGCCCCATTTCTCGGCCTAACTCCAGTAGCGCGGTCCCAACCGCACCACCAGCAGCATGCACCAGGCAAGTAGTACCGGGCTCTAACGTGCGAATGCGAGTCAGCATTTGGTAGGCGGTGGTATAGGAGAGAATCATCGCCACTGCCTGCGTCGGGTCCAGCCCATCAGGCGCCGGCACCACCTGCTCTGCGTCTGCGCACAGGTACTGGGTATAACCGCCTATCACTGGCATATCAGCAACATGCTGGCCTACTTCGAACTGCGTGACACCCTCCCCCAGTTTGTCTACAACGCCAAACCAGTCATAGCCTGGGGTGAACGGCGGTTTGTCTTTCACATCGACATATTGACCTTGGCGGATAATGGTATCGGTAAAACCGGTGCCGGCAGTCAGCACCTTGACTCTAAGCTGCCCCGCAGCAGGCTCCGGCAAATCCTTAAGCTCTTCCAGCTCAAGATTTTCTGGCCCACCGAAAGCCTTCAGCACGACTCTTTGATAACTCATCGATTACTCGCCAACTGTGTCTCTAGTTTCAGTTTCATCGGAATCACCCATTGCTGCTTCAACTGCACTGACAACAGACCTGCATTTTCCAACTCGTCGCATAGCTTCATCTGGTGGGCCAGATCGAACATGTCGAATTGGCGACAAATTCTGGCTTCCTCATTAAGCTGGATAAAGGATACTCCCGGGGTCTGGTAATAGCTTCCATCTGCACGCTTGCCGGGGCCCCGATTAAGCCAGTGAGTCACCAGGCGATTGTCGCTACCTGTGTAGACCCCCTCATAAGGGAAACTCCAGCCCTCCCATCCAACCTGCATGTCGCGGCCGTAATGGGTCGCCTTGATCTCATCGATACCGTCGGCCACCACCTCCATAACACCGGCATATTGGCAGCTGTACACACAGTCAACCGCATAGAGCTCGTCCACAAAAAACAGCCAGTTATTGTCGATGGCCGCCTGTCGATGCGCGGCGATTAATTTGTCCGCCGTCGCGCGTAACTGTTCATCACTCAAGTTTTGCATAATCCCCTCCTTGCTATCGTGCCAATTCGGGAATGACTTTCGCGTACTCATCAATCATTGGCAGCATAGCCTCCGGCTTGTCCCAGAGATCCATAGACACGCCTATTGTTGCTCGCTCAATACCCATGTCTCGATACTCTTTGAGCTTGTCCAGGTTACCGGTATCCATGATCTGAATATTAATGTCTATATCGGCTGGATCGCGGCCTGCCTGCTTTACTTCTTCTCTAAAAGACTCCACGGTTTTTGCCACATCACCCATTGCGACGTCCACTGGATACCAGCCATCTGCCCACGAGGCAGCGTGCTTTCGCCCCAACGGCCCCATTGCACCCAGGAACACTTTCGGTCCGCCCTGCTGCAGCGGCTTTGGATTCGCCCACACGGGATCAAATGCTATGTATTTTCCTTTGTAACCCGCCTCTGGTTGACTCCAGAGTATGCGGGTAGCTTCCACTGTCTCGCGTAACACGGCATACCGTTTGTTGAAGGGATGGGTGTTGGCGTTTTCATACTCTTCCTGATTCCAGCCAACGCCGGTACCAACGATCACCCTACCGCCAGACAGGCGATCCAGGGTCGCTATCGTTTTTGCCTGGGCGAAAATATCGCGCTCCATCAACAAGGCAATTCCGGTACCCAGTTTCAGCGTGGTGGTGGCATTGGCGGCTGTCATCAGCGACAGATATGGATCCATCATATTTTTATAGGGGTCGGGCATATCCCCCCCAGGGGGATAAGGCGTGGCTCTTGAGCAAGGAATGTGGCTGTGTTCTCCATACCAAAGAGACTCGAATCCGCGCTCCTCCAGTAAACATGCCAGATCAGCAGGATGGGGGTCGCTTGGTGTATTCATCGAACTGAAAGCCAAGTGCATGGAATCTCCATTACCAGGTCTTATACCCGGGGCATTTGCGCAGGCAAATAACGGCTACCTGCCGAGTGGTCTATCTGAACTTAGGGCTCTCATATTATCCAACTAACCCGCTGCGCGCCTTCGCAGATGCCAACTATTCAAGGGTTGGTTTAACAATGCGTCTTTACTTCTGGTGCACTGAAGTAAGACACTATTTGATCGATGTTTTCGCACCACTGCACAGAGGTCACCATGACAGACACACCGCATCTTGCCGTTGAAGCAAACAAAAAGTCCATTCAGTACGCTATGGAAGGCAATAAAGAAGGCTGGCTAGCGCTCTACACCGAGGACGCAGTGGTATCTGATCCGGTGGGCAAATCGCCCATGGACCCAGCAGGCAACGGCCATCAGGGCAAGGCAGCCATCGAGCGTTTCTGGGACACGGTTATCGGCAAAGCCAATATAGAAATTCGGGCGGACAAACGGTGGACCAGCGGCGATTACCATTGCTGCGTCGCGCAGGTAGCGCGAAACGACCTGGGCGACGGTAATTTCACCGAATGTGACATGCTGGCAGTATATGAAGTCAACGAAGAAGGCCTAATCGTGCGCATGGGAGCCCACTGGGACTTCGACAATATGATGGAGCAACTTGCAAAAGTCAGCGCAGGCTAAACGCGCGCCCGTATCACCTAGATAGCTGCCCATATTCCTGGCATATAGCGTCGCTCTATTGATCCAATTTGAACACTCGCTGGGCATTATCGCGAAGAAATTTAGGCCAAACATCATCCCGCAAAGGGACGTTTGGCATATCCTCGAAAATCCGCTCTAGCGAAATCCCCATCGGAAAGTAACCCGCGTACATCACCTGGTCAGAGCCCCGCGTATTGGCAAATTCTATAATGTCCTTGGGATAGTATTTAGGCGCAAACGCGCTGGTCATATAATTCAGGTTCGGGTACTTCAACATTAACTTCCAGGCCAGCTCTGTCCAAGGTTCGCCGCCATGGCGCATTACCACCTTCAGTTCCGGGAAAAACCAGCAAACCTCATCCAGGTGCTCCACTTTCTGCGGTTCCATTGGCAATCGCGGACCGGGCACACCCACGCAGGGGCAAAAGGGGATATCCAGGTCAATACAAGTGGTATAAATGGGATACCAGCGTTTGTCATTAATGGGAACCTGTGGGCAAAGACCCGATGGAAATGCCGTTACCGCCTTGATATCGAATTCTTGCTTGAGGCGCCGAATTTTACGTACTTCATCCATCGCCAGATTGGGATTCGCTTCGTAGGAAGCAAAGAAACGATCAGGGTGCTCGGCTACCGCTTGCTCGTGAATCAAACCGGGATCACCGGATATGCCGACCATGGCGCGTGAAATCCCATGCTGATCCATTTGTGCCAGGGTATACGCTCGTCCATCCTCAATATTTTTCAGATCTGGGACGTTAAACATGTATTGCGCAGGCATACTGAACACATCACGGCTATCGCTATCAAGAAACAGTGGCTTCATGTAGTCGTACCAATGACTCTGCTCTGCACTCGGGATCATCAGCATAAGGTCAATAATTCCAACATCATTCGGCATTGCCATAGGTTCGCTCCAAATTAAGCGGTCTGTTCATTGGTGGACGAACACTTTAGCGGAGATTGTCGCCTGACGCAGACTCAATAACCCGCTGCTGCTTGAGAAGGCCATGGCGGGTTCAATTCCTTGTATTACGTCGCCTGGTGAACCAACCGGGGCTTTTCCGGCTGAGATTCCAGCGTATAGTTACTATAAATACCATGATGTTCCAGAGGTTGAGCAAAATGTCCGTTTCAGGCAGTGCAATAAAAGCCAAAAAAGCAGAGCTTACTGCTGCAGGCGCATTTTTTGAGGTAGAAGAGCTTAGCCTTAATGGCCTTAGCTATCGCGCCTACAAGCATGCACCTAAAACAGCGATAGAGATACTGAACAATGCCCGCAATCACGGCGAGTTGGAGTTCCTGGTCTATGACGGAAAACGTTTTACCTATAATCGCCTGTTCCAGGCTGTAGACGCACTGGCAAGCCAGTTGCAAAGCGAATTCAAAATAAACAAAGGCGATCGAGTTGCTATTGCCATGCGCAACAATGTGGAGTGGATGATTACCTATAGCGCTGCGACCCTGATCGGCGCAATCGTCGTGCCAATCAACAGTTGGGGGAAAAGTGAGGAACTGGAGTATGCGATTACTGACTGCGGTGCCAAGCTGCTTATTTGCGATGAAGCGCGATTTAGGCTTATCGAGACTACGTTTGATACTTTGAACCTGGCAGCGATTGTAGTGCATGCCTCAGATGAGTTTTTAGCGTCGGCAAACGTAGCACTTTTTAAGGATATTTTGACCGCTGGCCAAGACCAGTCTTACACGCCGGTTGCAGTTGCCCCCGAAGACAGCGCGCTAATTCTGTACACCTCCGGCAGCACCGGTTTTCCCAAGGGGGTTTTGCACAAACACGCTGCAATCGGACAGGCCTTGATGAACATGATGTTTCTCGGGCTATTGGTCGCGGAATTCGAAGGCGGTCCCCGCGAGTATCGCGGCGGCGCCGACAGGGAAACGCCGATGCTGACCGTACCGCTGTTCCACGCTACCGGTCTACTGGGCGGCTTTTATCTCCCCATCGCAATGGGTCAAAAAGTCATCATGATGTACAAGTGGGACAGCACCGAAGCGCTTAAACTAATCGATCAGGAAAAAGTGACCGGGCTGTCTACTGTACCTGCCATTTTGCAGGATCTGCTGAGTCACCCCGACTATCAACAGTACAATACCGAGTCATTGATGCGCATCAGCGCAGCAGGCGCAGCAACGCCAGCCGGACTGCCCGAGCTGATTCGATCTCGCGTCAGTGCGCCCAGCAGTTCAGCGGGATATGGCATGACTGAAACCATGGCAGTTGGAGCGACAATGAGTGGCGCCCTGTTCGACTATAAACCGGATGCCGCCGGCATTCCTTCACCGATTATGGATATGCGCTTCGTGGCTGCCGACGGCACGGTACTGTCCGATGGGCAACCCGGAGAAATAGAAATGCGAGGAGTCAGTTGCACACCGGGATACTGGGAAAAGCCAGACGCCAATGCTGCAACGTTCAGCGAAGACGGCTGGATGAAGACAGGTGACATCGGCATGCTCGATGAAGATGGCTATCTCTACATCACCGGAAGAATCAAGGAGATCGTCATTCGTGGTGGGGAAAACATCTACCCGGGAGAAATTGAACAAGCTGCCTACGAGCGCCCTGAAGTGCGGGAAGTCGTCGTATTCGGTGAGCCCGATCAAGCTATGGGCGAAGAACTGGTGCTGGTCGCTTACCTGGACCCTGAGGAAAACCTCGAGGAGTCCGAATTGCGCGCCTTTCTCACTGCGCGGCTAGCGACTTATAAGGTGCCACGGGTCATCGAGTTTGCTACCGAACCTTTACCACGTAACGCCAGCGAGAAGCTGCATAAGCTGAAAGTAAAAGAAGCCTTTTTGGGATTAGCCTAGGCCACACGCTTTATGCCGCTCTAGATTTCTATGACGGTGCGGATACCGCGGCTTTCTTCCAGGTCTTTAAAGCCCTCGTTGATCTCCTCCAAAGGGCGCCGCCCGGTAATCATGCCTTCCATATCCAACAGTCCCTGACGCCAGAGACGCAGCAACCGCGGGATCTCAAACAGGGAATTACTGGACCCCAGCAGGCAGCCACAAAGCTTCTTTTCCAGGGCCTGAAACAACACGACGTTGGGAATAGTCAGGTTTTCTTCGATGGCGGGCGAGCCAACAATGACCGTGGTTCCTCCCATTCGAGTCATTTGAATCCCCTGCTCAATCAATGCCGCCTTACCCGCGGCTTCAAACGCATAGTCCACGCCAATGGCAGCCGTGAGTGTCATCACCAGCGCATTGATATCCTCGTTAACCGGGTCGACCACATGAGTCGCTCCAAACCCAATGGCTTTGTCTCGTCGCTCGGCGACCGGGTCGGAGGCGATAATGACGGAAGCTCCGGCAATGCGTGCCCCCTGTATCGCAGCCATTCCGATGCCGCCCAGCCCCAGCACAACGCAGGTGGCCCCCGCTTCCATCTCGGCGGTATTGAGAACCGCGCCTACGCCAGTTTGCAGCGCACATCCGATCACACAGGCCACATCCAGGGGAATGTCTTTATCAATTTTGATCGCGCCCGTCGCAGGCAATGTGACGTACTCGGCAAGAGCACCAATACCACAACCCCTGAACACCTGTTCGCCATTTAATGATAGACCCGTGCTACCGTCGGGCAGCGTTCCCGTAAGTATGCCCATCGCGTTAGTGCATAAATTTTGCTGGTCTCGCTGACAGTAATAGCACTGGCCGCAAGGGGGCGCCGGCGTCAGCACCACATGATCACCGACCTCCAGATGAGTAACACCCGGGCCCAGCGACTCCACCACACCCGATGCTTCGTGCCCCGGCACCTGTAACCCCATCAATGGGGCCTTACCGGTCACAAAACCTAAATCCGAGTTGCACAGGCCACAATACTTAACGTTGACCCTGACCTCTCCAACTCGGGGGTCTATGATATCGATATCATTGCGAACCTTTAACGGTTTTCGGGCTTCTTCGAGCAGAGCTGCGCGCATGGTTTTTCCTGTATTCAAACGTGTACAAAACGTCCAGAGTAGCTGGGGATGTAAAGCTGGACAAGCACCAACCCCCACTTGAACAACCATATAGTTGAACGGCAAGCGATTTTTTCATTCCGCCAGCCGTTCGACCACTGATCTGCGACCACCCTTTCGATATACTTTAGAAAAGTAACTACTGGGACAGGGTGCCATGAGACTGAAACTGGAGCGCAATGAGGATCGTTTATTTGGAAAAATCCTCATGGAGCAGGCCAAAGATTGTCCGCACAGACCCTTTCTTGTCACCGAGTCCAGTTCCACCAGCTTTGCAGAAGCTGAAGAGCAAACTAACAGGCTAGCTGCAGGGCTCGCCGAACTCGGTGTCGCCAGGGGCGACAGAGTCGTGCTGTTGTTAGCCAATCGCCCGGAACTCGTACTCCTGACGCTTGCGACTAATAAACTGTCCGCCGTTTGGGTGCCCATCAATGCAGATTATCGGGGCGAGTGGCTACTGGAAGCAATTTCTGGCAGCAAGCCAACAGTAATCGTTACTGAACAGAAGTTCGTGCCGAGACTGCAGGAGATACAAGACCGCCTGCCATCGGCGCAAATTGTATTGATCGGCGACAGCGAGGACACCGCGTTGCCAATAGCAGCGACCTATCAACAATTACTTGCTAAACAGCCCCTGACCCCTGACTACAGCAACCAGAATTATGGGGATACCAGTGCCATTCTCTGGACATCGGGCACCACGGGTAAGTCCAAGGGCGTGTTGCAGAGTTACAACGCCTGGATTCGCGCGATCGTCGATGGTGCATCAATACAATACGACTCAGCAGCGGACGACATCTGCTACTGCGCGCTGCCTCTTTACAATGCAGGCGCATGGATTACCTGTGTATACCGCGCGCTGATCGATGGCATCACTTTGGTGATCGAAGATAAATTTTCAGTGTCAGAATATTGGCATCGGATCAATCGCTTTGGCGCTACCCAGACCTTTGGCATCGGCGCTATGGGATCCTTCCTGATGAACGCTCCCGAAAGCCCTGAAGACGCTAACAACACTCTACGCAAGGCTTTCATCGTTCCGATAGCGCCAGACATCTGGAAGAGCTTCGAACAGCGCTTTAACCTCGAGCTAATTTCTTCTGGCATGGGAATGAGCGAATGCATGATGATTATGAATCAACTTGAGTGCCCCGCGGGCACGCCTACATATGCACTGGGCCGTCCCGTTGCAGACATTGACGTGAAGCTCTGTGATGACGATGGCAATGAAGTGACGGCCGGAGAGCCCGGAGAAATATGTATTCGCCCCAAGAAACCGCACACCATTTTCAGCGGTTATTTTGATAATCCCGAGGGTACTGCTGCAGCGTTCAGGGGTGACTGGTTTCTCAGCGGTGACATGGCGCGAAAGGATCCGGAAACCAGCATTTACTTTTTCACCGATCGCAAAAAGGATGCGGTGCGTTTTGCCGGGCGTAACATTTCCACTCTGGAAGTTGAGAGCGTGGCTCGCCGTCATCCGGAGGTTGCCGATGTCGCTGCCTTTGGCATTCCCAGCAAAGAAATCGACAGTGAAGACGAGTTGAAGCTGAACGTCATAAGAGCCGCTGGCAGTGACCTGAGTGCCGAACAAATCTGTCAGTTCATCAACGACAGAGCACCCTATTTCTTTGTTCCCAGATATCTCGACTTCGTCGAGGAGCTGCCCTATACGCCCACCCAAAAAGTGCAAAAGTTTGAACTGCGCAAGCGAGGCAACTCAGACTCTACCTGGGACTTGCAGGCATCGGAATTTAAAGTAAAACGTTAGTGCTGGCCTGGCTGAGAAAAATCACTTTTCTAAAATACGAATATTTCTGTACCAGACTTTGTCAAAATGATCCTGAAAGCCTATATGCCCTTGCAGCAAAGACCCGTAGCGAGGGCGACTGGTAAACTTGCTCTGGGCGTACATGGCCTTCCATTCGGGACTACCCTGACTGAAGTTTGCCGTTTGCCGCCCGTTTAACCAAAATTCCACATTCGGCCCAGCAGCAATGATATGTACCTGATTCCAGTAGCCTACAGGCTTGCTAGTATCGTGATCGGGAATGAACATATCGTATAGGGCGCCCGCTCTGTGCGAAGGGTCTTTTGAATCACTATGCCCTACGTTGTCCAACACCTGCATTTCATATCCCGTGTGATGAATAGAACTCTCGCTTTCATCCCCGCGAATAAAGATGCCGCTATTTCCGGAGTCACTGATACGCCAATCAAGCTTCAATTCGAAATCAGCAAATTGCTCGCGACTAATAATATCGCCGCCCCAGGCGACCCGCGTCAGGCAGCCGTTTTCGTTAGCCCAGCCACCGTTGACTTCATCCTCATCATAGCTGCGCCACTGCTCAAGTGAATCGCCAGCAAACAGCAAGCGCCAGCCTTCGGCCTGTTCCTGGGCACTCAAGGCATTGACGCATTCTGAAGCGTCAACGACAGCGTCTGTGGTGCAGCCGTGAAGCGCAAGCAGAAGTGGCAAGATAAGTAGTTTTGCAGTCATTTCATTGTACTCTTGTGTTCGGCATTTGAATTATACGCCGTAATATAAGCCAAAGCGGATACTTCTCCCTGGCGCGGGAAAACCAATTGAGTTCTGGTAGTCCTCGTTAAGCAGGTTATCGACCGTCAGGCGAAGCTGCCACTGGGGCACTACCGACCATTGCAAACTCCAGTCCAGACGATGAAATGCATCGAGCAGACGCGACTCCTCACTGCCGGCATAACGGGAAGTAGACCACTGTTCTCCACTATAACGATAGTCCAGAACGGTGTCCCAGCGCTCGGAAAATTGCCAGTTTGCAGTTGCCGACGCAACCCACTCCGGTCGACCGGTGAGTATGCTGTCCTCACCCTTCACTTCGATATCGGTATAGGTCAGCTGCCCTCGCACCCTCAATTGCGGCTTGACCTGCCACCCAAACTCCAGCTCAACGCCACTGGTCTTCACGTTTTTTCGATTGACGTTGCGAAAGGTCTCACTGTCAAAATCCACCAGGTTTTCGAAGTCATTGAAGAAGCCCGTTGCCGCCATTCGTAACTCAGTATTGACCGACCAGGCAAGCCCAATATCCCAGTTAGCTGCAGTCTCGGGTCTAAGCTCAGGGTTACCAACCAAGGGATTTCCCAGCGCAGAGAAACTTGGGAGCTTGAATGCCTCGCCCCAGTTCGCGCTGGCTGACACCGTATCGCTAAGGCGGTAACGCGCACCAAGACTCACAGTCGTTTGAGCGTCGTAACCATCTGGGTCGTCATAACGCGCCGTACCCTGCAAAAGCCATATCTTGTTAGTTGGAGTCGTTACATTGGCGAACAAGCCCGCAGTATTGCGCTGGAGTGCAAAATCAGCGGGCAGCAGGACGCCAAAGTATTCAAGATAGCCATCACTTTCGGCCTCTTCATCCCTGTAGTCAGCCCCCAGGTTAAGTTCAATTCCGTTTGTGACAGACAGCGTATTTACCCAGCGCAGGCGGTCCTGCTGAAAGTCGCTATCCGCACCATTGGGAGGCACCTCTAAATAGGGAGATATTCCCGGCGATGCATAATCATCTTCATGAGAGAACCGGTCCATGGTGACGCTGCTTTGCCACGCCTTGTTTAGCTGGGATTTCCACGCCAGGGCAAATACCTGATCACGATACTCGCTACTATCAAGAGCATTTGACACTGCATACTCAGGGCCGCCGCTCTGCTCGGGATAACTGCTTCGCTGGCCGTCCAGGTAACGATAGCCAAATTCCAGTCGGTGACCGGGAGCAGGATTCCAGCCTAACCTGAGGTTGGCGTTATCGCTGTCGCGGGTACTGCCTGGAACGGGTTCACCATCGTCCCGGGAGGCAAAACCGATAGAGTAATCCCAGCTATTACCTGCGCCCCTGGCGCCAACAGTATAGTTTTCAAATCCGTCTTCGCCTAACTCGGCACCAAGATCGGCGCTATGTCCGGCCGTCGGTTGACGAGTCAGTATATTAATAACGCCCGCCAATGCATCCGAGCCATAAATGGCTGACTGCGAACCTCTAATCACTTCAATTCGCTCTACCAGAGACGGATTGAGGTTGGCAAAATCAAAACCGCCACCGCGGGTATTTGTTGGGTCATTAACCGGCACACCGTCAAGCAGCACCAGCGTAAAATTGGATTCCGCTCCGCGAATGGATACAGCGGTCAGACCACCCGGCCCGCCCTGCCGCTCGACCAATAGACCCGGAATAGTTTGCAGAATCTCCGCTATCGATCGTTTGTTAAGCTTTTGAATATCTGTCTGTTCTATCACCGACACTGATGCCGTGAGCTCCGCAAGCGGCGCATACGTACCGGTAACTAAGGTGTGCTCTAAGGCCTGCGCACCTGCTTGACTGGCCGCAAGCAAAAGTGTGGTCGCTACTAAAATATTTCTGTGCATGGTCTGTTACTTGTATTTTCCGATTTGAATTTGCATATTGGTCAGTGTTAGCAGGCACAGCCATGCAACGCCTAACGATTAACCGCAGCCGAGGGGCTGCATTGCGCCGCAAACAGAGCAGCCTTAATGATTTACAGCGTCCTCAATGCCTTTTTCCTACTTTCCTACCTGGCATCCACCCTGGTTCAGTACAACGATCCTGACCCCTGGAGTTGGATAGCGATCTATCTAGCAGCTGCAGGCATGTGTGTCGCCTGGTTTAGCAGGCGCCTTCCCAGCTGGTGCCCAGCCTTGCTGCTGGTTACCAGCCTGCTTTGGATCGGCGCTTTGTTGCCCTCCGTCGTGGGTAAAGTTTCCCCCGAAGCCATCGTGGAATCGATCAGCATGAAAACCCAATCGGTAGAAGAAGCCCGTGAAATAGGCGGACTGGCATTGGTTGCCATATGGTCTGCTGTGTTGTTACTGCATAAACGCCAGTCTTAGCTTCGGCCTGTCACTGTTTTCGCTTAAAAATAATTTTTTGCCCATCTTTGAGAAGGATGAAACTACTCGCGGGACCATCGTCTTCCAGTACAAAATCCAGGTTTATATTTTCACTGCCTGCGTTCCCTGTAAAACTGGTTGCATTAACCTGCGTGAGTAACCCCTCTCCATAGAGCGGCACGGAGAGATACAAGCCCTCCGGCGTTTCGTCGATTGTCATGGTGACAAAGCTCACACTGTACTGGCCTACGAACCGACCGAACCCGCGATCAAAAGGCACACGCTCAAGTTCCTTAACTGTCCATGGCTGCTTGCGATCAGCACTCGCCAGGCGTATCTGTGCAACTTGTTCAACACTGACTGGGTCCGCTTTATTACCCCAACTGCGACGCAGATAAAGCATCAAACCCGCCAAAGTTTCGTCATTCAATGCTGCAAGGTGACCGTGCGGCGGCATGATACCGTTCCACTGCACTGCGTTCACCTCCATGGGCCCATTAACACCTTGGAGAATAATTCTCGCCAACCACTCGGGAGGACCCGTCACCCAACTAGCACCTGCCAGGGCGGGGGCAAGGCCGGCGATACCTGCGCCGTTTGCCCCATGACAGTTAGCGCAGGTCGGATAATAGTTTTGTCCGACCTCCATGAGCGCTATTTGCTCTGGACTCAATGGTTTAATGCCCAGTGCCAGCTCATCGCCCGGCCAGGTAAATACCACACGTGCATTGAGACGGGCATTCCACAGTGGATCTTTTTCGCTGATGTCTGTCGCCGAAAAAATCGGCGGCGCTGACCCTAACCCGGCAGGTATAAAGCCATCAGTCCTGGCCAGTGCAGAGAAACCAGACAACATGGCCAACTGCTGCCAGGCGCCGTCCCCTCGGCGGTCTTCGATCAGGGATAAGAGATCCAACATTGCTGGAGCGATGCCATTATCAGAGCTCATGTCCGGGCGAATGGTTCGGTAGGCATTCGCCGCCAAGGCCGCCAGGGCTTTTTCCGCGCCGTCACTCTGGGCAGGTAGCCCACCTGTAGTGACCATTTCCTGCAGGAAAATGAGTTCCCTGTTGCGCAGTGCCCTTACCGCCGCCTGACGGACGTAAACGCTATCTGCTGTGCTATTGAGAATCAGACCCAGTGTGTCGCGTGCGGCCGTGTCGCCGGCTTGTGCGCCCAATGCAAATGCATACTGCATCACCAACTGCTCAGGCCCAGCCAGCAGATTCTCACTGACAGCGACCAGTTGCGGCGCAGTCAGCAGGCCAGCACCCGCCCTCAGAGCATGAATTTGCCGCTGCGGATCTTCCGAACGCAAAAGTTTAGCGACCAGAGATGAGGAAAGTTCATTGCGACCGTGAAGCGTCCAGATCGCATGGAGTGCTGGCACTGTTTCACTTGCCAGAGCCAGGGCCTCAAGCGCTTGCACCTGTCCGACAGGCTGCTTGAGTAACAGGCGCTGGGCAGTATCCCGTGTCCAGCCATTACTGGCAGACAAAGCACTGATTAATTGCTCAGGCGCGGCTTCTGCCAGTGCAGGTGTTGCCCGCTGCTCGCGACCTGCTGAATGGCGAATCCTCCATATACGGCCTTTGCCGACAGGTTTATCGAGCCCGCGCTCGAGAATCTGTTCCCGCAACTCATCCGTTAAAAAATGATCGTCTTGAATGATGCCGCGATACATGTCGATCAAATAGAGACTGCCATCGGGCCCGTTAGCAGCATCGACAGGCCGGAAACGTTCGTCAGTTGACCCCAGAAAATCCCGCTGGCCCCACTGCTCGTCAGGGTATAATTGCTGTTGCGCAGAGACACCGATTTCCAGCTCCTCAAGGGCGAACTGGGCTACCACGTTGCCTGCAGATTCGGGCACAAAAGCATGGCCACGATACTCATCTGGGAACTGGTCTCCACGATAAATTGCTAATCCGCTGGCTCCGGTTGCTCGGTTAAGGCGTCCATCCTTACGCAAAGTACCTTCGAGGTATGCACGATTAACACCGGGATTGACGCGCACCGAATAAACCAGTGAAGGGTCCGTAAGATTGACGCCGATACCTGCTGGATAAGAGTCAATGCCCGGTTCTACGATATCATCGCCCTGAAAGAAGTCAGCCTGTAGCCAGCTTGAATTGTTGTTGTAGTAGAGGCGCCCGTAGTCATCTTTACTGATGCCCCACTGCCCCCGGGAGGGCCCTTGTGACTCTTGCAGTTCACCATCCACCAATCGCATACGGCGCTTTGACTTGGAGTTATAAAGCCAGTTGTCCAAACCGGGCAGCAAGCGGTTTTCCATGTGCTCCACGTTGGCCGCATCCGGCGCATAACCCCCGACGCTGCGCTTTTGCTCACAGAGCACATCTTTCGAAGGTATAGCGCAAAGCCACAAATTGGGGGGCTCGCCGATTAACACACCTTCATTAACGACGGCAACGGCCCTGGGGTTGACTAACCCGCCAAGAAAAACCTCGCTGGTGTCCATGCGCCCATCGCCGTCAACATCTTCCAGGCGCACAACCTGACCTACAGGCTCTTCACTGCCGGTACCGTAGGCATCGGGCATGTATCCGCGCATTTCGACTACGTAAAGTCTGCCGTACTCATCCCAGGCCATGGCCACCGGATCCTCCACCAGGGGTTCCGCGGCAACCAACTCAATTTCAAAGCCCGGGGCGATTCGAAAAGCGGCCAGCGATTCCTCTGGACTCAGTACGGGTGCAGGCGCGTTATCAAGCGTCTTATAAAAAGCAACTTCCTCACGGTTTTCCTGCAGATTTGTCCAGGAGAACTCGCCGATCTCGAAGCGATCCGCGCAGTTGGCCGGTTTAATCCGCAGTTTTCCTCGGCTGGCAAGGTCAGACCCAACATTCGCTATCCGCAGGACATCGTCGCTATCGACACTGAGCGTGGCTGAATCACCAATAGTGATACCTCTAAAGCGATGACGACTGGCTGGTGTCAGACTCACTTCTTCCATTTCAGTGACTTTATCGGGTGTGACATGGCGACTCGTGGCCCGATCAGCATAAATACTGGCCTCAACAAAAGATTCGCCATCACTCATCTCCCCGCCGTCATAACGCATACGCACTATCGTCGGCGCGTCACAGGCAGGGACTGAAAATTCCACACTCGCGTCTGCAAAGCGGCGGCGGGGACTGAGCCAACCGCCATCCTCCTGAAAGCCACCACTGATGCCGACTCCCTGAATGTTGATGTCGTTCAATCTATCCAGCACCCAGTCATCCGCCACTAACTCGCTACCTGCCTGGGCAATGGGTTCCAGCTCTTTAATCCGAATGTGGCGCCATCGCATAATACCAACGTCGCCCGCGTGAACCTGCAGGGCGATAAAACCTGCAGCGTCAAATGCATCGATAATAGTCGCCGCTGCGATACCGTTTATCCAGGTTTGCAGCTTGCCACCGCGAGCACTGATTTCGAGATCGTTCCAATCATCCAGCTTCACTGCCTCGCTGACAGCCTGCTTGCCTTCAAGGTCGTACAACCACCCTCTTCTCGCCTCGTCGTAAATTCCTGCACTCCAGGCGCGGTCCGAATGATCGAGTTCGTACTGGTAGCCATAGGCCCGACCGTCACCCTCGCGCTGTTGGGCACGGAACAGAACGCCAGAATTTCCTAACTCATCCCAACGCATCTGCATACGCAGATTAAAATCCCCAAAAGTTTTCTCGGTGCGTAAGAAAGTATTATCGCCGGGGCCATGAATACCCTTGATAGAATCGCCGTCCGCCTCAAAGGTAGACTCCCCACCGATCACCCGCCATCCGTCTAGAGATTTCCCGTCGTAGAGCAGGACATAATCGTCCTCCAACTCGAACGTACTCTCCGATGGTTTAAGAAACGCCATGTAAACTGCGACACCTATGGCGGCAATCAACAGCACAGAGAAAATTCTTTTCATTGTGGTTCCATACTTTTCGTCATCATTTTTCGCAGCACTGGTTCTATCGCCCGCTACGCATCCAACTATCTAAATCGAAACAAGTGCCAAAATCCCGCCCTGCGCCAATTTGTCTATTTTCTGTTCAATCTGTCGACACAGCGAGTCGACAGACGTCACTGTGCGTTGTGTTACTCGAGCACAAGCAAGCAATTCGCGCAGCCGCGAGTCATCCCGCCGGGCACGCAGCTGCAATAGCTGAGCCTCTTTCGGATCACTGATCGCAATATCGGTATACAGCACCAGATAGCACCACGCAGCCAACGCCACGATGAGCTTGCTGTTTTCGCCACTGCCCTGCAGCACCGGCAACCATCTGTGACCGATTTTTTCGCTGCCATCCATGGCGATTTGTTCACAACGGTGACCCAGGCAGGGGTTCCGAAATCTAGCGAGCAGCTGCGATTTGTATCCCTCTATATCAAAGTCCGATGGCGCATTAAGCGCTGGCATTAAATCGTCGTTCATTAGGGTTTCAACGAATTCGCCTAGCTGCCTATCGGTCACTACCTGATCGACGAACTCCTTACCCGCCAGCAATCCGCAGTATGCAATTGCCGAGTGACTGGCGTTGAGCAATCGAAGTTTTATTTCCTCGTAGGGTGCAATGTTTTCGACATATTGCACGCCTGCTGCTCGCCAGTCTGGGCGCGGTGAACAAAAATTATCTTCAATGATCCACTGGCTGAAACGTTCTGTTGCGATCGCGCTACAGTCTGTTAAACCCAGCATTTGAGACTGCCTCAACTGCTGGGCCTCTGTGCTGGCTGGCACAATACGGTCGACCATGCTGGAGGGACAACTGGTATTGTGTTGCAACCAGGCGCTGAGCTCTGGAAAAGCCAGTTCAGTATATTCTTTCAGTACGCAAGCGATGACCTGCCCGTTCGCCGCCACGTTGTCGCAGCTGATAACAGTGACCGGACTATTTCCAAGTGACTGCCGCCTGCGTAAGCCCAGTGCCAATAAACCGATAGCCGAACGAGGTGCCTCGGGCGCAGCAAGGTCGGCCTCTATCACTGGATTTGATCGATCAAGCGAGTGCCCGTCGGGGCCGGTGCAATATCCCTTCTCGGTAATTGTCAGGGTAATAATCGCTGTCGTTTCTGCAGCGATGGCACTCACTACTTCGTCGAGCTGGGTCGGCGCAAACAAAACCTGGGTAACAGAGCCGACAAGACGCAGCGACTGTTCAACTCCGCCTTCGCTGAGCACCGAATACAAACAGTCCTGGGGCAGCAGCTGCCGGGCTACGGTATCACTGCGCAAAGAAACGCCGATGATTCCCCAGTTTCCGCCACTCAGGTTCATTGCCTGGTCGGTGTAAACGGCCTGATGAGCACGCTGAAACGCGCCAATCCCAAGATGCACTATGCCCGCTTCAATACTGTCACGGTCATAGGTTGGCAACTCAACTGACACGCTTAGTTCGCCCAGACTGGCTTTTGTCAGCCGCGGCATCACAATTTATATGCAGCTCTGGCAAGATTCCCGGCAAGGTCGACAGCCAATTCTGACGCTTCTGGCATTGTCATACGGTGCTCTGCTACCAACTGGGCTAAAAAACGACAGTCGATACGCCGGGCAACGTCGTGCCTTGCAGGAATTGATAAAAAGGCGCGAGTGTCATCGTTAAAACCAACCGTATTATAGAAACCGGCTGTTTCCGTCACCTGTTGTCGGTAGCGCAGCATTCCCTCGGGACTATCGTGAAACCACCAGGCTGGCCCCAGTTTCAGGCACGGATAATGACCTGCAAGAGGCGCTAATTCTCGAGCGTATGTGGTCTCGTCCAGTGTAAACAGGATCAGCGTAAAACCCGCTTCGTTACCCACTTTCTCCAACAGCGGCTTGAGTCCCCGCACAAACTCTCCGGGCAGCGGTATATCCGCGCCTTTGTCCCGCCCGAACTCCCGAAAAAGTTGTGAATTATGGTTGCGAGAAACACCCGGATGGAGCTGCATAACCAGGCCATCGTCCAGACTCATCAACGCCATTTCCAGCAACATCTGCCCACGGAATAGCTCCGCTTGATCGGTGTTGAGCGAGCCTCTTAAGGCCTCTTGATAAAGCCGCTCGCAAGTTGACTCGGGCAAGTCAGCCGTCAGTGCGCTCGGGTGCCCATGATCCGTAGCAGTAGCGCCCATTGATTTGAAAAAGGTACGGCGTTCTCGCAGCGCAGCAAGATAACCCGAAAAGTGATCGCAACTTTCACCACTTGCTAGCGCCAGTTGCGCAATATTATCGGCAAAGCCCTCAAACTCAGGATCGACCACAGGGTCAGGTCGAAACGCCGTTATGACGCGTCCTGGCCAGGGGTCGGCTTGCAGCCGGCGATGCGCGTCCAGCGGGTCTAGCGGTGACTCCGTGGTCGCGATGACCTCTATATTAAAGCGCTGGAATAACGCCCTTGGAAGGCATTCAGGCTGGGAGAGCTGACGATTGATCTCCGCGTAAATGCGCGGCCCGTTGTTCTCAGTCAGCAATTCATCAATGCCAAAAACTTCTACGAAAACATGATCCATCCACAACCGGGTCGGCGTGCCACGAAACAGATGGTAGTTGCCTGCGAACAACTGCCAAACAGCCTCAGGATCTGCTTTAGCAGCAGCGGAATCGCCATGTCTAACGCCGAGTTCATCCAAGCCAATGCCCTGACTGTAAAGCATACGCAGCAGGTAATGATCAGGCTGCAACAATAGCTCAGTCGCGTTAGCAAATGCTCGATTGTCAGCAAACCATCGAGGGTCGGTATGGCCATGAGGACTGACAATCGGCAAGTGAGCAACCTGTTGATACAGCTCTCGTGCTATGTCTCGCTGCCTGGGGCAGCTCGCGAATAATCGATCCGGGTGTAAAACGCTCATTCTTCGCTGTCCAGCAAACTGTCGATGACTCGCTGCAAGTGGTCAGACATGGCCTGGCTGGCAGCCGCCGGATCAGAGGATTCCAGTGCTGCAAAAATACGCTGGTGATCGGACACAATAGGGCGACTGCCCTCCTCTCTAATTCGCTGGTGAAAACGCGTACTGATTTCGGACTCGTTACGCAGCCGCCACAGCCATTCAACGGTAACGCTTAAAGCGCCATTGCCTGAGGCTTCAGCTATCGTGCAGTGAAACTGCTCATCAATTACTTCCGCTTCTTCCACCGATTGTTCCTGCCCCTCCATAGCCGATAATAGTGATTTGAGCTCGGCGAGCTGCTGGGCATTAATATGCCGGGCCGCCAGCGCACAGGTTTCACTTTCGATAAGTTTGCGCGCTTCGAGGATTTCAAATGGACCCGGTGCCTGCGTCTGGGGCAGCTGGGCACTCGTCGCGCGATCCAGTACGTAAACGCCCGAACCAGAACGGACTTCCACCAGGCCAGCAATCTCCAACGCGATCATTGCCTCCCGAATGGTAGGTCGACTCACTGCAAACTGCCCGGCAAGGTCGCGCTCTGCAGGCAGACGACTACCTACACTGAAACTGCCATTGTCTATAAGCTGCTGCAATTGCTCCGCAACCTGCAAATAGAGCCGACGCACTTTGACAGCCTGAATAGGAGAATTCACCTTAACCACACCTCCTGCCATCAGCAGTATTTTGCGCCAACATGCTAAGCTCGGCGGCCTTGAATGCATGGTCCTGGGACATTGCGTTCTCCGTTCGCTGAATGCAGTCGACAATTAACTGACCAAAGAAAGGAAAGCCTGTTTTATTGAGGCACTCCTCAGTGCTTTCACCAGCGCCATTAACCAGAATCAACGTTGAAGATGGCGCTTGACCGGTAACATCGAGGTACTTGCGCAGCTCAATGGTTCCTTCAGTGCCAACAATAAACGTGCGACCGTCGCCCCATGTCCGCAACCCGTCGGGCGTATACCAGTCGACCCGAGTGTAGAAAGATGCACCGTTGTCTCCCGTTAAGGACATTTCACCAAAGTCCTCGAGATCCGGTTTATCAGGATGGCCGAAGTTCTCTACCCTGGCAAAGTTCACGGTGGCAGTGCTGCAGTCGGCGTAGGTGAGGAACTGCTCTACCTGGTGTGAACCAATGTCTGTGAGAATCCCGCCGTAACACTGCTTGTTAAAAAACCAGTCGGGACGGGTGTTTTTCGCCAGACGGTGTGGGGCGAGATTGAGCACCTGCAACACACGACCGATGGCACCGCCGGCAATAAGTTCTCCCGCGCGCCAGGCCGCATCGTTGTGCACCCTCTCGGCGTAGTAAACCGCATACTTTTGCCCACTGCTAACAACCGCCTCTTTGACAATCGCTAATTGTTCCAGGCTTGTAAACGGCGACTTGTCAGTAAAATAGTCTTTGCCTGACTCCATCACTTGTACGCCAATGCCGGCCCGTTCATTAGGCACCGCTGCGGCATTGACCAGTTTCAACGCCGGGTCATCCAGAATTTGTTGGAAACTATGCGCTACAGTGACCGATGGATAAGCCTCTACAAACCTCGCCACTTTATAGGGGTCCGGATCGTATACATATTTAAGGGTGGCCCCGGCGTCAACCAGCCCGTTGGTCTGCCCATAAATATGCCCGTGATCCAAGAAAGCAGCGGCAAATAAAAACTCGCCGGGGGCGACCACTTTTTCAGCCTCGCCGGTGGGCGCGTAATTAGCGCCGTCCTTGATATTAACCACCACTGGCTCTCCCTTATATCCAGTCCATCGCTACAGCCGTGCTATAGCTCACACTGGCTAATACCGTCATAATACAAAGCAACATGGCGGCATTAAACAGCAGCCTTTTGCCGCCACTCGGGCAGTCATCGCCAAGGTAGGCCCGATTGTTATTAAGGAACAGCCATCCCAAGTAGGCGATGGGCAGCAAGAAGCCACAGATGGCTGATGTTGGCAAAATCACATAAGCCCCCATGCTCGACCAGAGGAAAACACCCAGCACCGCTGGCGTAGGCAGCAACAATGCCAGTCGGTAATTGCGCGTGTGTGGCTCCCAATTAAACATGGCGCCTGCCGCTGCACCACAACAAAGCATGTGCATGACAAGAGACCCTATCGCCATGCCCAATATCCCCAGAGCGAAAATCAAGCGTCCGGTGACCGGACCCATGCCTGCCTCTGCAAACATGGCACCCGCCTGAGTAGGACTTAACTTGCCCTGAATACTCATGTCGCTGCCGTAGAAAGCACCTGCCGCGGCGATCGAAATAAGGCCGGTAACCAAGATGTAGGGGATTACTAGACCCATTACAATATCCCAGCGAGACAACACCCTGTGCTCCCTGCCCCAGCCTCTGTCCAGCAAGGTATAGCCATACACAAAAGTCATGTTAATTCCCACTGCCGTTCCCAGCGCAGCCATCACAGTCGTTACTCCTGCAGCGTCGCTCGGGAGGCTACTGGGAATGTAACCTGCTGCAACTGCAGACCAATTGACCTGACCGCTGGCCGAGGCATTGATCACCACCCACAGGAACGCCACAACGATCATTGCGCTCAAATACTTGATCGCAGTTTCGAAAATTTTCACTGCGCGACCCCCGGCGCCATAGTGCCAAGCTGTATACGCGCAAAGCATCCACACCAGAACCGCGAGGAAAAACAAAAATGCCTCTCTGAAGGCTCCCTCTTTTTGTTGCAAACTGAAGCCCGTGCTGACCGCGATGACCTCCTCCAGCATTCCCGCGCTCAGCGGATAATGAGAAAAGCCCCAAATAATACTTGAGGCCAGGGCTGCAATCGCCCAAAGCCACGCCAGCGAGGGGTGCAGATGGTCGCGCATGGCGGCGAAAGGACTAGCACCAGTGCTCAATGTCTGGTGTGACAGTGCAAACAGCATGATGCAGCCGATAAGCATAGCCAGGGGTTGGACCCAGAGCAGCTCATAACCGTAAACCGCACCTATGGTAAGCGACGTAATAGCACTACCACCGCCCAGCGTCATCGCACCCTGCAACCAACCTGGCCCGCTCAGGCGTAAATAGGTCGGCGCTCTTGCCCATGAAGGTTTGTCTGACAGGGCTGCCAACTGTATCAATTCGTTATCGGAAATTGGCTTACTCATCGGTAGGACGCACTCATATCGACATGGACTTCGGTATTGGTTTTTTCACGCAAGCTCGATGCAGATATTCGCTGATCAAGCGCACTTTGATAGGCCTTGCTTTGCAGGGGGAAAGTGATCTCTCGCGACTCCCAGGTTGAGAGCAACATGGCGTTCGCCAATGCCAGCGAATGAAGCCCGTCTGCAGCGGGCGCGATCAAAGCAGCGCCGTCGAGAATAGCATCCGCGAAATTGGCCAAAACCAAACCATGCTGATTCACCTTCCGGTCTGGCGTGATATCGGTCACTTCTGCGCAAGGCATGCCGAACATTTCCCGGGTACTGCGGCTGTAATGACTGGTTGAGGGTGTATTGAGCGTAAGCAGCAGCGTTCGCCATCGTATGATAGTGCGCCCTGATCGCCGACATATCGAGCTGATAACACCCGGCGCTTCGCCAGTGGAGCCGATAAATACACCGGAGGCTCCGTTTTCATACTGCAAATATGCAGTGGCCTCATCTTCCACTTCTATATCGTGATAGCGACCAAACTGGCAAAAGCCACGCAGAGTGGCAGGCATACCACAAAGCCATTGGAAAATATCCAGATTGTGAATGCATTGGTTCAACAGCAGCCCACCACCCTCGCCTTTCCATGTGGCTCTCCAGTCGCTGGCCTGAAAGTAAATTTCTGGCCGGAACCAATTAGTCATGGTCCAGTGCGTGCGGGTGATATCGCCCAGCGTCTCGCGGTTAATGCAATCACGCATCGCCTTGAACAGGGGATCAGTGCGCTGATTGAGCATCAAGCCGAAGACTTGTGAGGGTTGCTGATTTTCCAGCAGCTGCTCACCTTCGGCAATAGACAGCCCGAGTGGCTTTTCCATCATCAAATGCAACCCAGCATCCAGGACCTGCAGCCCGACCTCACAGTGGTTAAAGGTAGGGGTAGCCACCAGAACTGCGTCGCAGAGGCCACTTCGGATCAGCTCCATTGGCTTTGCAAAATGTTGCACGCCGTACTTTTGCGCGAGCTCGCCAGGCTGGCGGGAGCAAATAGCGGTAAGATGGCAGCGCCCGGCATCTCCAGACCTGAGGTTGTCGATATGTTGCTGCGCTATATTCCCTAGACCGATAACGCCGAGCCTGACGACTGCTGCCTGATTCATGCCTGTTAGCCCCGGCAAGTATTGCCAAATAGATAGACCTGAGGCAAAATTGCCCCCGATAAATTGGTCAGGCCAATTTAAGTAATTGCCACCCTACTGTCAAGCTCAGCAAGGACCTGCGGGTCCAAGAACGCAATTTAGATTAGAGGCTCAAATGCAACAAACCTGGCGCTGGTTTGGCCCCGAAGACCCAGTCACTCTGCAGAACATTGTTCAGGCAGGAGCCTCCGGCGTGGTGACGTCTCTGCAGCATATACCGACGGGAGAACCATGGCCCCTTGACGAATTGAATTTGCGTAGAGCTGAAATAGAGTCCCACGGACTGAGCTGGGACGTCATTGAAAGTATTCCCCTGCACAATGATATAAAGACCCGCACGGGAGACTACCAGCGCTGTATCAACAACTATAAAACGTCTATTCGCAATGCAGGCAGCGCCGGTGTATCGGTTGTGTGTTACAACTTTATGCCGGTCGTCGACTGGACCCGTACTAATCTAAACTACCAACTGCCCAACGCTTCTGAGGCATTGCGTTTTGAAATGACGGACTTTGCGGCCTACGACGTTTATCTATTGGAGAGAGAAAACGCGAAGGCTGACTATCCGCCCGAAGTGCTTCAGGCTGCCAAGGGCAGGCTCGAGCAGATGACAGACCAGGAAAAGGCACTGCTCGAACAGAACATTATCGCCGGCTTACCCGGTGGCGAAGGCTCTTACGGCCGGCAGGAAATTCGCACCGCCATCGCCCAATTTATTGCCCTGGGCAATACCGGTATGCGCGCAAATCTGATTACATTTCTCGAAGAAATCATACCCGTGGCTGAAGACAGCGGAGTGCGGATGTGCATACATCCCGACGATCCACCATTCTCCCTGTTTGGCCTTCCCCGAGTAGTTTCAACTGCGGACGATGCACGGCTGTTAATGAATGCGGTGCCCAGTACCAGCAATGGCCTTACGCTGTGCGCTGGCTCTTTTGGTGCCAGAGCGGATAATGATCTGATCGCCATGGTTCGCGAGTTTGGTCCGCAAATACACTTTGTGCACCTGCGGAATATCAAGCGCGAAGACGACGGATCATTTTATGAATCTGAGCATCTTGACGGCGATAACGATATGGTGGGACTGATCAATGCCCTGCTGGATGAAGAGCAAGCCCGTCGGCGGCAGGGGCGCTTCGATAACATTCCCATGCGCCCGGATCACGGCCACTTACTGGGTGAGGAGATCGGCCAGTCCAATGTTAATCCAGGCTACTCCTTCAGCGGTCGCCTGAAAGGTCTCGCTGAACTCAGGGGAGTCATTCATGCACTCGAGCAAATTCGCACCCAATAGAGTGGCAGGGCTATTCAAGCGACATCATTAACGCTACATTCAAAGCGCTCGTTGTCGGCATGAAAGCCCGAGCACGATAAACAGCCACCAGCCAGGTTACAGTAATGACTCAAATAATCGCATTTAGGCTGCCATGGCAGTGTTTGCAGTGTTCGTAGCCACAGACTTGGGCCCTGTCGCCGGCTAACCAGCACCAGCACCTCATCAGGGGCGCTGAGTCTTGCAAGCGAAATGCTTGCCCTCTTTGCACAGCGAGGCGATCAGTACATGCTCACAAATGTTGGACACCTGCTTACGAAGCGTGCCGCTATTACGCCCCATCGGGAAGCGTTTGTTGAATGGGAGCGTAATCGCCGCTTTACATTCAGTGAACTGAATACGCGCAGTAATCAGATCGCCAGTGTGCTGTTGACTCAAGGTATCAAACCTGGAGACCGAGTAGCTACCCTGTTAAAAAACGGCATTGAGTTTGTCGAAAGTTATTTCGCTATCGCCAAGATTGGAGCTGTGATGGTCCCGGTGAATTGGCGATTGGTTTCCGTGGAAATCAGCTACATTCTCAAAGACTCAGCCGCCAGCACCCTGCTCTTCGATGCAGAGTTTGATAACACTGTGGATGAACTGCAGTCTGGCAAACGCGGTGAGCTGCCCTGTCAACATTGGTTGCGATGCTCCAGGGGCGAAGCCGAGACCCCCGATTGGGCGCAGGACTACGACGAATTGACCGCCAAGGGTGACATAAGTGAGCCCACAACAGGCGCCTCTGGCGATGACAATCTATTTATCATGTACACCTCTGGTACGACGGGCCATCCCAAAGGCGCTGTTCATAGTCATGACGGTATGTTGTGGTCACAACTGACCAGCATGTCTACCTCAGATATGCGCGGCGATGATCGTTTCCTGTTGGCACTGCCGATGTTCCACGTCGGCTGTCTGAATCCTACCTCGCTGCTAGTTCACCGCGGTGCCACCGGTGTGATAATGCGAGATCTGGACATGCCGGGCATGTTTAACTGCATAGACGCGGAGAAAATCAGCATATTCATGGCGGTGCCTGCCCTGCTGCAGTTTATGCTGCATGCCCCCGAACGAGAGCAATGCGATATTTCCTCGGTTCGTTGGATTGCAACAGGAGCCGCGCCGGTGCCCGTCTCCCTGCTTGATGCCTGGGCGAAACTGGGAGTCAGCATTCATCAAGCCTATGGCCTCACCGAATCCTGCGGTCCAGGCACTTTACTGCTACCCGAAGACGCCGCAAGTAAAGTCGGCTCCTGTGGACGACCACAAATGCACACAGAATTGAAAATCATTGACGCCAGGGGCAAGACCATTCCCATGGGCAGCGACGAGCCAGGAGAGTTACTGCTAGCAGGTCGCCATATGATGAAAGAATACTGGAACAACCCCAAGGCTACTGCCGAAGCCCTGATCGATGGCTGGCTGCACACGGGAGACATCTGCACCTGGGACGTCGAGGGTTTTATTACTATTTGTGACCGTAAAAAAGACATGGTCATCTCTGGTGGTGAAAATATTTACCCTGCTGAGTTGGAGAATGTACTCGCCGCCTGCCCGGATGTGCAGGAAGCCGCCGTTATTGGTATACCCTCAGTAAAGTGGGGCGAAACTCCGCTCGCCCTCGTTGTTGCTGCAACGGGAGCATCACCTACTAACGAAACCCTGCAGCAATGGTGCAAAGATCACCTGGCGGGTTACAAGGTGCCCCAACTCTACAAAATCGTAGACCATCTGCCCCGTAATCCTTCGGGGAAGTTATTGAAACCCAAATTGCGCGAACAATACCCGGGGCCGGCCCCATTCTAACGAGCGAGCACTCTGTCCAGAGTTCCGGGCTCTATGCCAACTAAAGTGCGATAGAGAACACCAAAAGCAATCACCATCGCCGGCACCGTCCAGATAAGGGGTATGCCCAGCAGCGCTGACGATAAAACGATCACTACCATGGCCACAACATCGAAGCCCAGGACCATAAACCATTTATGGCTAATGACTTTACGCGATGTTTCTAGTGCCTCCCAAGGCCCTAGCTTTTTATCGACAGCAAGTGGCAGCGCTATCTGGTAGCTAACCATCAGGTATATCCCTGGCAAAACGAACAACAGCAAACCCAGTAAAATCATCAGGTTCATAAGCAAGGCGGTCAGGAGTATCTTCAGAGTATTGTCGTACCAACCGAACAAGCTTTTAGGATTGGGGGACTCACCCATCGCAAGCGCGGTGGCAACAAATGCGAGGCCAACTGCCATCGGCATTAACACCACGGCTGACACCAGGTTACCAATGACTTCGATCAAAGTGGGCGGTTGAATTTCCTGCGGATCGACCGGGCCGGCACTGAGAATGGCGAAAAACATACCAATCAGGAATGCAAGCCCAATATAAAACAACATTGCCATCCAGACCGTACCCTTGTTACCAGGCACTTTTTCCCAGGCCTCAGACAACAAGGAACCGAGGGTCAGCTCATATTCGCCGGTTAAACCCGTTTCTAATGAACCCTTCTGCAAACCGCCGCTTCGCTCGATATCCATTGTGACGCCCTCTTTCTTTCTATGGGTATATCTACAATATAGCAGCTGCTCACCGGATAGATATAAAATACCCTGAGCCAACTACAGTGCGATCAGGGTCACTGCGCACTGCTTGACTGAGGCTTCGCAACCCAACCTCGCCAAAGCTGCGAATCTGGTGCAAACTATTGGTTTTTTCAGCGCCCAAAGATGAAGCAGCAGCTTCTAGCCCACGAAATTTTGCAGCCTCAGCATAGGAAAAAACCATGGCCAGCACCCACACCTATCAGCAGGACCCGCGCAATGCTGATATAAAGATCAACATTAACGACGAGCTGTTTCATCGAGACCAAGCTGTTATTTCCGTTTTTGATTCCGGCTTCATACTCGGCGACGGCATATGGGAAGGCTTACGTATGCACAACGGGGTGATACCGTTTCTCGACAAGCATATGAAACGGCTGTGGGAAGGTGCAAAGGCACTGGATCTGGACCTGGGGCTAGAGAAAGATCAACTCAAGCGGCGACTCTACGACACTCTTAACGCCAACAACATGGATGACAATGTCCATATTCGACTGATGGTGAGCCGGGGCATTAAAGCCACGCCCTACCAGGATCCGGCCGTCACTATTTCAGGTCCAACCATCGTGATTATTCCAGAGTATAAAAACCCGGACCCTACACTGAATGATCGCGGCATCAACCTTTACACTGTCTACGTGCGCCGCGGATACGCCGATGTGCAAGACCCGCGAATTAACAGCCACTCCAAACTGAACTGTATTTTCGGCTGTATCCAGGCTGCAAAAGCCGGAGCGGATGAAGCATTAATGCTAGACCCACACGGCCATGTAGCTACTTGCAACTCCACCCACTTCTTCATTGTTCGCGACGGTGAGGTGTGGACATCCTCGGGAGATTATTGCCTGGACGGAATTACTCGAAGAAATGTAATCGACCTGTGTAAGGCAAATGGTATTCCCGTTTTCGAGAAAAACTTTTCGGTCATGCAGGCATACGGAGCCGATGAAGCTTTTGTCACCGGCACATTCGCAGGCCTGACCCCGGTTTTTGATATTGACGGCAGGACCATTGGCAATGGCACGCGCGGTCCAATGGTTGATCGACTGCAGGCGCTTTACCTGCAGATGATCACTAATGAATGCAACGACGATCGGCGATGACCGTACGTATCGCCATGTGGTCAGGTCCGCGCAATATCTCTACGGCGCTGATGCGAAGCTGGGAGAACAGGAACGATTGCTCGGTGGTCGACGAACCCTTTTACGCTGCCTATCTTGCTGATACGGGACTTAATCACCCTTGTCGTGAGCAGATACTGCTGACTCAAACTACCGACTATGCGAAAGTCATAGAGGAATTGACCTGCAACCCGGTGAGCGCCCCGCTGCAATACCAGAAGCAAATGACTCACCACATTCCCAGGGGAATGAGTATGAAGTGGTCAGCTACGTTCAAACACTGCTTTCTGATTCGCGATCCTGCGCAGGTTATCGCGTCTTACTTGCAAAAGATGCCATCTATCGACGAGGAAGCCATTGGTATTAGCCGACAAGCAGAGCTGTTTGAACAAATCACTGGTATCTGTGGCAACCCTCCAGTGGTGATTGACTCTAACGACGTACTGCAAAAGCCAACGCAGGTGCTCAAGAATTTATGTCGCAAGCTGGGCATAGAATTTCCCGAGCAGCAAATGCTGAACTGGCCCACCGGGCGCCGCTCTTCAGACGGAATCTGGGCAAGTCACTGGTACCAAAAGGTAGAGCAATCTACCGGCTTTGGTCAGTATGCCCCTGCTCAGCCTGCGCTCGACGAGGAGCACCTGGCACTGGCTGAGGCAATGCAAGTGCATTATCGCAAATTGTGGGAACTGCGAATTCGCCCCTGACTTGCCCAACTAGCGCCTTTAAACATGTGCTGTAGTTTGCCTGAGAGCGCACGGACACAAGCCTCAACCTGCCGAAGACAGATGGTTTACCCTATCCAGGGCGTCGGCATATTCAGTTAACAATTCGTACATAATATCTCGACAGGAGCTTTCTTCGTTCATTTGACCCACAACCTGCCCAACCGGGTTAAAAGCAATTTTCTGGCAATCGCCAGAACCTGCATATCGATGGGTACGGCGCACCGCGTCAAACGTAAGATAACCCTGCAAAGGCATGGGCAATGGATCGGGTGTGTCCTCGCGCTCCCAAGCATCAGTCCAGTCGTTTTTGAGCATGCGCGCCGTCTTGCCGGTAAAAGAACAAGAACGAATCGTGTCTTCAGAGGTCGCTGATTTATAAGAATCACGCTGCGCGGGTTCAGCCTGCGCCTCGTTAGAGATAAGCCAGCGAGAGCCCATCCACACGCCCTGTGCACCCATGGACATGGCGGCCAACATCTGGCGGCCGTTGCCTATGCCACCGGCAGCCAATACTGGCAGCGGCGCAATCGCATCAATCATTTGCGGCCAAAGCACCATAGAGGAAACTTCGCCTGCGTGACCGCCCCCCTCACCGCCCTGGCACACCACGAAATCCAGGCCAGCATTTTTGTGGGCGATGCCATGCTTGAGCCGGCCGGCAAGAGCGCCGATCAATCGTCCGGAGTCCTGTACCTGCTTGATCACGTCCTCTGGCGGAGTGCCCAACGCATTCACAATCATCCGGCATTTAGGCCGCGTCAGCGCTTCATCCACAAGGGCCTGTGCCTGGATAGCAGAGAAGCTGAGGGTAACCTCTTCATCACCCTCTGGCCATGCGGGCACACCTGCATCAGTGAGCATTTTCTCGGCAAATTTTCGGTGCTGCTCGGGAATGGCGTCCTGCAGCATGGCAACCAGTTCCTCTGGAGACGTTTTATCCATTCCTTCATATTTTTGCGGGATAGCGGTGTCCACACCGTAGATATGATCACCAATATGGGCATCGATCCAGTCCAGCTCTTCTTTCAACTGCTCGGCGGTAAAACCAACCGCGCCCAGAACCCCTATGCCGCCAGCCTTGGAGACCTCAACAACGACATCACGACAATGGGTGAAGGCAAAAATAGGGGCTTCAACACCAAGCTGCTTACAAAATTCGGTTTGCATGAGAATCCTCTGCTCACTATTAGATCGCTACACATTGGAGTATTCAGGGGGCATAGAGAATGACCGAAAAGGCCGAATGGTCTTGCAGATTTGTCAATTCCCTGTGAGACGAGGGCGCAGGGTTAGACCCGATGCCGTTAGTGTACAAATACTTAGCAGCGTCTCTACGGCCATGGACTCATCGGCGTGGGTATTCTGCCGGATGTCGTTCCTGATCTGGGGCAGTAGTTCAGAGACGCAGTCTCCCTCTGTCATAGCGGTTTCGAATGAAACCTCGAAATTAGTCTAGCTGATTTTTGGCACTAAGATAGCGGCCTGGAGAGGCATTGGGCAGCAGTTTTGCATTACTGATGACCGGTATTCCAGCGACAACCACGTGCTCAATTCCAAGCGCTGTCTGATAGGGATCACGATAACTAGCGCGGTCTTCTATCAGGTCGGGATCGAAGATAACCAGATCAGCATCCATGCCTGGCTGCACGCGTCCTTTGCGGGCAAATGCGGGTGCGTAGTTTTGCAGACGGCGCGCAGGCAGTACCGTCATCTTACCCAGGGCATTCATCAAATCCAGGGCGTTTTGCTCACGCACATATCGGGCCAAAATTTTACTGAATGCGCCGTTATGCGGCGGAACTTTTTCTTCCAGTGACTTCATCGGAATCAAGTCACTGACCACAATGCTGCCCGGTTCCAGCAGCGCACGCCTTGTCCACTCCTCTCGTAGATAATGATGGATCACTGCGCCGCTGGGTTGCTCCTCTCGATACTTCTCCCACATGACCTTGTCGAAACGTTCTCCTGTGGCTGCCCACTCAACGTCTTCGTAGCTGATATCAAAAATAGTCTGCCAATCCCGACTGAACACCGCGGCACCAATCGCCGTTGATCCGGCGTTGTAGGGCAGGACACCAACTGTGACATCGACACCTTTACCCTGCGCCTCACGCACCTCTCGTAAGAACAATTCGACATTGCCCATGGCATTGTGTGTGATGTGACAGATATGGACCGGAGCGTTCGTTTGCTCAGCCAGAGAAAGCACTTCCCTTAAGCCTGAGGGATCGCCATTAACACCACGACGTACGTGAACAAACAAGGGGGCTTGACGCTCCCCCGCCACGCTGAAAATCATCTTTAGTTCCGCATCATTAACCGCTTCGCTGATGTAGTCCAACGCCAGGCCAATACCAATAGCCCCTTCATCGAGATCCGATTCGAGCAGCTGCCGCATCCGCGCTATTTCTGCTGAGCTCGCCTGCTCGCTAAATGTAGGGGCAAGTACTGTCTGAAAATCCTGGAATATGAATTTGAAATAGGTCCACCAGCCAGCTAGCCCATCGGGGGTCGGATTCTCGCTTGGACTACTCATGCGCAGGCTGTTCTTTACCAGCAACCTGATACCTATGTAACCGGCTGAGGCACCGTAGTTAATTAACGCTCCATCACGCACCTCTGCGCCGTAGTCACTCGCAGGATACATTCCCGCTTCCAGTTCCAATGCAGTAGTTACCCCGTCAAATAGCTGATAATACTGCCCGAGCTGGGTAGGCGAATGGGTATGAAGATCGATAAAGCCGGGAGCAACCACCAGACCAGTCGCATCGATATGCCTGTCTCCTTCCAGGCCTTCGGCAGATAACGCGCTGATAGTACCGTCTTCAATCGCGACATTAAGCATGGCGTCCAGCCCGGTCTCCGGGTCAATGACCCTGCCGTTACTGATGACCAGGTCATAGGCGGAAGTTTGTGCACTGCAAACGAGCAGCAGAAAAAACAATCGAATCATGAACACACATTACCTGGCTATTATTAACATGAGAGACAGTTATCTGGCAGCGGCTTGCCCGGACGAAAATTCCAATACCGCGCGGCGAATCACGTCAAGATAACTGGTGGCGATGGCCTTGTCGTACCCCTCATAAAAACCACGTTTCAGTAACAATCGGTGCAGGGACTTCAATTGATGCGCAGGCACACTTGCCAGAAGGTGATGTTCGATATGGTAGTTCACCTGATTGGGGCAAAAAATTAGCCGCTCAAGGGGGTTAGCGTGAGTGGTACGGGTGTTCTTGCGTGGGTCAGGGTCATACAGGTCTGCCACATTCCCATGCTCTGCTACCTGGCGTATTCGTGCTACCAGTGGATATGTTGTCAGATAGGCAATCGGCCACAGCAGATAATAAACACCAAAGCCAGACGTCCACAGCACGATGAATAAAAAAAGATTCACCAGCAGCCCTTTGCGTTCGGAATGGCTGGCTTCTCCCTCACGTAACATGAGGTTTCGGCCGGAGCCTCCGAAAACGCTACGCACCAGTAACACCCCTGTCCGCCCCGTCAGGTCACGTTTGATCTTGCGGCCAAAGCTCGCCCTGGAAACCGGGTAGTTACGATAGTTGGGTAGATCCGGATCCTGATCGGTGCCCGCAAAACGGTGATGTATACGATGCGACGCACCGTAGACATTAACGTCTCCCAGCACGGGGAAGGCGCAAAATAACTGCCCTACAATGATGTTTAACCGATCTGTTTTAAACAGGGTTTTGTGACCGGCCTCATGCATTAGCACGGCGAGTCCCAACTGCCTGCCGCCCAGCAACACAACCGCAACGACCCAGGTCAGAGGGTTCGACCAGTAAATTGCGCCTGCGAATATCGCAGCAATTAGCACCCAGTTAAAGAACACCACCCAAGCGCCTGCTATGTCACTGCGCTTTTTGAAGGACTGTATCTCTTCCTTGCTTAAGAAGTCGCCAGCTTTCATTTAGGTTCACGGCGTCGCTAATAGAACGCTAAATATACAACACACTACGGCACTATGAACCCTATTTAAGCCATGGGGTGTTTCCAGCAAGCTTTGAGTTGCGAAAGCCTGCCCTCTCAACCCCTCACACGGCTTGCAGGGCCGCTGGGATTAAGCCCTTGGTGCCCAGCCGATAGATTGGCGCTCCCTTGGCGACCATCACTTCTTCAATCTCCCGGAACAAGCGCTGGTACTGGTAAAAAGGAACCCGTGGAAACAGATGATGAATAGAGTGGTAATTCTGGAATACCCAAACCCAGTTCAGTAAAGGCTGCAGTCGCGCCGGTGCCAGAATAGTAGATGTATCGACATAGCGACCCTGGTCCACGTGAGGCCGATGAACCAGGTAGGCAAATAAATAAAGAACGATAACCACCCCCAGCAGCCAGCCAACACCCAGCAACATTGCTCCTTCTAACCAAAAGCCGGCAGCAAGCAGAGCAATTCTGGGCACAACTGTGACTACAACCTCCACACATAAGTAGAGATTCTGTCGCGCCGGCGCCTTGTTCCAGCGATGCTGAAGATAGTGACTGAGCTGAATATGGACTATTTGCAGGGCCGACCTGAACGACTCGATGGGAGAATTACCGATTTGGGAAATATGATAATCGGGATCCTCATGTTTATCATTGGTATTGCGGTGATGCGCCAAGTGCTCATGACGATGCGCGGTCAAAGGGGTCATCAATATCCAGCCGGCGATGTAGCCCAGTGCCTCATTGATCCATCGTAAAGATTGTTGGCCTCCAGTAATGGTGCCGTGAACAGCCTCATGAAGGACCGTATAGCTAAGATACGTCAGGGTTATTACCATGGGGGTCGCGATCCATAATGACAGTGCTCCGGCCAGTGCAGATGCCAGCACCAAGCCATAAGAAAAAAATACGACCAGCGCGTAGCACACGGTTGGCCAGGCGACGCCGCCCATATACTGCTTTGCACTGGCCAATGCTTGCTGTTCTAAACTATCACCATTATTCATAAACAAATCCAATCCAGCTGAAGTGGGCTCACTTTGCGCCAAAAGTATCATGCAGTTCAGTGCATTTGTCGCCAGAATGGTGTCATAATTCGCCAAAATATAGGCAAACGACCCAATGGATAGCATTATCCCTGTTTATGCGCGTTTAGTGCTCCGAGAAATGGAGCGCCGTAACATCGATATCGCCGCACTATTTGCGAACAGTTCACTCACTCGTGAAGCGCTCTTGGGTGGCGGTGATATCAATATCGTCGATTTTCTCCGAATACTGGACGTTGGCCATGATCGCCTTGAGGGAGAACATCTAGGCTTGATACTGGGCCGCAATATGCGAGTGTTTGCTTTGGGGCCAGTAGGCGCGGGCATGGTCGTGTCTCCCACCGTGAGAGAGGGGTTACGGTTAACAGAAAGCTATACTCGCCTGCACACCAGCTATATTGTCATGCAGGCGAGTTCCACCCTTGATGGAATCAGGATTCAGCTTTTGTATCAATACGAGATGGGCGCGCTGAAGCATTTCCACACCGAAACAGCCGCTTTGTTGATACAGCAATACGTGGAAGACATAACCGGCCAACCGCTAAACGACGCGCACTATCGCTTGTCTGTTCCTAAACCGGCAGACACATCAGCTTATGACGAGGCTTTTCATGGCCACCTCAGCTTCGATGGGAAACAGGATGAAATTGAAATACCCAGGCACTGGCTGGATCAGCCGTCCCCTTATTTTCACGCGGAATTATGGCAACAATCACAGCTAAGCCTGTCTAAAAGGTTGCAGGAACTGGGGGAAACTCGAACGCAAAGCTATTCGCAACACGTCAGGGCCCTGCTTCGTACCAGCGAGCCTCCATTACCAGACTTAGGACAAGTCGCCTGCAACTTGCATGTGTCCGAACGTACGCTGAATCGTCGCTTACAGGCAGAAAGCAGTAGCTTCCGGCAGTTGAAGTCTGAAGCGCTAGCAAACTGGGCGAAAATATATCTGGATCAGACTGAGCACAGTGTGGAGTCGATTGCGGCCACCCTGGGCTATAAGGATACAGCCAATTTTCGCCGAGCGTTTCGCAAGAGCACAGACTCCTCTCCCAACGAGTACCGTTCAACCAGCACGAGACTATAAGCATGCAAGACTATGAGGCGATTCCCCTCCCCGATCGCGAGAAATATCCGGTCGAAGAAATGCAGCAAAGAGCCGATGACTACTACCAGTTCATCAAGCGCCGTCATTCTGTGCGCCACTTTTCTACTGAAGCGGTTCCGAGACAAGTCATTGAGAGTTGCATTATGGCAGCGGGTACAGCTCCCAGCGGCGCGAATCATCAGCCTTGGCACTTTGTTTGCGTTGGAGATGCAGAGCTAAAACGCAAGATTCGCATTGCAGCGGAACATGAGGAAGAAGAGTTTTACGGCGGGCGCGCCGGAGAGAGTTGGCTGGAAGACCTGGATAAGCTTGGAACCGATGCAAACAAGCCATTTCTGGAAACTGCACCCTGGCTGATCGCTATATTTTTACAACGCAGCGGCACAGACGGGTTGGGCAACAAACAAAAGAATTATTACATGTCAGAGTCTGTTGGGATTGCAACCGGATTTCTGTTGAACGCACTGCACAACGCAGGGCTGGCAACTTTGACTCACACACCCAACCCGATGAAGTTTCTCAATGAGATACTGGAGCGGCCCAACACTGAGCGGCCCTATATCCTGCTAGTCGTGGGCCATGCAGCAGAGGAAGCGACCGTCCCTGCGGTGGCAATGAATAAAAAGCCCTTGGCAGAAATATCAAGCTTCGTGGATTAAGGCTGGCTCGACCCGTTCATCACTAACGATGAACGGGTAACACCGCATCCTCTTTTACCGCTAATAAGCTAAAGTTCGACTCAATGTTACGCACGCCAGAGAATTTGAGAATGCGCTGCATTGAGAGCTCTGAAAAATGATCCATATTTCTGGCAACGACTTTTAACAAGTAGTCATGGGATCCACTCATAGCATGACACTCTACGATATGTTGTTCCGCCTCCACTTGAGCAAGAAATGCGAGCTGCTTCTTGTCATCCTGCTTATCAAGGGTGATAAGGACAAACGCGGTCACCTGCAAGCCGACGGATCTGGGGTTCACCCTGGCACGGTAGCCTTCAATGACGCCAGACTCTTCCAGGCCACGGACTCTCCGGAAACAAGGCGATTCAGACAAGCCAATCCTCTCGGCCAGGTCGACGTTAGAGATCCTGCCGTCTGCCTGTAGCGTCCGGAGAATTTCCAGTTCTGCTCGATCAAGGCTCATAGGCGCATTCCTTCTTATTAAATGTAAAATGAGGTGGACTCTTTCGAAATATATCGATTTATCAGCAATTATAGAACAATAACGCCTCTTTATTACCAATATCATTACTTCTGCTATTAAAAAATTGGCGAGGCATTTGACGATGACTGATCTCTTCGAAAACCCGATGGGCCTGAACGGCTTTGAATTTGTAGAATATTCCGCCGCTGAACGTGGGATTCTGGAACCTGTTTTTACATCTCTGGGGTTCTCCCACGTTGCCAGGCACCGATCCAAAGACGTGGACCTCTGGCGCCAGGGCCAGATCAACTTCATCATCAATTACGAGAAGCAATCTCCAGCCTACTACTACTGTGAAGAACATGGCCCATCGGCCTGCGGCATGGCATTTCGAGTAAAAAACGCGAAGCAGGCTTACCAGCGCGCTTTAGAGTTAGGTGCCCAGCCTATCGACATACCCGCAGGCCCTATGGAACTCAAACTCCCCGCAATCCGCGGAATCGGCGGCGCCATCCTCTATCTTATCGACCGCTATGAAGAAGGCGTGTCTATCTATGATATTGATTTTGAATATCTTGAAAATGTCGACTCCCACCCAGCAGGTTGCGGCTTTGAGCTTATTGACCACCTGACCCACAATGTCTATCGGGGCCGCATGGACTACTGGGCCAACTACTACGAGAAACTGTTTAACTTCCGAGAGATTCGCTATTTCGATATCAAAGGTGAGCACACAGGACTGCGCTCACGAGCCATGACAGCACCCGATGGCAAGATTCGTATCCCGCTGAACGAGGAAGGCGGCGCAAGTGGTGGCGGTCAAATCGAGGAGTACCTGCTCGAATATAACGGTGAAGGTATTCAACATATCGCGTTTTCCTGCGATGACCTGCCCGCCTGCCTTGACCGATTGAAGTCGATGGGCATGAAGTTTATGACGCCTCCACCCGACACCTACTACGAGATGCTGGAAGAGCGTCTTCCGGGCCATGGTGAGCCTCTCGATGAGCTGCAGTCCAGGGGAATACTCTTGGATGGTACAACCGAGAACGGTGAGCCGAGACTACTGCTGCAGATCTTTTCCGAAACGTTAATTGGTCCGATCTTTTTTGAGTTTATTCAACGCAAACAGGATGAAGGCTTTGGCGAAGGCAACTTTCAGGCTCTTTTCGAATCAATTGAACGAGATCAAGTCGCCAGAGGTTCTCTGGAACATAATTCGGCAGCATGAAGATGAAAGCTATCAACCTTAAGCGAATACATCACGTGGCCTATCGCTGTCGTGACGCCAAGCAAACCGTAGAATTTTATCAGCGAGTGCTTGGAATGGACTTTGTGCTGGCCATCGCTGAAGACCAGGTGCCTTCAACCAAGGCGCCTGACCCCTACATGCACGTATTTCTCGATGCTGGAATGGGGAACGTACTCGCGTTTTTTGAACTACCCAATTCTCCAGCGATGGGATTCGATGATAATACGCCTGACTGGGTACAGCACATTGCGTTCGAGCTTGAATCCGTGGACGCCTTGCTGTCTGCCAAAGCAGTCATCGAAGCCGAAGGTCTCGACGTCATTGGGCCAACCAATCATGGGATCTTCCAGTCCATATACTTTCGCGACCCCAACGGCCACAGGCTCGAACTGGTCGCCAATAGCTGCAACGAAGAGGAAATGACCGAGTTGCACAGAGTAGCGCCCGCTATGCTGGATGAGTGGAGTCAAACCGGGAAAGCCCCAAAACATGCCGCGTGGCTCCACCAGAAAGAATTCAACGGAGAAAATACATGAAACTTGCAAGCCATAAATCCGGACGCGATGGTCAACTGCTGGTCGTATCGCGCGACATGTCCAGGGCGATTATTGCCGCAGAGATTGCTCCTACCTTACAGGCGGCGCTGGATGACTGGGCAAGCACTGCGCCTGCACTGGAACAACTCTACGCGTCACTCAACGAAGGCAGCGCTGAAAACAGTTTTCCTTTTGACCCCGCCCAGTGCGCCGCGCCTCTGCCCAGGGCTTATCATTGGGCCGACGGTAGCGCCTACGTCACACATGTTGAACTGGTTCGTAAGGCTCGAGGTGCAGAGTTGCCAGACTCGTTCTGGACGGATCCTCTTATCTACATGGGTGCGTCGGATGCGTTTATTGGACCCCGCGACGATATAGAAGTTGAAAGCGAGGACTGGGGTATCGATTTTGAGGCAGAGGTCGTAGTCATCACGGATGACGTGCCTGCTGGTGTCAGCGTTGAAGACGCGAGCGACTATATTCGTTTAGTAGGTCTGGTAAACGACGTCTCTCTGCGCAACCTGATTCCCGCAGAGTTGGGGAAGCAATTCGGTTTCTACCAATCCAAACCGTGGACCAGTTTCACACCGGTATTAGTCACACCGGATGAACTGGGTAGCGCATGGAATGGCGCAAAACTCAGTCTGCCGCTGCGTGCCACTTTAAACGACACACTGATCGGCAAACCCAATGCCGGCGTTGATATGACCTTCGACTTCCCCACCTTGATATCACATTGCGCCAAATCACGGTCGCTGATGACAGGTACCGTCATCGGCTCCGGCACAGTATCAAACGTTGGCAGCGAAGAGGGTTCCTGCTGCCTGGCGGAAGTCCGGTGCCTGGAAATTATCGCCAATGGCGCCCCGTCTACTCCTTTTATGTCATTTGGCGACCGCATAAAAATTGAAATGATCGATGACAACGGCCTGTCAATATTCGGTAACATTGATCAGATTGTTAAACAGTATCAGCCGCCCACATAGGAAACGCTGAATGAAGCTCTACTCATACTTTCGCTCCTCCGCTGCTTTTCGAGTGCGCATTGCGCTCAATTTGAAAGGACTGGCATTCGAATACTTGCCCGTAGATTTGCTAAAGCAAGAGCAAAAGAGCGAGAGCTTTATGCAATATAACCCTCAGGGACTTGTCCCGGCATTAGCACTGGACAACGGTGAAGTGCTGGCACAATCGGTGGCAATTATTGAGTGGCTGGAGGAGTCCCGGCCTGAACCTGCTCTGCTGCCCGCAGATATCTTAGAGCGCGCCCGCGTTCGGTCTATGGTTAATAATATTTGCTGCGACGTACATCCACTGTGCAATGTTTCGGTGACTAACCATCTGAAGAAAGAGTACAACGCAGAAAGCGCCGACACGCTGCTCTGGTACACCACCTGGATGCACCGCGGATTCAGCGCTATTGAACAGGTGCTTGCAAAAAATAAGGTCTTGTACAGTTTTGGCGACACGCCGGGTATGGCGGACATATTTCTGGCACCTCAGGTGTACAATGCCCGGCGCTTTAACATTCCTCTGGATGACTTTCCGCACCTGGTGCGGGTAGTAGACAATTGCATGCAACTGGATGCGTTTGCACAGGCAGCGCCCGAGGCCCAGCCGGACTGCAACCTTTCGAGTTAGGGCGATGAACCAGCAAGACATCATTCTGAGCCTTCCTGAGCATCTGCGGCGATTCGTCAAAACCCAAAAATACAGCGATTACACTGCTATAGATCAGGCTGTATGGCGCTTCGTCATGAAGCACCTTAGCAATCAACTTAGCGAAACTGCGCATCCAGTGTATCTAGATGGCTTGGCGAGAACAGGCATTTCCCTGAATCAAATTCCCTCGATCGAGGAAATGAATGAGTGCCTTGCCAAGCTGGGCTGGCGCGCAGTAGTCGTCGACGGATTTATTCCGCCAGCAATTTTTATGGAATTCCAAGCACTCAAGATACTGGTCATTGCGCTGGAAATGCGCAGTGTAAATCATATTTTTTATACCCCGGCACCGGACATCGTTCACGAATCTGCCGGCCATGCTCCATTTATTGTCGACATCGACTACGCTGAATTTTTGCAAAGCTTTGGCGAGGTCGGCATGAAGGCGATTGCCACTCGAGCCGACTTGGAGCAGTACGAGGCCATCCGTAAGTTATCAATTCTCAAAGAGTGCCCCGGCAGTACTGATGAAGCGATCGCCAAGGCCGAGACAGATCTGAAGTCGCTGACAAACGATAGCAACCCTCCGTCAGAGGCTGCTTTACTCACTCGACTCCACTGGTGGACAGTAGAATATGGACTGGTTGGAAAAGTTGAGGATTATCGAATTTTTGGTGCTGGGCTACTCTCTTCCCTGAGTGAAAGTGCCCAATGCCTTGACGACAGCGCAGTAAAAAAGATACCTCTGACGGTGGATGCGGTCAGCCAAAGTTACGACATTACCCAAGAGCAACCGCAGCTTTATGTCACCCAAAGCTGCAAGCATCTTAGCCAGGTATTGGAGGAATTTGCAGAATCCATGTGTTTTCGCAAAGGCGGCGCCGCATCACTGCGCACTGCGATTAATGCTGGCAGCATGTGCACGGCCAGCTATGATTCGGGCATGCAGGTGAGCGGAGTGTTCACTGAGGTGCTGTGCGACGCCGTGGATAACGCGATTTACCTGCGCACCGAGGGGCCCACTCAATTGGCCTATATTGAAAGGGAAATCATTGGTCATGGCGTGAATTATCATAGCCAGGGCTTTGGCTCGCCTATCGGTCATATCAAGGATCTCAATCGCTGCTTGTCCCAGTACAGCATTGATGAACTGAAGGGCCATGACATCGCCATGGGGCAGCGCGTTCGACTGGATTACCTGTCCGGGATCACTGTCGAGGGCCTATTAGAAAAAATACATCGGCATGATCATCGTAACCTGATTCTGACCTTCACCGATTGCACCGTGACTACTCTGCACGGGCGTATACTGTTTGATCCCGCCTGGGGGGTCTACGACCTCGCTGTAGGCTCCAATATCAATTCAGTGTATGGCGGTGTAGCCGACAGGGAAACTCTGCAACTCTACAAACCCACTTCCATTACCGACACTATTCAGACTGCCGAGGACGATGTTTTGCTGGGCCACTATGCGTTTGTAAATGCATTACGAAAACTGGCTAAACCCGTTGAAGATCAAGCAATTTTGAAGCAGCTGGAAATAGCCTTAGCGTCCTATCCGCAAGAGTGGTTACTGAGGGTCGAAATGCTGGCTGTCGCTGCCCGTCCTCTGCGGAACCAGTTGAAGAGAGAGTTAACGAGCCTGGGTCAATCGAACAGCTCACTTCAACACTTGACTGCGCTGGCGCTTGATTCAAAATAGGCTGCTACAAATCATATCGGGAAATCGAAAGCATGTTGAAGAACAGTCGCGTAGTAATCACCGGAGCCGCAGGCACGCTGGGCCAGGCTGCTGCGAAAGTTGCCAAAGAGAAAGGCGCAACAACTATTGGTTTGGACATTGTCGCTGCAGATTCGCTTCCACATCTTGATAGCTATCATCAAGTAGACCTGCTGAACCGCGAGTCTACATCCGCTTGTATCGCAAACATCGGCAACTTCGACGCACTGATTAACATTGCTGGCGGATTCGCCATGGGACTGGAAGTGGCAGAGGCTTCCGATGAGCAATGGGACTGGATGTTCCAAATAAACGTGCAAACCCTGCGCAATGTGATGATATCGAGCGTACCTATGCTCAAGGCCCAGGGCGGCGGAAAAGTCGTCAATATAGGTGCCCTGGGGGCAGCGAGCGGTGGCGGCGCGATGAGCGCATACTGCTGCGCCAAATCTTCAGTAATGCGTCTCACCGAAAGTCTGTCAGAAGAATTAAAAGGCGACGGTATTAATGTTAACGCAGTGCTTCCCAGTATCATCGATACCCCACCGAACCGTGAAGCCATGCCAGATGCAGATTTCGCGCAGTGGGTTGATCCAGAAAAGCTGGCTCAGGTCATTTGCTTCCTGGCCTCAGACGAGGCCACTGCCATTCACGGTGCTTTACTGCCGGTGAAAGGTCTGGTCTAAGCACGCCGACACCGGACAGACGCCGTTACTAGGGGTCTATACGCGGCACTGATTTTAACAGGGCCTGCGTATAAGGATGCTCGGGCCTGGTCAGTATCTGTTCGGCAGTACCCTGCTCTACCAGCTTACCCAGCTGCATTACGCCCACATGATGTGCAAGGCTGGGAACGATAGACAGGTCATGGGTAATGAATAGATAGGAAACACCAAAATCACGCTGCAACTCCTGCAGCAAGTCCAATACTTCTGCACGAATACTCACGTCCAGAGCGCTGGTTGGCTCATCACAGATAATCAACTCAGGCTCAACTGCGAGCGCCCTGGCAATCGCTATTCGCTGTAGCTGGCCGCCAGAAAACTCATGCGGGTAGCGGGAGGCGAACTCGGGACCTAACTGCACTCGAGTCAACAACTCGTCAATACGTTTGTCTCGCTCTTCCTTGTTAAGCCCTAGGCCCAGACTAATCATTCCCTCGGTGATAATTTCACCCACAGAAAGTCGCGGGTTCATCGACGAAAACGGGTTTTGAAAGATCACCTGAATCTGTTTGCGATAAGGCAGCATTTCCTTGCGCCCAAGGTCCTGTATTTCTTTGCCGTTGAAAGAGACTCGGCCTCCGGCTATGGACTCTAGGTTGAGTATTGCCCTGCCCAGCGTAGATTTCCCGCTGCCAGACTCACCGACCAGCGCGTATGTCTCGGCTCTGCCGATAGCCAGTGACACACCGTCAACAGCACGAGTGTGATCGACAACGCGCTGCAGCACTCCTTTACGTATCGGAAAGTGAATTTTCACGTCGTCCAATTGCAGCAGTGGCTCTTCAACCGCTGCACTCTGAAAGTGACTCAGATCGGGAAGAGCATCGATCAAGCGACGACTGTACTCTTCTTTGGGGTTGTGGAAAAAGTCATCGACGCCAGCTCGCTCAATAATTTCGCCCCGATACATCACAGCTACTTCGTCAGCGGTGTTGCGGACAACGCCCATGTCGTGAGTGATCAAAAGAACAGCCAGCTTGCGCGACTCAGTCAGTTCCCTGATCAACTTAAGCACTTGCTCCTGTATGGTGACATCCAGTGCAGTTGTCGGCTCATCAGCAATCAGGACTTCGGGCTCACACGCCAGCGCCATGGCAATCATTACCCTTTGCTGCTGCCCACCCGATAATTCATGGGGGTAAAAATCAAAACGCTGTTCGGAATCAGGTATGCCCACTTCGTTAAACAACTGCACCACACGATTGCGCAGCGCACTACCCCGCAGATCCGTGTGCAAGCGCAGTGTTTCTGCAACCTGCTGACCGACTGTTTGTACTGGGTTCAGGGCGGTCATGGCGTTCTGGAAAATCATTGCCACGCGACGCCCGCGTACCGTTTGCATATTGGATTCGGAAAGCTCAAACAAGTCCTGATCACCAACGCTTACGGCACCGGATGTGATTTCAAGCGCATCTGGCAATAGCCGCATCGCCGCCATTGATGTCACTGACTTGCCGCTGCCAGATTCACCGACCAGGGCAAATATTTTGCCCTCCTGCAGCTCGAGTGACACGCCCTTGAGAATTTCAACTCCGGTTTCAGCAAGCGCAACCCGAAGGTCGTTTATGCGCATCCTTACATTGGTCACTTCACTCATGACTCTGACCTCCGGCTGGCGGTGCGAGGATCAAAAGCATCGCGCACCAGATCCGAGAAAAGGTTGGCTGCCAGCACCAGAATGAACATGAAAAAGAATGCACCGGTTAGAGTCCACCAGATAGCAGGCTCGCGGGAGAGTTCTGACCGCGCACCGTTGATCATGTTGCCCCAACTACCCATCGAAGGGTCTATGCCAACGCCGATGTAAGACAGTACGGCCTCGGCCAAAACCAACGCTGAAAAATCCAGAACGAAAGTAATCAAAATGATGTGGACCACGTTGGGCAGAATGTGACGAGTGAGTATCCGGGTATGGCTAACACCAAACGCATGGGCAGCCTGAACGTAACCAAGTTGGCTGATCTTGAGGGTTTCTGCCCTGATCAGTCGACACAGGGTAGACCAACTAGTGACACCCAGAATAAAGCACAGGGCGATAAACCGCGCATCTGCCTTCTCCATGCCGATAGAGAAAAAATCCGGATTCAAGTCGATGTACACCTGGAACAACAGGACCGAAGCTGCAATTAACAAAATACTGGGTATTGAGCTCAGCGTGGTGTAGAGGTACTGCACAAGATCATCAATCCAGCCCTTGAAGTAGCCCGCAGAGACGCCCAGAGTGACCGCAATAGGTAACATGATCAAGGTCGACAAGGTGCCTAGCAGAACACCCGTGCGAATGCCCTTCAGACTCTGGTACGCAACGTCGGCACCGCCTCTATCTGTTCCCAGCACATGATAATGATGACTGATACAGATCAACCAGGTGAAAAAGCAAATCACCACCGCCTGAACACCCCATGAGGCGTACCAGGGGTTGGGGCTTGAGCGCAGTAACAGCCACTGTGGGAAAATCGCTAACAGTGAAAAAAGCAGGCCCCACATCACTGCCACCAGCGTTTTGGCCATCACGTCTGCTAGCTGCTGAGAGGCGTCTGAAAGATGCGTACCCGCATGCTCTAACTCGGGGTAATCCCTGATTGAATTACCCTCGTCATCTTTCATGTTCTTTTTTTCAAACGAAATCAGCGCAAAAGGTGCTGAGTAAGTACGCTCAAAACGATCGCCCATTCCCTGCAACATCACATCAAGGGCACTCGTCACCTTGTTATCGTAGAAAATCTCGTCGGTTTGCAAGCCCTCAGGATTTTCCAGGGCTTTGCGAAAATGCATTGAATCCAACAAGGCAACGCCCACATAGGTGAGAATGACGGTGAACGCGACCATTCCCAGTCGGGAGGAGAACACTTCCCCCCAGCGCTCCCTTGTTTGCGGGTCTTGCCGAAGCTTATAAAAAAACAGGATCAGCGCTACGACCAGCATAAAAATCAGCGCATCGGACCACAATAGAACAGGCTTCATTCTCTCGCGACCCTCAGCTTAATCTTACCCGGGGATCAGCCCAGGTATAAGAAATGTCAGTGAGTATCAGCCCCACGATATAAAGGATGGAACCGATAAAGACCATGCTTCGCACAATGGCGAAGTCCTGTGATTTGATCGCGTCCAGCATATAGCTTCCCAATCCCGGGATACCGAAGAAAGATTCAATCAGTAAACTGCCCATGAATAAGGCCGGCACCAATACCACTACACCGGTGAGGATGGGAATAAGTGCATTGGGTAAAATGTGGTTGAAGAGAATGCTGATTTCGCTGGCGCCCTTGGCCCTGGCGGTGCGCACATAATCCTGGTTGGCTTCCTCCAGAAACAGGGTTCTGTACCAACGTGCACCAGACCCTATACCCGCAACCACACCCACCATTACCGGAAGAATTAGAAATCGCCACACTTGCCCATCCGGGTGGAAGCCAGAAACAGGAACCAGTTTCCAGGTTTTCGCGATAAGGTATTGCCCTCCAATAATGTAAAACAGATATGAAATAGACATCAGCGACACAAAAACGAATACCGCCCATCGATCCAGCTTGGTGCCATGAAACATCACCACCATTAAGGCCACACAAATATTAACCCCGATACCCACCGCAAACGTGGGCAAGGCCACCGCAAGGCTGGGCCACATGCGATTAGAGACATCGGTCGTAATATCTCTACCGCTCTCTGATCGACCAAAATCAAACGCAAACAACCGCAGCGATTTGTTAAAGAAAATTGTATCGGTGATGGCGTCAATACCACTGGCTTCATCATTAACAAACAAGGGCTTGTCGTAGCCGTTTTTGACTTTCCACTTTTCGATAGCCTCCGGGGTGACATACTTTTCTCCCAGCTGCGAAACAGCCATATCGTCAGGAGAATTCACCACAAAGAACAGGGTAAACGTCAGCAGGTTTACCCCGATCAGGATAGGAATGGCGTAAAACAAGCGTCGAATGATATAAGCGAGCATTACTGGCTACCTGTATTTTTGGCGGTGGCGTTCTGGCGACGACGATAGGCGGTGATGCCGGGGAGTACCAATCCGATCATCAACACTGCACCGGCAAATAACGGCCAGGTGATCGGCTGGTTCCACTCGGCGCGTTTAAGCTGCCGCATTTCATCATCAATATTGATGTACTTGAGGGTGGCCTTGGAGATCCCGTGGCGCTTGGTATTGCTGACCCAAGGATTAGAGAGGTAAATATCCTTGGGGTAATAAGCAAACAACCAAACCGCTTCCTCCCTATAGATTTCTACCATTCGGGCAACCATCGCATCTCGTTCTGGGCCGCGTGGCGAGACACGAACCTGGCGGAACAACTCGTCATATTCGGCGTGCTCAAAATTTGAATTATTAGCGCCGTCGCACTTACAAATTAGTGGGCTTTCTGGGCTGAAGAGCAGGAACAGGAAGTTTTCCGGATCAGGATAATCTGCCAACCAGCCATGGGAATAGATTTGCGTATTGCCAGTGAGCAGTTTTTCTCGAGTCCGGTTCCAGTCTGCAGGACGGTACTCGACCTGAACACCAATCTGACCAAAGGCACGATCCATCCAGTTCATCGTGGTATTACTAACGGCTTGGCTCTGCACATCAATAAAGATTTTTAATGGCTCTCCAGTGCGTTCATCCCTGCCATTGGGATAGCCTGCCTCAACCAGTAACTGTCTGGCTTCGTCTATTGAACGCCGTGCAGCGCCTCCATCAATCCACTCGTGCGTCAGGGGATTAATACCGGCTTCACCTTCCAGATGACCGGGAATACCGGGAGGTATTGGGCTAGGCGCATTTATTCCATTACCTTTGTAGAAAATGGCCAGGTACTCTTCGACATTGAAAGCGATTTGTAGCGCCCTGCGCAGTTTGCGCTTCTCTTCGGTGTAGCCCCCAACAACCGGGTCTCGCATATTGAAACCGTAGTAGTAAATCCCTGGTTTCACATCGGGGTCCATGTTGATGCCATGATCTGCCACGTCCCCGGACATCTCAACGCCATCAGGGCCTACCGTAAAGGCCTGGTCGAAAACGTTATTTGTATTACCGTGATTTTCGCCTGAGCGATCGTAATAGCCCTGAAGAAACTTGGTCCACAGCGGCAACACCTCTTTCTCGAGCCTGAAGACCGCTCGATCCACCAGTGGCAGACGCTTACCCGCATCCACCAGATTCCCCGCTTCGAGATCCCCAGGGCCGCCCTCAGAAGGGAAGTAATCCTCGCGGAAATTGGGATTACGCACCAGTACGATTTCGCTGTTGGGGTCGTTTTTCTCCATCATGAACGGCCCGGAGCCCACCGGCCACCAATCCAGCGTCAAGTTGCGGTCGATAAAGCCTGGGTTGTGGTAAAAGCGATCCACCTCTGGAGGAATTGGCGAAAAGAAACGCATGGCCAGCCAGTAGATAAACTGGGGATAGCGGCCGTATATAGTGAGCGTCAAGGTGTGCTCGTCAACCACCTCGAGGCCTTCCATGGGGTACTCATCAAGATTCAGCCATTGATCGCGAGGGACCTCGGCCAACTGAGCCGTAAACTCTTTCATGCCTACAATATACTGAGCCATAAAACCAAGCATCGGCGAGCCCAGTTCCGGATCTGCCAATCGCTTGATACCATAAACGTAGTCGTTGGCGTGCACAGCCCTGTCGCCCGTTTGGGGAAAATCAGGGATTGATCGAAAGCGAGCGCCCTCGCTGGCGCTATCGAATAGGTAAAGCGGATCACCGCTATCGTCAACCGCAAGAGATGGGTGTGGTTGATAGCGAGCGTCAGGCCGCACTTTCAACGTATAGCGGCTAAAGGCTACGTCGCCTTCTTCTGCAACCTCATTGCCTTGCTCATCCAGGAAAGTGACAACAGGTCGATCCTCTACGCCCAGGGGAATCAGTTCATAGGGCCGCTTCAGAAAGTGATAGCCCATCGGTGACTCGTAGATCTGGCTGAGAAACACGTTCTCATCAGACGCATACGAAACCGCAGGGTCAAGGTGTTTGGGCGGCGCAGGAGACATCACCGATTGATAGACCAGTTGGCCTTCAGGCGATGGCGGATTCGGGTTATTCCATGGATCTTCTCCGCATCCGGATAGGAGCAAGAGGAGTGCCAACCCGAGGGCGGCGCGCGTTGCGCTCAGGATCTTCATAGTAATAAAAACCTGGTGAAATCTTTTTTTGTAGGACACTTGTGGCGTCAAGCGCGCAAGATTACCTGTACCTGAGGTAACTCACAACTAGCAACTGCCAATGTTTGCAGCTAGTTATAGATTGAGGCAGTGTTAATGTGTCGCTTCCCAGCTGATATAACGGCTAGAGGGCCCTTTCCCTCAACTAAAACTGCCCCTGGATGAGTATTTTTTGCGTCTCCATTACACTCTAGACTAGACAGCAACAATCAGGGATTCAAAATGATAAAAACCATTAAAGATGTGGTGAGCTTCAGCAATAGCAGGGCTGAAGTTGAGACCTACCCGACCCCGGCAGAGAAGCTGGTGAAAGGCTCACCCATGCAAAATGCCACAACCCACTTTGAGGTAGATGACAAGTTTTTTGCGGGTGAGTGGGGTGCGGAAGTTGGCTGCTGGAAGGTCACTTATACCGAGAACGAGTATTTCCATATTCTCAGTGGAAAATCCATATTACGAGACTCACGGGGTAATGAAATTGCGCTCAATGCCGGCGACAAGGCCTGCGTACCGGCAGGCTTCGAGGGCGAATGGGAAGTGATTGAGCCAACCCAGAAGATCTTCGTGATCTATGAGCCATAAGATCCTTAAAAGCCTGACAATCTGGTACACTGCGCGCCCCAAAACCCTAACCGACGGGCCTTTACCGTGGCAGACGCGCCTTTCTCCAGCCTTCCCCTTCCCAAGGATCAGCTCGATAACCTGATCAGTTTGGGCTATGCCAGCATGACAGGCATACAGGCGGCGAGCCTGCCGCTGGCGTTTAAAGGTAAAGACCTGATCGCGCAGGCGAAAACCGGCAGCGGTAAAACTGCGGCTTTCAGCCTGCCTTTGCTGGACAAGCTAAATCCCAGAGATTTTGGCACCCAGGCACTGGTGCTGTGCCCCACGAGAGAATTGGCAACCCAGGTTTCGGGAGAAATTCGACGCCTTGCCCGTTATCGTCAGAATATCAAGGTCGTCACCCTGTGTGGTGGTCAATCTATTGGCCCACAAATTGGCTCACTGGAACACGGTGCTCACATCGTGGTGGGAACTCCCGGACGGATAAGCGACCATTTACGTAAAAAGACCCTCAATCTGACCCGGGTCGACACGCTGGTACTGGACGAGGCCGACCGAATGCTGGAAATGGGATTTGTAGAAGACATCAGTTCGATCATTGAGCAAACTCCCGCCGCAAGACAAACCCTGCTGTTTTCCGCAACCTATCCGGACGATATAGAAGCCCTGAGTGCTCGCTTTCAGAAACAGCCCGAGCGAATTAGCGTCGAGACTATGCACAACGACCAGCAGATCGACCAGCAGTTCTTCGTATGTCAAAAATCGGCACGACTCGATGGCCTGGTCACCCTGTTGAATCACTTTGCTCCGCAAACGGCAGTCGTGTTTTGTAACACCAAGCAGTTGGTACGTGACGTTACTGCACACCTTGATGAGAGCGGCATACGAGCGCTCGCGCTGCACGGTGACATGGAACAGCGCGATCGAGACCAGGTGCTGATCCAATTTCGTCAACAAAGCTGCAGCGTGCTTGTGGCTACGGATGTTGCCGCAAGAGGCCTGGACATTGATGACCTGCCGGTAGTCGTCAACTTTGAGCTTCCGCGAGAAACAGAGGTTTACGTGCACCGGGTCGGCCGCACCGGTCGGGCAGGCAAAGCAGGACTTGCGCTTTCACTGTTTGCCGACTCAGAACAATATAAACTGGAGAAAATCAGACAGCTACTTCAGCAAGAGCCAGAAACCAAACCCATTGACAGCATTTCTGTAAGGGGCGAGAGAATGCCCCCTCCCCCCTACGCCACTTTGTGTATCGCTGGCGGGCGAAAGCATAAAGTCAGGCCCGGTGATATCCTTGGTGCACTGACGGGCGAAGCCGGTATCGCAGGCTCGACCGTCGGCAAAATCAACGTCATGGACTTTGCCGCCTACGTTGCCGTAGAAACGTCGGTAGCTGACAAAGCACTGGGACGCCTACTCAACGGCAAGATAAAAGGCCGAAAATTCAAAGTGCGCAGGCTTTAATACTTGTGAAGACTCCTAAACGCCTTAGACCGCTGGTCGAGGACGGCCTGATTGATGAAGTGATTTGCCCCCTGATGAGCGGCAAAGAAGCAGACGTTTTCGTGGTGCGTTGCGGCCGCGACACACGCTGTGCCAAGGTCTATAAAGATGCCATGAAGCGTAGCTTCAAAAAGGCCGCGCAGTACACCGAGGGTAGAAAAGTTCGCAACAGTCGTCGAGCCCGGGCGATGGAAAAGGGATCAAAATTCGGCAAGCAACAGCAGGAAGAAGTGTGGCAGAACGCCGAGGTAGACGCTTTATACCGGTTAGATCGCGCCGGCGTAAGAGTTCCACAGCCCTATGGTTGTGTCGACGGTGTTCTACTAATGGAACTGATTACTGACGAAAACGGCGATGTCGCGCCTAGATTGAACGATGTCACTATGTCCGCAGAACAGGCACGGGAAGACCATTCGCAAATCATGCACGATGTTATGCGCATGCTATGTGCAGGCCTGATACATGGGGACTTATCCGAATTCAACGTACTGGTAGACGCCAACGGTCCGGTTATTATCGATCTACCGCAGGCAGTGTTCGCTGCAAACAACAATAACGCGCAATCCATGTTAGAACGCGATGTAAGCAACATGACTACCTATTACTCAATGTTTGCGCCGGACCTCAAGAGCAGCCGCTATGCACAGGAAATCTGGTCACTCTACGAAGCAGGCGACCTGCACCCCGAGCTGGAGCTGACCGGTCAGTTTGATGTCGACTATAACGACGCGGATGTTGATGCCGTTATGCTGGAAATCAAGGCTGCGCTGGCAGAAGAAGAGGAACGGCTGGAGCGAATACGCGACGCGGACGAACCAGAGCTATAAGTCTGTGTATACAGGCTTGTGAACGTCGCCTTTAACGCTCACTCCAAATCCCGGAAAACAAAACTTCCATCAATTGTTCGGCTTCTGCCCTGGCCATAGCCATGTCATCAGCCGCCGCTATGGTTAAAGCCGCTTCGGCAAACGCACCCATCACTACAGCCTGCAGTAGTGTACTTCGAAACTGCTCTGCCACATTGCCCAACTCGCTCGAAGTCAACGTGCTGCGTACCGCCACGCTCACGGGGCTATTATTCCAACGCTCGCGCCCCAGAATATTCGGGCTGTCAATTAACACCACCTGGCGAAAACCCGGGTCGTCACACAAATCCAGATAGGCACGCCATTGAGCCAATCCTGTCGGCGATGCATTCGATTCAGCAACCGCTTGCATGGAGGCGATGATGCGCTGCTCCGCCACCTCATTAACCGCTGCGAAAAGCCCCTTTTTGTGGCCAAAATAGTGATAAATCGGCCGAATCGTCAGGCCGCAGTCAATCGCAATATCTTCCAGGGCGGTGTTTGCATAGCCATTTGCTGCAAACAGACGACAGGCGCTATCTAGCACCGCCTGGCGAGACTCCGCTCGGCGCTCGGCCTGGGTGCGTCTGTGATGCTTGGTATCACTCATTGAACCGACTCTGGATTGACTTATGTAACCGTACTACATAACCTGAAAAGCGTCACTGTATATGTTCCGAGACCAAGTCATGAGCGAATATCTAGACAGAGTATTTTCCCCAGCCTCGCTGGGCAGGCTGGCGTTAAAAAATCGTATTATCAAAGCGGCTACCTATGAGGGAAAAACACCCAACGGCGTGCCAGGCGACAACCTAAAAAACTTCCACAAAAAAATTGTGGCAGGCGGGGTTGCAATGACGACAATCGGTTACTGTACAACCGAAGCCGATGGTCGAATCAATGACCAGATGATGTGGTTGCATGAGGGCATACGGCCGCAGCTAACCAACATGATCAGTGAGTTGAAGGAAATCGCCCCCGACGTAAAAGTGTCCGGTCAACTGACCCACTGCGGAAACTTTTCCAAAGTACGAAAGATGCAGCGTTTAAAGCGGCCCTTGGGGCCCTCACGAGCTTTCAACATGTTGGGCGCCCCCTCAGGCGTGCCTTTTGCGGGCGCAATGACGCTGCAAGACATCGACTACCTGATAAGCACGTATGTGGATGCCGCCAAATTTATGGCAAGCGTAGGATTCGATGCCGCTGAAATTCATTTTGGCCATGGCTATGGTCTTAGCCAATTTATCAGTCCCAGAACCAACAAGCGCACTGACGAATACGGCGGCAGTCTTAACAATAGAATGCGGCTACCACTGCAGGTGCTCGATGCAGTGAAAAACGCGGTGGGTGATAATTTCGCCATCACCGGCAAGATGAATATGACGGACGGCGTTAGAGACGGTATCAAACTGCCTGAAGCGATCGAAATCGCATCGATGTTTGATAAGGGCGGCATTGATGCGCTGATATGTTCTGGCGGTACCAGCCCATTTAATCCAATGGTCTACTTCCGGGGCGAAAGCCTGGCAACTGGGCTGATAGAACAGCAAAAAAATCCGATCGCAAAACTGGGCTTGAAACTCACGGGTAGCAAAATGTTTCGCGATTACCCCTACTATGAAAACTACTTCCTGGAAGATGCCAAGCAAATTAGAGATCGAGTGAATTGCCAGATGATCTACATAGGTGGATGCACTGAGGCTGAAAGCATCGAGCAGGTCATGAGGGAAGGTTTCGATTTTGTGCAGCTGGGAAGACCGCTAATCAAGGACCCAGAATACGTCAATAACTTAAGAACTCAGCGACTGAACTACAAAAATGGTTGTATTCACTGCAACCGCTGCGCAACACTGATTGAAGCACCAGGAGGCATTCACTGCCCCCTCAATGTGCAGGGCCTGTAATGCTACCCGCGCTCAACGCAGTATTTGGACCCATTCGACGGGATTTACTCAAGCGCTGGTTCCCGGCCGGCATACAAAAGCTGCTTCGGCTGGCTGCATAGTCTATTCTTGATACAGTGAAGCTGAAGGCTCTGCTATGGAACATAACAATCCACTATCGAGCTTAATTCTCGGGCTGGTGATTCTGGTTAGTGGCTGTAGTGGCGACTCACACCCTACCGGTAAAGTAGAAGGAAGCGCCCTTGCGCCGGCAGATTTACGCCTTCGCGATAGGGGCCGAAAACCAGGCACCGAATTATTGCGTGCGCAAAGCGAAGACAAGCAAATACTGTTTGGTGACCTACACGTTCACAGCACCTACTCGGTAGACGCCTTCACGCTGGAATTACCGATGATGGGCCAGCAAGGTATTCACACCGTAGCTGACGCCTGCGATTTCGCCCGTTACTGCGCAAAGCTGGACTTTTTCAGTTACAACGACCACGCCGAGGGACTGACACCCAAGCATTGGCAGACAACGTTAGAGACTGTGCGCGCCTGTAATGCCAGTGCGGATACCGTTAATCCAGACCTGGTTGCATTTGCGGGCTGGGAATGGACTCAAATGTCCCCAGCCGCCAATGCTCATTTCGGCCATAAAAATGTTATCTTCCCCGGTACGGAAAATAACGAACTACCCGCCAGACCTATTAGTGCGCGCTTAACACCGGATGACATTGGCGTGTTCGCGCTCTCACGCCGCAGCGGCTCCAGCAAGTACATAGACCCTCTCAACTGGAAGCCCTACGCTAACATTGTCAGATTGCTGGACGATATCGAGGCCGTACCCGGTTGCGATACTGAAACCAACACTCGCGATCTTCCAGCCAATTGCATGGAAAATGCCGCAACTCCAGATGTGCTCTACCGAAAATTGCACGAATGGGGCTTTGAGCACATGGTGATCCCCCATGGCAATACCTGGGGAGCATACACACCACCCACGGCGACCTGGGACAAAGCGCTTGCAACCAAATACCATAATGATCGTCAACAACCGTTACTGGAGATTATGAGCGGTCACGGTAACAGTGAGGAATACAGACCCTCCAACCAGGGCGTTGTCGCGGCAGACGGCAGCCTCGCTTGCCCCGCACCCAGTGAGGGCTATACCCCCTGCTGCTGGCAAGCAGGTGACATCATGCGCGCACGCTGCGGTGACCTGGACGACGCCCAGTGCAACGCGCGAGTCGAGCTCGCCCGGCAATACGCCGTAGAAGCAGGCAACCGTTATATTGGCGTTTTTCCCGACACTAGCGCAGCAGATTGGCAGCAATGTGGACAATGCACCGATTGCTTCAAACCAGCCTTCAATCAGGTGTTCAAGGGGAGCTCACAGTACGCCATGGCCCTGAGCAATTTTGACGAGGTTGATGAGCGCGGCAAACCACTGCGATTCCGGTTTGGTTTTATAGGATCAACCGACGATCATACCTCTCGCCCCGGAACCGGCTACAAGCAGTACGAACGCCGTAAAATGACCATGGCTACCGGTGTGAGAAGTGACTTTTTTGGCAGTATGGTGTCGCGCCTAGCAGGCGAAATGATAGACCCACAGATGCCACAACAAGTCATCGGTACGAATCCAATTCCTGACATGGAGCGCATGCAAAGTTTCTACTATCCCGGCGGGATCGTCGCGATTCACGCTGAAAGCCGAGAGCGAGAAGATGTTTGGAGCGCCTTAAAACGCAAGGAAGTTTACGGCACCTCAGGCCCGAGAATGCTGCTCTGGTTCGATGTGCTCAATGGCCCCAATGGCACGGCTCCGATGGGATCGGCTGTCGCTATGACTGAAAATCCACGCTTTGAAGTCCGTGCCCTGGGCGCGTGGAAGCAGCTGCCTGGCTGCCCTATCGATACTGACGCGCTCAGTGGCCAGCGGAAAAAATACTTGTGCGCTGGCGAATGTTTCAACCCTGCTGAAGAAAGAGAAACCATCGCTGCTATCGAAATCATCAGGATCAGGCCGCAAGCCTACCCAGGGGAACCCGTCGAGGCGCTCATTGAGGACCCCTGGAAGCGCTTTAATTGCCCCACTAATCCTGAGGGCTGCGTGGTGCAATTTGAAGACACAGAGCATAGAAGCAGCGGACGCGACAGCCTGTACTATGCGCGGGCCTTGCAACAGGCAACGCCAGCGATCAATGGCGCTAATCTCAGAGCGAAATTAGACAAAAATGGGAATGCCATTGGTATAGAACCCTGCTACGGCGACTACCGCACGGACTTCTCGGATGACTGCCTCGCACCTGTTCAAGAGCGGGCCTGGTCCTCTCCTATTTTCGTAGACCAGCCAGACACCCTGCCCTCCGCCGATCCGTGAGGCCATTCGCGCCTAACTGCACCCATAAGCCGTGATAGCATGTTCGCTTTAGTCTAGAGTCAACCGCGACACTGTTGAACCTGGCGATGCTATTGGAGGTCGGGTATTGAAAGCACAGACACTCTTCGCGCTAATCGGGATTCTCTCCTTGGCGATACTCGGTGGCTGTGGCCGCGCAAATGACGACGGCATCACGGTCTTTACTCAAAGCACTATTATCACCATGAACCCGGTCGCACCGATAGCCGAAGCGATTGCCATTCGCGGTGACACCATTGTCGCGGTGGGAGACCTGGCCTCTATAGAGAGCAAGCTCCGCGGAGAGGAAATGCACACCGATAACCGCTTTGCCGGCAAGGTGATAATACCGGGATTCATAGACCCCCACGTACACCCGTCGATAGCCGCGACTATTCTTCCTATGGAAATTGTTGCTGCGATGTCCTGGCCAACTGCCAATGGCTACTCCAAGCCGCTACGTAGCCCGGAGTCCTTCATGGGACGATTAAGGCAACTTGATCAAACCCTGGCACCCGGAGATTGGCTAATGGCCTGGGGCTATCATCAGCCCTACCATGGCCCCCTGAATAAGGACTTGCTGGATCAAGTATCCAGAGAACGTCCCATCATGGTCTGGCAGCGGTCGGTGCATGAAATGTTCTTCAACAGCAAAGCACTGGAAACGCTTGGACTCACCGAAGAGAACTTTGCGCTAGAGCCACAAAGCAGCTGGAAGGACGGGCATATCTGGGAGTCGGGCCTGTTTGCCCTAGCCCAGCCCATGATGAAAATCATCGCAGCGCCCTCTCGCTACTTGAAAGGTTTATCGCTAATGAGCGACTTAATTCATCGCGCTGGGGTAACCACGGTTGGTGAGCAGGGCTTTCCCCAAATTAGCACCCTACTTGAGTACTGGTCCCTAAGATGGGAACTCATCGACAAGCCCTACCGTTTCGCTCTGGTCCCCAATGCGATGTTCCTCAGCAATCAAAACGAATCCCTGGAAACTGTACTCGGTGCTGCAGAAGACCTGCTACACAAATCCAGCGACAGAATTCGGGTAGTGAAGCACATCAAATATTACGCCGACGGTGCGATATACAGCCAGCTTATGCAGATGACAGAACCCTATCTGGACGGCCACCACGGCGAGTGGATGATTCCACCGAAGAAACAAAAGGCACTGTTAGAGACATTCTGGCGCGCTGGCTGGGATATTCATATTCACGTAAATGGTGACGCCGGACTGGACCAAGTCCTGGATCACGTCACCGCGCTCAGACAGGCGGTGCCCGGGCAAGATCCGAGAATAGTGCTGGAGCACTACGGGTATGCCCGAAGCGATCAACATGCCAGGGTGAAGGCGCTTAATATCGCAGTTTCAAACAATCCCTATTACTTATATGAGCTCGCGCCCATTTATGCAGAGCACGGCCTCGGGCCAGGTAGAGCTGAAAATATATCACCCCTGGGAGGTTTGCATTCAGCGGGTGTCCCGGTGTCATTTCATTCTGATTTTACTATGGCTCCATTGCAGCCCCTGACACTTGCCTGGGTAGCAGCCAATCGCATTGCCAGTGATAATAAGACATGGGGTAGCCATCAACGCATTCCGGTTGAAACGGCGATGGCGGCTATCACCATAGAAGCCGCAAAAAGCCTCGGGCTCGAAAATGAAATAGGTTCACTTGAACCAGGCAAAAAAGCTGATTTTACGATACTGGAGGAAAACCCCTACGAGATCCCCAGGGATAAACTCAGGGACATCACGATCTGGGGAACTGTTTTTGAGGGCACAATCAATCCAGTGGTAAAAGTGGCGACGGATTAGCGAATTATTGCAAGGAATAACAAGTGACGGTGATTGAGCACATATGGCCATGGCCCTGGTGGGGCGTGATGGTGGCAATTAATATTTGCAACCTTGCGATCTGTATCGCCTGCTTTAGAAACTCGCTACTCAGGCCCGATGGCAACAGCACTTATGTGCGCAACATGCGGATAATGGGACTGGTGTTTACGCTGGTCGCCCTGTACCGCGCTGTTTTCGTGTCGCGTTACCTTTATCAGTACGCATGGTTCGACACTCTAGCCAACAGTTCACTGATTATTCGAATCTTCGCCTGGGGGGCCGAACTCTCGTTTGCCGGTTTAATCGCTTTTGCCATGCTGCGTTTTAACCGGGATATGGCTCGTCACGATGATTCTTATGCGCTCTCACGCTACGAAAAATTGGCGCCGTACGGGCTTATTCTCTGTATTTTTGTTGCCCAGTTTTTTGCTACCGGAGGGCTGATCACAAAAAGTCGCCTGTTGTTTGCAATTGAAGAGAGCCTTTGGAGCGCTGGCTTCTTTACTATTCTGCCCCTGGCGATTATCCAATTCCGTAGGGCGTCAAAACAGGCACTACCCAGCTCCTATATCATGCTGCGCCGCAGCAGCCAGGTTTTATTGTCCTGGTGTGTTATCTACTGTAGTTACGGCTTGGTCTACCATCTGCCCACAGAATACTGGGCTACGGCACTAGAACAACTGCGTACGGGACAACCTCAGTTGAAGACTGATTTTTCGGCAATTAAAGACGCATTCAAAAGTGTTAACGTGACTCACCATTACCCGGACTGGGGCTTCGGTTTTGTGCTTTGGCACAGTGCCTATTTCAGCGTTTGCGTATGGCTTTCGATTTTTCTGATGCGCGCCCCCCGGTATCTCGGGGCAGAGCAACAGGAAGCACTTCCTAAGGGCCGCGCCCATTAGGATTTCAGAACCCCTTGCAACCGCTTTATTCCATGCTCGCCCACTCCCGGCACCAGGCGATGGCCTTAAGCTCTGAAAGGGCACGCTGGCTAAGTCGGGAATTGACTCAGCCCTGGCGCCCAAGCCCGAACTCCGACGAAAAAATTACGGTGCGTACCAGATTGCTGAGGTATAGGCACGTTCCTGTAACGAAATCGGCACGCCTGCAGGCAACTCGACACCGAATCTTGCAGCTTCATAGCTTGTCCAGCGTGGCGTAGGAATCTCTAGTACGCGCGCGTAATAAACCGCAGGATTCTCCGGATCAAAATCGGGATCTTCCCAGACAGCAATCAGTTCTGAAGCGCCAATATTGCTAGTCCATGTCGCAGTCTCGGCGTCGACGGTATTGCCTACTTGAGGAAGCTCGCCTTCAAGTCCAAGCAAGCGTTCATCAGACCAGGCCACATTTACTCATAATTATTATGGGTTCGGGCGCGTCTTACGCAAACCACTGCCAGCTTCGCGTGGGCCCGTCGGTCAACCTCGCAAGCTGGGTCAGTCTAAGCCGCAATTATCAAGCCACGCATCAACCATGGTTAGCGTATATTTCTTGACACGTTTAGGATAGCGATCGCATTTTGCGGGTCAATTTGAGACGCAAAACTGGAGAGCCTTGTTGATAATAGGTATATTTTGTTATCGTGACAGAAGAAAATAAAAAGCCCCGCTAAAGATCCTCTCAAAGCGTCTAAAAGATACTTTGTTAGAACCGGCAAATTAGCAGGGCTCAGGGTAGCCGAATTTCGTGGGAAAGCCGGGTCACCTGCCTTCCGTTAGCACAAGGGACGGTGCTTTGCGGACAGCTGAGAGTAGACTAGCGAAAGATTGTCCACTGAGTGTCAATGCATTAATTAAAAGTGTGTAAGCTCTTCATTGCTTGGCAGACAAGCCGCAAAAAAGTTACGTCTACCCCGCTGCTGCGACCATCAGTATCAATGGAAGCAGATACGAACAGCGGAAATTCTTGCTAGTATTTTACCAGTGCCACAGGCTTGGAGGATGAATAATCATGACCTTACAAATCATGTCTCAACTGGGTGAGTTTATTGGCGGGGTTGGCGTTATTTTCACACTGGTTTACCTCGCCGTCCAGGTGCGCAGCAATACAAACTCTCAACGGGCCGATATGACTGCTAGAGTTTTAGAGCGTCTGGCAGCGCAACAGCATACTTTTGGCTTTGATGTAGCCGCCAACAAATTTTTTATGCAAAGCGTTAGTGACCCGGCAAAAATTTCGATTGAAGACAGAAGCCGGTTTCAATGGGTGATGACCGAGTTTCTCAGCTCGATGGAGTTTTTAAAGCAACAACATGAAGCCGGCAACATAGAGGAGCAGGTGTGGCTCCGTTGGGCAAGCACACTGAATTTTTGGTTAAGCTTTCCTGGCGTAAGAACCTATTGGGCCTGCAGAGCGACACCCTATACCGATAGCTTTACCGATTATATCGATCAACAGATCGCAGATAACGACTATTCTTTCAATGTCGATAATTATGAACATTACATGCGGACCGGCCAAACCCCGGAAAACTGAATTGTCGAATACCGCCTGACTGCCGATAACCACAGCGCAACAACATTGTCAGTATTGGCTCTAAGACCCAGAGCGCGGCCGCCAACATAGAGACTGGTAGTTGAGGTACCCAACTTCATCAACGACCCAAATACTTGTGTTCGAGCTTTGAGCGCATTTATACTTCGACCACTAGATTTTGCGCTCTTAATGACTAGGCCAACCTCCTATGAAACAGCTTTTCGGGGCATTTTTATGCCTGCTTTTCCTCGTTGCGTGCAGTGACTCTAACGACTCCAATACACCTGAGCCACCACCACCGCCACCTGTGCCGCCGGACTTCGCCGCCGCTGACGCCTGGATGCAAGATTTTGTTGACTCAGAAGACGCCTTTCCCGGGGGCTCCTACATTATTGTGGACAAGGACCTGGGGGTCGTGCACAAAAAAGTATTTGGTAACCTGACAGAAGACAGTCTCGTTCTGCTCGCCTCCACTACTAAGGTCCCTACCGTTACGCTGCTGATGGCCCTGAACGATGATGATTCTATCGATTTCGATATCGATACGCCCATCGCCAACTATCTACCTTGGCAAGGCGTATGGGATGAAAACATAACGACTAAGCACCTTGTCTCCAACCGCTCCGGCATACCCGGACTGATCCAAGTGCTCAGTAACCAGGCGGCAGCAGCGAGCCATGCTTGCCAATTTTTTCCTATCGGCACGTTATACGACTGCGTCGAGAGCCTTTACACCAATCCGCTACCGGGTTTTGTGAGCACTCCAGCCAATACGGCCTTTGATTATGGCGGCAGTCAATGGCAAATCTCCGGTGGTGTCGCTGAAAGTGTAGGCGGCGCCAGCTGGAATCAGTTGTGGGATCAATACATAGCACAGCCGTGCGACATTGAAATAACGACCTACGGTAATAATCTCGCCATCGCAGCCGCCTGGGACGGCAATCCAGAAAGCTTGCAGGGCAATGATAATCCCAACATGGAAGGCGGCATGATGGCCACCCTGGATGACTATGCCAAGCTATTGTCCTTGCACTTGAGTGAAGGTGTGTGCGGTGACAATCGTGTTTTGTCTGCGGAGAGTTTAATAGAGATGCGCACAGCAACAACGCTAAACGAAGATGGCAGTGGCTACTATGGTATGGGTTGGTGGTTTGAGCCGGCCAATGAAACCGGCACGACTACAGTATTCACTGACGGCGGGGCCTGGGGCTCGTTGTCATGGATAGATGCCGAACGCAATTATGCCGGCGTAGTATTTTTCGAGGAGTACACCGGCACTGAAGCAAACAAGGCTACCAGCGGCGCCCGCAACCAGCTGATTCCGATTGTTGCTGAGGCTTTCGACGCCGTGCAATAGTGTGGCGCTAATTACCCACTTGGAACCTCTCGCCCAGCAGCCCTGGAACGCCCTCATCGGTGGCGTTTGAACCCTTGGGTAAGCTCTGTGCAGGAGATCAGAGGCAGCACAAGAGAAGCCCCGTCAACTGCGGTTTTTTTTATGCGACGTCAAAATGGCGATGTCCGTGCTGAGTCCATCAACAAGCGCCACAAAATCGAGGTGAATGCTAGCTCTTGCACCGATCTGCAATTTCACCGAGCAATTCAGCAGACAGGGCGGATTTCGACAGGTACTGTTGACCTCCTGTTTTAGTCACAAGAATGATGCCTAGCTCTGTTTCAACAACGCGTTCAATTTCAGTCCACAGCAGCGATGATTGTGTGTAGGGATTGCGTGTTTGTATCCCATCCGAGTCTATGGTCAGCTTCACTTCGCTGTTAGCGCTCTTCCCCCACATCTGTCGCGCTAACCACCACGCTCGTCGAAATCGTATATGAATTAGTTCGAGACAACCTAGAGCTACTAAGACAAAACCCGCGACCTTGGGTTGATCAGTAAATAACAGAAGCCCTATGCCAGCAACGAGCAATATTACTGGAAATAGATAACTGGGCCTGGCGTTTTTCCCATAAGGCAAAGACTGATCAAAACACTCGGCAAGGTACTCTCGAGATAATACAAACTGAGTACTAAAACGCTTGATAGCAACCACTTGTAGTCCAACCTCCAACAAAGATATCCGGATGCTCTCTGTTAGGCGAGACCGGAGATTAAGGATACAAGAATATATGCTTTTTTAAGTTCTGCAATGTGCCAGACAGGTGCCCCTACCGACTAGCCGCGCTGACCTTCTTTATTTGCCTAGTCCAACGCGGAAAAACTAATTGCACCAACCTGCAGCAATTTGCCAGCCGTTGCCAGTGGATCGACCGCAGCGCCTGCGGTTTTTAGCGTTTACCCAATGTTTCAAAACTGGCCTGCATTGCCTGCAGTGTCTGAGCTCGGATAGCCAGCTTGTTTGTCGCATACTGGGCATGTGGCAACTGTGCCAGTTGCTGCGCCACTGCCATGCTCCGTGCAGTTAACTCGGAGATTTCCACTACCTCGTCAATAAACCCTGCCTCTACTGCCTGGTCGGGGTTAAACACCTCTGACTGAAGCGCAACACGCGTCATGTACTGTTTGGATATGCGTGATTCAGCCAGGGCCAACAATATGGAAGGCAGTTCCATGCTGATGGCTGTTTCTGGCAAGCTCATCTTGAAGTTACCGCGAGTACCGATGCGGGAATCACAAGCCATAATGATAAAAGCACCCATAGCTACTCCATGCCCGGTGCTGGCGGCAACCAGTGGCAGTGGAAAGCTGTACAGCCTGATTAGAAGTTCGAAGCCTCGCTGCACCATGGCCAGGCCCTCCTCTATGCCTTTTTTAAACTCTGACAGATCAAAGCCACCAGAGAACATGCCATCGCGGCCACGCAAAATCACGGCGGCGACGTTCTCAGCCTCAGCACGATCCAGCCCTACGTTGATGTCGTCCAGGAACTGATGCCCCACCACGTTGGCTTTTCCGTCATCAAAGGTCAGGGTTGCAACGTTACTAATTACTTCATATTGCACTTATTTTTTCCTCAACAAGATAATTGGGGTTAACTTTGCCATGTGCGTTCAAATACGCAAGGCATTGCGTCTATTTTCGTTTGGCTATCCATAGTTTTTTTCATTAGTAGCCTTCAAGAAGTACCTGGTGTTCAACTTTATCGTAGCTGCCTGCAGACACCTAGCCGCTCAAGAACAACTATGAGTAGGTTCTGCAACCATCCTGTAAGTCGATCTGGTAGATCAATCAGCACGAACTTTTCCAGATCAGCAATTCCAGTGAACAGAGTCAGCGAAGGTGTCTACTCTGAACAGGGCCTTTATACTTCCTATACTTGAGCAGACCAACTTGCTCGCACAACAAGAACTGATAACCCAAGAGGAGTTACCATTGACAGGAGGCGAGTGCCATGCGTCTATAACTTGGTGTCGGTTAACGTGTTGCCCGAGGAATAACAATGTCGCGAGTGAGAACACAAGTTGCGGGTGCAGTTGGCAGCGTCCTTGAGTGGTACGACTTCGCCGTATTTGGTTTTCTAGCACCCATTATGAGCCCGCTGTTTTTTCCTGACGCAGACCCCATGGTGGCGCTAATACAAACCTACGGGGTATTTGCTGCGGGGTATCTCATGCGGCCCCTAGGGGGTATCGTGTTCGGCCACGTAGCCGATAGGCTGGGCCGTACTCGAGCATTGAAATGGTCTATTGCGCTCATGGCAATACCAACCGTGTTGATCGGTCTACTGCCTACTTACGACCAATGGGGTGCTGCCGCTGCCGGTCTACTGATTTTGCTGCGCCTGATTCAGGGCGTCTCGGTAGGTGGCGAACTCATTGCGGCGATTACGTTTCTTGTCGAATCAGCGCCCGCTAATCGCAAGGGCTTGTACGGTAGCTGGGCCTTATTCGGCGGAATAGGCGGTATTTTGCTTGGGTCGATGGTCGTGGATATCACCGAGGCATTGGTCACCACCCAAGGAATGTCGGATTACGGCTGGCGCATTCCATTCTTGTTGGGCCTCGTCATCTTTATATTTGGCCATTGGCTGCGCTCGGCTCTGGCCGATGAATCTGTTGCTGTCAACGATGATGATCTCCCCTTAAAACAAGTACTGCGTTCTCACATGGGCGGCGTCATGCACCTGGTGGCAGCTATGTGTCTTTATGCGACTGGTTTTTACATTTGCTTTGTCTGGATGCCTGCTTATCAAACACGCATCATTCCACAGCCTATAGACCACGCCCTCGACATCAACACTGTCACCATGTTTGTGTTGCTATGCCTTATTCCAATAGCCGGATTGTTAGGCGATAAGATCGGGTATCGACGAGTGCTTTTGTCGGGCATTGGTTTGATGGCTATTGCGGTGTACCCACTGTTCCTATGGATCGATACAGGCAGTTTTTTAAGTGCGGTTGTGGCTGGGCTGGTGTTTGCTGTTCTGGTCAGCATGATTCAGGGACCTATGCCTGCCGTATTAGCAGAAACCTTCCCTGCAGATATTCGTAATACCGGTATCGGTATTGCCTACAATACCGTGTTAGGTTTGCTAGGCGGCACAGCCCCCATGGTTTGCACCTGGTTGATTCACAGCACGGGTGATCTCGCTTCGCCCGCGTACTACCTTATAGGCCTGGCCATTATCAGTTTTGTGGCATTAGCGACGCTGCCTAAACTTAGACATGCCTGACAACTTTTCTGGCAACTTAACTCATTGAGGCCGCAGGAGTCTGCCACCTAATCTCAAATTGCAGCCCGATTCCAATCAGCGAACGCACTCATCTTGAGATCACAATAGTGCTCAGCCCGATTATTCTCATACTGCTTAGAGCTATGAATCACAGCAGGCATCCGTTCCCGATGAGCTACGCCATAGCTTCTTAGCTTATCGGTCACGATCTTCCTGGGCTCACTGCCGTAACTCCCCAGCAAAAGCTTGAAGAGGCGCCAGCAATGACTTTCGAAGAGGCAATCGAGCTTCATTGCAACAGCGGTAATATAAAGGTGTCTTAAACTTTCCTAGTAATCAGCGGTCCCAAGGTGTCGGTATTTTGCGCTACGTTGATATGAGGCTGCATGAGGTTTAAATATGGCAATCAGCACGCGGTAGCGAGATACTGCGTGCCTACTTTTAGTGAGGCCAAAAAAGACGATGATTGCTCCCGTTCATACTCGCGCAACCCACTTCATTATTTGTTGTGTTATTGCATTAATTACAACGACAACCGTTAAAGCGGAAACTGCCACCAGCGATAAAAACATGACCGAAACTGACCAAAGTACTGAAAAGAGAGAATCGCCCTGGCTCATTACTCCTACCGTCAGTGCAGACCCCAAGCTTGGAACGACACTGGGCACTGTGTTTGGCTACATAAAGGCATTAGATCCAGAGTCTACACCGTCTCTTTTTACCAGCTTTGTGACCTACAGCGATACCGACTCCTACGTGGGTGGTATTTTCAGCGACGTCTACTACGATGGCGACAAGCACCGGGTAAAGGCTGGCTATATCAACGGTAAAATTCGCAATGAATACGACGACTTCCTGGGAACCGGCAGGCAATTCAAAACCGAGGACAATATCGACTCTTTCTTCTTTCGCTACCTTCAACGGTTAATTGGTGATTGGTACTTGGGCGGCCAGGTCATTGTTTCGGACTATGTGATCGGAGCTGATGGGATATTTGATTCGATCCTAGCGCAGGTGGGTTTCACCGGGTTCACCTCTAATGGCATTGGCCTTGTGGGCGAGTTCGATAGTAGAGATGAACCACGTGACCCTCACGCTGGCAAACACTTTGTGGTCCAAAACGTAGCCTACAGAGAGAGCCTCGGAGGTGAGGAGTCATTCGATGCCTACAAAGCAAACTATTCAAATTATTGGGGCTTCGGCGACGGGCACGTACTGGCGACCAACGTGCGAGGCCGCTGGACCCACGACGCCCCACTGGGGGGTTACTCTTCACTTAACATGCGGGGCTATACTAGCGGCAACTACCTCGCCAAACATTACTCGCACATCAATCTGGACGCCCGCTTTAACATTTACGAACGGTGGGGGGCCTCATTGTTTGGAGGCGTCGGCTGCTTATACGACAAAGCGTCTTCGTGTAATCAAAGCGAGTCTCTATATCCAATGCTCGGCGCAGGCATAATATTCGATCTAAAGCCCGATGCAGGTATTGTATTACGCTTGGAATATGCCAAAGGCGAAAGTGACAATGAAGCCTACTATTTAAGCCTAGGGCATCCGTTTTAAGCGGACATCTGGCGCGCCTCCTCGTCGTTAGCGTTGTCAATTTTTTCAGATACGGCAGATGATTTTTTATCGTCCGAGAACGGTTCACATGGCAATGCATGAGATCGGTAATCCTCATCGGTGACTATCTCAGTAATGCGTAGATGTTCTAACATATGTTTAGTCATAGTATTCTCCTTCAGTGAAAGTCTCTCAATGAGTGAGGAAAAGTACTGTGGCCGAAAGCGACAACATGATAACTCCGTGCGCCATTCACGCCGAAAGTCGTGGCCCGCTCCTTGGCGAAAGCGGACGTTATTGGTTAAATATCGACCAGCGACTCTAAGGTGGCACTAGATGTCTGCTTTCACCTTATAGCAATCATCTCGTTTTTTAATTCCCAAATTATGAATAGTGGCGCGCAGAGTCATCAAATTGGCGCAGGGGGCCATCTCCTAAGAATGCATATAGAGTGAGAATTACTTTTCCCCAAGGAGGTATCTCAAGGATGAGAGGGCCAAGGATGGTCCACCCCTATCAAGGGAAAACTGCCTAGAAGAGCTCATAGCCACCATCCTTTGTAGTAATCCCTAGTACGGCATTAATTCATCCTAGTCGCTTCCGCAATTAGGCAAAAGCGAACACTATGCATACGTGCGCGGGCAGACCTACTTCAGTGGTTTTTTTGTGGTCTCATGCAACAATTGCGCAGAGGTTTCCACAAACCAGTCAGACATAAAAAAAGGGCTACGATTTAACGTAACCCTTTAATTTTATTGGTGGAGATAGGCGGATTCGGACCGCTTAACTCAACGCTGCCTCTTTTCACCAGGATGGAATCCAGCTCAACCGATGGAATCTACATTGTATGCGCTGGAGAGCAGCGGTGGGACAGCGTAATGCACTCGCAAACCGTAGCATGTTAGCTCCAGAAAGGCTGTCGATTTAACTTCGCAGTCCTCCCCAAAAAAGCAGCAAGGCCGATTTTTTTCCCTCCTCCGGAATCACTGCATAGTTAATACAGTGACAGTGATGTCGTCAGCCGAGCCACAGGCTTCGGCCATCTCCGCAAACATCGACTGCCAAACCCCATCAGCCTCTTGCCAAGCTAGCGCTTTGTCCATCGATTCACTCGACGGATGCACATCAACCGACACCAGAGCGCCATCCTCGTGAACTGCCGGCGCAGCTGAATACGTATACGGCGAGGCATCACGCTCGTACGCAATCAACCCCTTCAGTGACGACATACCCTCATCATTATCAGCACAGGGCCAGTGGTACATCATCATGATCTGGCCGGCACTGGCTGCGGGCGCAATCGCTTCACCTTTCTCATGATGACCCGCCATCACAATACCAGAAACCATAAGTGTCGAGAGCAGTATCATACGTTTGTTAAGCAATTTCATAATGATTTATCCTTATAAGAATGACCGCTCAATTACCGCGGGTATCCGAGTGTACGCTGGCAAGTTACTCGGTTCTAGCAATATCGGCAGCCGAATGTTTCGCTACTATTGCCCCGGTTTCCGCCCCTGGTTTTCATCGGTGCCAGGAGTCATGGTTCCTTGACCCTGGAGACAGCGGGCAGAACTGTAGAATGCAGAGAGCGGAGCCAATCTTTTCGATTGCGATCAACTTAGTGGGACATTGCCAGATTCGCAGATTCTTCCTCGCATGCCTCGACGTCGGGCGTGGCGAGGTTGGCTGCGGCCAGCTCAGATTTAGCGGCGGTGAGGGTAGCTTTGAATAGCGCATTATTTTGCAGTCTCGCAAATGCAGCGGCCCCAACCGCCATGCCGGCTTCAGTGTCGCTCATCCAGTGCACGTTACAAACCATCCGGCTCCGGGTGTAGTCACGTCCCCTGGTAAGAACTGCCTCGGCTTTCTCGGGTACGAGTTGCGACAGGATCAGTGCCCAACCCCAGCCAATGGCGCTGTGACCGCTGGGATAGGAGCCATCTGTCTCAAGTGATCCCAAATCTTGCGGCGTGCAAATGGCTTCGCCGTTAACAAGAAAGGGCCGTGGCCGCTGATACGCCGTCTTTGCTGGATAGGTGGCTAAACCCAGATCAGTGAGTGATCGTTGGAGCAAACGATACAGTGCTGGCGTTTGCTCCTCGCTCACGACGGCTCCGAGGGCGCAATTGAAGATGGATGCGGCCGAGGGGAAGGATAACTCGGCGTCTTTGGCTGCAAGCTCCCATCGTGCTGAGCCTTCGAGAGTGCGGAGCGCCTCGCTTGCTGCGACATCTGCTTTTTGTCGTGCAGAGCCGTCAGCGGGAGGAGCCGGAACGAATTGCTTGCTATCAAGTGGCGCTTCATCTTGTAGGTAACCTTGCATCAGGCCATGACCGATTTCTGGCACAGGCCCGAGAATATCCATGTCGGATGTCTTGGTTTGGCATGCGCCAAGGGCAACGAGTAACGCTGCTGAAACGTATAGGGCTTTCATGGGAATTCCGATTCGATGGCGAGATCTCGAGTATAAGAAGTATAAATCGAGTGTCCATAGCTTATTCGATCTCGGGCGGCACTTGGTCAGCGCTGAACGCTATTGGAATCTCAACCTTGAATTAGCCTACGCTAGCAAGCTCAATTTCACCCTAGAGAAGTGTAATGCGGGGGAGCCGATAGGTGTCGCGATCACGCTAAGTCAGGATCCACAAACTGATGGCATCGCCTAAAAATACCAGGGCGGGCAGTGGCGCGCCATTGAGGGCACTAGTATCAGCGTCAGCATGATTAGCTATAACCTCACCGACGCTGGCTACTAGGGACGACAGGGCCCGCCTGTGGCAAATAGGTATAAGCATGCTTCCAGCGTAGGCCCAGTATCAGTATCGCACAGAGCGCCTCCTCCCTATGGTGGTAGTAACTCCAACTTAGCAATCAATTAGCCGAAAAAAGGCTAGGTAGTGAGTCACGTCGTGACCACTCAACAGATCAAAACCACAGGCACATGTTGTCCGAATATGATTCCTCTGAACAGTTTCCACCTCACTATAATTGCTTGCCTCAAACAATAATTTTGATGGTGCATACCTATGATAAAAACCAGCTCATTAGCTCCGGCAATGGCCCTGGCTTTATACGGAACTGGCGCTCTGGCCCAGGGTATGGTGCTGGAGGAAGTGATTGTCACCGCCCAGAAGCGGTCCGAGAGCCTCCAGGACGTGCCGATGGCCGTGAACGCCTTCTCCGCCGACACCATCCAGGAGGCGGGCATCAACAATACCGCTGATCTGGCTATCATGACACCCAGCCTCCATACACTGAACGTGCAGAGCCCTTTCACCACCAAAATGCAGATTCGTGGCATCGGCACAGCTCAAAGCGACCCGGCCCTGGAGCCGTCAGTGGGCGTATTCGTCGATGGCGTATTCCTGGGGCGAAGCGGTCTTGGCATGTCCGACCTTACCGACATCGAGCGCATTGAGGTGCTACAGGGGCCGCAGGGTACGCTATACGGCAAAAACACCAACGCTGGCGCGATCAGCGTGATTACCAAACGCCCCAGCTTTGACGGATTTGAAGGCTATATAGAGGCGTCTGCAGGCAACTACGACATGGGCATCCTGACCCTGGCCGCTACGGGCCCCATCAATGATACGCTGGCCTATCGGCTGTCGGGAAATACTCACCAGCGAGACGGCTATATGGAAAATAGTGGCGCTGCAGACGGCAATGATGCCGATGACTGGAACATGCAGGGTAAACTGTCATGGGAACCCAACGACCGCTTAAACCTTATGCTGGCGGGCTCCCACGTAGAGCGTGACGATAGCTGCTGTGTTCCCGATGCCACACAGGGTGACGCCGTACAAGCGGAACTGGCGCGCCAGGGTCTGCCTCAGGATAAGAAAGACCCCAGAGACTACAAGGTAGCCACTGATGTGGACGCCGAATTTGCCATGGAGTCAGATTTGCTGTCGCTGCACATCGACTACGACATGGGTTGGGGTTCAATCACCTCCATCACCGCCTGGAACGACTACGACTACACTCAGCTCGTCGATCAAGACCGCAGCGAACTAGACATTATAGCGAGCCAGAGCGAATTCTATTCAGGCGATAGCCTGTCCCAGGAATTGCGCCTTGATTCGCAGCTTGGTGACACTATCGATTACCAGCTTGGCCTGTTTTACTACAAGCAGACAACCCAGCGGGGCGACGGCACCACGACTGTTATGGTGGGTGATGACTTTCTCACCATTGCCGCACAGGAAATTGGCCCGATAATCGGGCAAATCGCAGCACCTGGCGATTATCTGTTTGGCAAGGGCATCTGGAAAAACGATACCTTTGCGGTATTCGGCCAGGCCACCTGGCACCTCGGCGAGCGCTGGCATCTCACTGGCGGCCTACGCTGGACGGATGAGGAACGCGAGGCCACCCTGTTCTCTGACAACATATCCACGGCGCCTGCAGTGGTAAACCTCGGTGTTACATCGTACCTAGGACGACTAAGCGCCCCGGTCGATGACACCTTTAATCGCTCCTCCGACAATGTGGACTGGCTGCTCAAGGCGGCCTATGACCTCAGCGACAGCACGATGATTTATGCCAGCGCGTCAACCGGCACCAAATCGGGTAACTTCAACGGGGTTAACGGAACCCCCGAAGAGCGCGAGTTCGACGACGAAGATACCCTGAGCTATGAGTTGGGTGCCAAGGCGAGCTTTTTTGATTCGAGAGTGCGCCTCAACTCTGCCATCTTCTATACCGGGGTCGAGGATTATCAATTTCAGCAGGGACTTCCCGACGGTGGCACCATCGTCAGCAACGAGGCAGAAGTGGAAGTATCCGGGTTAGACTTGCAGCTCGAGGCCTTGGCACTGGAAAACCTAACGATCACCGCCGGCCTGTTATATATGCACGATTACGAGGTTGTGTCCGGCCCCAACGAAGGCAAACAGCTTTCCACTACGCCGGACTATACTGCCAATCTCGGCGCGACGTTGGTCTTCCCCCTCGCGGATGGCGCACTGTACTTGCGCGGCGACTACATGTACATGGACGATCATGTAACAAACAACAGCAATGAGCCCGACGACGAGGTTTACCAGGACAGAGAGTCTCTCAACGCCAAATTGGGCTGGCGCAACGACAACTGGAACCTATCGATCTGGGGTAAGAACCTGACCGATGATAGCTACGCTGGTTTGACTTCTCAGGTCCAGCGTTTCAGTGGTTCACGGGCCTATTACCTCACAGCGCCGCGAACCTATGGTGCTACACTGCGCTATGAGCTCTAAGTTTGAGGGGCAAACCATGTTTAAGAAAATCGGTTTAGGCATTGTTGTATTGCTGCTCGCTGCCATAGGGTTTGTCTGGATTAAATTTCTAATACCCTTGCAGGCATCAGCTGATAAAAATGGGCCGGAAACCGCGGCCCGTGAATATGCCTTGCAAGATAACAGCAAGTTAACATTGCCCGCCCCACAGGCCGCCATTTATCAGGCGGCACCCAACCCCAATATGAACCTGTATTGGGGCGAATTGCATCTGCATACAAGTGAAAGTTTCGATGCCACTCTTTTTGGCAACTCGTTGGGGATTGAAGACGCCTACCGCTTCGCCAAAGGCGAACCGCTAAGCAGCGCCGGCGGTGAGGTCATGCAGCTTAGTCGCCCGCTGGACTTTGTAGCGATCACCGACCACGCCGAAGGCTTCGGCACCCGCACCCACTGCGGCGACCCAAATTTATCACTTGGCGAGCGTGCCGCCTGCTGGCTGGCCAACGAGCCTAACCCAATGATTTTTAAAACCCTGACCAAGGGTGTTCGTGGCACAGCAACCCCCGGCGACCCATCAAAACCGGCCGGCGTCTATCAACCCACGACCCGCCAGTCCCCTAAGCCCGGTTCTTTCCCTACCTGTAAATTTGGCGATGGCGCGCTAGAACGATGCATTAAAAACGCCAGCACCGATTGGGCCCGCTATGTCGACCTTGCCGACAAGTACTATGAGCCGGGTGAATTGACCACGCTCATTGGCTATGAGTATTCACCGGGAATGCCCGAACAGGGCAAACACCACCGCAACGTTATTTTCCGCTCCAACACGGTGCCAGAGCGCGCCCTTTCAAGCCTGGATGTGCCAAACGCCATAGAACTGTGGAAGGGGCTTGAAGCCACTTGCGGCGAAGATTGTGACTTCCTGACCATGCCGCACAACCCCAACAAGGCATGGGGCCTGACCTATTCACGCTTCACCTGGGACGGTCAGGAATACGACGAGGCCGACTGGCGCCTGCGCCAAAGGCGCGAACCGCTAACAGAAATATTCCAGATCAAGGGCGCGCAGGAGTGCGCGCTAGGGGTTGGCGCTACGGATGAAGAATGCGCTTTCGAACAGGTATTCGACCCCTGTCAGCCAGGCGAAACCACCGGCTGTGCCTTTGAAACAGGTTTTGTCCGCCAAGGGCTTAAGGTCGGGTTGGCGCTTGAGCAGGAGCTGGGGTTTAACCCACTGCAGGTCGGCTTTATTGCCGCCACCGACAGCCACAATTCCAATCCCGGCGACGTGGAAGAATGGGACTTTCCAGGTGCAGTCGGTGCGGTCACTTCCTCTGCGGCTCGGCGTTTAAGAGAGGATGTAGAAACAGATGCCTATAAATCTTTTATTAGATTCCACACATCGGGCGGCCTAGCCGCGGTTTGGGCTCCTGAAAATACCCGCGAGGCGATTTTTGATGCCCTCGCCCGCCGCGAAACCTACGCCACATCCGGCCCGCGCATGGCCGTGCGCCTCTATGCAGGCTGGGGTATTGATGCGGCAGCAGCAAACGACCACAACGCGATCGTGTCTTTAATGGCCGGCGGTGTTCCAATGGGCGGCGTGCTGCGGCCGGACGCCACAAAACAGACATCTCCCAGCTTTTTTGTCTGGGCGACACGCGATCCAATGGACGCTCCGTTGCAACGGGTGCAAATGATTAAGGGCTGGCTCGATGCGCAGGGCCAAACCCACGAGAAGGTTGTCGATATTAACTGTGCCGATGGTCTGAGAGTAGACCCTGCAACCGGCCGCTGCCCGGATAATGGTGCCAATGTTGATCTCAAAACCTGCAGCTTCAGCCCGGGCTCCGGTGCCAATGAACTGAAAACCGTCTGGCATGACCCTGACTACGATCCGGCCCAGGGTGCCTTTTATTATGTTCGCGTGCTGATGAATCCCACCTGTCGCTGGTCAAGTTATGATGCTATCCGACTTGGACGCGAGCCCGACCCCCGTGTCTCGGCAACCATACGAGAGCGCGCATGGACCAGCCCCATCTGGCTTGATCCCAAAGGTTGAAGCTGAATATGTATATTGTTTCAGAAGGGGGTTCCCGTTACCGAACTCACTCCATAGTCAGGAATACGACCCCATGATGGTTCGCACATTAATCATCGCTGCCATCGCGCTAACGGCCGCCTGCTCCAAAGATCAATCAGAATCGGATAAGCGGGCGCAGGCTCAGCAGTACTATCGGACAACCAATGCGATACTTCCGCCGAGCGAAGAAATCATATCGTTCTTGCCATCGCCCAACTCCAACGCCGGGCGCCCTCTTTCCACCTCCAGGAGCAACACTCACCGCAATGCCTATTTCGGCGACCTGCACGTGCATACAACGCTGTCCTTTGATGCTTCTGCTTTTGGTACAACCGCCTCACCCGCCGATGCCTACCGGTACGCTCAGGGCGAGGCAATCAAGCATCCCAGTGGCTTTGAAGTGCAGCTAGCACAGCCCTTGGATTTTTATGCGGTGACCGATCACGCGGTGATGCTCGGTCTTATCAACGAGGCATCAGATACCAGTACGCTGGTATCGCAATATGATTTTGCCAAGCCCTATCACAATATTAATGAGTCGGTTGATGGCGGCCTATTGGATTTGGCGAGAAGAAGTAAAGTATTTAGCAACTTCGTCAGCGATGTCGTAGCCAGCCTCCTCGACCGCACAATCGATAACACGGTCGTCAACAACGCGCTGCGTTCAGCGTGGGTGAAGACCATTGAAGCGGCAAATGAAGCCTACAAGCCTGGAACCTTCACCACTTTTGCAGGATATGAGTTCACCTCATCTACCCAGGAACGAGAGGCACTGCATCGCAACGTGATTTTTCGTGGCACTGAACGTTTACCTGCGCGGCCTTTCTCGAGGTTCAACAGTATAAATCCAGAGGGTCTTTGGGACTGGATGGATGCGTTGCGCAAACAAGATATAGAAAGTCTCGCGATACCGCACAACAGCAACGGCTCCAACGGCGCGATGTTTGCATTTGCCGATTGGGCGGGCCAAGCCATCGACCAGGAATACGCCGACCAACGCTTGCGCAATGAACCGTTGGTAGAAATCACGCAAGTAAAAGGCACTTCAGACACACACCCTTTACTGTCAAAGAATGACGAGTGGGCAAACTTTGAGATCTTCCCATTGCGCACCTCCACCAAGATAGCCAGCGACCCACACGGCAGCTACGTGCGTAACGCCTGGCAACGCGGTTTATCCTTGGAAGAAAGAACTAGGGCGAACCCGTATAAATTCGGCGTCATCGGTTCCAGTGATACTCATACAGCGGCGGCCTCCCTACAGGAGGACAACTACTTCGGAAAAATTGGCTCCTTTGACAGCACCCCCGAAAAGCGCGGCTCTGTACCGGCGAGCTTTCTCTACGGTACCCTGGTCAAACTCGCCGTAAGTGAGATGGTCGAGGAGGTAGACGGAGAAAAATACCTCGATTTCTCGGGCTACAAGTACTGGGGGGCCTCAGGTATTGCCGGGGTATGGGCAGAAGAAAATACTCGTGAGGCCATTTATGATGCGCTGCGCCGCAAAGAAACCTTTGCCACCAGCGGCACACGGATAAAGCTTAGATTTTTTGCCGGTTACGACCTCGCCGACGCACAACTGGATAGCCCTGGACTGGTTAGCACCGCTTACCAAAACGGCGCCACTATGGGAGGCACCTTGCAAGCAAGCGATGATCGCCAACCCACGTTTATGACCTGGGCCGTGGCCGACCCAAACACTGCCAAATTGCAGCGAGTACAAATCGTCAAAGGTTGGTTGGAAAACGGCGAATACATGGAGCGAGTGTATGACGTGGCATGCTCCGATGGTTTAAGTGCAGATCCACAAACCCATCGCTGCCCTGATAATGGTGCACGCGTAAATCTGAATGACTGCTCTATCACCGCCGATGCTGGATCAAGCGAACTTAAATCTCTGTGGCAAGACCCCTACTTCACCCTGGGCCAAGAAGCGTTCTACTACGTGCGCGCGCTCGAGAACCCGGTTTGCCGCTGGTCCACCTGGGATGCACTACGCGCAGGCGTCGCACCCCGGTCAGACTTGCAGGCTACCATTCAGGAACGTGCATGGTCATCGCCTATTTGGTACAGCAAGTTTGGCAACAACAATTTTATAAATTGAGATAGACAATGACTAAAGAACTTGAATCGGTCGATGTGCTAATTATCGGCGCCGGCCTGGCCGGTATCGGCGGTGCCTGTCAGTTGCGCCGCAACTGCCCGAATCACAGTTTTACAATCCTCGAATCACGCGCAACCAGCGGTGGCACCTGGGATTTATTCCGTTATCCCGGCTTTCGCTCCGACAGCGACATGTACACCTATAGTTATGGTTTCAAGCCCTGGACAGACAAATCTACCATCGCTGACGGCCGCAAAATCCTTAGCTATATTCGTGAGGCTGCAGCAGAATACGACGTGGAAGAACACATTCGCTATCAACACAAGGTGGTAGCCGCAAACTGGTCCTGCGCTGACAAACTCTGGCTGGTCACTGCCGCACATGGCGAGACAGGGGAGCAAGTAACAATTAGCTGCAAGTTTCTGTTTAATTGCAGCGGCTACTATGACTATGAGCAAGGTTATACACCGGAGTTTACCGGCAGCGACGACTTTAAGGGCGAGGTTATTCACCCGCAGCATTGGCCTGAAGACCTGGATTACAAGGACAAACGAGTTGTGGTGATTGGCAGTGGCGCTACCGCGGTGACGCTGGTGCCAGCGATGGCCAAAGACACCAGCAGTTTAGTGATGCTACAGCGCACGCCCACCTATATAGCTAGTCTACCCGCTGAAGACCCAACAGCCATAAAACTGCGCAAGTTTTTACCGAATAGTTGGGCTTTCCGCCTGACCCGCTGGAAAAAGGTATTATTTCAGATCTATATCTACCAGCTATCCCGTCGCAAACCGCAAGCGCTGAAAAAATTCCTGATTGGAGGGGTAAAAAAAGAGCTGGGGCCGGATTATGACGTCGCCACTCACTTTACCCCTGACTACAACCCATGGGATCAGCGTTTGTGTGCAGTACCCGATGGTAATTTGTTTACCTCTATCCGAGAGGGGCACGCTGAAGTGGTGACCGATCACATTGATACCTTCAACGGCGAAGGCATCCAACTCAAGTCCGGCAAGCAACTCGACGCTGATATTGTGATACTTGCGACAGGTCTAAACCTGAAATTCGCTGGCGGTGTTAAGCACAGCATTGATGGCAAAGAACTCGACTTAACCGAGCACTTTATCTACCGCGGCATGATGTTCTCTGGCATGCCCAATTTAGCATTTACAGTGGGATATACCAATTCTTCCTGGACCCTCAAGACTGATTTGACTGGTAAATACGTCTGCCGATTGCTTGATAAAATGGACCGCGGCAACTATTCAACGGTGACTCCAACCATGAAAGGGGATATTGAAGAAGTGCCCCTGCTGGATTTCGATGCAGGTTATGTGCTGCGTGCGCGAGAGCTGATGCCGAAAAATGGCAATCGGCTACCTTGGAAAAACTACCAGAATTACATCAGAGACTTCATTGGCTTGCGTCTTGGCCGTCTAAATGATGATGAATTAGAGTTCCGCTAATGACGTGCTGTGTTTAGCCACTAACACGCTTCTAGACACAACTGACGGAGTTTCAAAGGAGTCGCAACTATGAAGAAAAAAACCCTGATAATACTTATCGGCCTGCTGCTTATTGCCGGCGCTGGCCGCGCTTTACTCAAAGCGCCCGCAGTACAAGACATGGCACTTGAACGAGGCACGGCAGCTATTGCCAAACGCGGCGCCGTGCCCCTGCCGGAATCAGAAAGCCTGAGGGTCTATGTCTGTGGTAGTGCATCGCCTCTGGGTATGGGTCAGGCGCAGGCCTGTATAGCGGTTATAACGCCGGAGCACTTTTACCTGATCGACTCCGGAGCCGGTTCTACCGACAATATCAATCGCCTGGGATTGCCCACGGAACGTCTCCAGGGTCTGTTACTTACGCATTTCCACTCCGACCACATTGCGGAAATTTACGAGGTGAACCTCGGCTCCTGGGTGCGGGGCAGACCACAGCCTTTGACGATCTATGGCCCGCGGGGAGTTGATGAAGTAACGAACGGCGTTAATGCCAGTTACCGGCAGGATCGAATTTACCGAACGGGTCACCACGGAGAAGATTTGCTACCACCGGCGCTCGGGGTATTGCAGCACAAAACGATTGCCCCTGGCGTTATTTTTGAAGACGGAGACCTCAAGATAACCGCCTATGTTGCTGAGCATCCACCCATTCACCCTGCTGTAGGCTATCGCTTTGACTACCGCGGCCGTAGCGTTGTCATCTCAGGTGACAGCAACGTGACCGGCGAGACGCTGAAGATAGTCGATGGGGCTGATCTATTGCTGCATGACGCACTATCACTGCCGATAGTGTCAGCGCTTTCTAAGGCATTGGCAGCTGCAAATCAGTCACGGCAATCGAGGATTGTTGCTGATGTGATGGACTACCACGCGTCAGCGGAGTCACTGATCGAACTCGGCGAGAAATCGAATGTAGACATGGTGGCCTTCTACCACCTTGTACCGGTACCGCCAAATCCTCTACTAAAAAATGTCTTCCTACGTGGGGCACCAGACAACTTCCTTCTCACAGAAGACCTCATGTGGTTTGAGCTGCCGATAGACAGTGACGATATTGTTGTCAATGCCCCATGAAATACGACGAACCAATTCGACTCGTAGGCGGTACTGGATCGCCCTACACACAAAAGATGGTGGCCCTACTGCGCTACCGGCGGCTGCCGTATGCGGTGAACCGGGGTATTCCCGCAGAGGTTTGTGCGGCAATGGGCGTGGAGCCACCAAAGCCCATCTTCGAGCCTACCTTTTTTTTTGAAGATGCTGGAGATACACAGGCCCATTGCGACTCCACACCGATTATCCGGCGCCTGGAGGATAGCTACGCAGGTCGCTCGGTACTACCCGGTGACCCGGCTCTGGCCTTTATCGACTACCTGATCGAAGACTTCGCTGACGAGTGGTGCACCAAGTACATGTTCCATTATCGCTGGCACGCAAAGTTGGACGCAGGCAATGCCGGCACCCTGTTACCGCTGAGCATAGACGTCAGCATGCCAAAGGACACTCATGCAGAGTTCAAGCGCTGGGTCGAGGACCGCCAGATTAGCCGTCTTTACGTGGTGGGCTCCAACGACACCACCGCAACGGTGATCGACGCCAGCTACCGGCGCTTTCTTACCGCCATGGAAAATCATCTAGGCAATCAGAAATACATGCTGGGCAACCGCCCCGCTGCCGGAGACTTCGGCCTCTTCGGGCAGTTGAGCCAATTGGTGGGTTTCGATCCCACGCCCAGGGAGATTGCCCATGAAGTTTCTCCGCGCACAGTCGCCTGGGTTGACCTCATGCGTGACCAGAGTGGACTAGAGCCAACAGAGCACGATTGGGTTAGCCTGGCGGACCAACCCGAGAGCTTGCGAAGCCTGCTTAAAGAGATCGGTCGCATGTATGCCCCAGCGCAACTGGCCAACGCCCGCGCCGTTCAAGCGGGCGACAAGACCTGGGCTGCCGAGATAGATGGCGCACCCTGGGCCCAGCAGACCTTCCCCTACCAAGCCAAGTGCCTGCGATGGACCAATGAACGTTATCGCGCCCTCAGTAACGCAGATCGCGTTAGTGTCGATGCCCTGATTGAGGGCACCGGGATCGAGACCATGCTTGTAGTTAAATAAAGAACCTTAACGCTGAGCAGGCAATCTATGAACCGAAAAAATATTCAACTGGGAATGATTATTGTTGGCACACTAGCGCCCCCGATAGCAAGCGCACCTGATGCCTGCTATATGCAGCACATCTGACCAACCCCAGACCGGATTCAGGACTAAAGAGACCGCAACATCAATATTGCTTTTTCTGTCTGCGCCGAAAGAGATTGCAGTCTTATCGGCTTACAATTTTATAAACCAGCTTCTTCATAAAAATGAAATCCAGGAGATTTTACGCTTGAGCAGCGAATCCTAAGGAAACATTTCCGGACAGCCGCTACCTGTTTTCTTTGCACAACTCGCCCCCGGGAGGAGCGGCTCCATTCACGCGGCCCGGGCAGCCTTCCAGCTCTCGAGCAGGTGTCGATTGTCATCGTCCCAGGGGTGAAAATCAGGATCGAAATACGTGAGGTAATCGGCGCGGAATTCGCGCAACACACCACCCTTGGCGAAGAGAAACTTAAATCCACTTTTCAGCGTAGACCACTTCCAGAGTTTTTTGTCCTTGCGCAGCATATAGGCGGTATTGGCGAGCAGGTTCCATAGGAAATGAATGGTGAACATTCTTAAAGTCAGCTTCCTGACCTTATAGTTGCCGCCGATATCTATGTACACATCAAACGCGACAGATTTGTGCTCAAGTTCTTCAGCAGCATGCCATTTCCACAGGCTTCGCATCTGGGAGTCCACCTCGCTGAGCATCCAGCCATTGAGGACTTTGTCTGCAAAAATCGCTGTAATATGTTCAACACCACAGGTTGCTGCCAGGTGACCTACAGGCGACATCTTTTTTTGCCCTAAGCGAACCATGTTTTTTGTTCTGCCCTCCATTTTTTCTTGGTTGTAACCGCGCAAATCACACAAAGCTTTGTTGTATGTAAGGTGCTCTCGGGAGTGCATACCCTCCTGACCAAAAAAACCGCTCATTTCTTTTTTGAGCTTCGGGTCTTTCACTTCATCTTTATAATGACGAACACTGTCTATAAAAAAGCGTTCACCGTCGGGGAAAGTCATACTAAGGGCGTTAAAAAAAGCCGTTTTAAATGGATCGTTATCCAACCAGTCTTTGGACAACTGCTCGCTGAGTTCAAACCTGATATTCCGAACTTCCAGGTTCATACCTTCAGGCATACGTGAAGCGCTGGCGATGACTGTCATGTTCCCTCTCTTGAGTCATTAAAAAAGGCACAATACTCTGGAGAAGCGCATAGTTTAGAATCATATTCGGCCAAGGATGGAATCAAAATATCGGGGACAGACCACGATTAAATTGCCCCCGGCGCGCGCCATGAGTCTCGGCCAAAATCAATCGTGGTCTGTCGCCATTTATTAAAACTGCTGCAGACGATACTGGCTGGGCGTTACACCGTTCCAGCGCACAAACGCACGGCGAAAATTTACCGTCTCGGCATAGTCCAGCAGGTGCGCTATCTCGGCAACGGTCAACTCGGTTTTGACCAAATATTCCCTGGCGAGCAAATCCTTTATCTCCTCGAAGGTGGCTCTGAAATTGGTGGACTCTGCATCCAGGCGGCGCCTCAGAGTACGCTCACTGACATGCAGACTCTCGGCTACCTGTGCAATATCAAGGAAGTCGCCTGCGGATTGGATCAGCAACTGCCGCACGGCGGCGGTGGTTTTCTCGACACTGTTCAGCCCACGCAGGATCTCCTCGCACTGCTGTTGAAAGACCACATGCTCGGAACGGTTCGCCGTTTTTACAGGCGTGTCGAGAACCTGCGGCGGGAGAAACAGCTGACTGTGTTCACAGTCGTATGTCACAGGCGCACGAAATGCGCTGTTATAGCAAGCCGAGTGCGAAGGTTTGGAATAACTCAATTGTATCTCTACGCCTTCTACACTCTCTACCTGGTTTTCATACAGAGATCTCCCCACTGCAGAAAGGTTTGAGAAAATAAGTTCGGTTACTAACTGTTGCTGTGCAGCAGTGCCCAGAGTTACATTCGCGCGCAAAAATAAGCCGCCCTCGTGCTCATACGCTGTCCAGCTGGGCTGGAACAATACCTGCCCATAGCGAAGCAAAAGCTGAACGCTCTCGCGTAAGCTCGCACAGCTCATCAGGGCAAAACCAAAGCTGCCGTAACTGGCAACGCCAAGCTCTTGTCCCAGACCTAACATCAGGCAGTGATCGCGCGAAATGTCCACTGCAGTTTCCACTAAAATGATCGCTTCGGAACCTGCAAATGCAGCCTGAGGCGCACCGGAAGTAGCGACACCTCGCGCGCGGAGTTCACAAAACAACTGCTCACGGCTCACACCCGCCTCCTCCAGCTGCGATATAAGCTGCCTAAGAAACTCACGTTCCACTTGATTTACTTTCATCTCACTCTCCGTGTCCCCCTGCCGTAACGAATACGCACCAAAAGACTTACAAGCAAACGACAACCAAAGCACTCATGGCCGAATATGATTCCACCCCTATTTCACTGAGCACTATACTTCACCCAAGTGAGAATTAGGAAGGGGGGCCGCTCAATGCAGTCGTTCCGCATCAAAAACCAGAAACTCAATGCCCCATTTATTAAAATTATGCGCTGATACGCGGCTGCTTTCGGTTTTCTTTATCCGCTTGAATAGACACGACGATGAATAATCAGACAGCCAGTCAACCCCTGGCGGGGCACCGCACTACCCTGACTCTGCTCGTACTGGCTTATACCCTGTCGATGTGCGACAGGATGATTTTATCGATCCTGTTTCCGGATATAAAAGCAGAGTTTGGTTTAAGCGATACCCAGCTGGGGTTGCTAGGTGGGCTTTCATTCGCCCTGTTTTACGCCACCATGGGACTGCCTATTGCGCGCCTGTCTGATCAACACAGTCGCAAACGCATCATTATCGTCAGCCTTGTTATCTTCTCTGTGATGACCGCTTTTAGCGGCCTGGCCGCCGGCTTTATCAGCCTTCTGTTACTGCGCGTCGGTGTGGGAATTGGAGAGGCAGGGGTGAATCCTGCCAGCCACTCGATTATTGCTGATTACTTCCCGCCCAAGCGTCGGGGGTTCGCTATGGCTACGTTAATGCTGGGCGGCAGCTTCGGCATGATCCTTGGTTTTGTTGGCGGCGGTATGATTGCCGAAGCTTATAACTGGCGTATTGCACTGGTATCGGTCGGTGTTCCCGGTTTGTTGTTGGCATTCTTTATGGCCAAATTGCTGCGTGAGCCTGCCAGAGGGACCTTTGAAACAGCAGAGCCTCTGCCTTCGCCCCCCATTCTCACCACCGCGGCTGCAATGTGGTCCAACCCCGCTATGCGACACATGATGGCCGGGGGCGTAATAGCGGGACTGATGTCCTATGGCCTCACCCAGTGGTTGCCGACTTTCTTTATCAGAACACACGAGCTCAGCCAATCCGAGGCCGGTATGATGATTGCGGGCGTGTTCGGCATTTCGGGGGCGATTGGCGCGCTGGTCGTGGGCAAGTTCTTTGATCGCCTTTCCATCCGTGGTTTCCAATATGGCCTGTGGATGCTTGCCATGGTTCCGTTCGTCTCTATCCCATTATTCGTCATGGGGCTTTTTGCTGACAACCTGACCACGGCAATACTGCTGTTCATTATTCCGGGCTTCTTCGCCAATAGTTTTATGGGGCCATCGCTGGCCATGGTACAAACCCTGTCGCCAGTGCACATGCGCGCTGTTTCCTCGGCCATTATGATGCTGTGTCTCAATCTCATCGGCTTAGGCCTCGGTCCACTGCTGGTCGGTGTGCTAAGCGATATACTCAGCACCGTCTATGGCAAGGGCTCCTTAAGCGTTGCGCTGGCCTGTTTTGGACTCTTCGCCTTCTGGGGCTCCCTGCACTTCTGGTTCTGTGGCCGGGCTTTGTCGAAACAGAAAACGCAAGGGCGCACGGGATGATCACAATAGCCTCAGCCATCTGCACGCTATTCATCTCATGAACCATTCCTGGCCACTGGTAATGCGAACATGGCCGAAACTGATTCCATGCTTGTCTACGGCGAGAGCTACAATCGAACACAGTAGAAATTTGAAATCACTAGTTCCTGAAATTTACAAAAGATATCCATTATGAGTTTCGTTAAAACCTATGAAGAAATTATGGGAAATTCCCCCGCTAGTGGGGATTTCCACGATGCAGAGATGCTGACGCTTGTCTGGGAAACCACACCTGAAGCCATTGAGAAACTGCTGCCTCCCCCGCTGAAACCAGCTTCGAGGCCTGTGGTACTCGCTTTTGTCGCCAATTATCCGTCTACCAACTTTAGTCTTCCGTATTTGGAATCCGCTCTTTTGATAAGGGCGAGTTTTGAGGGTACGGAGGGGTTTTACTGCCTGTCCATGCCGGTAACCAATGATATGGCCATGGCCGGTGGGCGAGAAATATGGGGCTACCCAAAGAAGCTGGCGAATATTGCCTTGCAGCGTGAGGGCGGCACAGCTTATGGCTTTATCAACGTAGCATCGACTAGCCAATTGTCTGCATCAATTTTAGTAACGTGGTGAACATGAAAACAAGCGCCTTGAAAAGGAACACACCTAAAGTTGTCACTTTGTTATTGATCGCAATAGTTGCCTTCGCAGTGTACAAAATCTTCTTTGACGAAGGTCGGCCCCATAACCCCAAAGTTTTCGGCCCCCCAGAGAAAACCCAGTGGAAGCCGGTTGGCGCTCGTGACGTTGGACTGCACAGCTACGATGTTATCCCCGAGCCGGATACCTTTAGTGCCATACACGTTAATGTCGCCAATTCGGATAGTGTTTGGGGCGTCGCCGCTCCGATGTTTGAACTCGACTGGGTGGCAGAGCCTGCATACTTCGTTGGGAATGGCCCCCTCTTTGATAACGAAGGCAATCTCTACTTTAGCCCGCAGTTCTACCACGGTGAGCGCGTGGTGCTGGTTTCACTCGATGGCAAAACCGGCGAGCGACGTTGGGCGATACCCGCCGACAACGATATTCAAGCCAGCAGCGCAGCTTTCATCTTAAACGACCCGGAAAATCCGGGATCCCAGATCATTTATATCGTGGGCTATAACCGCCTTATGGCCCTGCGACCAGACGGCTCAACCCTCTGGAGTAAAGACACGGGATTAAGTATTCCTGCTTCCGAGCTCAGCAATCCATCACCCAGCAATAAAGCCAAGGAAAAATTTCATAGTTTCAATTATCACTCAGCCACAGATTCACTGGTATCGATAACCAAAGCCGGCGCTATGTTTGCGTTCAGCCGCAAGACCGGTGAGTTGATAGCCCCTATCGGGCAAATACCCGGCGCGCCTGCGATCAGTGGTAACGGCACCAATATACCCGATTTTGTCCTTAACAAGGTCGACCCGCTGATGGATAAAGCCTTTGGCAAAACCGATGCAGGCTTAAGCTTGTTCACATCCGCGGTGAATTATATCTATGGTGGCGGCGGTGTGGTGACCAACTTTTTCAGTATCGATCCTGATAGTAGCCGTATCTATATGGCCGCTACTGCAGCCGATGCAGATGATGGTACCGAAGACGGCAGGTCTGAACTTGGAGCAATTTACGCCCTCGACCTGGTTGATGACGGCAACGGGGGCTTGGAATTCCAAGTATTAAACCGCAAGACTTTTCAGGGCGGTACCGGATCAACACCAGCGCTCAGCGCAGACGGCCACCGCTTGTATGTATCGGATAACGAGGGCCATGTGATCGCGCTCGATAGTGAGTTAAGCGAAGTATGGCGGGTGGATGTGGGCGAGCCGCTGGTGGCTTCTATCACAGTGGCAGCGGATAACAATGAGCTGTATGCCGTCACCGCCAGCGACGTGATCCAGTTAATTGACAACGGCGACCACGGCAGCAGAACGTGGACTGCCGAGCTGACAGGCTTCGATGGTTATGCCAATGTCGATGTGCAAGCCAACGCCTTAACGGCAACGGCAACCGCCAACGGTGTGGTAATTATGATCGGTGGCGGCAAAAAATTGCTGGGCAGGACGCTGATGTTACATATGGGGATGGGCCTGCTGGATCGGGAAACAGGCAAGCTGCGCTACTTTGCCGAAGGCCGGGAAGATTCCCTGGCCATGAGCGTCGTGGCAGCCGATGGCAGTATTTATGTCGCCCACTCACCACTGCGGCGCGCCGTAGGTAAGGCCATGTATCCCGAGTTAACGCAGGATGTTACCGGTGGTATTGCGCGCTTCAAACCGATTCGCCTGGATTTACTGGCACGCGACGCCATCTGCGCCGCCGAGGCGCGTGGCGCCAATGCCAGTACTTTGGACCAGGCTACCGAGTTGCCTGCCATCAATACAGATATCAGGCAAATAAAGGTATTGCTTAAGCAGGCCGGTGGCGCCATCACCAAAGCAGTCAGCGATGGTGACATGACGACTGAGAACGCAGGCACACTGAGTAATTTAACGGAGCAAAGCGCTGCCAATTTGACACCGGCCAAGCTGCAGCACGCAGTAACGGAATTGACTGCGGCCTGTGGAATTTTTGACTAGTTCAGGCGCGTGGCCGTAAAAGGTACGCCAGCGATCGCCACTACAGCGTAAACTGACTCGCGTCAAAAATGCGGGTAGCAATATATTTCCAAAGCAGCGCGAAGATATGTTGGTACTTCGACTAACACTGCTGCTATTGCTGCCGTTATATGTTGCCTATCGCATGAAGAGGGCATCTGATCTATGACTGTTCAACACCGGCTTTTAGGCCTTAATTCCGATTGTACAGCCTATCCTTTGACGAATCTCTGAGTGTCCTTTAGATGAAACGTATTCTTATTAAAGGAGCCGCAAGTGGCTTGGGCCTGGCACTTGCAAGGAAGTATGCCAATGCAGGCTGGGCTGCTGGCATTACTGATATCTAGGATGAGAAAGGCATCAAGATTGCCTCCGATCTAAGTGGAGAGTATGGCAATGATTGTTTTTTTCACTACCTGGACATCACCAGTGATGCCCAATGGCAGGAGCTGGTTGGTATTATTTCCGAGCGCTGGCAAGGGCTGGATACCTTAGTTAGTAACGCAGGTGTGGCGGCGAGCGGAAATGTTGATACGTTTTCGATGAAAGACTTTAAGTGGGCTGTGGACATCAATTTAATGGGGGCTGTGAAAGGCTGTCATGTCTGCGTGCCCCTCTTGAAAGAAAGTAAAGGGCTCCTTATCAATGTAGCGTCTATGGCAGGGCTATTACATATGGATGGCATGTCTGCCTATAACGTGTCAAAGGCGGGCATGGTGGCTTTCTAGAAAGGGTTGCTGAGTGAACTTGATCCTTATGGGGTAAAAGTGGCTATTGTATGCCCTACGTTCTTTCAAAGTAACCTGGCTAAGAGCATGCGCAGTGACAATCCTGATGCAGCACGAATGGCTGCCAAACTCCATGCCGGAACAGGCATTGTATCCCGTCAGCCACGATGGTACCAAATGACTTGATTTGCTAAGAGAGACTTCTGCTACTTTTAAACTGAAGTACAGGAGCATCATCATGAGCATGTCAAACACCGAAAAGACGGTCAAGGATATCCGCCGTAACACCCGCCGTAAATTCTCCACCGAGGAGAAGATTCGTATCGTTCTGGATGGCCTTCGGGGCGAGAGTTCTATTGCAGAGCTATGTCGTCAGGAAGGCATCAATCCCAACTTGTATTACCGCTGGAGCAAGGACTTCCTAGAAGCAGGTAAGAAGCGCTTGTCAGGCGATACTGCCCGGGAAGCCAACACTGATGAAGTCACCGGCCTCAAGCGTGAGAACAGCGATCTGAAGCAGGCTGTTGCCGAGCTGTATCTGCGTAACGACTGGCTCAAAAAAAGTCTGACTGGGCAGGGTGTGATATTGGACGAAGACTAATGCGTACTGCATCAGAGAAGCTGGCCATCATCCGCTTGGTGGAGGAGTCAGAACTGTCGGTACGCCGGACCCTCAGGGAGATCAAGGTGAGCCGTAGCAGTTTCTATCGCTGGTATGCGGCCTATGAACACGATGGCCTTGCCGGCCTTGAGAATCAGGGTGGTACATCCCACCGTCACTGGAACCGGATACCGGACTCGGTTCGAGCCAGGATCGTAGATATTGCACTGGAACGCCCTGACCTGACGCCCAGAGAGCTGGCCTGGCATATCACCGATACCCATGACTACTTTGTCTCTGAGTCCAGTGTTTATCGTATCCTGAAGGCCCACGACTTGATCACCAGTCCACAGTTCACGGTGATGCGTGCTGCTGACAAGTTTCAGCATCCCACCTGCAGGGTCCACGAGATGTGGCAGACGGACTTTACGTATTTCAGAGTGGTCGGCTGGGGCTGGTACTTCCTGTCAACGGTGTTGGATGATTATTCGCGTTACATCATCACTTGGCGCTTGACGACCACCATGGCAGCGGCGGATGTAACCGACACGCTGGAGGATGCCTTGAGGGCAGCAGGGCTATCCGAAGCTAGGGTACGGCATAAACCGAGGCTTCTGTCAGATAATGGGCCCTGCTACATCAGTGGCGAGCTGAAGAGTTGGCTCAAAGATCGGGATATGGAACACACTCGTGGTGCACCGTATCACCCGCAGACCCAGGGCAAGATAGAGAGGTATCACCGCTCGATGAAGAACGTCATCAAGCTGGAACATTATTACTTCCCTTGGGAACTGGAGAAGGCGATCAAGGAATGGGTTAACCATTACAACCACGAGCGGTATCACGAATCACTGGAAAACGTGACACCAGCTGACGTGTACGAGGGTAGGAGAAACGACATTCTGGAGCAGCGTGCGATTATCAAATCCCGCACGCTGAACCAGCGAAAATTACACAACCTGCGATTTGCAGGCTAGACTGGAGAAGCAACTGGCAGAAAAGTGTCTCTTAAAAATCGGGCCCATTGGTCCCAAGTTGGCTGACGACGTACATTCCGACTGATTGAGAATGCTCTAGCCAATGGCGTGGCCCCTATCGACGTTGCTGAGACTCTGGCTGGGCTTCGTTTCTGCACTGCTGGTCAGTCACGGACACGAAGAACTCACTCGGCACTGATGACGGGTAATTCACCATAGGCAAGAGATGCAGAGCAGCCGAGTAGAAAGGCAGCAGGCAAAGTACGAAACGTAAACTTGCTACCCCTACTGACTGTTCGCTAGCGCTTCTCTATATGGAAAGGGCCCTTAATGTCAGTTAGGCGACCAATATAATGGTCGTACTCTGCGAAGTCGTATGCCATACAGCCACTTTTACCCCATACAGAACGAGGACTGAATGTTACAGTTCTGCTGGTATCTGCGATGTAGTAACGGTTCCTCGAGGCCCAAGCCACATTATAGGGAATTGATGTGTCGATATATGGGGTTCCTGTGCAATTCTTGCTCCGGTAAAAAGTGTTTATTAAAACGGCGATGAGGCCACCATCGTATGCGAATTCGTAGGGTGTAGACTCACCCTCGAAGTAGACGCGAGCTGCACTTAGAGTATAGTCGTCACTTCGTTCAAGGTCCTTCTTCCCGATAACGACGCTCTTAGAATTTACCAGCAGTTGTCCAGTTGTATCGGGAACCCTGACCTCTGCGATAGGCAGCGTCGATGGATTATCAATAACCAGCTGGTATCTCGCTTTGGCTGCTGTCAGCTTGGCTAATGTGTTGTTCACTTCTTTCAAGTGGGCCTTGGCCTTAGCTGTTTGGTTGCTACCAATTTTTTTGGCTGATTTTGTATAATAATTTTCGACAGCATCCTGCTTATTAACGATATGGTCTGGCGCATCATTTGAGCCAGCGCTTACGTTAGCGCACCCGATGATAAGTGCGACTGCGATAGTTGTTTTTTTCATGTTCCATTCCTCGTTATTAGTTCGCTGCACGGAAAAACCTGCAAATTTTTTTTGCTGATTAGAGCACCAAAGCCTGTGATTAGACGATAAACAAGTGCATCAAGACCTCCTATTTCTTTGAGGGGACGCACATCCAGTGAGCCACTGCATAGCGAGATGTCTCTTCAGCCATGTTTTTATTCCAGCGTCCCCCCGCTTGTGTGCAGGCTGCTTTGTTCTCAAAATTAATCGAATGGATACTCGCATGGCCGTTTACCGATTCGCCTGAGTACAGTGTGAGAATTAGAATGAATGTCGTCATAACGGTTTCCTCCCTTGTTGCGTCCAGTTTAAGAGGGTGTCTTTACGTGCGGTATGGCTGAACGCGCCAATAGAGTGACTCTGTGCGCCACTGGCAGTCGATCCACCTATCCAAAGCGTTACATCTGCAGAACTTTCGTCCATGATGTCCTCATCTAATCCGGGGACGCTATGCGAACCAACTGGCACATACGAATTGATGGAATGCTTCACCAGCTATGGGGCAGGTATGAAGACGGCAGGGTTACTCGCTATGATGACCTTGGGCGTATGACAAGCCAGACTAGAGTCAGGGATGAGGCTGCAGGTATTCGCCGCCTGAAGTCTGAAGGGTTCCGTAAGGTTGAGCGCCGAGACCGGAAGTTCGTGAGACCCCCAAGATAAAGTCAGTCGCCTGCTCCAGTCTCTGGTTGTCCAGCCGGGCATAACCTGCAGGCAAGTCTCTGTTGATCTTCCAGTCTAAAGCCGGGTACTGGCGTGTTGATCTCTGCAATAAATCAAAGGCATGGGCCAAGTTCCGGGCGGGTAGGTATCCCTTTGAATCAAGCTCGATGACGTAGTGCATTTAGTCCTCGCTCCACCTATTCGCAGGGATAGTAAGTCGCCAAGGCCCGACCAACGGAGTCGGATGCGGTGGTCTTGAGTTGCTCAGGGTGCACCCGTGCATAGGCCATGAACTTCTTCGTCAGCTCACTCGGCGTAACGGCATCGGGCTTACAGACTAGATCGCCCCTTGTCTGTATGCTTAGCGTCTCGTGTGTGTCGGCTACAGCGGCAATGTAGGTATGGCACCACGCGTTGAATTCTGGATCTTTAGATGTGCAATAGTCGTAGAGTTCCTCTCCACTCCAATAGCCGCTGATTGCCAAGGGTGAGGTGCCAGCACCGCCAGCCAGCAAAATAACTAAAAGTATCTTCCGCATCACAATCTCCTTTTGTTCCCAAGATTATCAGCCCGGCTCTAGTGGAAGTGCAAATTTCTTTACCGCGTAAAGGTGAGCGTGTGCGGACGCGACCGGACGTGTGCAACACTACTAGTGTTGAGCCAGCCCAGTAGCCATAAGGCGCGGAGTTGTACCTCTGCCCTTGGGCAACCCTGAGAGCGGCTAATGTCCGCTATCACCTCTTAGTCGACGTGCTCATAATAGCTAAAATCAGGTTGGCTCATATCCTGATTTCGTAGCGGCCTTAGCCATCTCCGTGGCCTTGTCTGTGTCGATGGTCGCTGGCCCCATGCTCCTATTTTTCGTTTTTGGAGGCGGAGGACCTTCTTTGAGTTTCCTCTCGGGCTGGCCCCTGTGCTCGCACAAAAGTAACCACCAGTTCTCAGCATCTTCTTTTGTCGCAAACTTGTGAATCACCCAAGTCCTCGTCCGAAGTACCCAGTCGCCCGACTTGCCCTGGAACAACCACACTGAAGGCACTCCTTTTCGCACTCCGGGCGGGAGTGCTACACCCCTGAAATTCTTTTCCATGTGAGTCACTTAAGTAGATTTTTCCGCCCAGAATACACTGAGGTCTGCGTTTGGGCGAAAGCGGACGTTAGAGGGGCTGAATAAGCCTGGGGCTGGAACGTCCGCTATCACCTCAAAACCGCCCCAATTGTTCTTCAAAGTTAGACGCCTACTCTACCCAGTTCCGTAATGCTGAATAACACAACCAGTGAGACGTCTCCGGCTCCACGCGGTGCGGAAGAACGCTGCCCAGGAACGGAAGCATATAGGCAACTCAGCTATTTAAATCGACCTTGCTAGGCCTGATAGTTTTTGAAAACGTAATGCGAATTCGGTTTATGTATGCTATAACCCTCAAAAGACGCTTGAAGAGATACTAACCATGCAGCCACTTTTACTTCTGGTAGTGCTACTTTTAACCCCTGCAATAGCCTGGGCGGCACCCTTTGATATTACCGGCCCTTCTGGATCAGATATAGACACAGAGTCATCCTCCCCTACCGTACTGTCCTTCACGGTTACTGAAACAGGTAGTATAGAAACACTTAGTTTGCGTCTTAATATTGACGAGGAAGAAGAGGGCCTCACTTACTGGGATAATTTGTTTGTTTCCCTTTCTCACAACGGCATTGACGTTACCATATTCGATTTTCAAACCGATCTTACGGGCAGCGATGATTCGTTAGACGCGACATTTACAGATGGAGAGGCAGCACTCACAAACGCCATTGAAAGTGCACCGACAACAGGCACTTTTGCTCCGCTAGAGGCGCTGTCCGCATTTACTGGGCAAGAGCTGTCTGGGGAATGGACGTTAACATTCTATGATAATTTCGACGGGGATGACGTTTCGGACGATGGCACCGATTTACTTTCGTCATCTATTTTTGGGACTACCTCTGACCCAGCCGTACCGCCAACTCCAGTACCAGCAATGCCCCTTTGGGCGCTTATTCTATTGGTTCCTTTGCTGGGTTTCATTGCGAGGCGCAGACTAGCATCTCGTCGCGGCTAGGTGTTCTAAAATTAATCTCGCAAATGAGAAGGCCCGTTTCGACGGGCTTTTTTGTGCCTGTCTGTATCGGACTTCACAATAAAATAAACCGCTTTACGGTTTGCTTTTGCGACTTTCCTGATGGTTGTGCGCATAGTTGACCTAGCGACCGCTGATAGGCGAAAGCGGACACCAGCGAGAGATTCTTTACTTACTGTTGCCAGCGTGGCAAGAACCGTGGTTTAAGAAATTCTGGGGGGAGGTAGTGAGAATGCCGGGGTGTTCGATGTATCATTGTAGGTCTACACTCACCAACATTTATTTTTCATGACAGATTGCCTTTTTTGCACAATCGATGCGGCTAGGATCATTGCCTCCAATGAATTGGCCTATGCCATTCGAGACGGTTTTCCCGTCACCGAGGGGCATACCCTGATTATTCCGAAGCGCCATACTGAGAACTATTTTGGTCTCTCCGAGGATGAGGTGCTGGCTTGCGATGCATTGATCAGAGAATTGAGAGATGACCTTCGGGAAAGAGATCCCAGCATAGCTGGATTCAATATCGGGATGAACGCCGGTGAAGTTGCAGGACAGACCATTTTTCACTGCCATATACATTTGATTCCTCGCCGCGAAGGAGATGTGCAGGAACCCAGAGGGGGGGTTCGCCACCTGATTCCCGGAAAGGGATCATACTAACCCATGTACCCTTCAGCAGGGGTTCGAGAACCCACCATCGAGGACAACTGGCGAGGGATTGTTCTCTATGGTCGCAATGTCCAGAGTTACAAGTTTGCCCTAGCTAAATCGTTATTGGATCTTAAGCCTGCTGAAGGAGACTTGATTCGCCTAGAGGATCTTGCCCCAATCTATTCACGTCACCTCACCGAGCACTTAAAGACTGCAGACAAGCAGGGCACTTCAGGAAGTAGTAAGTTCCTTGACACCTGTCGAGGATTCAATGCTGGAACTGTTAGCCAGACAGAACTAGTGAGCGCCACGGTGAAACTTGGATTTGCCAACGTCATCGATGCATTTCACCGGGTCCAGCAAGGTGATGTGCCTGCACGGTTCTATATAGATGAGCGCCGTAGCAATGGAGGCATACGGATTACAGAAAACTTCTCACTGCTCGCGGAGCAACCTCAATTTTCAGACCTACCCCAAGAGGCCGAAGCACGGTGGCGATTGGTTGAGACAGCCTGGGAACTGAAAGTTTCGCGAGCACTGGTGTCCGTAGACCACGACCCGGATGCCGAGGTGTTATTTACCCTTGATGGAAAAAGGCGTCGAAAAAATGTGACCAGCAGTCGTGACGCCTTGAATGGTTACCAGAAGGGATATTGTTTTTACTGTTTCGATGGCATACATCTGGAGAAAGGGAAAGACTCCTTTCCCGAAGTGGATCACTTTTTTCCACATACGCTAAAGCAACAAGGCTTTGGGCCAGTCATTGATGGAGTATGGAATCTGGTTTTGGCCTGCAAGGAATGTAACCGAGGTGAGGGAGGTAAATTTGCTTCCGTGCCAACAGAGAAGCTTCTTGGCCGACTTAACACTCGAAATGAGTTCCTGATTGGCAGCAACCACCCGCTGAAAGAAACTCTGATGGCACAAACAGGAGATCAAGAGGCGGGCCGAAAGGGCTTTCTTCGTGATTTTTATAATCGGGCATGGGCATCCCTGCTGCATCGATGGGAGCCTGAGGCGAAAGGTCCACCAAAATTCTGAAAATCAGCCGCTCCCGTCTACACCAATTCTTCTAATTTCCGCTAGTAGGCGAAAATGGACGTTACGGACGTGTGCGCCCGGGTGCGGACGTGTGCAAAGCGGTGATGGACGTGCGCATTATCGCTGATCAAAAATTAACCAATTCTATCCTGACCCAAACCTGCTTCATTGCGGGTTTTTTTACGCCCGGGGCCACGGTTGCCCATAGGTTGCCCATAGGTTGCCCAAAGAGCTTTTTGCCTGAAACGAAAAAGGGCCACATCTCTGCGACCCTTCTAAGTGCCTGTTTTTACTAGGCTTTTTTGGTGGAGCTAAGCGGGATCGAACCGCTGACCTCAACACTGCCAGTGTTGCGCTCTCCCAGCTGAGCTATAGCCCCAAAATTTGCTAAGTTGTTGATCAATCTGGATTTTTGCCTAAGCAAGACCAACAAAGACGAGCGCATTCTAGTGATCCCCACCGGAGCTGTCAAGCAGCCCCCTGAGCAACCAACTATTGATCTGCAGCGTACTCTGGAAATCGCTGATAACCGGGGTACAGTTGACAATACCAGCCTTGCAAAACACGGAGTGTTAAGCCAACTATCACCTTTGATTTGACGTAAACTCTGGTAATAAGCTTGACCACAATAATGAAAACATACGGAGTAGCACGTGATGTTGGGAAAAATCGTTCTTTGGGCCGCGGGCCTCATCTTCGCCATTTATGGCATATTCTGTTTTCTCTCACCGGAACTACCTGCCAACTATGCGGGACTTAGCATAGGCAGCGGCGATGCCTATGCCGAGATGGGAGCGATGTACGGAGGACTCCAGTTCGGCTTCGGTTTATTCTGTATTTTGTGCGCGCTAAAACCAGGCTTTTTTCAGGCAGGACTTACCATGTTGGTTATGGTCATTGGATGCCTCGCCTTTGCTCGGCTTTATTCCTCCTACTCCGCAGACTGGCTGGTCGGTGGTTACACTTGGGGCGCAATGGCGTTTGAGTTCGCTACAGCCACACTGGCAGCTGTCTCTTTGCGAAAGTAAAGACAAGCTGTCCAAGACACGATCTGACTAACATTTTAAGAGATATCAAACGTGATTATAGGCCCAAAAACTGTCACCACTTTTCACTATACCCTTCGTGACGAGTCCGGCTCTGAAGTTGAAAGTTCTCGAGGCTCTGACCCCAGCGCTTACCTTCATGGTACAAACAACATCATCGCCGGTCTTGAAAAAGCAATGGGAGGCCACGAAGCGGGAGACGTGTTCAGCACGACGCTTGAGGCGGAAGATGCCTATGGTCAGCCCGACCCAAAGAGGACGCAGCGAGTTCCCGCCAAACACCTGGTCTATAAGGGCAAGCTGAAGACCGGTATGGTCGTGCAGCTGAATACCAGCGAGGGTCGAGTACCTGTTACGGTAATTAAAGCAGGCCGACACAGCGCAGATATCGACACTAACCACCCGCTGGCCGGACAGTCGCTGACCTTCGATGTTGAGATCATGGATGTGCGCGAAGCAACGGAAGAAGAAGTTGCCCATGGTCATGCCCACGGCGTGGGCGGACACCAGCATTAGGCAACAACTTTACCAGCATTGCCTTACAGGTGGTCGCCCTCCAGGTAGTACCACCGCCCCTCTATCAATTCAAAGCGACTGCGCTCATGTAGTCGATGCCCTTTACCCGCAACCTTAAAACGCGCCACAAACTCTACTATGCCAGCGTCATCGGCGACGCTACCTGCCTCCGTTGACTTAATAGCCAGGCCGATCCATTTCTGCTTCGGGTCAATCCTCACTCTCGATGGGCGGGTACTGGGATGCCAACTGGCGAGGAGATAGCCTTCCGCGCCCTTTGCAAACGCTGCATAGCGCGAACGCATGAGCTTCTCAGCAGTTTGAGCGAACTCTTCTCCTCGCACAAAAGGTGCGCAGCACGCTTCATAAGCCGCACCGGATCCACACGGACACTGCGCAGCCTGATCACACTTTTTGCTAGGCACCCTGCCCTCCGTACTTTGGTAACCTCAAGTCGAAAACTATTGCACACGCGCGCAGTACGAATGCCGCAGCAATAGCTACAGGAAACGCCAGTGATGCCGTAGCCTCGAAGCCGGCCAGCAGGGTATAACTGGACGCGCCAAGCAAAGCCGCAGACACGTATATTTCAGGCTCAAGCAGAACAGGTTCCTGATTAAGCAAAGTGTCTCGAATCATTGAGCCGAAGGTAGCCGTCATCACGCCCATACCCACTGCCACAATAGCGGGGGCCCCAAGCTGCGACGCTTTGACAGCCCCAAGCACACTGAACAATGCCATGCCCACTGCATCCGCCCAGAGCAGCACTTTTTGAACTGAGTTGAAATATGGAGCTAGAAACCAGGTAGCCAAAGAGGCGCCAAGGCATGTCCACAGATATTCTGTATTGTGCAGCCAAAACACAGCTTCAGCTCCCAACAGGAGGTCTCGGAGGGTTCCGCCGCCTATGCCTGTAATGGTTCCAAAGAGCACAAAGGCAAGAATGTCGTTACGTTGCGCTGCCGCGGCCAGCGCGCCGCTAATCGCAAATACTGCAGTCGCCACAAGGTCGACTATTGTGATGACATCTCCCGCTAGCATTCGATAATATTTACTGGCACTTCTAAAACATTAACGGCGAGTCCGCCGCGGGCGGTTTCTTTGTACTTATCCTGCATGTCACGACCGGTGTCACGCATAGTGCGTATTACCTGATCCAAAGACACATAGTGTTCGCCGCTGCCGCGTAAGGCCATGCGAGCAGCACTTATAGCCTTAATCGCACCCATGGCGTTGCGCTCAATGCACGGCACCTGTACCAGGCCACCAATAGGGTCACAGGTCAGCCCCAAGTTGTGTTCCATAGCAATTTCAGCAGCGTTTTCAACCTGCTCTGGAGTGCCGCCTAAAGCGTCTGCAAGAGCGCCGGCTGCCATCGAACAGGCTGAGCCGACTTCCCCCTGACAACCCACTTCAGCGCCGGAAATAGAAGCATTGGTTTTATAGAGGATACCGATAGCGGCGGCAGTGAGCAGATAACGTTGGATGTCGTCTTCGCAAGAACCGCGACAGTGATTCAGGTAATACTTAAGGACCGCCGGAACAATGCCCGCGGCGCCATTGGTTGGAGCAGTCACCACCCTACCCCCAGCTGCGTTCTCTTCATTCACGGCCAGGGCATAAAGGGTTACCCAGTCCATAGTATTGAGAGACTCATCGCCAAATGAGTTTTGCTCGGTTTTTAGCTGACGATACAATTGCGCGGCGCGGCGCTTAACCTTAAGGCCACCAGGCATCACGCCCTCGGTCACCACGCCTTTATCAATACACGCACTCATCACCTGCCATATAGCCAGTAGTTCGCTGCGTATCTCTTCACCACTTCGCCATGCTTTTTCGTTTTCCAGCATCAAAGCGCTAATGGAAAGACCATTGTCCCTACATTTCTGCAACAGTTCGTCAGCCGTACTGAAGGAGTAAGGCAAGGGCGTGGGGTCCTCGATTATCGCGTCAGCACCGGCCGCCTGCTCGTCAACAACGAATCCACCGCCTACCGAGTAATACACGCATTGCACTAGTAAATCGCCATTCGCATCCCAGCTGCTAAAGCGCATTCCATTGGCATGATAAGGCAGCGACTCGTTGCGGTGCATGATCAAATCGTTACGGTAGCTAAAGTCGATGCGGTGCTGCCCCAGTAGATGCAGTTCCCCCTGCTCTCGCACCCCGGCCACTCGCGCAGCGATGGTGTCAACATTGACGCCCTCGGGAGTCTCGCCCGCTAGCCCCATTAAAATTGCTTTGGGTGATCCGTGGCCTGCGCCGGTCGCTCCCAAAGAGCCGTATAGCTCAACACAAACCCTACCGCAGGTTTGCAGCAATCCATCTTTTTCAAGGCGCTGGGCGAACAGCCGCGCAGCATGCATCGGCCCCACCGTATGCGAACTGGACGGGCCAATGCCGATTTTGAACAAATCGAATGCACTGATAGACATGGTTAACTCACACCTTGGTTAATATTTGATTGTAAAGCCCCGGACCGCCTTACAGTAGACGAAACCAAGGCATTAAAGTACTTTTTTTGACTTCGAATGCAAGGTATTATTCAGCAACATTCGCAACACGACACACTGCGATCTAAACTGCTAGCAGTACAGGGAACACATTAATGGAAAACCATTACGACAGCGCTCCTGCAAGCGGCGAACCCGCGGGGCTACCCGGATTCGACTCTGAATTCACAGACATTGTCGACTATATCCTGCGTATCACCTACCGCATCTGGGAAGGAAAGCAGGTCGGACTTTGTTACGACTACTACTCCGAAGACTGCCCTGTTTACACCCTCGCGGGATACACACAAGGTGCCGAAGAAGTCACTCAGAACACAATGCGCACATTGGCAGGCTTCCCCGACCGTACCCTGCACGCGGATAATATTGTCTGGGGCGGCGACGCCGAGACCGGTTACCACAGCTCTCACCTGATCTGTACTAACATGACGAACCTTGGGCCCAGTGAGTTTGGAGATGCTACCGGCGCGCAGGCCCAGATTCAGGTCATTGCCCATTGCGTATGCAAGGACAACAAAATCATAGAAGAATGGTTGGTCAGGGATAATTACTCGCTAGCCATCCAGCTCGGTGCTGATCCCCTGGAATATGCCAGAGAGCAGGCAGCCAGACCACTGGAGCCCAGCGGCACCTTCGCCCAGTGGCTCAAAAGCGAACACGAAAGAGTGAGCATGCAGGCGCGCGAAAAAATCACCTACCCGCCTGTTGCTGAAGACAATGAAAAATACATCAGCGCTGCGCTTGGCAATATATGGAATGCGCGCATGCTGGGAGATTGCCGCCTTCTTTACACTGAGAACGCCCGACTGCATGCCTCTGCCAGGGAAGATTACGATGGTGTGGAACGAATCTCACAGTTCTACATGGAAATGCTTGGCTCAATGCCCGATGCAAAAATATCTGTTGACTACAGCTGCAGCAATTCGATGCTGGCAGGCGAGTACGTTGCAGTGCGCTGGGTCATTGCGGGCACCCATTCAGGCGGTGCGTTGTGGGGCGCACCCACCGGCGCGCCGCTGCTTATTCTCGGCGAGAGCCAATATCGTATTGTTGATGGAAAGGTGGTTGAGGAATGGCTGGTGTTTGACGAGTTGGCCGTGCTCACTCAAATCGAACGCGCAAGGCTCGCTATTGAGCAAGCTACAACTGGAGAATGAAAATGAGTGCATTTGAAACAGCAACCGCATTTTTTCACGCTTGCGAAGGGCTTCAAGGTTGGGAAGGCTGCAAGCAGTACGTGGCAGAGAACGCTGTATTTTCTGCCCAGAGTGAGCCTCTGGTCGACATACAGCTAGTTGAGGGTTACTGCGAATGGATGGCCGGCCTGGGTAAAGGCCCTCTGGTTGGTTGCGGCTACAGCATCCACAGTTCAGCCTGGGACGAAGCCAATCGCACTGCCCTCTATTTCGCGACATTTAACGGTGAGCACTCTGGTGAGGGTGGTCCAGTTCCAGCGACCGGTGGCGTCACACATTCACACTACGTGTATGCCATTACCATGGACGACGACGACAAGGTTTGCGCAATGACCAAAGTCTGGAACGCACCCTGGGCACTGAAAGAATTGGGTTGGATGTAACGCTTTAGCGGTGGCGCCGGAACCATTGAACATCTCGCGCCACTGCTGCTGAAAAGGCCTCGCCGCTAAACAGGTGATCCTCACCTGGAATGACTTTAAGCTGATATTCCCTGCCGGACAAATACAGGCGAGCAGCCAGCTCAAGTGAGTTTATCACTGGCGTTGCCTGGTCTCCCAAAGAATGCTGAATAGACAAGGGCGCGCTTATTGATGCCGCCTGGCTAATCGCCGATAGCTGATCAACAGTGGCACTGGGGTCGATATCAACCAACTCCGATTGCAGCGCGTTCAGCAGTACTTTCTTGCTCTCACTATTATCTTCTGCGTTTGCAGACTTCAGGGTAATAGCCATCAGTTGAGCGTGTTTATCTGACCCCGCCATGGACCAGACTGAACCAGCCCTGACTCTATCACCCAAGGCCTGCATGGCCCTGAGCGTGATGGGGCCTCCCATTGAATGACCCAGCATATAAGCCCTGTCCAAATTCAGGTCAGTCAGGGAACTCAATGCAAGAAAGCACGCAATAGCGTCACGGCTATACCAGGCATCAGCCAAAGCGCGCTGTGTAAACTCCTCCCCTTCCGAAACATTGTGCCCTCGATAATCTGGCGCTATTACCGCAAACCCGGCTCTGGCAAATGCCTGCACCGTTTCCCGATAATAGTCGCCAGGGCGGTCACTTTGACCTGCTGTGTTGAAACCATTAAGTGGCGGATTAGGATGAAAGCCGTGGTTGAACTGAACTACAGGCCAACCGCCTTTTGGCGCTATGCCAGCAGGCCGAAGCAAAAGAGCGTACTGACTAAGACCGTCGACTTCAAAGCCCAGGACTTCCCTGCGAATCCCCTCAGTCGCGGGATTATTGCGAACATGGTGAAATTCATAGCTTGCATCCAATGCCATTAAACTGAGGTCTGCAGGCCTTACACCACCCTCTTCTCCCATAACCTGAATTGCGAGGAAATAACTCAGCCAGGTCAGTGCCCAGGTATATTGAAGTCTCTTACACATTTAATTTTCCGCCAGCATGACTGTGCCCTACAGGGGTTCTTTGTTATCCTCCAGTGATATGACTTCGAATGCAAGCGCAGCGAACAAGGACAAAAATGACAGACATACATAACGCTAACAAGCGGCTCGTTGCGCAATTAACCAGCGCCCTTTACGACTACAGCCCAGACAACGTTTGCAAGACGCTTAACTCGCTGTTTAGCGAAGATGCACTCATACAACTGTCCTTCCCTTTTGAGAGCCTGAGAGGACCCGATGCTCTTTTCGAAGATGCCTATTGTGGACTGTACAATGCAATTCCCGATCTGGAGCGCCGCGATCATATCGTGATTGCCGGGCCAACCAATCACGCCGACAACTGGGTGGGCTGCTGTGGTTATTATACCGGGAGTTTCGAAAAGCCCTGGCTAGACATCCCTCCCACTGGGCATCAGGTGGCTATGCGGTTTCACGAGTTCTTTCGCATAGAGAACGACAAAATCGTAGAGATGCAGGCAATTTGGGATATACCGGAGGTGATGCTGCAGGCAAATGCCTGGCCCATGGCTCCCAGCCTGGGGCGGGAATGGCAGGTGCCCTCCCCCGCCCTGCAAAACGGGATCGTTCAGGGGCCATGGGATCAAGCGCACTCGGCCTCCAGCCAACAGTTGGTCAGCGATATGTGCGATGCATTGGGGAACTTCGCTGATGGCGGTGTGGAGGCGATGGAACTAGAGAAGTACTGGCATCCTCGCTGCAGCTGGTACGGCCCTGCGGGCATTGGCACTGGCCGTGGTATCGCCGGCTTTCGCAACTGGCACCAAATACCGTTCTTAAACGGCTTACCCGATCGAGTCGGAGACGCAGCCGCAGGACACTTGTTCTCTGACGGAGATTTTGTTGGTTTTACTGCATGGCCAGGAATGCACATGAGTGTGGGTGGCGACGGGTGGTTGGGAATAGCGCCTTCGGGCCAGCAGATAACAATGCGCAGCCTGGATTTCTGGCGCTGTGAAAATGGGCTGATTCGTGAAAACTGGGTACTGGTTGACCTGTTACACGTCTATCATCAGCTGAATGTGGACGTGTTTGCCAGACTGCGAGAGTTCAACAAAGCCAGGCCGGGCCTGCTCAGGGATTGAGGATTTTACTAGTGCGCTCTAAAACATCCAAACCCTGCTGCTTAAGCCAGTAAGGTATGTCAATAATTACCCAGTTCTCTATCAACTTATCGCCTTCTCGACGATAAACATCTACCACCCGCATATGCGTCTGCTCACCTCCTGGTAAGCCCATAAGACCGCCATTTGGTTTATGGGAGAGATTGGGCCAGCCGAAAAAACAGGCAAAGTTACCCTCTGCAAAACGACAAACGTGGCCGTTATAGGTTTTGCCGGTGAGCCCTTCCCTGAACGGATATTGATGTTGCTCCTGATACCTGGGAATTGTGTAAGAGGCGCCAATTCCTGCGGGGCCGTACCACAGCATATTTTCATCCCAGGTTCTGGCCAGATACTGCGGTGAGCAATTGTCATCCCCCGCTTTGTTAAGCTCGTCAAGGTCAGCAATCATTGCGTTCAGGACGTTAAGGGTTTTTATGCCCTCTTCCTCAGTTTGTTGCTCTAAAACAATACCATCATGGTTGCGTGGTCCGGGGCAAACAAAAGAGGCGCCCGTCTGGGGTGGTAAAGGATTACAACCTACCTGCTGCATCAGCCCAACAATATCGAGGAACATTCCGGTCCTGACGATTTTACCATCAGCGATACAGTTGAATTCTGCATAGCGCAACATGACCATCTTGCGCGTTGCACGAATTCCCAGCCAGTCGTCATCAAACAGCCCCATAAAATGGCCCATGCTCATGACCCATTGATCACCGTCAATCTCGCTACTGCCTGCAATAAAAATGTCTTGTCGCCGCTGAAGTGACTGGAATGCATTGAACAGCGGCTGCCAAAAGCCAGCGGTAATTGCTGCAGGTCCACGCATTTCATTAAACGGGTAGCTACCGAGAAACTCACAGTCGTCACTGGCAAATCGACCTAACACCGCGCCGACGGCATCTGCACTGCAGCCTTCCAGAGCGTCAAAATACTCCAGAACAAGGCTCTTGTTCTGCTGGTAGTCGGCCATTAAAGAATCTCCCGATAATTAAGGAATTAAGTCGTTAAACAAATACAAGAAGGCTATGGTCGCTGCAAATAAAGCCAGCAAGTAATAACTGATCTTATCCACTCGTCCGGGAACAACAAACCAGTTCCCATCTTTTTCTTCCCGCCCCTCTGCCAAATACTGCGCTTTTTGACCCACTACAGTATAGGGGGAGTAATCTTCCTGCCGCCCATCGATTATAAGGCTGGCCAGCAGAGACACGCTGATATTAACTGCACCGCCGATGGCGCAGAACCAGGGCCAGGCAATGTCTGTTCGCGTAGCCACATACCAGACCACAACAAAGCCCACGGCGACTCCGATCAGCAGGCCACGTTCGGTGGTATGTTTTGAAAAGAAGCCCAAAGCGAACATACTCAGCTTGGCGCCGACAAAATAGGACCCTACTTTACTCAGGGTTTCCAAAATAGAGCCTTCGCTTTCGGCAAACATAAGGGCTGGAACCACAATCAGCGCCGCCCAGAACACCGTGAACGCTCGAGAGACTGTTAGATAGTGTGCACCAGATTCATCCGGTCTGAAATAGCGCTGGTAAAAGTCGATGGTGGAAACTGTGGACATTGAATTGAACGCGGAATCAAGGCTGGACATACTCGCCGCCAACACTGCCGCTGCAATAAGCCCCATAAGTCCAGGCAAACCGTAATCGGCGGCAAAGTGGAGGATAATCGTATTGCCGTTTTCGAATTCGCGGCCACCATAGTATGAATAGAACAACACGCCCAACAGAATGAACAAAAAATAAATAAAGAATGCGCCAAAGCCCATCATCAAGAATGACTTTTTGGCATCGCCAATATTTTTTGCAGCCAGGGTACGCTGCACCATCATCTGGTTAGCGCCATAGACAGTGACATGAAACAATGTCATGGCGATAACGCCAGACCAGACCGTCGTCACTTTAGTAAAATCAAAACTTAAGTCCAACGCGTTAGTGCGTCTTGTGCCTTTAACTCAGTTAGTGCTTCCACCAGAGGCACCGGCATCTCTGAGAGCAGCGCAAACAAAATAACAAATGCGCCTACAAATAAGATTCCCGCCTGGATAACGTCGGTCCATATTACTGCTGCAATGCCGCCCATAGACGTATAGATAAGGGCAATAAGAGTAACGATGACAATACAGTACTCAACCTGCAAGCCAGTAATAAACTCCAGTACCAACGAAGTCGCGTAAAGAATCGCCGCCGACGTCAGTCCCTGAGACAGCAGAAACACACCAGACATCACACTCCGGGAGGTGGGCCCAAAGCGCTTCTCCTGGTACTCGTAAATTGATGCAACACCGCTGTTGAAAAAGAACGGCAAGAAAAACGTCACCACAAAGAAAATAACGAGTGGATAATTCAAGTGTATGGCTATAACAGAGAGGCCATCGGTGTAAGCCCAGGCAGGGCCGCCAAGAAAAGTCAGTGCACTAACATAAGTACTGACTACTGAAACACCAATTGCCCACCAGGGAATACTTCGATCTCCAAGAAAGAAGTCGTTCGCCGACTCGATCTTTTTCCCCAGATAAAAACCAAGGCCAAGGTTGGCGATCACATAAATCACCAGGATAGACCAGTTTAGCGTGCCAAATTCTGTCATTGTCACTACCTGTTTGTTATTGCGCTCATTTGGGCAAAGACATCTAAGCCCATCTGGTCCAGCATGTGTGGTATGTCAATCGCCACCCAATTCTCTTTCAGGAGATCGCCCTCCCGCCGCCAAATATCCATGACGCGCAAACTCAAGTGGCGATTCGACGGCGGCAAGCCCAGCCAATCTCCTCCGGTATGGGTACCGTGCATATGTGGCCAACCACCTGTTGCAACGTAGTCGCCGCAAGCAACAGTACAGGCGTGATGATCAACGTCTCGGTCCGGAAATGCCTTGAGAAACGGCCCCTGATGATGGCGGCGGAAACCTTCAATACCGCGGGTAGTGCCGATACCCGCTGGGCCATACCACATAAAATCAGGGTGCCAGAAGTTTTTCAGGTCCATGCTTTCGAGGCTTTTCCCGTCGTATTTGCGCAGGCAGTCGAGCATATCCATTATTAGTTGTGCTGTGCCCATGCTCCGGTCCGGGTCGCTGTCAGCACCGCAAATGCCGTCAAGACTGGTCGGCGGCATCATTAACCCTGAATGCCCCAACGAGGAGCGTAATGGGTATACCCCGGCCTGCTGCATTGCATCAAGAAAATCAGGGAACAGGTAGCACTGAGTAATACGGTCATTTTCTACACGCACCAGTTCTGAATAGCGCAGATATAGCGTTTTCCCCGTAGCTGGTATACCAAAAAGTGGTGCACTGAACGTACCTATAAGGTAGCCGGTTCCCGCAATCCATTGTTCACCCTGAAAGTCCCCAGGGATGTGGATAAACGGCTTGCGTTCAAGGTCAGGCATGGCCTGGATCAGGGGCAATAGAAAGTCATCGACGACGCTGAAAACACCCGCCAGGTCATTGACCGGGTGGCACGCCGACCATTTAACCTGTTCACTCAGGGTCGCCGCGGCGACTTTTCGAATCTGTGCTTCATTAGCGCCTGAGAGCGCTGCATAGAGTTTGTCTATGACACTCATACTGAATACTGCTTTCCTTGTTATTAGAATAGAAATCTGGCCAGTTGCGGCCTGCCGATCGAAGAGCGCTTACCGCTAGCGTGATGCAGCGGACTGCACAGAGCTCTCCATCCAGCTTGGTGCAGCGGGTGCGTTCCCGCCTCTAACCACATAGCTTGTCACCAAGCTGCTACCCTTATTGGTAAAGCCATGCATGAGATTGCGAGGCACCGTAAGAACATCACCCTCTCTCAACTCCAGTTCACCGCCATCCCATTGATAGATCAGACGACCTTTATGCAGGCACACTACCTCTTCTTCTTCACGTGAATGAAAAGGTAGAGTTGCTGCGGGATCAAAGTCCAAACGACGCACCTGAAAACCATGGTCCCAGTTCATCTTACCGGCCTGAATACCCTCAGCTGCGCTAGCTGGCCCAATCATTGCGTACTCGGAGACACCGGTAACGCTATCTGTTAACGCAGAGCCAGCGCGTTGTCGCTGCTCAGTGATGGGCATAACGCAATCAAGCATTTCTGCCACGCTCATCACCCGATGAGAATTTACCTGCTCATCGGTGGTCTTGGGCATAGGTCGCTCTCCCTGGGGCACTTGCTCGCCGCGGGTAGTATCCACAAGCAAACCGCTCTCCAACAATACCAGACCATATTCACTCGCCTTATCGAACACGTCAGGTGCCCACATTACATGCCCGGGATCATCACGGCCAAGTACCGCAAACAGGTAACCAACATCGTCACCCACATTTTCAAAACCACGAAATACGTTAACGGGAATACTGATGCAGTCGCCAGGGCCTAGTACAACCTCTCCATCCTGGCACTCATCTCCCCAACGGAACGCCCACTGGCCACTATGAACGATAAACACCTCTTCTGTTTCATGGCTATGCTGGGAGTTCGCACACCGAGGGGGCTGCCGCGCGCCGCCAATATTAAAGCCGTGGGCTTCCTTAATGTGCACGTGTTGATCCGGGTGTTCTGCAACACCGGGTCCAATAATGGTGAAGTTTTCTTTTTTATCGCTTCCCGGTGTATAGGTATCTACAAAAGCGTTGAGACAGGGACGCAACTCAGTGTAGCGCACAAGGCGTTGCCTCATTTTTTCGGGAGTCCATTCTTTGGACATTCTGTTACTCCAGTAAAATCTCGCTCAATAGCCGCGTGTTTCTCTTGCGCTGGCTGTCCGATCTGTGAAAATGTACTTCGAATGCAAATATTTAGCAAGCCCGGGAACCAAACATCATGACAAGCACCGATTTACACTTCGTAGACGCCCATCATCACCTCTGGGATTTGGGGCACTGCAACTACCCCTGGCTGATGGCAAAGGGCGAAATGCGTTTTTTTGGAGACCCTGGCCCCATCCAAAAAAACTACTTTATCGATGATTTTTTGGCGGAGTCAGTTGATTATCGACCAGTGAAGAGTGTTCATATTCAGGTTGGCGTTACACCGACCGATGAAGTCAGAGAAACGGCTTGGCTACAATCGCAACAGCCCTACCCCCATGCCATTGTTGCGGCAACCGACCTGCGTGCTGACACTCTTCGAGCGAAACTGGAGGCGCACGGGGAGTCAGACCGCCTCCGAGGCATTCGGCAAATACTGGGCAGGCACGAACTGGAGGACAAGAAGCACGGAAGTGATGCGCTGCTAAAGGATCCCGACTTTTTACGGGGACTCAGCTTACTCGCCGCCCAGGGTCTGTCGTTCGACCTACAAATGGTGCCACCGCAAATGGATCAGGTAATTGCGCTACTTAAACAGGTGCCAACGCTGCCCGTCGTGCTCTGTCACGCGGGCTCTCCCTGGGACCAGTCCCGGACTGGACTAGAAAACTGGCGTAACGGTCTGGAGAAGTTCGCAGCTCTGCCTAACACCTATTGCAAACTGTCGGGGCTTGGCATGTTCAATCCGCGCTGGGATGAAACTGCTCTGCGACCAATAATACTGCGAGTATTGGAGACGTTTGGGCCGACCCGGGTGATGTTTGGCTCTAATTTCCCGGTAGACAAGCTCTACAACAATTACGGCTACCTATGGCAGACCTATGATCGGGTGACTGCTGATTTCAGCACTACCGAACGCCAGCAGATGTTCTGCACTACAGCTGAAAATTTTTATCGAATCTGACTAGCGCGGAAATGCGTTTACCAGGTTAGCAGCGCCCTGCAGTAGGAAACTGTGATCAGAAGACAGCAGAAACAAGCTGGCACCCGCTTCCTGCCAGCGCGGAATTTCATCGAGGTTACCGACGAACATGCCTACCGGACGTCCCGCATTGCCAGCGCTCTGGCAAATTTTTTCCACTGCCTGTATCACTGAGGGTTCAGCAGGCGAACTTGCGCCTAGAGCCACGGTTAGATCAATCCGCCCTATAAACAAACAATCGATACCTTCCACCGTCGCGATTTCGTCAATAGCGTCGAGTGCTTCAAGGTCTTCAATCTGGGCGACAACGACTGACTGCGCAGCACTATCATCGAGGTGTCTGGGCATTGCCTTGGTAGTGTAGCCAGCGGCGCGGGTAGAACCGGCATAACCGCGACCACCGGCACCAAACTGTGCTGATGCCGCGACTTTTTCGGCCATCTCTGGCGAAGTCACATGAGGTACAACCACTCCCGTTGCGCCGCAATCCAGTGCATTAAGAACATGTTCCGGTGCCGCTGTAGGCACCCTTACCAGAGACGGCATGCCTTCACTGCGCAGGGCGTAAAGGCACTGATCCTGAACCAGTCGATCAAAGGGTGAGTGTTCCGCATCAAGGCACAACAAGTCCAGCGCACTCTTGCCCAGTACTTCGCACAGCATCGGCGATGGCGTTTTGACAAAGCTGCCAAGCAACTGCTCCCTGGCGGCTATCCGGTTTTTCAGTGATTCGGGCATTAGCTCACTTCCACAGGTTTTGACTGGCCAGCGCGGCGCCCTCGACCATGGCTCCTAATTTAGCGTAGACAATATCTTCATCCACCGCACCAAATCCTGCAAAAGTCGAGAATCCGCAATCGGTACCAGCAATAACACGCTCACGGCCAACGATACTGGCGAACTTTTCAATACGCTGTGCTACCAATCTGGGATGCTCAACGAAGTTGGTAGTGGAGTCGATCACCCCGGGCACCAGCACTTTATCTTGCGGAATATCGGCGTCGCGAAAAACTTCCCACTCGTGGGCGTGCCGAGGGTTAGAGGACTCGAACAACAGCGCCTGTGGCTTAGCCTTCATCGCAATTGGGAGTACCGTCTCCATAGGAGCATCACAGTGATGCGGTCCCTCGTAGTTGCCCCAACAAACGTGTAGACGCACCTTTGCCGCGGGTATATTACGCAAGGCATCGTTAAGCACCTCCACGTGGAGGTTGGCCATGGCGATGTATTCTTCCTCGGGCTTGTCCTTGAACAGCATGTGGCGCCCAAGGCCCAGATCCGGTGAATCCAGCTGAAGAATAAACCCTGCGTTGACAATCGCTTCATACTCTGCCCGCATTGCATCGCCCAGCGCCTGCAAATAGTCACTGTGGTTTGAGTAGTGTTTGTTAGGCTGAAACAACGCAATAACGCCGGGGGACGCTGCGTTCATGAACCCTTCTGCTGCGCCATGCTGCTGAACGGCCGCATTAAAATTGGCTAGGTCTTCCTCAAGTGGTTCCATATCCTTGACAGCAATTTCCCCGACACAACAGGGCCTCTTGTAACTGGGCGTTCCGCCGGAGCTCGCCTGACGCGCCAAGAAGCCAGGAAACTCCTCCAGATCTGCGGGGGGATTGCGCTCGCTGTCACCGGCAAAACCAGTAATTCGGTCCTTGATATAGGTAGCGTAACTAATCTTGCTCATCTCACCGTCGCTAACAATATCTACGCCCGTTTCTACCTGCCTGCGCACGACCTCATCCACTGCGGACTTAATCGTAGCCGCGAGATTATCGACGTCATAGGGCTGTTCATTTTCCTTGGCAAAAACACCATCGGTGACAGCCTTGGAGCGGGGCAAACTTCCCACATGAGTTGTTAAAATTTTATCTGTACTTATTTTCATTGGATTTCACTCTCGTTGTCTTTAAACCAATTCAGCAGCGCGGCATTCACCGCGCTCGGTTGCTCCATAGTAGAAAGGTGCCCACACTCGGGGATAATGCGTAGCCTGGAGGATGTAATCATTGCGGCCATTTCACGATGCAAGGCTGGCGAGCAAAGATCATCTTCCTCACCGCACAGCACCAGAGTCGGACAATTAATAGTTGTCAGTGTATCGGCGCTATCGGGTCTATCGCGCAAAGCCTCAGATTGTCTTACGAAGACGTCATCGCCCAAGCCCATACCCATATAAAGCACATCGTCCAGCAGAGCAGTATTCTCTCGATGGCAGCGGGCAAGGTAGTTAGGTTTCAACTCGTCGCGCAGAATTGCTCCCAAAGCACCTTGCCTCACCTCGTCCATTTGTCGATTTCGCATTGTGCGCTTTTCATCAGTGTCGGCATGAAAGTTGGTATCGAGCAATGCTATTCGTTCTATCCTGTGTGGCGCTTGTCGCCACATTTCCATCGCAACGATTCCGCCCATGGATAGGCCCGCTAGCGCAAACTGCTGTGGGGCCCCATCTAAGACATTCGAGGCAATGGATTGAATACTGTTGTCCCCAGTTATGTCGCCGTGGAAAACTGAACAAATCGGTGAAATCGCCTGAACCTGCGATGCCCATAGGCCCGCATCGCACATCATGCCCGGCAACAGCAATAAATTTGTACTTCGAATGCATTCAGGCATAAATAAAAAGCCTAGATGCGCACACTGCTGCCATCACGCAGCACGCCCGAAAAAACGCGCTTTTCTGGCGGTAAATTCTGATCATCAACTCTGTCCATCAACATCGACACAGCGGCCTCGGTCATGCTCTCTACCGGCTGCGCGACAGTCGCGAGGTCAAAACTGGACCAGGATGCGGCGCGCACTCCGTCGAAGCCCACGACTGACACGTCTCCTGGAACGTCGTACTCGAGGTGAAAGCGCAGTTCGTCCATGGCGCCAAACGCCATCATGTCGTTAGCGCAAATGATGGCATCAGGAGCACTACCCCGTAGCTCGATAATCTCCTGCACAGCCCTGCGTCCGGACTTATAACCATAATCGCCACTGACCTGTGTTACATCGGTAACACCAGACTCATCCAACCTGTCGATCGCGCCCCGCGTACGCTGCATACTAACAACCGAGTCGGAGGGTCCAGTAATAATGGCATAGGATTTATGCTGGCCACTTTTTGTCAGACGATTGATCAGTGCTCGCTCACCGCCTACCTGGTCGCAACTAACAGAGCTGACAGGTATGTCTTCGTAAGAGCGATTGTAAAAAACCAAAGGAACATTGCGTTCTTCGAAAGTAACGATTTCATCGGGTGACAAATGTGCTGCGGCAATCACACCATCTACCTGGTATTGCCAAACCCGCTCCAGAGTGCGGCTGACATCACTTTCATGATCCAGCGTGAAAAGTAGCACGTGGACACCACGTTCAGTAAAGCGAGCGCTCAATTCAGAGACGACTTCGGGATAAAAATTCAAATTGGACACGATCACCGCGACCATGTTCGAACGTCGAGTGATCAAACCACGGGCAATCGCGTTGGGCGTATAGCCCATTTCCTTGACTGCAGTCATTACCCGCTCGCGCATCTTTTTAGAGACACTTGCACCCGGTTTAAAGCACCGAGAGACTGCCGATTGCGAAACACCGGCATGCAGAGCGACGTCGTAAGACGTCACATGCCTTTTCGTGTTAGCGAAATTTTCCTTGCGGGTACTACTGCCGGTTTTTGCCATATCGTCTTACGCGAATATCTGCCTGTTCTTTATGACCCGCGAACCCTTCCACGGCACACAGGCGAGAACAGTATTCACCGACCATGGCAGAGGCTTCGGGGGTTACCCGCTGGAAGGTACAGGTCTTGATAAACTTGCCTACCCAGAGCCCGCCAGTATAGCGCGCCGCTTTCTTCGTTGGCAAAGTATGGTTGGTACCAATGACCTTGTCACCGTAAGACACATTAGTCTCCTGTCCAAGGAAAAGCGCGCCATAGTTACTCATATTCTTCAGGAAATAGTCCGGATCGCGAGTCATTACCTGCACGTGCTCAGAGGCAATCGCATCAGCCACCTCAACCATTTCTTCATAGCTATCGCATAAGATGACCTGGCCATAGTCTTTCCAGGCAGCGCCAGCAATTTCGGCGGTAGGCAGAACTGTCAGCTGTCGCTCTACTTCAGCCATGGTATCCAGCGCCAATTGTTCTGAGTTAGTTAACAAGACCGCTGGTGAATTAGGGCCGTGCTCAGCCTGCCCCAATAAGTCTGCAGCACACAGCTCGCCATCGCAGCTGTCATCGGCAATCACCAGCGTTTCTGTGGGACCAGCAAATAAATCGATACCCACACGTCCGAACAGTTGACGTTTCGCTTCTGCCACGAAGGCGTTACCGGGACCCACTATCATATCAACGGGTGCGATTGTTTCGGTACCAATCGCCATCGCACCTACGGCCTGTACGCCGCCAAAGCAGTAAATTTCATCGGCTCCCGCCATATCCATGGCGACTACAATCGCTGGTGATGGCGTTCCATTAAACGGAGGTGCGGCCGCAATGACTCGTTTGACTCCTGCGACCTTGGCGGTCACCACAGACATGTGCGCAGATGCCACCAGAGGGTACTTACCACCTGGCACGTAGCAACCGACACTATTCATTGGAATATGCTTGTGCCCCAGCACGACACCGGGGAGTGTCTCCTCCTCCACATCCACCATCGAATTGCGCTGGATCTGCGCGAAGTTACGCACTTGCTCCTGGGCAAAGCGAATATCGTCAATGACTTGTTGATCTAGCTCTTCATAACACGCAGCGATCTGGTCTTTACTCAGGCGAAAGCTGTCAGGACGCCAGCTATCGAATTTCTCTGAGTAGTCGCGAATGGCAGCGTCGCCCCGCAATTCGATCTGCCCGAGAATATCCTCCACGATACCTCTAACTTTTGCGTCCTGAGTCTGGACTTCCTCGACGGACATTCCTTCTTTAAGGTATCTAGCCATTGCGCTATCTCCGGGGTGCTTTGTGCGTGAACCAAAGGCATGCTAAACATTTTTGACTTCGAATGCAATTTATCCGATATAATCTCTCGCTTTGTCGCGGCAGCTCAGGAAACATTGGTGAGATGGGAATTGGAACTCGATGTATGACGAACGCAAAAGCGCTGATTTTGATAGGCGGCCTGATACTGACGACCGCAACAACAAGTGCCAACCCTGAGCCAGTCAAGCCCGATTGCACGACTGCCCCTTGCGTCTGCCTGAAATCGCTGGCGGAGCTGTCCACCGAAGCGCTGCGTCAGCGTGAGTATCACAGCACACTCAAGACATTGCACAAAGTAGCACGCAAAGACAAACTCAGAACCTACATGCTCGGCTATTACTCGGACTCGTCAGCGTTCTAAAGTCGACGGGATCTGCCCTCTTCCGAGCCGCCTGAATACGGCTATCCAGGACTTATACTTGCTCCGAGCTGGATTTCCCGAAAAGACGCATTAACAAAGTCAGGAGGACAGGCTAAAGTCTATATTTATCCTGGCAATACGCACTCCTTGAAAACCAGCAGACACAGCTGGTTCTCACCGCCCGGAACCATAGACGGCGCGCCTGTCGCTTTAGACGGTGACCGTAAACTGTTTAAAGGTTACGGTCTCACCGACTGACGTTAATTGAGCCTACTCTAACAAATACCTAGGAATTGAACATGAATGACGACACACCATCTTCGCCTTTTCGACTTGATAAAAAACGTGCGCTAGTAACGGGCGCAGGCAAAGGAATCGGCCGTGCCTGTGCTCAGAGGCTGGCAAAATCTGGAGCTAATGTCATCGCCGTTGCGAGAACAGAAGCCGACCTGGAAACTCTGGCATCCGCGCACCCTGGGCTCATCGAACCATGGGTAGCCGATGTGACTGACGAGAAATTCCTGCAGCGCATTGAATCGCTGGAGCGACTGGATATTCTAGTCAACAACGTCGGCACCAACAAACCACAGCCGTTCACTGAGGTGGAACGTGAAACTCTGGATCTTATTCTCAACTTGAACGTGCGCTCCGCCTTCCTGGTGGCACAGGCAGCCGCTCGAGTAATGGTGAAACAAGGTTCTGGATCGATTATTAACATGGGTTCTCAAATGGGGCATGTCGGCGCCAAAAACCGTACGGTCTACTGCATGACTAAACACGCCATCGAAGGACTCACCAAAGCAATGGCCGTTGAACTCGCAGTGCTAGACATACGCGTCAATTCAGTCGCTCCCACTTTCATTGAAACCCCGCTTACCAAACCCATGTTCGAAAAAGCTGAATTCCACCAGGACGTGATCTCTCGTATTCCTATGGGGCACATCGGCCAGGTAGATGACGTAGCCAACGCTGTGTTGTTCTTGGCAAGCCCCGCGGCCAACATGGTGACAGGAGACAGCCTTAAAGTAGATGGCGGCTGGACAGCGGTTTAACAGCCGATCTATAGGGCGCTGGCGCCACTATGAACACTTTTTGGGGGAACTGATTAGTGAGCTTCCCCGCGACCACCATCAGTCCGAATAATATCGGTTAAGGTGAGCCAGAATATCACCAGACTCGAACATACCCACATCCTGGCCGGGATCATAAAGATAGGGAATCGATACCCTGCCCTCCCGGTGCATAAGGTGACGCCGATTGACCAGGGTGCTTTCAGGGGTGATGTTCAATGCATTGCGCACCGGCGGCAACAGCCATTCCTTTAGCTTGGTACGACCACAGTTGCGGACGATATAGGGGATTTCCATTTCACACAGCTTCTCTCGCACAATCCGGGCGTAGGGGCTGGACTCAAAACTATACAGTTCCAATAACTGCTCTGGCTCTTTGCCGGGATTCGCTTGCATACCCTGCTTCATGCGCGGCGCGCTGGCCAGCATGGAGCCTGCTGTCTGAAGTCGACCCAGCTTCCACTTGAGTGGTAAGTCACCGTCACCATAAGTGGCGAACAAATAGTCGATGATGTCGAGAGACTCGTACATTTCCGCGCCAGTGTTAGGGTCTATCAAATAGGGAAACTGGGCCTTACCGCCCAGCTCTACCAACTCAGGACGAAAACGTTCACCGTTCTTCGGGCAAGGCAGAATCAATACATCCAGATCCAGTTCGGTAAGGGCTTCGCGAACCAGACGGCAATAGGGACAGTTTTCTATATCGTAAAGTTGCAGAAGCTCGGCCGGCTTTTCGGCGCCTGGTGTGACCTGAATGCCGCTGGTACCCCGAATCAAGGTCGATACGAATGACGTGGCTACACCTGATGACATACAACAACTCCGTTATAGGGTTTGATACTCTTTTTCCAGACGCTTCATGGCTTTTTTCGATACGCCACCCAGGATAGAGATTGCATGGCGCAGTCTTGATCGGCTCATATCCGGGCCCAACATCTCCATAGAATCGACGACGGAGAAAGATGCACTGGTGCCGGCTATGGCAACAAATATTGGCGCCAGGAAGTCTTTTACCTTAACCCCGGAAGCATCAGCCAAAGCCTTTAGCTCATTCCAGATATTGTCCCGGTTCCACTGCTGCAGGGCTTCCATGCGCCAAAGAGCAAACTGCAGCCCTTTGACCACGTCTTCCTTCTCACCTTTAACGCCGGCAAAGCTGTCTTCATCAAGCGGCAAAGTTCCTGAGACTAAAAAGCCAGCCAAAGGTGCGAAGTCGCTTAAGGTTTCCATGCGCTTTTGCGCATGCGGCAGCACTTTCATCAAGTTGGCCTCGTTGTAAGCCCAATCAACCAGACGCTTGGCCAGCTGCTGCTCATCCAGGTCTTCTCGAATCCACATGCCGTTGAGCCAGGAAAGCTTCTCAACATCGAAGATAGGTCCACCCAAAGAGACACGCTGGATATCAAAGTTGTCCTGCATTTGCTGCAGGCTGAATTTTTCGCTTTCATCGGGCATGGACCAGCCCATACGACCCAGGTAGTTCAACAGCGCTTCTGGCAAAAAGCCCATGCGCTGGTAGTACAAAATACTGGTGGGGTTCTTACGCTTGGAAAGCTTTGACTTATCGGGGTTACGCAATAACGGCAGGTGACAGAGCTTGGGCATATCCCAGCCGAAGTACTGGTATAGCAATACATGCTTGGGTGCCGAATTAATCCATTCTTCACCGCGTAACACATGGGTAATACCCATCAGGTGATCGTCTACGACATTAGCCAGGTGATACGTTGGCATACCATCTGACTTCAGCAGAATTTGCGCATCCACCATACTCCAGTCAAGCTCAATAGTGCCACGCAGCATATCGTCTACTGCACAAGCGCCCTCCTCTTCAGGCACTATCATTCGAATCACATAGGGCTCGCCCGCGGCCTCACGCTTTGCAACTTCCTCTTCGGGCAATTTAAGATCAGACGGCTTTAGCGCAGAGCTACTGCCCGCAGCGCGCTGGGCCTCACGTAGCTCATTGAGTTCCTCAGCTGTGCGATAACAAACAAAGGCCTTGCCTTCATCGACCAGCTGGCGAGCGTAATCGCCGTAGATATCCATGCGTTCACTCTGGCGATAAGGGCCGCAGTCTCCACCCACATCGGGCCCCTCGTCCCAGCTAAGGCCAAGCCAGTTCAGCGAATCAAGAATAGCCTGCTCAGACTCCGGCGTGCTCCGCGTTTGGTCGGTATCCTCGATGCGCAGCACAAACTGACCACCGTGCGCCCTGGCGAAGCACATATTGAACAAGGCGATATAAGCGGTGCCGACGTGGGGATCACCGGTAGGTGATGGCGCGACGCGAGTACGAACGGTCATGACAATCCTGGAGTAGTTTTCAAGAGCGGCGATTATACGGCCTCTCCCGCCTAAATCCCACTGGCTGTCAGTATCTACAAGTTAGGAATATGCCTTTAATAAGCATTACGGCGACGGCTCCTTCCAGCCAAAAGCGCTAAGCACGCGCTGGAATGCAGCGTCCAGTCCAGCTCTTATATGCACCGTGTCGCCATTCACAGGATGGCTAAAGTCCATACCGGTACAAGCCAATAACAAACGGCCACAGCCGTATTTTTCGGCAAAAAAACGATTGTGAACGCCTTTTCCATGCTTCGCATCGCCAATAATGGGATAACCCAGGTGTTTCATATGCCTGCGAAGCTGATGTTTGCGCCCTTGCTCAGGCTGCAGGGCAACCAGTGAGTAGCGACTCTGGGGATAACGATCTACCGCGTAAGGGATTTCAACAGTATCCAGACGCTCAAACCGGGTAACAGCATCCCTCGTCGGCCGCGCCTGAGTGCGATTACGATCGGCTATTTTATCTGGCTGATCTTGCAGCGCATGATCGATCACTCCATGCAGAGGGCACCATCCCCGGACGACTGCCAGGTATGACTTCAACACACTATGATCAGCGAGTTGCTCAGAAACCGCTCTTGCAACCTCAGGTGTGAGCGCGAACAGGAGGACGCCAGAGGTAGGCTTGTCGAGGCGATGCACCGGGTAAACCCGCTGACCAATCTGGTCGCGAAGCAATTGCAGGGCGAAACGGGTCTCATGCCGATCAATTGGACTACGGTGCACGAGCAGCCCGCTCGGTTTATTGATGGCAACAAGGTACTCATCCCGATAAATAATCGGGAGCCGTTCCATCGCTTCAGTATTTATTGAAGTAGGCCTGGACCTTGGCTGGATCATCGGTTTTGGTCAGGATCAGCTTGAGCAAGACTCGAGATTGAGCAGGGTTCAGTTCACCAGAGGCTACAGTGCCCATCGCATCGTCATCGGTTTCCACGTTACGCCCCACAGTGCCGCTGGTCACCCGAGTAGATCGAACCACCACAACACCTTCGGCTCGGGCACGCTCTAGCGCCTGGAGCGCATCACCCGTCATATTGCCGTTGCCGACACCGGCGGTCACTATGCCTTTTGCTCCGTTGTCCACAGCGGCGTCAATTAAATCAGGGGAAACGCCGGCACTGATGTAGATGACATCTACCCGCGGTAGCACCTTAATACCCTCTACCGAAAATTCGGAATCGCTGGTGTGCGTTCGGTATGGAGAGCGGTAGTAACGGTTCTCACCGTACAAGGTTGCCCCCATAAGACCGCGTTCCGCAGAAACGAAGGTCTGCACGTCGGTGGTGCTGGTCTTAGTCATACCGCGAGCACCGTGAATATCATCGTTGATGACAATCAGTACTCCCCTGCCCTTAGCCTCAGCATCAGCAGCAACTGCAACTGCATTGAAAATATTTAACGGCCCGTCAGCCGACAAAGCGGTAGCAGGTCGCATCGCTGCAGTCATCACCACAGGTTTATCACTATTCACAATCAGGTTGAGAAAGTAAGACGTCTCTTCGATGGTATCCGTACCGTGGGTAATCACAATGCCATCTACGTCCTTGGAAGCCAGCAAGGTATTCACGCGGTCGGCCAGTAGCAGCCACACTTCATCGCTCATATCCTGACTACCCACATTGGCGACTTGTTCACCGCTGATATCGGCCAGCTCACTGAGCTGCGGGACCGCATCGATCAGCGTTTCAACGCCGACCTCTCCAGAGGTATAGCCTGCCTGAACCCCCGTGGCCGCAGCACCTGCTATGGTACCCCCGGTTGCCAGAATGACGATCTTCGCTTTCATGGGTTCTCCCGCCAGAGCGGCGCTGCCGGTCAATATAACGATTGTCAGTACCAATATCTTGCCAAAAACATTCATAATTAATCTCTTTGGTAACAACGCAGTAAAGCATAAGTATCGGTGAATTGCTGATCGCGCTCAAGCCAGACGACGTGGCTGATTATGTCCGGTAGAATCTGCGCCGCTTATAAGCATTCACCTATCAACTCTAGAAATTTGGGCGAGTTAACTTGGCGATATGACCCCCGCGGCTCGGTGGCGGGCACCCTGGCCTCTGTGTGTGAAGGAGCTGCTCCGTGATTCCCGGGCACAATCCGCTCCCTGCGTGTTGCCATGCTTACAGGCCTACGTCGCTTGAACAACGTCGGGCATTTCATGCAACAGAAAATCGACCAGTGCACGTGTCTTTGCCGGTACAAATTCTCTCTCCGGGTAGACCACATAGATCGGCAGGCTGCCGATTGAACAGTACCCTGGCAAAACAGGCACCAACTTCCCATCTCGCAGGGTGTCACCCAGCAAACCCTTGTCGATAAGTAAGACACCGACGTGGGCCAGGGCAGCCGATATCAATGCTCCCGGGTCGTTAATGGATAGCGGTCCGGAGACTGTCACGGTCTCTTCGCCCTCATTGCCGACAAACGACCAAGCCTTCATGGCAAGTTGTGAGTTCTGGTAGAACAAACAACGGTGATGTAAAAGGTCCGAGGGCGTTTCCAGCGGCGGCGCGGTGCTCAAGTACTCAGGACTGGCGCACAGCACGCCTGCTAGTTCTCCTATCTTCCGGGCGACCAATGAGGAATCTGGCAAATAGCCAACACGAATGGAGACATCGACGTTTTCTGCGACCATGTCGACGAAGCGATCTTCCAATTGCAGGTTCACATTCACCTGTGGGTACTTCGCGAGAAATCGTGTGATGAGCGGGACCAACTGAATACGCCCCTGGGCACTGGCACATGTCACGTTCAGATTGCCTGCCACTACCGACTGGGAATCCTCGCTAATGTGTTCAATGGACTGCAGCGCCAGCTCCACTTTGTGAGCCTCCAGGAGAACCTGCTTGCCGACTTCAGTGAGGGCGATCCTGCGCGTGGTTCGATTGAACAACCGGGATCCGATTTGCTCCTCCAGGGCTACCAGCTGTTTGCTGACAGATGACCGGCTGATGCCCAGCAGCTGGGCTGCCGCCGACAAGCTTCCCTGTCTGTTTATATGGGAAAAAAGAATCAATCCCCGTATATTCTGGTTTTTTACCGCCATTATTACCTCTGGTGTTTCATTTTTGGAAACAATGTAGTGATTGTTCTGCGGCTAATCAAGCGCAGGTACCTGGGGTACGATTCGACTGAATAAGCGTTAGCACGCTGAAATGTTGTTCTTTCTCCGCAGACCATCTGAAGACTTTTAACATGCTGAAGAAATTGTTGGGCATTGCTCCGGGGCTTGAGTCAGATAATTCTTACTCGCCCTCAAAACTCGCGCTGAAGTTGGCAACCGTTGATAAGACTGATTTCGACGACACCCGATACACGCAGTATCGGGGCAAGCGGTCGAAGATATTGGTTATCTGCACCGAACAAAAAAATATGATGATGCAGAATGGCAAATTGTTCTCCACCGGGAACCACCCCGTAGAGACATTGGTGCCAATGCTGCATCTTAAGAACGCAGGTTATGACTTCGAAATAGCGACACCAACGGGAAAGCCGGTTGTTTTTGAAACATGGGCGTTTCCCGGTAAAGATGAGCAGATTAAGTCATTGCATGATAAGTATGCGTCGAGTTTCAGCCAGCCAAAAAACCTGCAGGTACTCGCTGGCGAAATACTGCCAGACCCAGAGTGCTATGCCGCTGTTTTCATTCCGGGAGGCCACGGTGCAATGCTGGGTATTCCGGAGGATGAAAATGTGCAGAAGATTCTCAACTGGGCGCATGAGAACGAGCTGTTCACCGTTACGCTTTGCCACGGGCCTGCGGCGTTGCTGGCAACTACACTGGGGGGTCAGGATTTCCTTTACGCAGGATACAACATGGCAGTATTTCCTCATTCGGTCGACAAAATGACTCCGAAAATTGGTTACCTGCCAGGGCAAGTGCCCTGGGCACTAAGCGAAAAATTGACTGCCCTGGGAGCCAGAATTGCCAATAGCAAGGCAGACGATACCGTGTGCCTGGACAGACAGCTGATTACAGGTGCCAGTCCTGACGCAGCGAACGAGTTGGGAAAACTGGCCGCCCGGACCTTGTTGAAGGAACTGCAGTAGTGAGAACTGGGACATTCTCATTTATAATTTGAACCGGCAAACCGGTTCGCATGACTGTTGCAGTTGATATGCGACAAACAAAAACCAACACGCTATTCGTAAACGATCAGTCATTTGATCCAACAGCACTCGGGACCTCATTATGAACTACCTTTTCCAACGCGCCATAGTGGCATGTCTTCCATTTTTTATGTCTCTGGCAGTCGCCAGTCATGCAGTTGCGCAGGACAGTGGTGCGGCAAAACTCAAGTACGTTGAAGTGGATAAGTTGGGCAACCCGGCTGACGTTGTGAAAATAATGACGGAAGCAGCGCGCCCACTTCAGAGCGGCGAAGTCAGGATAAAGGTGCTCGCCACACCGATCCATCCATCGGATCTGTTACAGATCAGTGGGAACTATGGGGTTGACCCTGCGCTGCCTTACACACCAGGCAGCGAGGGGGTTGGCCGCGTGGTGGAGACCTCCGCCGAGGTCGCGTATCTGCAGGTAGGCCAATTGGTGCTGCTGGCCGGTGGAGGCACCTGGCGAGAGGAAATCGTTGCCCCCGCGTCTCAGTTCATACCCATTGCGGATAGCGCTTCCATTGAACAGGAAGTAATTGAGCAGCTCGCCATGGCTGTGGTAAATCCATTGACGGCATTCTTGATGCTGACGACTTTCGCCGAACTTGGAGAGGACGACTGGATCGTACAAAGCGCTTCGAACTCTGCGGTTGGGGGCTACGTTATCCAGCTTGCGAAACAACGGGGCGTCAAGACCGTAAACGTCGTGCGCCGTGAGGGCCTGGCTGAGGATTTACTTGCCAAGGGTGCGGATGCAGTTCTGATCGACGGTCCAGATCTCGCGAGCGAGATTGCCACTGCAACCGGCGGTGCGCCGGTTTCGCTGGCGATTGACGCGGTTGGCGGTTCAACTTTCGCCAGACTGGCAGCCAGCCTGGATTACGGCGCTACCCTGGTTTCATACGGAGTCCTCTCCGGCCAACCCGCGAGCTTTAATCCCGCGATGTCCATTTTCAACGACATTCGCATACGCGGCTTCTGGCTGGCCAAGTGGTTCGAAACGGCAACAATGGAACAGCGGCAGGCGGCGTTCGGCCAGATTATTCCCCTGGTTGGGAGTGGATCACTGAAGGCTGATATCGACTCGCGCTACAGCATCGATGAGATACAGCAGGCGGTATCGCGGGCGGCCCAGCGAGGCCGCAACGGCAAGGTACTGATTGTGCCAAACACGCAGTAGAGCGACGTTGGGGTGGCTCGATGAATGAGTTCCATGGTCGGATTGCCAGCATCGATTTCGTATTCCTCGATATAACGCGATATTAAATCGGCCGGTGTGATTTGCCGCTATGCTGCGCAGATTACCTCGGCTTCCATCAATCGCGCCTCCCGCTTCCTGGCCCATGCCTGGACGTCTTTTTTGCTATATTTGTCAGCGAGGAATTGCTTTGTCTTTACTCGCCGCACGCCGTTATAGGTGTACTTGATCCGCAGTCGCCATGTGCGGCCTCTGTTTTTCAAAGGTATTGATTGAATGCTCGCCATAAAAACTCCCCTTTCTATGCCCTGTTTCTCCGGTTTTCTAAAGGCTATGAGTGCCAAAAGCGAATTTAATGTCCCTTTGGGGGACATCGTTCTTTTTGATGTCCCCCAAATGTCCCCCAAATTTCAAACAATACCGGAAAATGTAGGTTTAACCTGGGTAGAATACAATTGAAAAAGGACACCGAAAACGCCGAAAACCCAGCATTCACGGGGGTTTCAGGGAATAGACGCCTTTCTGTGGCCCCGATGATGGACTGGTCCGATCATCACTGCCGCTACTTCTGGCGTCTGTTGAGCAAGCAGGCTCTGCTGTACACCGAGATGGTGACTACGGGGGCGTTAATACACGGTGACAGGGAACGCTTTCTTCGCTTCAATGCTGAAGAGCATCCGGTCGCCCTGCAACTAGGAGGGTCAAACCCAAACGATTTGGCCCAGTGTGCACGATGGGCACAGGAATGGCATTACGACGAAGTTAATCTTAACTGCGGCTGTCCCTCTGACCGAGTGCAATCAGGCATGTTCGGCGCCTGTCTGATGGCGCAGCCTGAACTAGTAGCGGACGGCGTCAAGGCCATGCGAGACGCGACCCTGCTTCCCGTTACCGTCAAACATCGAATCGGTATCGATGACATGGACTCCTATGAGCAGATGCTTGACTTTGTTGGCCCAGTCGCCGACGCAGGCTGCGAGGTATTTATCGTGCACGCTCGCAAGGCCTGGCTGAAGGGACTGTCACCCAAAGAAAACAGGGAGATACCACCACTGGTCTACGACTGGGTCTACCGACTTAAACGTGACCTACCCGACCTTGAGATCGTAATTAACGGCGGCATTCAAACGATTGAAGACTGCGAAGATCATCTTGCGCATGTAGACGGCGTAATGATTGGCCGCGAAGCTTATCAAAACCCCTGGATGTTGGCGGAGGTTGACTCTCGCTTGTTCGGGATAGACAAAGTGGCAGAATCCCGCGATGATGTTCTGCTGGGTCTACTGCCCTATGTGGAGCAGCAACTGGCTCTCGGTACTCACCTGAATCATATTACCCGCCATATTTTAGGCCTCTATCAGGGCGTTCCGGGCGCACGAAAGTTCAGACGCCACCTTAGCGAAAATGCGTATAAAAAGGACGCGGGATTGAATGTTTTAATCGACGCTTTTGAAAAAGTGCGTCAGGCAACTCCCGCATGACTTACATTCACTGACAACCTCGACAGGACTAGCACCCGTGACAAGCAAGCTAGAGCAACTCAAGACAATGACTGATGTAGTGGCCGATACCGGAGACGTTGAAGCTATAGGCCGTTTTCAGCCTCTTGATGCCACTACCAACCCTTCCTTACTGCTGAAGGCCGCGGCCCTACCGCACTACGCACAGTTACTGGATAACGCCAAAAGCTGGGCCAGTACTGAAGGAGGCTCGAATAGTGAGCAACTGAGCAATAGCTGCGACCACTTTGCTGTCGACGTGGGCAAGGAAATCCTTAGAATCATACCGGGACGCATTTCTACCGAGGTTGATGCCCGTCTCTCTTTTGATACCGCTGCAACGATGAAGCGCGCCAGAAAGCTAATCGATATGTACGAGGAAGCGGGCATCGGCCGCGAGCGCATCCTGATCAAGACTGCCTCTACCTGGGAAGGCATTCGGGCTGCAGCCCAATTGGAAAAAGAAGGAATTAATTGTAATCTCACCCTGTTGTTTGGGTTCGGCCAGGCAGCCGCTTGCGCAGACGCAGGCGTGTTTTTGATCTCGCCCTTTGTCGGCCGTATCTTGGATTGGCACAAGGCAAATACTGACTTGCAAATTGTGACTCCCCAGGACGACCCCGGCGTGCAGTCCGTTAGCCGCATTTACAACTATTACAAACAGCACGGCTACCAGACCATCGTAATGGGCGCGAGTTTTCGAAACACCGGAGAAATCGAGTCGCTGGCGGGATGCGATCGTTTGACCATCAGCCCCGCTCTGCTCGAGGAATTAGCCGCCGATGAAGGCGACTTGCCGCGCCAACTGGAGCCCGACGGCGCGACAACAAGCGTTGCAAAACACAGCCCCCAGGAGCATGACTTCCGCTACGACCTGAACGCCGACGCAATGACTACTGAAAAGTTAGCTGAAGGCATTCGCAGCTTTATCGGTGACCAGATAAAGCTGGAACAGCTGATCAGCGACAGATGATTAGTGCACTGAAATCACTGTTTGAAACGCCAGTCCGTGAAACGGAAGTGGCACTAAAGCATCGGCTGCAATTGGCCTCTGCGGCCCTGCTCATTGAGACCGCTCGCGCGGACTTTACCCAGGATAAAGTCGAGGAGGAAGCGATGACGTCCTTGCTCTGCTCTACTCTCGAGCTAGCGCAAGAAGAAGTTGAAAAACTGCTGCAGCAGGCAGCTGCAAAGGTCGATGAATCTATTTCACTGTACGAGTTTACCCGGCTGATCAACGACCACTTCACCGCAGATCAAAAACTGCAATTAGTGGATAACATGTGGGTCGTCGCCTGGGCGGACAATAATGTCGACAAGTACGAAGAACACCTGATTCGCCAGGTTGCTGATCTTACCTACGTTAGCCATCAGGATTACATCCGCAGCAAGCACACAGCCAGGGACAAAACACTCAGACTGTAAAGATTAACCTTGCTCGAGTACTGTCATAAGGTCGTGAAACCTGCTCCTGTTTTCTTCTGACAATCCCATGAGCACCCGGTGTGCCTCTATCACTTTTTCTTTCACTGTTGATTCATTACCCGCTACCTGGGGAATTTCATCGGCGCTGTCGGGGTTGGAGCAGGTTTCTTCGCGCAGTTCGAATAAGCGCTGAAAGCCCATGCTTTTGAGTAGACGATTGATTCCGGGGTCGCAGGAAAAAATGGCCGGCTGAAAGTCGAAGCGCTCTTTCACCTTGATCGCGAGCTTTGCCAGCAATCCGAGGGTGGTCGAGTCAATACCTTCCACATGACAAAGGTCGACCCAGACACTGGCAAATTCGGGGTCATCAAACATTTTTTGAAAATACTCGTCAATCGTGGTGCAAAGACTTAGGCGCACGTCTCCAAGCATACGAATGACGTAAGCACCATTGTGACCAGCCGCTAATATTTTGCCTTCGTGCATGTCAGTTCCGCTTGCTGATGAACAGCGCGGCAATGTCATCCGGAGCCGTATCAGCCTGGTCAAGCCCCAGACGGGTTACCATTTCCTCGGGGGAATTGGCTGTTTCCTCGAACACGTTAAGAAAGTATTTCTCTTTTTCTATGAGATTTTTTGGCGGCAGAATCTCCAGAATTCCGTCAGAAAACAGGGCGAGCATAAAACTATCGGGCAAATCAATCATGTGCTCTTCGTAGCTGGCATCATCCATTATGCCTACGGCAGAACCTTCGCCACGAAGATAACGGGCACCGTCTCCAGACACGAGCACTGGCTGCGGCAGATGTCCCGCCACACTGTAGCGCAAATTGTTGCTTTTCATATCCAGTACGCCCACGACCATAGTGGCAAACTTACCAACCTCCAGGTCCATAACTTCCTTGTTCGCGCGCTTTAGCAACGCCAGGGGGCTGAGAATCGTGTCGTCATTCTGGCGCAAGAAGTCCGAGCGCTTGCGAGCAAAAAGGTTCTTCAGCAGCACCGTAGTAAAAGCCGAAGAGCTGCCGTGGCCGGAAACATCCGCCATGAAAAAAGTTACAAAATGGTCGCCGACGGTAAAATAATCGGTAAAGTCGCCACTTAAATAAAGCGACGGAATCACCGTATGACTGAAAACATAGTCATTCAATACCAGCGGGGTTGCTGGCAACATGCGCATTTGCACTTGGCGCCCGGCCTGCTGGTCCTGCTCCAGTACGTGGATCGTACCGCGCAATTCGGTATTGGCAGCCTGCAGTCTTTGTCGAGATTGCTCCAGCTCTCTACGGACCTGCCGTTGGCGCACGCAGCGGTCCAATGAACGCTGAAGGGCCTCAACATCATCAACAGGGCGGACAAAGAAATCGCTGGCTCCGAACCGCAGGGCTCTCATCATCCGCGAGGCCTGGGCTTCATCACTAAATAAGATAACGGGAATCTGAACATCCATTTCCTGCAGAGAACGATGCGCAGAGTCCCAGGTGAGGCCCTCCATATCCATTTCGCAAAGAATCACGTCCAGGTCTGGGCGCGTGCTCAGATACTCCCTCGCAGCATTGGCATCGGTGTAGTTCTCAGGAGTAAACCCCAGGCTCGAAACCAGGGATGCAAGCGCCTCCAGGCGGGCAGTATCGTGATCGACGACAAGGGCGGTACCGATCGGGTCCATTGGTATATTCGTTGACTCTATTGGCCGAGACACTACGCCCAAGAACAGGCACAAGCAACCATCGAAACTCGGGTTTGAGCAGGATTTCACACTTTTACGCAGGAATTGATAGCAAGGCCCCGAATACCGCTAGAACTCTTCGAAATCCTCGCCTTCTTCAAAATCAGAGAATGTGTCCGACACTACCCCATCGTTAACAAACGCTTCCCTGTTGGATAGATAGGCGTCACGTACGAAAATGTAACGATCGCCGGTAATGAGGTCATCGGCCTGAAGCAAACGAGAGCGTCCATCGACCAGGCCAAGCCCCCACAATGAGTTGCGCACGGCCACGCTAGGCATGTAAGTAGGCACAGAGGTGTATGCATCAAAAATGGTTCCAGTGCCACTGCGAATGGTCCTGGGGCCGAAAAATGGCACCATGAGGTAAGGGCCGGACTCAAAGCCCCAGATAGATAGTGTATGGCCAAAATCCGTACGGTAGGGGCGCACCCCCATGGTCGTGGCCACGTCGAACAAGCCAACCAGTCCCAGCGTGCTGTTAATAACAAAACGACCAGAGCTTTGCCCGACACCGGCCCAGCGCCACTGTAAGGCCCCATTGAGCGCCGAATTGAAGTCATAGAAATTGGCAAACATATTGCCCACACCGCGCTTGGCAAAACCCGGCATCACCCAGTCATAGCCAACCGCTACAGGGCGAAGGACATACTGGTCGATATTGTCGTTGGCCACGAACATTGCGCGGTTAAAAGACTCAAACGGATCGACATTACGTTCTTTATCCTCAGCGCAGGCCATCGCGGCGGGGAACGCTAGGATCAAAAAAAGTAAAAGTCGGGGAAGGCTCATTCTTGGAGATTTCTGCATGTCGAATGGGAATGGTACTAGCGGCTTCTGCGGGTAGCAAGTCCTCAGCCAAAGCTCCCGGCAGCCTGCACTACGTCCTTGTCGAGCAGTTCCCTCAATTGAGCAATTCCAAACGCCCGAATCGACTCAAAAGAGAGTTCCAACTCGGCGGCAAGGGTCTTAAGTACGTCCCCAACCGATAACTGCTCGTTTTCGCGCAACAACTCAAGCAATCGGGCGGTAGCACCATTAAGCTCGATAAAGCCCACTTTGTCCCCGGCGTCACGATAAACCACCAGGAAAGTGGGAACTTCAGGCATTTCAGGACGATAGCTGGCACCAATTTGATGCACCGGGTATTGGTAACTTAATACCCATGCCAGCGGAGACAGGCACAGTTTAGCCTCTTCCAGGTCCTCGATAGTCTGCGGAGGAGGCAGTTCGTCTTCTGCCACATCCAGAGCCAATTCCACCCATTCGTAGTGCGCCAGTTCAGCCAAAAAGGGAGGGTCGCAATCGCGCGAGGTGTGCTCAGACATCAGGAAATTGATGAACTCCTGGCTAATTTCCAAAAAATACGGTGATTTGCAACGATGACCCTCCATGAACATCCTCACCAACTCTTCCCACTGCTCGGCGTTATAAAGGCTGCGTAATACGGGAAAGCCGCCACTTATAAAGCCTTCGATGTTGCTGTAGACCAAATCTCGGTAAATCTTCAGTCTGCGCTCTTCTACTCCCCGCGGAGCCGAAGCTTTTTCCGGGTTGCGTAAGTAAGCCGCCATCTCCAGCTGGGATGCTTTCAGTTCAGGGGCACTCATCATTGACCCACCGCTACTTTGTGCCGCTCAGGCGCCTCTCTCTGCAGGCGCCTGACCTGTTCAACTTCAGCCAACAGCTTTGCCAGAGGAGGCAGATTAAAATCTCTTTCCAGGAGCGTTGGCAGCACCCCGGTGCGCTGATAGGCCTGCGCGAGAATGTCCCAAACGGGGTCTATAACATCTGCGCCGTGAGTGTCTACCTTCAAGTCGTCGGCTTCATCATAATGCCCGGCTACATGAATGTAGCGAGCGCGTTCCAATGGCAGGGAATCGAGAAAGGCGATGGGGTCGTAACCGTGATTAATGCTATTCACATAAATATTGTTCACGTCCAGAAGCAGGTCGCTGCCGCTTTCCGACAACACCGCACTGACGAATTGAGCCTCTGTCATGTCTTGGTGAGGCTGGGCGTAGTAAGAGGCATTCTCCAGTGCAATTGGCTCCCCTATAATATCCTGAACCTGGCGCACACGAGCGGCGACGTAGTGCACCGCTTCTTCAGTAAAAGGAATGGGCAGCAGGTCATACAAATGCCCTTGTGCAGCACAGTAAGTCAGATGTTCGCTGTACAGGGGAACCTCAATCTGATTCATCAGCTCGCGGACTGCGCCTACCAGCTCCTTGTCGAGGGGATCCGGGCCGCCGATGTCTAGCGATAACCCGTGAAGAACAATGGGGTAGCGCTCCGCTAGATTGCGGAACTTCCGCCCGAAACGGCCTCCAACGCCAATCCAGTTCTCCGGCGCCGCTTCCATAAAGTCTACCGAGCCACTCTCCATAGACGAAAGCGGGCCCATCAGGGCCCGCCGTAATCCGAGTCCCGCTCCGCGAAACTCGCTGTGTCGCTCAGACATTAGCCGCCGCACTTACCCTCGCCGCACTTGCCTTCGCCTTCAGCTTTATCGCCGCCACATTTGCCTTCGCCTTCCGCTTTATCGCCGCCGCACTTGCCTTCGCTTTCGGCTTTGTCGTCACCGCACTTGCCTTCACCGCACTTGCCTTCGTCCTCAGCTTTTTCGCCGTGAGCACTGTCGTCGCCGCATTTGCCTTCGCCACACTTGCCTTCTTCATGCTTACTGAAGCTGACCAGGTCATAACCACCGCTGAGCTGTTGCGCTGAGAACGGGTTCATCTCTGCGGAAGCCAGAGGCGCGATAGAAGTTGCGAGAAATGCTGCACCCAGAGCGACAGCAAGAGGTTTCTTTGATTGAGCCATGATAAATTCCCTGTATCTAGTCCGAATAATTTTAGTGTTATACCACGCAAAGGATGCTCTTCATGGCACCGCGTCGTGCAAGGTAAGACCGAGTGTTTCTAAGTAAGTTTCAATGACCGGGCGAAACGACTGGTAATTTTTCACACTTTTTCAAAAAACGCAATCCGCTGTGGCTAATGTGGGTTTTCATCCAGCCAGCGCTGCACCTCCAGCCACTGCTGTTGCAAGCGTTTCTGGGACACTGCCTGACGCGTGCCCAACTGCTGTGCAAACAGGGAAACCCTCAATTCCTCCAGCATCCATCGGTACTGCTTCGCTGCCGGGCATAAATCAATCAGCTTGTCCCTAGTGTGTGCTGCCTGTTTCATGGGTTCGGCCAGCGACTGCAGCAGCGCCGTATGCTGTTGATCTTTGGGATACTGCCCTGACAGCCGCTCAACCCTTTGCAGCGCCGCCTTCATGTAACGGGGGTACTGGTTTAGCCAGTCGGCCGGCGCACCGCTTAAAAAGCCGGAGGTCACCAGAGCTGCCAGATGCGCGCCGATATCAGTGACACTGTCATTCCATTTGCCCGCGGGCAACGTCGATAATTTATTTCGGACTTGAGCCAACACCCGTAGGCTATTCAAGACAATCGCCTCAACCTCATTGGCGCGGCTGACCACCTCACCTTTGCCCCGTTTGAGAGTAGACTCAAAATCAGACTGATCCCAGGGTAATTCATGAGCTAGGTCCATCGCCTGAACAAAGGCTGCATCGATAAGGTCCTCAACCAGCATAGAACGGTCCTGACCTGCGCCCGCCAATACCAGATTGAACTCATTGCCTCTGAGCAATTGTTTGCGCAAGTACTTCACCGATTGAGCACTGTGTAATCGCAGCAATTTCAGCACTCCATCGCGATGGGCCAAGCGAGCTGGGCCCGGATAATCGACCAGCTCAATCGCTACACTCTCACCATGGTCAACCAGCGCCGGATAAGACAATATTTCGATGCCAGCCTGACGAAAACGCCATTCGCGGGGCAGTTCTCCAAAGTCCCAGCGAATAATCCCTTCCTGTGCAGGAGAGCTGCCTTTATCCACACCAACACTTTGGCGGGTATCGCTGCGAAACTGCTCGATCAACTGGCCCAGGTTCCTGCCCTGTTCCAATAAACGGCCCTCGGCATCCACAACCCGAATATTCATTCGATAGAAGTCATCCAGCTTGGCGGGACTCCAGTCAGCCGGGCTGAGTTGCAATCCACCCAGACTTCCCAGCACACGGGACAGCGCCACCAATAAGTCACTGTCATCAACTTCTAATTGCGCAAGGGCCTGGTCCACATAATTGGGCACCGGTACGAGACGTTTACGTTTGTCCTTGGGTAAGCCTTTTACAAGGGCAATGCATTTCTCTCGCAGCAAGCCGGGAACCAACCAGTCGAAACGAAAACGTGGGACCCGGTTAAGTAATGCAACCGGAACAGTTACCGTTACGCCATCAGCGGCCTTACCCGGCTCGAACTGGTAACTAAGGCGAAACTCCAAATCCTGCCACTGTAAATTATCGGGAAACTGGTCTTCCACCTCAGCTCCGGGATCCCTGGCCAACAGCAAGGCCTTATCAAGCCGCAGACTCTTGTCGCTACCTGGGTTCTTCTTCAGCCAGGATTGCAATCGACCTGCGGTGTAGCAGTCAGTCGGCAGGCGTTCGTTATAAAAGTCGAACAATACCTGCTCATCAACCAACAGATCGCGCCGTCGGACTTTCGATTCCAGTTCTTCAAGCTCTCTTACCAAACGCTGGTTATGCTTCAAAAAAGGAGGGTGCTGCCGATACTTGCCGGCTACCAGCCCTTCCCGGATCAGCAGTTCGCGCGCTTCAACAGGTGATATCGGTCCATAATGCACCGGACGTTTGTCTGCAATTGTGAGCCCATAGAGTGACAAGCGCTCCCACGCCATGACTCGACCGCTGCGGGATTGCCAGCGCGGCTGGTAGTAATGTTTTTTCAGTAACCCGGGATTAACGTCTATGACCCACAGCGGATCAATGCTGGCGACCGTGCGGGCAAACACCTTGGAGGTCTCCACAATTTCAGCGGCCATTAACCACTTGGGGCGCTTGCGTGACTGCGATGAACCCGGAAAGATTTGCAGCTTTCGATTTCTCGCTCCCAGGTACTCGCGGTCATCCTGGTGCTGCGCAATATTGCCCAACAGCCCTGCTAGCAACGCCTGATGAACTGGCTGATAATTTTCCGCTTCAGGCGGCAGCGGCTCTGGGCGTAATTTTTGCTGACGGCACGCAATGGTCAACTGTGAATGTATGTCTCTCCACTCACGCATTCGCATGAACGACAAAAACTCGCGCTTACACAACTTGCGCAACTGGTTCTGGCTCAGCTCCTGGCGCTGCTCTTCGTAATAACGCCAAAGCTGCAGCCACGCCAGGAAATCTGATTTAGGGTGTTTGAAGCGAGCGTGAGCCTGATCTGACTGCTGCTGCTTATCGGACGGTCTGTCCCGAGGATCCTGCACTGCCAGGGCGCTGGCGATCACCAGTATTTCCGCCAGGCAGTCTCGTTCGCTTGCGGCCAGTACCATGCGCCCAAGACGCGGATCGACAGGCAGCCTGGAAAGACGCCGTCCCATCTGAGTCAGCTCACCCTCGGCGGAAACCGCGCCCAATTCCTCCAACAACTTGTACCCGTCGCGCACCATTCGCGGGTCTGGCGGATTGATGAAAGGAAAATCTTCAATTTCGCCCAGACCCAGATTGAGCATTTGTAAGACGACCGCGGCCAAATTGGTGCGCAGTATCTCGGGGTCGGTAAACTCCGGGCGCAGATTAAAGTTTTCCTCAGAGTAAAGCCGCAGGCAAACCCCCGCCTCTACTCGCCCACAGCGACCTTGCCGCTGATTGGCGCTGGCCTGCGATATCGGCTCGATAGGCAGACGCTGGACCTTAGTGCGATAGCTATATCGACTAATACGCGCTTCACCGGGATCAATCACATAACGAATGCCAGGCACCGTCAGTGAGGTTTCAGCCACATTGGTCGCTAATACGACCCTAAGCCCTCTGCGTTTCGAAATATCAAACACACGATTCTGCTCTGCCTGACTGAGACGGGCGTAAAGCGGAAGAATGTCCAGTTCAGTATCATCGCGGAGCTGCTTCGCCACTTCGCGGATGTCGCGCTCACCGGGAAGGAAAATGAGTGCATCACCGCGTTTACCGAAAGACCCGGCATCGATGTCCTGCACCAGTGAGGAAATGCGTCTTGCATTATCGCCCTCTTCATCTGCACTGGCGTCCAGGTAATGAGTCTCAACCGGAAAGGTTCGGCCAGAGACCTCAATCACCGGGGCGTCGTCGAAGTGGCGGGAGAAGCTGTCTACATCGATAGTGGCTGAAGTAATAATGACCTTGAGATCAGGGCGCCTGGGCAATAGTCGCTTCAGGTAGCCCAGTAGAAAATCGATGTTGAGGCTACGTTCATGGGCTTCGTCAATGATAATCGTATCGTAACGCTTGAGCAGTCGATCTCGCTGGATCTCTGCCAGCAGTATGCCGTCGGTCATTAATTTGACAGCGGTATGCTCAGACACCTTGTCATTAAAACGAACCTGATAGCCCACCACCGCGCCCAATTCGGTTTTCAGCTCCTGGGCAATGCGCTGCGCCACAGTTCGAGCCGCAAGGCGTCGGGGCTGGGTGTGGCCTATCAATCCTGATTGACCTCTTCCCAGCTCCAGGCAAATTTTTGGCAGCTGGGTCGTTTTACCCGATCCCGTCTCCCCGGCGACAATCACTACCTGGTTTTTGGCGATCGCCGCGGCAATCTCCTCTCTTCGCTGCGAGACAGGAAGTTCTTCGGGATATGTGATTTTCAGGTTTGAACTGGCGGCGCTATCTGACATTGGGTGGTGTTTTATATTCCGGGGAAAAAATACGTTATGCTTCTCATAGCCAAAACCAGCGAGAAAACAGCGAATGTCGCAACTCAGTAACTATACCTTCGATGAAATCACCATAGGTCAAAGCGCCGAATATTCCAAGACAGTAACAGAGCAGGACATACAAATGTTCGCCGCTGTTTCTGGTGATGTAAATCCATTGCACCTGGACGCTGAATTTGCGGCCGGAACTCGCTTCGGCGAACGCATTGCCCACGGCATGCTCACTGCTTCCTTTGTGTCGGCTGCGCTGGCAATGAAACTGCCCGGCCCTGGCTGCATATTCATGGAACAATCGCTTAAATTTCGCCTACCGGTCAAAATAGGTGATCAAATAAACGTAATACTGGAAGTCGTAGAGAAGAACGAGCGGAGAAAATCTATTTCTCTGAACTGCAAGGCCTATAACGCTGAACAGAAACTGGTGCTGACCGGAACCTCTGTGGTCGTTGCACCGGCCGAAAAGCTTTCCATCCCCTGCCCTGCAAGTCCTGTCTTTCAGACTATGGATTGAACCCCAGGGTCAGGCGGTGTCGCCGTCACTCTGCTGCGATGCCAGAAACTGCTGATAATCCAGATACATCAGGCGAAGCATGACTGCAGCCTCCTGCCCGCCAGTACTCGTAGACAGCACCAATACCGAAGGCACCTCTTTTTCAACGGTCACCCCGGTTACCCCGAATATTATATTCGCAGAATCGCCCTCGGCTCCGAAGGTGGTAATTTCCCTCTGCTCTTTCACCGCATCCACCAGATTAGACAGCAATGCCGTGAGGCTGCTGCGAAAAGCGCCGAAGTTTAGTGTTCCAGCATACTCAGAGTGGTCCATGGAGAGATCAAAGCGGACTGAAGACTTGTCCTCCATCTGGAGATTAGTCAGCGCCACGCGCTTTCCTTCGGAAACAGCTTTAAACAAGTTCTTGGCATCGGTCCGCTTGGCGTCCATAAACGCCCGGTGCAGTAGATTTATAGCGATCGTCAGGAACTGCTCCCTGGGCATGGACTGAGTTTCAATCTTGGACATGTTTACCTCAGTATTCGTTAGAGCGGCAAGTCTACTGTTAGCAGCCTCGACAGGCAATGATTTAGGCTGCCTTCAAGACAAATAGCGTGACTTCCAAGCCACTTTTACAGTAGCCCCTAGCTAGCTGTTTCTGTTATAGTTTTTGGATCTAATCGTATTGGTATTCAAACCGTGAACACTCGCAGGAAGGGACCACACAATATCCCCTTTACAAAGGCACTGCGCCTGGCACTCCTGCCCGGGCTGATAAGCCTTGCACAGCCTTCCATGTCACAGCCCCCCCAGGGTATTGAGAGCAAACCCCTGAGAGAAACGGTACCCGACTACAGCGCGGAGGTCGAAGACGCGCAGGTGCGGCGCTTACAGCGTATGTTGCGTGCTTACCACAGTGAAGAGGCCGAAGCGGTCTTGTCTGATCCAACCAAAAAGGAAGTCGCCGATAGACAGCAGGCTAACGAGGACGCCGAAAGGCTGGCCCGCATACCCTTTAACGACAGTAAAGTGCGTCTTAATGGCGAAGAAGGTAGCCTGGCATTAGCAGAGATCACCCGCCGCTTGTCCGACCCGGGTATACCCGAGAGCCGACGTGACAATGCACCCATTTGCTCATTCCGAACGTACCTGTTTGGCAATCTGATCGCCGGTGAGAGGCGCAGTCTGCGGCCCGTGGGAAAGCACCACTTCATTCTCAAGCAGCACCTACAACCTGGCAGCACCACTGTTCGCATTTCTGGCCACAGCTGGGAAGTACGTATTCCTGAAGATAGCCACAGCCAGGAATACCTGATTACGCTCTACAAGCCGCCTGGTGTGAAGCCAGAATTTCATGTTTTCCCTGTTGGCGAACTCATGGCAATTAATAACGCCCATATCCCTGCCTGGCTGCCAGACGAGTTCCAGATTCAAAACCCGGGATGAAACGGGACAATACCCCTTGGGGAGCTGCACCCTGCGCCGATATCAGCTGGTCAGAAAACGGCGTCCCCTTCTCCACCCAGTTCGATGATTTCTACTATTCCAGTGAAGCCGGCATTGCCGAGAGCGAACACGTTTTTCTGCAGGGCAATAGTTTGCCCGAACGCTGGACTAGTTTTGAAGACGATACCTTCTGCATTCTCGAAACAGGCTTCGGCACCGGGCTCAACTTCCTGCTGACCTGGCTGGCGTGGCAAAAGCAGACCAACAACCGCCCCAGACTTCATTTTATCTCGCTCGAAAAATTTCCTCTATCAACGCCAGAGCTTGTCCGAGCGCTGGCCCCTTGGGAATCCCTTAGCTCTCTGGCAAATAAGCTGATCGACGCCTGGCCAGGGCGACTGCCGGGGCAGCACCGACTGGAACTGGACCAGGGTCGGGTAATACTCGATCTGTGGTGGGATGATTCCCGCCTCGCCCTTGCTGATTTGGCAACTCGCGGGCCTGCAATCGACGCTTGGTATCTGGATGGCTTTACACCCTCGCGCAACGATGCAATGTGGCAGCCGGAGCTTTACCAGGCCATGGCTGCGCTGTCTCGCCCCGGCGCTACTGTGTCCACCTTTACTGCCGCAAGCCATGTTCGTCGGGGCCTGGAGAAGGCAGGTTTTGAGATTTCCAAGGTACCAGGGTTTGGCCAAAAGCGTGAATCCTTGCGCGGTGTTGCAACGCGGGCCGGACCAACACTGGCAACAATCGATACCCCGTGGGATATGCCATCGCGGCCCGTAACCAAGCCTCGCCGCGCCCTCATCATCGGTGCAGGATTAGCCGGTTGCACCCTGGCAGCAGCGCTGGCTCAACGCAATATCAGCGTCACTGTGCTGGACCAGGGAGACCTTGCCGGTGAGGCGTCTGGTAACGAACAGGGAGTGCTTTACACGCGTTTATCAAAGCGTCATTCAGCGCTGACTGATTTTGCACTGCAAAGTTTCCGCTTTTCAGCCAACCTCTACCGAAATATGTTCACTTCAGGCGCATTAGAGCCAGGCCTGGATGGAGACCTTTGCGGAAGTTTTCACCAAATCACTGATGCTCAAGAGGTGGCCCTGCTTAAGAATCAATTGGTTGGCCTAAATGACTTGGCTGAAGCCCTAACGGCGCAAGAGGCTAGCCATTACCTTGGAGAAACTCCTGTTGAAGGCGGTTATTGGTATCCGGATTCAGGGTGGTTAAGACCACCGGCGGTGTGTTCAGCTATGCTGGAATCGCCGCTGATTAAATTTCAACAAAATTGCGGCAAAGTGGTATTAAAGCCATTAGAAGAACAGTGGCAAGCCATCAACAGTGACAACCAGGCGCTGGCCACTGCGGATATTGCGATTATTTGTTCGGGAGCGAGCAGCGCATCTTTTACCGAAACAGGCTGGCTGCCGCTACAGAGCATACGCGGACAAACCAGCTACTTGCCCGCCAGTGAAGCAACCCAAAGCCTGAAAGCAGCCTTCTGTCACCGAGGTTACATGTCGCCAGCCAGAGAAAGCCGGCACTGCATAGGCGCCAGCTTCAAGTTACGTGATAACAGCATGGAAGTACGACCGGAGGAACATCGAGAAAACCTCGAAAAACTGGCTGCAGCGCTACCTCAATGGTCCTCTGAACTAGAAAAACTTGACCCCGAGAAAATGGAAGGCAGAGTCGGCTTTCGCTGCGCCAGCCCTGATTACTTGCCGATTGCAGGCCCAGTGCCCGCCAGAGAGGAATTCTTGCAGACCTACGGTGCTTTGCGTAAAAATGCGCGGCGGGTTATTCAGCAAAGGGGCAATTACGTGCCCGGACTTTACATTAACACCGCTCACGGTTCTCGAGGCCTCAGTTCGGCTCCACTATGCGCACAGCTTCTTGCAAGTCTGATCTGCAATGAACTGCCGCCACTTTCCCGCGAACTGGTCCGCGCATTGTCGCCGTCACGATTTCTTATCAGAGACCTGGCGCGGGGTTTGATTTAGCCATGCCCCGGTTTTTTATACTGTTATGCCTCAGCGTTTTGTGCGCTGCACCTGCCTACAGCGTCGAACAATTCAGCTACAAAATTCTCAACAAGAAGCCCCAGGACCGCGCCAACTTTGTCCAGGGTCTGGAAATACTGGAGGGCACGTTATACGTAAGTTGTGGAAATTACGGGCAATCCAGACTGATGCGTTATCACTTTGATGACATGCGCCTGAAAGACAGCAAAACATTATCTCCGCGACTATTTGCCGAGGGCGTGAGCGTATTGGGTGAGCACATTTACCAGCTAACCTGGCGTGAGCGCATGATGCTGGTTTTCAATAAATCGACGATGGAGCCTGTTGAGTGGTTTCCCATTGTTGGCCAGGGCTGGGGGCTGACTAACGACGGCACGCAGCTTATCTATAGTGATGGCAGCGACCAAATTCACTTCCTCTCCAACCAATCTCGCGCCATCAGCCACTCCATATCGGTCACAGAAAATGGTCGTCCTGTTCGCAAGCTCAACGAGTTAGAATGGATCGATGGCAAAATATGGGCAAACGTTTGGCAAACCGACCGAGTGGTGATCATCAACCCACAGTCTGGCGAGGTCGAAGGCAACATAGACCTTTCGGGACTATTACCCGCCAGCGATCGACACGCAACAACCGACGTACTCAATGGAATTGCTCGCAACCCTGATGATGGCAGTATCTGGGTCACCGGAAAACACTGGCCCTGGCTTTATCAAATAGAACTACTGCCCTTAAACTAGACCCCAAGCAGCAAAATTCGCGTTAGAATAGCGGCCTCCTCCAATATGACCTGAGACTCTGCATGAGCACATCACTGCCTGCGGCGCACAGCGCCTTTGAACCCGTTCGTCAGCAACGGGTGGACTCCCTGAATCTGGATGTACAGGAATTTCGTCACCGAGAGACCGGGGCTGCGCACTACCACCTGGCATCAGATTCCAGCGAGAACGTATTCCTCGTTGCCCTGCGCACAGTTCCCGAAGATTCAACGGGCGTTGCCCACATCCTGGAACACACTGCTTTATGCGGCAGCGAGCGCTACCCTGTTCGCGACCCCTTCTTCATGATGCTACGCCGTTCACTGAACACCTTCATGAATGCGTTTACCAGCTCTGACTGGACTGCCTATCCCTTTGCCAGCCAGAACCGCAAGGACTTTAACAACCTGCTGGATGTCTACCTGGACGCAGTATTTTTCTCACGCCTGGACCCTCTAGATTTCGCTCAGGAAGGACACAGGGTCGAATTCGAAGAAGCTAACAACCCCGAGAGCGATCTGGTTTTCAAGGGTGTGGTTTTCAACGAAATGAAAGGGGCAATGAGCTCTGTACCCAGCGTGCTATGGGGCAAATTATGCGAGCATCTGTTTCCGTCTACTACCTATCATTACAACAGTGGTGGTGAGCCAGAAAACATTCCAGACCTGAGCCACGAGGAACTGGTCGCCTTTTATCGGAGTCACTACCACCCAAGCAACGCCATTTTCATGACCTTTGGCGACATCAGCGCAGCAGAGCATCAGGCTACCTTCGAGGAAAAAGCCCTGAGTCGCTTCCAACGCCAGGAACTTCGCATTCAGGTTCCACCGGAAACAAGGCTATCCGCACCGCTAAAAGTTAAAGACAGCTATGCCTTTGACGAAGAGACTGACACCAGCGGTAAAACTCACCTGATCGTCGGCTGGATGCTAGGTGAGAGCAGCGATCTGGAGCAAATGCTTGAGGCTCAATTATTGACCAGCGTGCTCCTTGAAAATAGTGCTTCACCTTTGCAGCAAGCTCTGGAAACCACATCATTGGGACAGGCTCCTTCTCCCCTGTGTGGACTGGAAGACTCGATGCGCGAGCTGGTATTTGTGTGTGGCATTGAAGGCAGTGAAGCAGAGCATGCAGACGCACTGGAGGCATTGGTCCTGGAAGTGATTACCGACGTCGCTAACAACGGTATCAGCCACGAAAGACTGCAAGCCGTGCTGCATCAATTAGAGCTGCATCAGCGTGAGATCAGCGGCGACAGTTACCCCTATGGTTTGCAACTCATTATGCAAGCCCTGGGTTGCGCCACTCACTACAGCGACCCCATCGCAGTCCTTAATCTGGACCCGGTCATCGACTCGTTGCGCCAGCGCATAGAGGACCCTGAATACATTAAGAGCCTCGCCCAGAAGCTGCTGCTAGACAACAACCATCGGGTCACCCTGGTCATGGAACCCAACAAGGCACTCTCAGCAGAAAAACTGCAGAGGGAAACGCAAAGACTGGCCGATATCAAAGCGGCCATGGACGAAGCGCAAAAACAGGCCACTGTGCAACTGGCAACCGACCTGTCCGAGCGTCAGTCACAGGTCGATGACGAAAGTATTTTGCCCAAGGTTGAGTTGTCGGATGTACCCGCGGGATTGCAAGAGCTGGAGTTCAAAGAACATAACAACGGCCCCTTGCATGTCACCACCTACAGTCAGGGCACCAATGGGCTGGTTTACCAGCAAATGATCGCCGCCCTGCCTGCACTGGACTCGGCCCAGCAATCAGTGCTTCCTCTATACACCAGTTTTTTAACCGAGTTAGGCATAGGTGAAGGAAGTTATCTGGATTCCCAACACCGTCAATCCGCAGAAGTTGGCTCCATCAATGCCTTCACTTCAATGCGAGGCGAGGCCGATAACGAACAATCAATCACAGCCAATTTTGTTCTCTCCTCCAAAGCGCTGCTGCGCAATGCCGAAGATCAAGCAAGGCTTATGGCTGACACCATGCAGGGCGCGCGGTTCGACGAGGTGGAACGAATCCGCGAACTGGTCAGCCAACAGCGAGCACGACGCGAACAATCCGTGACCGGGAATGGCCATGGTCTCGCAATGGCCGCCGCTTGCGCGGGCATGAGCCCGCTGGCAAAGCTCAATCATCAGCTATCCGGGCTTGCAGGCATCCGCAGTTTGCGCGAACTGGATGATAGTCTGGCAGATGATAACAACGCCGCCAACTTTGCCAGGCAACTGGGAGTAGTTCATGAACGAATTGCCGCCATGCCGCGACAGCTACTCGCTATCGCTGAACCAGACGCAGTAGGCAGTATTGCGAAGCAGCAGGCCAGCGTGTGGAGCGAGCACTCGGCAAACACAAGTGACAAATTTTTCCTGCCGCAGGTACGAGAAAAGCGCGGTGAATTCTGGGTGGCCAACAGTCAGGTGAATTTCTGCGCCCGCGCCTACCCAACCGTACCCGTTCGGCACCCCGATGCGGCTGCGCTCACTGTTCTCGGTGGCTTTTTGCGCAATGGCATTCTGCACCGGGCCATTCGCGAGCAAGGTGGCGCATACGGGGGCGGAGCCTCACAAGATTCGGGAATTGCAGCCTTTCGTTTCTATTCTTATCGCGACCCGCGACTGGCAGAAACCCTGGCAGACTTTGATGCCGCAGTACTGTGGTTACTTCAAGAAAAGCACGAGCCTCGCGCGCTGGAAGAAAGCATCCTGGGCGTTGTCGGCAGTCTGGACAAGCCCAGCTCTCCCGCCGGTGAAGCCAAGCAACACTTCCATAACCGCCAGTTTGGACGCTCACACGAGCAGCGTGAGCAATTCCGACAGCGGATACTCGATGTTTCTCTGGACGATTTGCGCCGCGTAGGTGATACCTACCTAAAACCAGAACTGGCCAGTACAGCGGTGGTAAGCAACAGCGTTCAATTGGAGACTACAGCCGAACTGCGAGAGACTTTGGGCCTTAATGTTGAGCATCTCTGATAGCAGCAAATAAGCCGGCTGCTCTTTGCCAAAAAAAAATGGGCGGCGGTGCCGTCCAAAACCAGATCTCTCAAAACGTTAATCTAGTCACGACGCCCTGCCCAGCGCTTCCCCATTCGCTGGTCGCGCTGTTTTGACATTGCTGTGAATTGCTCGCGCTGCTCCGGAGAAAGTACCTGATAAATTTCAGCATGTGTGCTGGTCATTTGGTACGCCATTCGAGCGCTAATCTCGCCCAACTCGTCCGCAAGTTTTTGAGCGGTGCCGGGATCGAAATCAGCATGCATTGCTTTCATCTGCTTGCGTATTTCGGCAAGGCGCGCCAAATCAGCCGCGCCAGTTTCCCTGCCACCCTCCAACAGCGCTTCAACCTGCTGTTTCTGCGTATCGGAAAGCGCGAGTTCATCTGTCATGTGAGACAGTCTTTTATCGATATTAAATTCCGGTGGCGGCCCCATTGACCAAGCACCAGCAGATAAAAGAAGAACGCCCATTAAGGCAGTTCCCGGTATCAACTTAAACAGTATTCGATTCATCATGATCTCCTGACACAATTCAGCACCTGTTGCGGCACGGTGCATATAAATCTACACAAAAGCCTGGTTAAGCTCCTCATCAAACTAGTAAAGAAATGTTAAGGACAGGTGACAAACCGGCTGCGCTTCTACAGACTGAAAGGATGAAAGATCACGTACTAATCATCGATGACGACAAAGAACTCTGTGCTCTTCTCGCTCAATATCTGGAGCTGCAGGGTTTTGAGGTCAGCAGTATTCATGATGGCGCTGAAGCGGTAACGCATCTGCAACAGCAGGAATACGACACACTGGTGCTGGATATAATGCTGCCGGGAATGATGGGACTGGATGTGTTGCGCAAAATAAGAGACTTCACCGACACTCCGGTACTTATGCTCACTGCCCGGGGTGAAGATACGGACCGCATAGTAGGCCTGGAGATGGGCGCCGACGATTATTTGCCGAAGCCCTGTAACCCGCGAGAACTCGCCGCGAGGCTGAGGGCGATTTTACGCAGATCCCAGCTTACCGACACAAATGAGTCACAAACCGAGGTTAGCGTTGGTAGCACCACCCTCAACAGCGCCAATCGCACTGCGATACACCGGGGCGTGTCATTAAACCTCACCAGTGCAGAGTTCAACCTGTTGATGATCTTGTTAAAACGCGCGGGCAAGATCGTTGATAAAGATACGCTCAGTCAAGAAGGCCTGGGAAGACCACTTTCGGCCTACGACCGCAGCGTTGATGTCCACGTCAGCAAAATTCGCCGCAAGCTGGCGAATGCCGGTGGCAAAGAGCTGATTGTCAGTGTCCGCGGACTCGGCTATCAGTTTGCCGTGGATGGCGGTTACTAGAGTGCGCGGATCAATATTTATCAAGATTTTTCTTGGCTTTTGGCTGGTATCTATCGCAGTGCTAGGTAGTTGGCTACTGGCCGATAGCTACATTGAAACTCTGCCTGCACCCGAGCAACAGCACCGCCCACCGCAGGATCCTCCTCAACGCTTTGTATTGCGGCTGATCTATGCAATGCAAAACACGCCGGCAGAGCGGCTTCCCGCCATTATAGAAAAAGCAAAAAGCAAACACGATATCAATGTGTGGCTACTGGACAGGCAAGGTCGTGACCTGCTGGAACAGAGGGTTCCAGCCAAGGTCGCTACCGTGGCAAACCAGCTGCGCGGACGTAAGCGACGCGCTTTCGCCAGACACCGTGAGGGACCTCTAATTGCACATAGCGTTAACCTGTTTGATGGTAGCCCTCGCCGAATGGTAATGATGTTTCCCAAACCCAATCACCAGATTATTGGCTTACTCATCGCCAATAACTGGCTGAGATTGCTACTCGCGATACTGGTCAGCGGACTTATCTGCTATGCGCTCTCCAGAATGATGACTAATCGATTGCGCGACTTGCGCCATGCTTCGCGAAAATTAGCCGATGGCGACTTACACACTCGAATTAATGTGCGCGACCACGGTGGAGACGAAACTGACGAACTGGCCCGGGACTTCAACACCATGGCAAGACAGCTGGAAACTCGGATGCGAGAGCAAAAGCAGCTGCTCAGTGATGTCTCTCACGAGCTACGGTCTCCCCTGGCGCGGATGCGTGTTGCACTTGCGCTCGCTATGGAGGATGAGCATTTGCGGCTCGACCTTCTCGCTCGAATGGATAATGAAACGGTTCGCCTGGAAGACCTTATAGCCCAACTATTATCTACGCAGGAAAATTCCCTGCCGCTAGACAAGCACGTCGACCTGGTCGCACTGCTTTATCAACTCTGCGATGACGCATGCTTTGAAGGTAATCAAACCGCTAAGAAGGTCACGCTGTCGACCGGATTAGCTGAAGCCATCGTTGCCAGTAGTGGTGACCTTCTGCATAAAAGCTTTGAAAATATAATTCGCAACGCCTTACAGCACACTCCCGAAGAGAGCGAAGTTCGAGTTCAGGTCATAGATACGGCAGGTAGCTACGAGGTCAGCATCGAGGACTGTGGGCCGGGTGTTAAAGAGCAAGACTTGCAGCGCATTTTTGATGAGTTCTATCGTGTTGATAGCGCGCGCAGTCGCGATGCCGGCGGCTATGGGCTCGGACTATCAATCGCTCACCGTGCGATTGTCCAGCACGGGGGCGCACTGACAGCAGAGAACACCAGGAAGGGGTTGAAGGTGATTGCCCGCATTCCTAAATAGCTTTCAAAACACTATGCAGAGCCCGATCGAATGCTAGAATAGCGGCTTTTCAGGGGAGTGGCTTTCAAATGCTTGATATCAAACCAATGGCCGGCGCATTGGGCGCTGAAATACATGGACTGGACCTGTCTGGGGAGTTGGGCGAAGGCGATTTTGCGCCCGTTCGCAAACTACTCAATGAGTATCAGGTCATTTTTATTCGTGACCAGGATATCAGCCCCGCCAACATGAAGGCCCTCGCCCTCTCTTTCGGTCCTGTCCAGACTCACCCAGCCTATGAGACTGTCGAGGGCTTCCCCGAAATCACCATTCTGGAAAGCACACCGGAAAAACCGACCAAAATCGAAACCTGGCATACAGACATGACCTTTAATCAGCACCCGCCAATGGCGACCATGCTGAAATCAGACATCATCCCTCTCAAGGGCGGCGACACACTCTGGTCAAGCATGACTGCGGCATACGATGCGCTGTCCGTTCCTATGCAGAAGTTCCTTGAGGATCTGAACGCAGTTCACGACTTCCGCTGGGGATTCAAGGAGAGTCTTGCAGAACCGGGCGGGGCTGAGCGCCTGAAGGACGCGGTTGCTGCTAATCCACCGGTTCGCCACCCAGTCATACGCACGCACCCGGAAACAGGTAAGAAAGCGATATTCGTGAATGAGTTGTTCACCACCCACATCGACGGGTTACGCCGCGATGAAAGCGATGCCCTATTAGGCTTTCTGTATAAGCATGTAACAACAGACGAATTCACCTGCCGCTTTCATTGGCAGGCCAACAGCCTGGTGATTTGGGATAACCGCTGCACCCAGCACAAGCCTATCAACGACTATTTCCCGGCACATCGAAGAATGGAGCGTATTACCATCGATGGGGACAAGCCCTACTAAAACCTGTACCCAAGGCATTCGGGCCGGTTAGGCCCGAGGATCGCTAGCGACGAACAAGAGGCAGGCGACTCCGTCAAACCTCCAGAGAGCGGAAACCGAGCGTACGGTCAGCCGCCAAAAGTTCGCCCAGCTTCTCCAGCTGCTGGCCCGCGTTGCCCAGCGAGTAGCTGATCTGCTTCGCCAACAGATAAAAGCGATGAATGGGATATTCAACGTCTGCTCCCATGCCTCCATGCAAGTGCTGCGCGGTACAGACCACACGATGCGATGCATCGCAGGCCCACCATTTGGCAGCGCGAACCTCGGCTCGTGCCTCCTTGCCATTGCTCAGGCACCACAGTGCCAACCAATAGGTGGTGCGGATAGCTTCTACATCGATGTAACTATCTGCCATGCGCATAGCCAGAGCCTGGAAGCTGCCCAGTGGAACGCCAAACTGGTTGCGTTCGCTGACGTATTGCGCGGTGCGCTTCATCGCTTCTTCCGTCACCCCAACCTGCTGCGCACAATGTGCAATGTTGGCACGCTCTTCAAGCCAGTCGACAATTGTGTTGCCCTGACCCTGCGCTCCTAGCAACGCTTCGCTGGTCACATGGACATCGTCTAAGGTCAGGTGGGCAGCTCTCTGCCCGGAAATACCGATTTCTACTGCGGTCAGGTCCACCCCGGTTTGCGCCACTGGCACAACGAAAACGCTGGTCTCGTCTTCGCCCGTTGCGGCAGGCACCAGAATATAATCTGCCACCGCACCATCGGGCACCAGTGCCTTGGTTCCATTGAGTGTCCAATTATCGTCACTTCCGCGAACAGCCGTAACAGACGTGGTTAAAGCACTGTTCATCCCTAGATCGGCAATAGCCGCACTGAACTTGGATTGTCCACTGGCCAATTCAGTCAGCCACTTTTGCTGCTGTTGATCAGTGCCGTACTCCGCAATGGGTAACCCGCCCAAAACGAGGCAGGAAAAAAGCGGTATCGGCGCCACTCTTCTACCTTGCTCTTCGAGCATCAGACACAGCTCGGTCAGTCCAAGTCCGCTGCCGCCGGCCGCTTCCGGCACAGCAATTCCCAGCAAACCTTGCTCAGCAAGGGTGGTCCACAAGCCGCTATCGTAAGTTTCTTCACCGCGAGAAAAATTCAACAGAAACTCATCCGTCGCTCGATCAGTAAAAATTTGATAAGCGAGTTCTCGGATTGCACTCTGGTCTTCTGTGTAATTGAAATCCATGCCTTTACTGCCTCAGTGTCTCCTGACCATGGCGGCCAGATTGCGTGTATATTTAAGTTGATTCTGCTCCGGATGTTCAAGGAACAGTGCTCGATAGAACATGGTGGACATCAATTCCGCGAACTGATTTACACTCAAATTTGCGGCCATTAACGGCTCGCTGCGATTGATAAAGTACTCTCTAATCAACCCCTCCCCGACGCCAGCTAACGAGTAAACCACCATCAAGGCCTGATTTTTTTTGAACTTCACATCCGGGAAAAGGCCAGGCATTCGCTCAACCAGCCACATCAGTTGCTCTCGATAATTGTTCCGCAGCATGCTGCCAAAATCCGGATCTTCGTCAGCCAGCTGCAGCAGACAGCGCATTACACCTGGACGCTTAGCATAGCTTCGAACAATCACCAGGTTGTAAGCATGAATTCGACTGTACCAATCTCCGGGCTCGACATCTTTCTCTATTTCCGCAGGGTCCCTCGCAGCCTCAGCAAACTCGGTCAATACTTCGACAGTGAGCGTTTTCAGGTCCTTGAAGTAGTGATAGAACAGACCCTGAGCCACGCCGGCCTCCCGGGTCACGTCTACGATGCGCATTTTATGGTAGCCGTCGCGCTCAAGCACCACCAAGGCCGCCGCCATTAGACGAGCGCGGGCCCTCTGCCCCCGTGCACTGAGCGCTTTCTCATGGCTTTTTTCGATGACTGCTGATTTCGACATGTGAATAAAATAGTTGAATTTGAATTCAATTTCAATATTATTGTGTCATCGCGAATGAGGAACAGGCCATGCACGTCGAATACACCACCGAACAGAAAGAGCTGCGAAGAGAGTTTCGCGCCTATTTTTCCAGCCTGATCAAGCCGGAATATCGAGAAGAGCTCCGCAACGCAGAGAGCGGGGACCTTTATAAGGAACTCATTCGCCAACAAGGTAAGGATCAAATGCTGGCTGTAGGCTGGCCCGAGCAGTATGGCGGGCGCGGCCTGACTGAATCAGAACAGCTGATCCGCTATGAAGAAGCCCTCCTCGCTGGCGCCCCGACGCCCTTCGTCACTCTCAATACCGTCGGCCCGGCACTGATGAGCCAGGGCACAGAGGCCCAAAAACAGCGTTTCCTGCCCGGCATTGCAGCGGGTGAAATACATTTCTCAATTGGCTACACCGAGCCCTCGGCTGGCACTGACCTCGCAGCTCTGACGACCTCTGCCGTGAAGCACGATGACCACTACCTTGTGAACGGTAACAAGCTGTACACCAGTGGTGCCGAAGGCGCCGACTATGTTTTTCTCGCGGTTCGTACCGACCCCGACGTACCAAAGCACAAGGGAATATCAATACTCGTGGCCGAAACCAGCGATCCTGGTTTCTCTCGTGGCGACATCCACACCATGGGTGGTGTGCATACCAATGTCACCTATTACGAGAACGTGAAGGTGCCTTTGGACATGATTATTGGTGCAGAGAACGCTGGATGGCGCCTGATCACTGAACAACTCAATCATGAGCGCATTGGGCTTGCCGCCTGGGGAATTCAGGGCTGGAAAATATTCAGAGATGTCATGAACTGGGTCCACGACACCAAGGGAGCCGATGGACAACGGGTGATAGACAATCCCGGTGCCCAGCGTAACCTTGCCGAGGTCTACGCACACCTGGAAGCCATGCGGGTGATGAATGCCCGCATGTCCTGGCAGTTGGACCAGGAAGAAATGAGCCCGGTGTTCCCCTCTGCAATTAAGGTTTATTCCACCGAAATCATATTAGAAATATGCCGCCTGTTGATGGACGTGGTGGGACCGCACTCGCTTATTGCCGGCGACAGTGAAGGTGCTGTTCTTTATGGCAACCTGGAACATGAATACCGTCGCGCCACCATTAACACCTTTGGCGGCGGCGTAGTGGAAGTGCTGCGAGGCCTGGTAGCGACTCACGGCCTAGGCATGCCCCAGCATCGTTAGAACTGACATCAAACAACAACCCGATTGGAGCTTGTTCAATGACACCTGAAGAGCAAAACGCCTTCGAAGAAAAAATCTACGCCTACTCAGGCGCGCAGGTTTGTGCAAGAACGCCCGCTGCAGACGCAGTGAACCCAGCCATGATCAGGCACTGGACCGAGGTAATGGGCGACAACAACCCCGCTTACACCAACGAGGAGTGGTCTGCCAGCAGCGCGCGCGGCAAAACCATCGCCCCCGCGGCCATGCTGTATGTGTGGAATCAGGAAGGCTATACGGTGACCACGGGGCGCGCCTCAGATCCCCAGACTGACATGGTTGAACTGTTTAACGAATATGGCTTCACCGGCGTACTGGGCACTAATGTCACGCAGGAGTACTTTAGGGAAGTCAGCCCCGGTGACACCGTCCATGTTGAGATGGTAATAGATAATCTTTCCGAGCGAAAATCTACCGCGCGCGGGCCCGGTTATTTTTTCGAAACCCTGGCGACGTTCACCGACCAGAACAACGAGAAAATCGGTACTCAACGATTTCGGGTTCTCAAGTTTATTCCGCAGGAGCAGCCTGCTGCTGCCGCTGAAGAAAAGCTGGCTGTACCCAGCCGCATTGCCTCTCCCCGTGGCCACGACAATGGCTGGTGGTGGGACGCCTGCGACAACGGCCAGGTGTTAATTCAGCGCTGCAAGAATTGCCAGACCCTGCGCCACCCTCCCCGCCCAATGTGTGGTGAGTGTCAGTCAATGGAGTGGGACTCCATCGAATCCAGTCTGGACGGTGAGGTTCTGTCTTACACCGAGTTGCACCACCCAAAAATTCCCGGGTATCAGTATCCGCTAATCTGTGCGGTGATCAAATTGCGTGAGGGAACAAACATTGTGTCAAATGTCGTGGGCTGCGAGCCCTCTGACGTTTACATAGGCATGAGACTGAAAGGTAAAGTGGAACAAGTCGACGAAAAAAACACCCTGCCACAGTTCTACCCGGCGTAACCAGGAGCAAAGCAATGAGCGAATATCAGACATTGAGCTGCGCCGACGTATCTGTCGGTGACAAATTACCCCCCCTGGATATTGATATCAGCAGCGGACTAATTGTTGGCGGCGCCCTGGCGACCCGCGACTTCGAACCGGTTCATCACGATAAATCAGTCGCACAGGCCTCCGGCTTACCGGACGTATTTATGAACATTCTCACCAGCCAGGGCCTGATGAGCCGCTTCGTCACCGACTGGAGCGGACCGGATGCCAGCATCAAATCACTGGATCTTAAGCTGGGCGCACCGAACGTTCCCGGCATGGTGATGACCATTACCGGAGAAGTCACCGAAAAAGATGACAGTACGGGTGAGGTCAACGTTGCTGTGTTGGGCGAAAACAATATTTGGGGCATGCATATGCAGGGCACCGTAAAACTGGCATTGCCACAGGAGGGCTGAGTCGTGGTCGCTAATATTAAAGACAAGGCCGTTATTGTCGGCGTAGGCAATACCAAGTTCAGCAAGGACTCCGGCGTCTCGGAACTAAGCCTGGCAGTGCAGGCTATCAAAACAGCTCTGGATGATGCCGGCCTGCAGCCATCGGATGTAGACGGCATGGCCACCTTCACCATGGACAGCAACGACGAAATAGAAGTCGCCCGCGCCCTGGGCTGTGGTGGACTGAATTTCTGGGGACGCTCACACTACGGTGGCGGTGCCGCCACTGGCACGCTTCACCAGGCGACGATGGCGATTGCAACGGGCATGGCCGAAGTTGTGGTGTGCTTTCGCGCACTCAACGGGCGGTCCGGCCACCGTTTTTCAAGCGGGGTTTCTGGCGAGATCACCACCGCTGATGCAATTCACTGGGGCTGGTACATGCCCTATGGCCTGCTTACCCCCGCTTCCTGGGTAGCGATGTTCACCCAGCGCTGGATGCATAACACCGGCGTGACCAAGGATGCACTGTTTGAGGTCGCTCATTCCACCCGTGAGTACGCGGTAAACAACCCGAATGCGTTCTTCCACGGACGCTCATTTGATCGAGCCGAATACGACGCGGCGCGGATGATCGCTGACCCTTTGGCATTGTTTGATTGCTGCCAGGAAAGTGATGGCGCTTCGGCGATAATTCTGACCACCCCTGAACGAGCGCGCGATCTCAGGCAGCCCGGCGTTACTGTTTGCGGCGTGGCTCAGGCCTCTGCTCCCGACCAGGAACAGATGACCTCGTTCTACCGCGACGAATTTGCCGCCATTCCAGAAATGGAAATAGCCGCCAAGAATGTGTACCAGATGAGCGGGCTTACTCCTGATGATATCGACGCTGCCGTTATCTACGATGCGTTTTCGCCCATTGTTTTGTGGCAGCTGGAAGCTTGGAACTTCTGTGGCTTTGGCGAGTCGGGCGACTTCGTCCTTGACGGTGCCCTTCGAGCTGATGGGCGCCTACCTACCAATACCCACGGTGGCCAGCTTAGTGAAGCCTATATCCACGGCGTCAATGGCCTGGTGGAAGCAACCAGGCTGGTGCGGGGACAATCCCTGAACCAGCCCAGTAAAAATGTTGACCATGCATTGGTGACTTCCGGCGTAGGCATTCCTACCGGTGGTGCGATTCTTGGTAAGCTTGACTAGTCGGTTGATGGAGCACCGCACTAATCTCTACTGCGCAGACAAGGGAAAAATAATAACTGCGTCATAACGCAACATCGGATAAGTTAACGAGATGTTCTACGGCTGGAGAATAGTTGGCGGCGCGTTCACGGCGCAGCTTTTCGTAGTTGGCTTTTTTACCTATTCGGTGAGCCTGCTTGTTGCACCAGTGCGAGCAGAGTTCGGCGTTTCACTCGAACAGGTCATGTACAGCCTCACCAGCGCAACTTTCCTGGGGCTGTTTCTTCAACCATTGGGTGGTTTCCTGATTGATCGTTACTCAGTCAGGATTATTATGATCACAGGTACCCTGCTCTGTGCGCTGGGTCTTTACGCTTTGGCAGCTTCAACCAGCATTACTCAATACATTCTGGCATTTGCTTTGACGATGTCTGTCTCCAGCTCATTGGTGGGCCCTATGAGCAGTTCCGCGGTTATCTCCCGGTGGTTTTCCAGCAGTCGCGGTCGTGCCCTTGGCATTGCAGCCCTGGGCACCTCGGTGGGTGGTGTTCTCATACCTGCCTTGATCAGTCACTGGCTGGGCGAAGGGGGCTGGCGGGCTGCAGTCCAAAACCTGTCGTACTGCATCCTGTTAATTATGCTGCCTGCCGTCATCCTGACCATAAGGTCAAAACCCGCAGACCTGGGTCTATCGGCAGAGGTAGGCAATCAAGCCGCCTCAGCAGACACAGAGCAACGACAAAATTTTGATATGAAAGCTATTCTTTCAACCCCGGGGTTTTGGTACCTCGGTTTGAGCCTGGGTTTATTATTCAGCGCTTATTCCGCAGTACTTTCTAATCTCACGCCTTATGCGATCAACCTGGGCGGCAGTAAAGAGCAGGCATCAACCCTGATTATGTCAGTAGCAATCGCCGGCTTTTGCGGCAAAATCCTTTTCGGCATGGCCGCCGATAAATTCAGTCTCAAGGCCGCGCTCTGGGTTGCTCAGGCACTCGTAGCCAGCGCATTTTTGGTCCTGGCAACAGAACCGGAATACCTGTGGATGCTAGTAGGGTCTGCCCTGCTGGGTCTCGCGGCCGGCGGCATGCTGCCCGTTTGGGGCGCGTTAATGGCAAAAGTGTTCGGGCTTGCCAGCTTTGGCCGCGCAATGGGTTTAATGGGCCCGATAATAACGCTTTGCGTCATGCCCGGCTTCGCCATAATAGGAAGGATGTATGACGAACTGGGAACCTATTCAAACAGCCTTGTTTTATTTGCCTGTGTTTGTTGTGTCGCGGCCATCATATTAAAGCCTTTGCGCATACCAGAGGATTAAAACTGGTTTTTTTTTAACAACTAATGCGTCTTAAAAAAATGCTGCTGGTAGCTAAATAGTCTTAAAAAGCAGTACTTTTCTTTTTTTCAAAAAAAATATCTTTCAAAAAATCGAAATTATCACGGTTTTAATAGCATATTCGTCTATCCATCATTTTTTAAATCGCTAAAAGGCCTTAAAAACAGGCCTGAATAGCACCAAACGGAACTTACACTTTTCTCCTTATACCCGAGTGCTATACTCGGTATAAGCCATCACACCACTCGCGCTTGAAAGTGCGAGTAATAAATTTGAAGGCTTTGGTCATGAGTTGTCCGGCCTGCGGAATTCTCTAACGACGGTAATTTCGTGATAGCCCGGCAAAATAAAGCCAGATAAAGGGGTAGCACGGTATGCGACGACACTACTACATCAGCACCGACCTGGATGACCTGGAACAGATCGAGAAAGACCTGGAAGCAGCCGGTGTCACCACTCCACAGATTCACGTTCTTAGTAATGACGACACCGGTGTAGAAGAACACCACCTACATCAAGTCGAAGCCGTGCTCAAAAAAGATGTCGTTCACGGTACCGAACGCGGCGCGGTCGTAGGGGTTTTAGCTGCTATAGCAGTACTATTTATCGCTTGGGTCACGGGTATTAGCGAGACTTACACCTGGGTTCCCGCAATATTTTTGTCAGTGATCGTGCTCGGATTCTGCACCTGGGAAGGAGGGCTGATTGGTATACAGGAACCACACGTCGACTTCGCCCGGTTTCAAGACGATTTGGAAGAAGGCAAACACATTCTTTTCGTTGATTTCGACCCGGACCAGGAGCAAATACTGAGTCAAGTGGTGAGTTCACATCCTGGCCTTGAAGATGCGGGCCTGGGCAGCGCCACTCCAAAATTAGTTGTCATGGCACAGCAGAAATGGTCCAGGTTTATGCAACTAGCACCTTGATCTGTGCAGGCAGATCAGTAGCAATGTAGCAGGCATTGTAACAAAGCAGTCATGACTGGCAGATAAATAACAATAAATAAGCAGGGAGATGGTCGATGAAGCTGGCGATAGCACTGGTTTTACTGGTAATAGCTACCCTGTTGTTTCACTGGCTAAGTCCCTGGTGGTTTACTCCGCTAGCTTCCAACTGGGGTGCCGTCGACACTACCGTTGACATCACTCTCTATATAACAGGTTTTGTCTTTGTAGCCGTTAATCTTTTTATGGCCTATGCCATCTTCCGCTATCGCCACGACCCATCCCGCAGAGCGCACTACGAGCCCGAGAACAAGAAGCTGGAAATTTGGCTTACCGGTATTACTGCCGTTGGCGTAGTCGCCATGCTGGCTCCAGGACTCATTGTCTGGGCTGATTTTATCGATCCGCCGGAAGATGCCGATATTGTGGAAGTGGTAGGTGAGCAGTGGCAATGGAGCTATCGCTTCCCTGGTGAGGACGGCGTACTCGGCAAAGTCGATTCACGCCATGTCGGCCCGGATAACCCGTTTGGTATGGCGCCAGACGACGCTGCAGGTAGAGACGATGTCCTGGTGCGAAATAAGGACCTACATCTTCCGATCGACCGTCCAGTAAAAGTCCTGCTGCGCTCCAAGGACGTTCTCCACGACTTTGCCGTGCCGCAATTTCGCGTAAAGATGGACTTGATTCCAGGCACAGTGACCTACCTCTGGTTTACACCGACGCGTACCGGAAATTTTGACATCCTTTGTATGGAATTGTGTGGCATCGCCCATTACGCCATGCGTGGCCAAGTGATCGTTAATACCGGTGATGACTTCAATGCATGGCTGGCAGAGCAACCTACCTGGGAAATGATGCAGGGAAGAATCGCCGGAGACCCTAGCATTGGAGAAGGTCAGTACGCAGTGTGTAGCGCCTGTCACGGTGCCATGGGCGAAGGAAACGTGGCACTAAACGCGCCAGCTCTCGCAGGCTTACAGGGCTGGTATCTGGAGCGACAACTTCAGTACTACAAGGATGGCGTACGCGGCTCGCATAAGGATGATATCTATGGCCAACAAATGGCACCCATGGCGGCCATGCTTGCTGACGATGATGCAGTCCGCCACATGGTCGCTTACATAGAGTCGCTGCCGGCAGTAGACATGCAAAGCTCTTTGCTTGGCAACGTCGCGAAGGGAGCAGACCACTATGTCACTTGCGGCGCATGTCATGGCGGCGAGGCCCAGGGAAACTATGCACTGCAAGCTCCAAAATTGTCGGGACAGCACGACTGGTACCTTAAGCGTCAACTGGCAAACTTCCGCAGCGGAATCAGGGGCGCTCACAAGAAAGACAACTACGGCAACCAAATGGTTCTGATGTCCCGGGCACTGCACAACGAACAATCAGTAAATGATCTTCTGGCCTATCTCAACACCATGTGAAAACACAAAGATAAAATGGAACACTAAGAAAGCGGGGGTAATCAATGCAACACACTGCCATTGCAGACCAGATTGACACCATGCACGACCCAGACACTTTTATTACCAAATATGTCTGGAGTCAAGATCACAAAGTCATTGCAATCCAGTATGGGCTCACGGCGGTGTTTGTCGGTCTGGTCGCGCTAGTCTTGTCCGCGCTAATGCGACTGCAGCTCGGTTTTCCTGACAGCTTTGATTTTATCGACCCCAATTCCTATCTCCAGTTCGTCACCATGCACGGTATGATCATGGTGATTTATCTGCTCACTGCCCTGCTATTGGGCGGTTTTGGTAATTACCTCATTCCACTGATGATCGGCGCCAGGGACATGGTTTTTCCCTACATGAACATGCTGAGTTACTGGACTTACTTGCTTTCAGTTATCGTTCTGCTGGCGAGCTTTTTTGTTCCCGGCGGACCAACCGGGGCCGGCTGGACGCTCTACCCTCCACAAGCAATTTTGCAGGGCACACCGGGCTATGACTGGGGCATCATTTTAATGCTGGCTTCACTGGCGATCTTCATCATCGCCTTCACCATGGGCGGCTTAAACTATGTCACCACTGTCTTACAGGCGCGCACTCACGGTATGACGCTGATGCGAATGCCTCTGACAATTTGGGGAATTTTTACTGCCACTGTGTTGGGTTTATTGGCCTTTCCCGCGCTGCTTGTCAGTGCCATCATGATGATGCTGGATAAAGTTATCGGTACCAGCTTTTTTATGCCCGCCCTGGTTTCTATGGGCGAGAGCCTCGATTATACCGGCGGCAGCCCGGTGCTGTTTCAACACCTGTTCTGGTTCTTTGGCCATCCTGAAGTTTATATTGTCGCCCTACCCGCCTTTGGCATGGTCTCTGACGTTCTTGCTACACACGCACGCAAAAATATTTTCGGCTACCGAATGATGGTATGGGCCATTGTGGCCATCGGAGGCCTGAGCTTCGTCGTCTGGGCTCACCATATGTACGTTAGCGGCATGCACCCTGCATTCGGGTTTTTCTTTGCCACTACCACCCTGATCATCGCAGTACCCACGGCGATCAAAGTTTATAATTGGGTTCTGACGCTATGGAGAGGAAATATCCATTTCACTGTTCCAATGCTGTTTGCAATAGGGTTCATATTTACCTTTACCCACGGCGGGCTCACCGGATTATTCCTGGGTAACGTCACCATCGACCTGCCCTTGTCTGACACCTATTTTGTTGTGGCTCACTTCCACATGGTAATGGGGGTCTCACCAATCATGGTGTTGTTTGCCGCCATTTATCACTGGTACCCACTCATAACGGGGCGCATGTTCAGTGACACCCTGGGCAAAGCTCACTTCTGGTTTACTTTCCTGGGCACCTATGCCATTTACCTGCCAATGCATTATATCGGCGTTCTCGGTGTGCCAAGGCGTTACTTTGCAATGGGAGACACCGATTTCATTCCTGAGTCTGCTCAGACGCTTAACGCCAGCATCACGATTTCTGCACTCATCGTAGGGCTGTCGCAGTTGATCTTCCTCTACAATATTTTTTGGAGCTTGCGCTACGGAGAAAAGGCAGCACACAATCCATGGGGTGCCACCAGTCTCGAGTGGCAAACAAAAGATGTGCCTCCGCATCACGGCAATTGGGGCGATAAGCTGCCACAGGTTTATCGCTGGGCGTATGATTTTAGCGTTCCCGGCGCCAAGGAAGACTTTATTCCCCAAAACCACCCCGTAAGCCCCGAAGAACACACAGCCGGCGAGGCAAGCTGAAAATGATTCGACCCTTGCAGACACTCAGGCAGAAGCCCTGGCTTACCCAGGCCAGCGAGCAATTGAATCTAATACCTGAAGTAGACTCGGTTGCAGCCGCACGCATTGCGCTGCGATTCATTCTTGCGGTCGTTGGGGTACTGTTCTTCCTTTTTGTGATCACCTATCTCGCTCGGTCACAATACCCTGACTTTCAGTCACTGGCCGGCGCACCTTGGCAGCCCTTTACCGACACTTCTCGTCTGTGGCTTAACACCTCGTTCCTGATTCTTGCGAGCGCCGCAATGCAGGCCGGGATATGGAGCGCTCAGCAAGAGCGGCAAAATCGCACTATCGGTTTCGTCAGTGCGGCCGTGTTTTTCACCGTATTGTTTTTGTTCGCACAGTTACAACTCTGGCAGCAGCTGTCTCAGCTTGGTTTCTATATAAGCACCAACCCAGCCAACAGCTACTTCTATTTACTGACAGCTGTGCATGGCTTGCACCTTGTTGGTGGCCTTATTGTTCTCGGCTACCTGGCCTCGAAAACATGGGCAGTGGATTCTGTCACTGCGATTGCCAAACCATTGCAACTTTGTGCCACCTATTGGCATTTCTTACTGGGTGTCTGGATGGTGCTATTTGCATTACTGGCCAGCTCACCTCAAACCATTAACGCGCTGGCCGCCATGTGCGGCTTCTGAGGAGCAGAGAATGAGTCTGCAGACAGACAAGAGCAGCAGCTATACATCACCCGGTGTGCCTGGCATGGTTTCCGACTGGTCGGCAGACAAGCAGACCTTCGACATGCCCTGGGGCAAGTTGATGATGTGGATATTCTTGCTCTCGGATACCTTTATTTTCAGCGTTTTTCTCACTGGGTATATGCACGCACGCCTGGCGGCAACTGAGCCATGGCCCAATTCCAGTGAAGTCTTCGCACTGACGCTGTTCGGTTCCCATCTACCTCTGGTACTGATCGCGATAATGACTTTTGTGCTTATCACCTCCAGCGGCACCATGGCGATGGCTGTGAACTTCGCCTACAGCGGCAACCGATCAAAGACCGTTATGCTAATGGCCGCCACCGCCCTTCTGGGCGCATCTTTCGTGGGCATGCAGGCCTTCGAATGGTCCAAATTGATTTTTGAGGAGGGAGTGAGGCCCTGGGGTAACCCGATGGGCGCCGCTCAGTTTGGCTCCACATTCTTTATGATCACCGGCTTTCACGGTCTGCACGTTACTGCCGGTGTGATCTATCTTTCTGTCGTCGCATTCAAAGTGAGGCGGGGGGACTATGAGAAAAAAGGTTATGAAATCGTCGAAATAACTGGCCTTTATTGGCACTTCGTCGACTTAGTCTGGGTATTCATCTTTGCCTTTTTCTATCTGTGGTGAGGTAACACTATGAACGACACAACTGCAGGCCAACAGCATCCAATTGGGATATACCTGAAGGTATGGATACTCTTGTTCGTATTAAGCACCTTGTCATACCTGGTGGATTGGTTCCAGGTACAGGGCTATCTGCGATGGACCCTCATTCTGATATTTATGTTCCTGAAAGCCGGCTTCATTATTTCGATTTTTATGCATCTCTCCTGGGAACGCCTGAGTCTTAAATACACGCTGGGGTTACCCATTATTGCTATCGGTGTCCTTATCACGCTGATGACAATAGAGGGGGATTATACCTATCTGACGCGCTTCACCTATTTCGATCGCTAACATGCATTTTTCATCTCGCAATCGCATGCGCCTGGGCTTCAGCATCGCCTATAGCGTGTTGTTTATCGCAGTGATCGTATCCTGGATTAATCGTGCTGTTCCTCCGCCGCAAATCCAGGGAGTGCTGCTTATCGAATCTCGTGAGTTGGCCGACTTCGAATTGATCAATCATCTCGGTGATGAATTTTCGAACAAGGACCTGCTGGGAGAGTGGCATCTTGTGTCTTACGGGTTTACTGCATGTCCAGACGTCTGCCCCACCACCCTCACTCAATTAACCAGAATGAAAGAGGAGATGGACTCTGGTAGCAAGCCCAAGATTTTGTTTTATTCCGTCGACCACCGCCGCGATACCGCAGCACAGCTGGCCAACTACCTGCCGTTTTTTGATGCTGACATCATCGGCCTGACCCATCTTGATGACCCGGACAATACCCATCTCGCTTTCGAAAATAGCCTGGGAATCGCTTCCAGCCTCGACCTCATGTTCAAGCCCGATGGCAGCCTCGACCAACAGGGCTATCGGGTGAACCATGGTATTGCGTTGCTGGTACTTAATCCTCAGGGAAGATTGCAGGCTATTCTCAAGCCAAGAGAGACATCGCCGGGCATCTATGGTTTCGACCCGAAGGAGTTGTCACGGGATTACCTGGCGATCCGGGCGTTCAATGGATAGCGTTATGGAATTCGCCCTCAGTGGGCCGCGCTTTAAAATTACATATAGATAAAAATCAGCTCGTAGATCACCGCCGGCCGTTCGTCCTGACCGACCACATGAATATGCTGTTCCATGACCATCTTGGTACCCTTGGCCGTAGTGCTTATCTCCTTGATCCGACTGCGACTGCGGATGGAACAACCCACCGGCACCACACCGGTAAATCGAAGCTTATCGGAACCATAATTCAACATGTTGTTAAACCCGATGACCTCATAACTTTGCTCACCGCGCATTTTCGGAATCAATACCAAGGTGAGAAAACCGTGGGCCACAGTGCAACCGAACGGGCTGTCTGTTTTGGCTTTTTCCGGGTCGGTATGCAACCAGTAGTCATCTCCCGTCAACTCTGCAAACTGGTTCACCATGTCCTGACTGACCTCAACCTCGCTGCTCCAGCTACCGAACTCTTCTGACAGCAGTTCCTGCATGCCTTCTATATCATCGTATTTATACTGTTTCACACTGTTATCTCTGTAAAGACTGATGGCTGTATTTTACGGACAGAAGCGACTGCCGCGAGCCCCTCGCCACAGTGAACAGCTCTCAGGCTAACCAGCTAAACCATTGTCTTTTATCGAGTTTACGCCCTGTAGCTGGATCAGCGAAAACGGCACAATAGGCATCCGGCAATGGCGCAATATGTTATTGCTACCGGCCTTGTCTAACGTAGACTAGGGCCCCACCGAATTTCTGTCCGGCGACGCCGGATTCCCCCTGATGAGGATCGAACATGCGCGAAGCAGTCATTGTAGAAGCAGTCAGAACGCCTATTGGCCGTGGCAAACCCATTGTCGGCGACCTGAGTGGTTTCCATGCCGTTGAACTCCTGGGCCTGTCACTGGCGGAGATCATGAAGCGCAGTGGCCTCGAGTACAGCGACGTGGACTACCTCGCAGGCGGCTGTGTGACCCAGGCAGGCGAGCAATCCAGTAACATTACCCGCAACGCTTGGCTCAACCTGGGCAAGGGATACACTGCTGGAGGCACCACACTGGACAACCAGTGCGGCTCCGCGCAAACAGCGAATCACATGATTTCATCGATGATCGGCACTGGCTCAATTGATATCGGCATTGCCTGTGGCGTGGAGTCGATGAGCAGAGTCGGGCTGGGCGCTAATGTGATGAACGGGCCCGGTTACTTTATTCCATCAGAGTGGCCCTGGGACTCTAGCCCGGATCAGTTTTCCAGCGCTCAAAGAATTGCTGACAATCGAGGGATCACCAAGGCCATGGCAGATGAACTGGGATACCACTCACAGCGTAAAGCCAAGCAGGCCTGGGACGAAGGCCGATTTGATCGTGAGACCTTCGCGGTCGAGGCTCCGATACTGGGCGAAGATGGAGCGCCAACCGGTGAAACCAGAACCGTCTCCCGCGATCAGGGTTTACGCGATACTACTCTGGAAGGCCTGAGCCAACTGCGGCTGGTGATGGAAGGCAATATTCACACAGCAGGCAACTCTTCCCAAATTTCCGACGGCTCAGCCGCCGTCTTGTGGATGACGGCTGAGGAAGCGAAGGCTCGCGGCCTGAAACCCCGAGCTCGTATCATTTCGGATTGTGTAGTGGGCACAGATCCCTATTATTTGTTGGACGGCCCTGTTGATGCGACCACACGACTGTTCAAGCGCAGTGGCATGACCATGGATGATATCGACCTCGTCGAAATCAACGAAGCTTTTGCGGCGGTAGTACTGTCCTGGGCTAAAGTTCATAACGCAGACCTCGATAAAGTAAATGTCAACGGCGGCGCCATTGCATTGGGCCATCCGGTCGGCTCTACCGGCGCTCGCCTGATCACTACCGCCCTTCACGAACTGGAGCGGGCAGACAAAAGCACCGCGCTAATCACCATGTGTTGCGGCTCCTCTGTGGGCACCGGCACCATCATCGAACGTATTTAAGGAGAGAGTTCAATGGGAGACCTGACCGGAAAAGTTGCCGTCATTACCGGCGCCGGGCGCGGCCTGGGCCGCGAGGAAGCCATTCAACTGGCGAAACAGGGTGCGCGCGTTGTCATCAATGACATTGGCCTGCCCGATGCCATAGAAGCTGCACAGTCAGCTGTCGAAGAGATTAAGAGCTTCGGTGGTGAGGCGATGGCCGTCTACGGTGATTGCGCCGATTCTGCCGATGCTGAGAACCTGCTGAAAGCAACGCTGGATAGCTACGGCGATATGAACATCATGATCAATAACGCTGGCTTTTGTCGCGACAAGACCATTTTCGGCATGTCTGACGAAGAATTTGATTCTGTCGTTCGTGTTCATTTGCGCGGCCATTTCGTCAACATGCGCAATGCCACCAAATACTGGCGCGAAAAAGCCAAAGCCGGCGATGAGGTATACGGCCGATTGATTAGCACCTCATCAGAAGCGGCACTGTATGGTTCTGCGGGACAACCCAACTACGCCGCGGCTAAGGCCGGCATTGTCGCAATGACGATGGGCGCTGCCCAGTTGCTCATCAAGTACGGCATCACTGCCAACGTCATCATGCCCCGTGCACTCACAGATATGACAGCTGGCGGCCAGACTGCCGAGATGTTCGCACCGCCTGCCGATGGCGGCTTTCACGCTTTCGACCCCGCCAACGTGGCTCCACTGGTGGGGTATCTGGCCTCTCCTGAGGCCGGCAAGATCTCAGGTGAGGTCTATGTTGTCTGGGGTAATGAAGTACAAGTGGCCCAGAGGCCCACGCTGCGCGACGCTTTCGTTAATCCCAAGGGAGCAACGAAGTGGGAAGTTGAGGACCTGCACACCTCAATGGCGAGCCATTACGACGATAACTACATGCCAGTATGGGGCGGCTTCTCAGTACCGCCAGTCTGATTGGCTAATGCCACAGCTGACTTAGCAGTCGCAACGCTACCAAGGGCGGCCACTAGCCGCCCTTATCTGTAAGGTCCAGTGCATTTGCAGTGGTCGCATATGTCTATGCAATAGACTGATTCAGCGCTGGCAGCTCCCCAGTGAAGATATTATCGTTAGCCTGTTATTTTTGAGAAATCACTTGTGAATGCTATCGAAAAGATCGACCTTGAATCGATGACAGGAAATCGCCTGGGACCCTACAACAGCTACAATGCTGTCAGCAGGGTACAAATTTGGCAATGGTGCAGCGCAATGGGTGACAAAAACCCCCTGTATCTCGATCCTGTGTATCAGTCTTGCGTCGGCGTTGATGGCGCAATCGCGCCTCCCTCCACAATGCAAATGTGGACGATGCGTGATATCAATATGGCATACGCTCCCGGTTCCACCGATGCCCCACCCTACGAGGTATTTGATTCCCTGGCGGAAAGGGGTTTCCCCGACAATGTAGCCGTGAGCTATGACATCAACTTCCATCGCTATCTGAAGGAAGGAGATCGTCCACACCACTACACCACGGTGATTAGCATCAGCGCCCTGAAAACTACGGCATTGGGCCAAGGCTACTTTGTCACTGAGCGTGTTGAGTACCTCGATCACACCGAAGACTGCTTTGCTGAAGCTTTGATCACCTACTTCCAATACAAGGCAGACTCCTCGCCCGAAGACGCCACAGCACACTCAGACACGTCTACTACTGCAGCCAGAGCAATGGCATCCGATACGCCTGAACCTGACTTTAAGGCTTTGGATTTCAACGAACTAAAGTCAGGACAAGCGCTGCCTGAACTGACCATTCCCATTACTCATAAATTAATTATTGGCGGGGCTCTGGCATCACAGGATTTTATCGATGTGCACCACAACGCCCCTGCTGCGCGCGCCGCAGCCATGCCCGATATCTTTATGAACATACTGACTACCTGCGGCCTGTGCGGTCGCTATCTCAGTGACTGGGCGGGACCGACCAGCCGTCTAAAAAACCTGAGCTTCAGGCTTCTCGCGCCCAATGTCCCTGGCGATACTATGGTGATGCAAGGCCAGGTCTCAGCACTCAGTGAAGACCAGCAGGTCAGTGTGGACTTCGTCGGAAAAAACAGCCGCGGGTTTCATGTCACCGGAACCGCAGTGCTTGCGCTTTAACCCCTTAATATCAGAATTTCTGGAGCTAGATACATGAGTGCACAACGATTTGAAGGCAAAGTCGCAATCGTCACCGGTGGCAGCATGGGCATCGGTAGAGCGACGGCGCTGCAACTGGCGCGCGAAGGTGCACAGGTCATTGCATGCGCTCGTCGCATGCCGCGCCTGGATAGCCTTGGAGATGAGATCGCCGCGTTTGATGGCAAGTTCAAAGGTGTTGAGCTGGACATTGGCGATATTGATGCCTTCGCCCAATTAATCAGCGACACCGCCAATAAATATGGTCGCCTGGATATACTGGTTAACAATGCGCCTACGGTGATCGGCGGGATGATTCTGGATCAGAATATAGAAGACTGGCGAGCCAATTTCGGCGTCTGCGTGGAGAGCGTTTTTATCGGCGTTCAGGCTGCATTGCGAGTGATGCAGCCACAGGGCAGCGGATCCATCATTAACATATCTTCTGTTAGCAGCCTTCGTGCCGGCTTGGCTGCCGGCGCATACTCCGCAGCAAAAGCAGCAGTTAACCAGTTCAGCATGTGTGCGGCGATGGAAGCTGCACCCTATGGCGTGCGCGTCAACGTGGTTGCTCCCGGCGCTGTAGAAACACCAGGCCTGAACGCTTCGGTTGGGAAGAACGAGGCAATGAAAACGTTGATGGCAAATTCAATCCCCATCCAGCGTTTGGGTACGCCAGAGGATCTTGCCAATACAGTTTGCTTTCTCGCATCCGACGAATCTACTTTCATCACTGGCGTGGTACTGCCCGTTGATGGCGGTAAAACACCTCAATTGCATGTACCCGACTGGGAACTGACACTGGATAATCGCAACGTAAAGTGAAAATCCCCTCCCATCAAACATAAAAATTAAGAGGATAGAGTCATGGGAACATACGTGATCACCGGTGGTGTCAGCGGAATCGGTAAGGCCATCGCGCAGCAGCTTCGATCGGAAGGCCACAGCATATTAACTATCGATATTCAGGAAGCAGATATCGTTGCCGACCTATCGTCTCCAGAGGGTCGCGCTAGCGCTGTGCTAGCCATTCGCGAGATGACAGCAAGCGGACTCCAGGGTTTGGTCGCATGCGCAGGCATTGGCTCTCACGTACCTAACAACCGCCTGATCACCAAGGTGAACTACTTTGGTAGCGTGGATTTGGTCGAGGGCTTGAGAGAACACCTGGCGGAGCATAAATCGGCGGTGCTAATGATATCTTCAAACTCGGCACCCATGAAAACCAATCCCACATTCGTGGAAAGTTTACTCAACAACGACGGCGATCAAGCCTGTGCGCTGGCTGACGAGATGCAAGGACAACCAGTCTACTCAGGCACCAAGCAAGCAGTTACGATCTGGATGCGACGCAACGCAGCTGCGTATGCCGCACAAGGCATTCGCATGAACGCAATAGGTCCTGGCTACACGCAAACGCCACTGAGCGCAGCAGTAGAAGACGATCCCACCTATGGCGACGCCATCAAACAATTCATTGCGTCTATTCCGGTGGGGCGCCCGGGGCAACCCGAGGATATGGCCAAGGCCGCCAGCTTTCTGTTAGGTGAGCACGCCGGGTTCATCTGCGGAGCTATGTTGTTTGTCGATGGTGGACATGACGCCATGCTGCGCCCGGAAAAATTCTAGCACGCTTTGCACTGCCCGTTTTTTAGTACCAATCTCACAAGATGATCGAGGTAACAGCGAACGCTGTCAGTAATTTTCGATAATCACTTTTGCAAAACTCTCTATGGCTGCGAGCTTTTTATCCCGGTTAATGTCTGGATCATAGGGGTTCCAGGGAGTCACGCAGATATCGGTAACTCCCAACTGCTCCAGCTGCCTATAGTCGTCGATACTGCGTGCATAGACGTCAAATGCATGAATCTCAAAATTGGTTTGCTCATCAGTCCCATACTCCCGACGCATTTCTGCAAGCTCAGACAACAGACCCTGTAAAGTCTGGTAGTCCGTATTGGCTGATACCCAGCCGTCCCCTATTCGAGCGGCACGGCGAAGCGCTGGTTTAGCATGCCCGCCTATCAAGATAGGTACATTATTACTGGGTGCTGGTGATAATTTGCAACGACCAATGGCGAAGTTATCGCTCTGATGCTCAAAGTAATTGCCGCTCATCGCGGCCCTGATAATTTCAAGACACTCATCAAACAGCTTGCCACGCCCGTCAAAATCGACCCCGTTGAAAGTAAAGTCCTCTTTCCATGGACTCAGGCCTGCTCCCAGACTGACACGGTTGCCACTAACCACCGCCAGCGATGACAGGGCCTTGGCCAACACCAAGGGCTGTCTTACGGGTACTTTCATTACCGCTGGATAAAAGCGCAATTTTTTAGTGACAGCCGCCATCGTCGCTATGGCAACAAACGGATCGAGAACGGGAACACCATCCAGTACCTGACGTACCGAATCAGTGTTCATATAAGGATAATCAGACTCAGTAATTTCCGGGTAGAAAATACTGTCCGGTATCGCCAGCGAGTTAAATCCTGTGTCCTCGGCAGTGCGCGCGATTTCCAGATAATCTTCAACGCCTCCCAGACCGGTTAATAGTGAAAACCTCATGTGTACTCCTGTTAAATAGTGTCGACGGCTCAGGCGGCCGTTCAATTAAAAATAGGGATCGTTTTTGATGCGGCGCCTATTGCTGATCAACCAGCGTTCGTAACAAGCCGTCTTGCAGTGACTGAATTTAACGCCCCGTCCACTCGGGCCTGCGCTTTTCCATAAAGGCGTTGAGGCCTTCGCGGATATCATCGCTTTTGAGCATGACATCAAGGCGTTCGAATTTTCCTGCCTCCTGTGCCTGCTGCGCAGCCGGCACACCGGCGTAGTTGAGTCCTTCCAGCACGCACTGTTTAGTTGCCTGAACCGCCAGAGGCGCGCATCGCATAATACGTTCGGCAATCTTTCGCGCTGCTGCCATTACATCCGACTGCGGAACCACTTCAGCCACCAATCCAAGATGCCTGGCGCGCTCTGCATCTATGGAACCTGCAGTGAGTAACAGAGCCATAGCAGATTTTAGGCCCACTTCACGCGCCAAGCGATGCATGCCTGTGGCAACAGCTGCCGTGCCAATCTTGGGTTCTGGCAAACCAAATATCGCATTTTCTCCTGCTACAATAATGTCGCAGGCCAAGGCAACCTCGAACCCCCCACCAAAGGCAATGCCGTTTACTGCCGCAATTATCGGCTTATAACAACTGGTGCGATTCGTTATGCCACCATAACCACTGGACGGCATCTGATAATCCTCTTCCGTTTTTGCCTCTGCCATCACACTGATATCGCCACCGGCACAAAACGCTGAATCACCTGCGCCAGTGATGATCGCGACCCAGAGGGCATCATCCGATTCAAATTCATCCAGTGCCGCAGACATTTCAGTGCTCGCCGCCGGGCTTATAGCATTCATTACCTCAGGGCGGTTTATAGTAAGGATAAACACTCGACCTTCGCGACTTGTGGTAATGCACTGATAAGCCATTTTATAAACCCTCAACAATAAATATTTTAGAAATTATTCTCATCAATGATCAAAAAAAAACCCGGGCCGAGCCCGGGTTTATGCAAGAGTCCTGCGAGTTTACTCAGAAGTTATAACTGGCAGTTACGCCTACAGTACGTGGCGGTGTCATGGTCAATTCATTGTACTCGAGGCCCACCGGGCGCCGGGAGTAGACACCATCCTCATCAGTGATATTCTTGGCAAACACTTGCAGAGTCCAGCTCTCCGCTCGCAGACCTGTGAACAGGTCCAGGGTGCCATAGGCGTCCGCATTCAAACGGCCGGTAGTATCTCCAGGAATGTCTTCAATTTCGCCACGATAGGCGTACAGGGCGCCAACGTAAACATCACTATTGAACATTAATTGCGGGAATGTGTATTCCGTTTGCAAAGTGGCATTAAATTGCGGCTGTTCACTGCCATTCAAGCCGTCAGCAGAGCACGTATTGTAGCGGTTATCGGGTCCGACCGGTGCCTGACCGGGATCAGTACAGGGAATGTCGCCGGCACTGAACTCAACGTCAGCATAGCTGACACCGCCGAACAGCATCCAGTTGTCTACCGGGTACCAGCGCAGGTCAGCCTCAATACCCCACTGTTCTGCCTCATCGACATTGACCCACGGAGAATTAGTAATAATTTCATTTGCGCCTGTGGCCAAGTTATAAGCTTCGAAATTAGCTCGCGCTTGATAATCGGTATAAGTGCTGAAATATATTGCTGCAGTATACCGGGCACTACCACCGAATAACTCACCCTTTGCACCCACCTCCATACTGTCGACTTCTTCACCGTCGTAGGCATTCAGGTCAGGAGTAAAAACTCCTGTGGTATCAAAGTTAGCAGCGCCAGGACGATAGGCGTGATCCAGTGTGCCGTAAACGTTTAACGCGTCACTGAATTGGTGCGAAAGTTTTACAGTGCCCGTCCACTCACTCACGTCATACGATTCTCCCAATTCACAAGGCGCCACCTGGCCATCAAAACAGGGAAACGCATTTTCGATGACTATAATTGGATCCGTAATTTCGCCGCCGGGCAAAATACTTGATCCAAACAGAAAATCACCACTTTGGACGTTTCCAGCCCGCTGTGTGAAAGAGTTATAACGCAAACCGACTGTCAGGTCAGTGTCGTCAGTCAGGGCGATCGTGTTGTGTGTGAAAATTGCTTTTATGCGCGAGGGAATTGGAATGTCTAAGGTGAACGGAAAGACGCCTTGGCTCCCCAGGCTTGGATCAGCCGCCGAATTGTAAATGTGTTGATTGACGACAACACCGGTCAGTGAATCAGCATCTGCATAGTATCCACCTACAACCCAGTCCCAGTTATTAAAGGCTGTGCCGCTGATACGAAGCTCATGCTGGTTGCTGCCCCCTCCCTCACCAAACTCGGTTTTCTGTTCAAGAATTCCTGTCGGCAGGTCGTAGATATCCTGATCGCTAATCACATTCTGGATAGACTCAAGCATACCGCTGAACCATTTTATTTCGACATCACCTACCGACCAGTTCAAATGCAGGGTGACCATAGTGTCTTCTTTGCTGGTTTCGTCAGCGTTGTCGGAAATCGATGTGCGAGCGCCCTTTTTCAAATTCGGATAATTCACCAGGTTGGGGTTTCCACCGGCAACCGCTTCCACGACTCGATACGTTTCAGACGCATCGCTCTCCATGTACAGGTACGCTAACTTAGCCTGAAAGTCCTCAGTGGGTTCCCACAGCAACTTCACTCTTGCGCCCCAGCGATTACGCTCTTCGTCGAGTGACTTTTCAATAAAGTTCACACTAGGATCGCGCACTACTTTTGTCCCTGTTTCCCGCTCATCAACCAGACCTGCCAGTCTGATAGCGAAGGTGTCTGTAACCGGAACGTTGATCGCTCCCTGCACGTTGTAACCGGTAGGGTCCATGTAACTACCCTGTATGTGACCGCTAAGGCCATCGAAATTGGGATCTTGAGACGCCATTACAAGCGCACCGGTGGGCGATGGCTGACCATAAAGAGTACCCTGCGGGCCTTTCAAAATCTGAATATTAGCCATATCGAACATAGACGCTAGAGCAACCGCTGCCTGCGATGCCATGTAAAAGTCATCCAGGTATACACCCACTCTCGCAGGCGCGGACTGTTGTGCGAACGTACCGACACCGCGCAGGCCCACGCCGACATTGCTGTCTCCCTCGTAACGCACTTCCATGCCGGCCACTAATTTGCTGAGCTCGTCCGCCTGAAAAATAGACAGATCATTGATCTCCTGTGCCGTCACCACAGACACTGCAACAGGGGCCTCAACCAATGTTTCAGCCCTTTTCTGAGCAGTGACAATCACCTCTTCCAACTGGGCGCTGGCATTATTAGACGCAACCATGCGGCGAC
>DS999227.1:0-8836 GCA_000156295.1 marine gamma proteobacterium HTCC2148
CGCACTCAGGAGCGAACCGAAATCACCCGGCAAAAACTGCTGGATGCGGCCACGCACCTGTTCGCCTATCGCGGCTATGACGGCGTTACCGTCAGGGACATAGAGAAATCGGCGGATGTCCACCGGGGGCTTGTGGCTTATCACTTTGCTGACAAGGATTCGCTCTGGCGGGCAGTGGCAGATGCCTGTTTTGGGCAAATGCGCGGCAAAATTGACCAGCGCTTTGTAATTCTCAAGGAGTTGTCCAAGGAAGAGCAGCTGGCTACTATTGTCAGGTTCTACGTGCACTTTAGTGCCTCTCATCCCGAGGTCAGCGCACTGGTAAGCCAGGAAGCAACAACGAAGTCCTGGCGTATTCAACACCTCATAGACGGCCATATCAGGCCTGCCTGCATTGCCATGGAAACCCTCGCTAACCAAACCCTGGGACTGGATCGTGAAGATTTTGTGCACTGGTACTACATACTGATCAGCGCCAGTTCAACACTGTTCTACTTCGCCCCTGAGTGCGAACTGCTGTTTAATGTTGAATCAAGAACAGATGCAGTGGTTGAAAGGCACGCCGAAATACTGGTTAAATTGCTGGTCAGAAACGCTTCTGCGTTTAACTGAGGCTCGCGACTTAGTCCTTAAATTCCAGCTTCTCACGCTGCGCAATTGCTCCCATGATTTCCCTGTGCCTTGCCTCACTCATTGGATAACGATTGGAAATCAAAACGGTGGCAATGAAAAAGAACAACAGTACCGGGCCAGAAAGGATTGCCAGCTTTATGATTGCCTCAACAGGCACAGTCTCCGGTGTCGCCGACTTGGGGAACTCGATGATGTCCAAACCGATACCCGCTAAAAAGCTGCCCAATCCATAGCTGGCCTTGGTTGCGAAAGAGCGAGCAGCAAAAAACAGGCCCTCCTCACGCTTGCCGCAGTCTAATTGATGTTCATCGATACTGTCTGACAGCATCGAGTCGAGCAAGATCATGTAGGCAATGAAAAAGATCTGCGAAATACCGTTGACGCTAAATACCAGGGTGAACTTCAGGGCATCATCTATCTGGCCCAAAAACCCACCGAAATAAAGTATCTGTGGTGAGAATGCGAAAAATCCGCCAGTGATCACGCAGATTCTAAGTGCCCGCTTTTTATCGAAACGAGCAGAAAGTCCCTGCGCCACCCACGAAGCAAAAATAATGCCTATTAAAACTGAGCTTGCGAGTCCGGCGAGGTGCCCCGGCTTGAACTCAAACACATATGTTGCCACGTAAATCATCAGTGTTTGTGACACTCCCGCCAGGGTAGCAAACATCAGGATTGCTGCAAACAATACCCGAAACGAGTCGAGTTTCAGCGTTCTGAATACATCGATAAACGCCAGCCAGGCGGTAGACTCATTGCCTGTTATCACCGGCTTGCTAAGTTCAGGAATAGACCGCCAGGTGCCGGCAACAGACAACAGCATGGCGGTAGAACCCATCATCCCGCAAAACAAGCCAAAGCCAGGGTAACTGGCTTTGTTGAGCATCCCGTTGGGATACATTTCTGACGGTGGAAAGAACAGGGAAAAACCGACCACGCTGGTTACCAGGATACCGGCATACGCGAAGAATACCCGGTAGCCAATCAGTGAGGTCCTCCCATAATAGTCCTTGGCCAGCTCTGCACCCAAGGACAGGTGGGGCACATAAAACAGCGTAAGCATTAGCCTGACGCTGATTGCACCTCCAAGCATCCACGCAAACAAGGCCGCTTGGGACAAATCAGCTGGAGGGCTGAACAAAATAAATATCGCTATACCAAAGGGCACAGCCCCGGCTAGCATGAAAGGATGACGCCTTCCCCACCGCGACTGAAGTCGGTCCGACAATTGCCCCACCATGGGGTCAGTGATTGCATCCACCAATAGCGCCAGCAGTGCGGCCGAACCCGCTAGACTGCCCGACAACCCCAACACCTGATTGTAATAAAAAAACAGGAAGGTGCTAAACGCAGATTGCTTGACGCCGTCGGATAACTGTCCGACACCGTAACTGAGTCGTGTGCTAAGTGGTATCGCTGCCATTAAACAAGCTGCTCCGGCCGAGGACTGCGCAAACCTTGATCATTGATCCAAAAAGCGTCGTGCACAGCAATAATAGTTTCACTGGTGTAGGCGCCTGCCTCACTATTCAAGCAAACCGCAGTCCCTACCCTCCATTGACCGCAGCTGTCTTTCCCTTGCGACCAGACAAACGCTCCAAATCTACTGAATGGCATCATCCTGACGCCTGTTCTATTGTTGCAGCCATTCCAGCGTTCGAGCTACATCCGCTCTGCCCATGAGCTTCAGCTCCAAGAGCTGCAGTAAATCACCCTCCAGTGTTTCCCTGGCTGAGTCGGCCAACAGCTGGAACGGTCCCTTAGCCAGATGTGTACCGACACACCAGGCCCTGTCTATATCGCCTGGATCAGCAATCTCGTCAGCGGCTAATATCACCCCCTGCGCGATGAGGACTGCTTGCAGTATCCGTGACGCTGGCAGGTCGGAACAAGCGTGAACAAAGCCAGACTGCTGATAAGCTGGCTCTGGATAGCAATAAAAGCCAGATCCACTTTTCATGCCCAGCTTGCCATCAGCGACCATTAACTCGAGTGATTCCAGGATGTCGCTGCGAAAGGCCTGCAATGCGTCCCCTTTATCCCGGTGTTGCCAGGTGTCTCGCACCAGCGGTATACCAAAGAAATCGATCAGCCCCAGGGGGCCCATGTGTGCATCCAGGTGAGCCATCCACGCTGAATCAATCTCATCACGTGAGTAATCACCCCGCGTCCACAGCGCAAGTGACGTTCCTATCACCGGACCCAGCATGGCGTTAAGCAAATAACCCGGGTTTTCTTTGAGCTGTACCAGCGGCTCACCGCCAATACTAAGCACATAACGTTTCAGTACATCCAGAGTTTCCGCCGAAGTCCTGGCTCCCGGAACGATATCGATTAAGGCTGACCCCAGATGCGAGTGCATTGCCGCGAAGCGATCACCCCGGGCAACCACATCTTCAATATCGGAGACCAGTAACCCTGATGAGTTTGATGTCAGTATGGTGCGTTCGGGACAACACTCGTCCAGCTCTGCATGCACCCGACGCTTAAGTTGCTTTTCCTCAAATACAGATTCACTGACAAGATCCGCGCCCTCTGTCGCATCACTCAGGTCAGCACTCACACGAGTCCTGGTGAGCGCCTGGTGCACGTCTGCTTCGCTGCAATAGCCGCCGCCAACAAGCATCATCGCCAGCTCTTGCTGAACTTCTGGTATACGTTCGAGACTATCAGTGCTGGCATCGTATAAAACCACCTGATAGCCAGAGACCGCGGCTGCCAAAGCGTTGTAACAGCCCATGGTGCCGGCGCCCACAAAACACACTGTTTTGATTTCAGGTATGGCCATAAGGATGCCTAGCTAATCCTTCGCGGTAGTCGATCCAGCACCACAAGATTAGTCGAACCCCTGGCAACTGTTGCGGGCAGCCAGCTAAGGACTGGCAGATCGGCCAGCGCATTAACGATGTGAAACTGGGTCGGGTTCTGCTCCCAGGTGAGGTGTTGCCATGCTGCACTGCCCTCTCCCACCCATGCTTCGTCAATGACATTTTCCGAGGGATATGTCGTTGCCTCATTTAGCGCCTGGCCAAAGCCACCGACAGCGGGCATATAACGCCACGCCATCGGATTGTCTTTGCCCTTGCGAGCCCGAGCATTGCCAACAACTTCCTCTGGAGTCGGCTCGCGCAGGTTTGTAATGTTCACATCAAGGAACTTGTGTCCAAAATGACCCGCGCTGCTGTGCCAGTGTCCATCTATTACGCTGTGCTCGGTAATATCGGCATACACCTTGGGTATGCCCTGCATCTCCCGGCCGGTGAGAATGGGATCGGCGAGATCCTCCCACATAATCAACGTGAAGTTACCCTCCAGCGTTTCATCTTCGCCTTCAAACACTGCCGCAGCGTTGACCGCGACCAGGTTGTAGCCGTGCCCCGCAAGCCAATCAACTTGTCGATTACAGGCGTAGGTGATGGTGACCACTGGAATATCAGCCACGCGGTATGGCGCAGGGAGATATGCTGCCAGTGCCTCCCGCTCGGTAACAAAAGCCACCGTCATGCTGGTGACATCTCGATACCAACCACTGGACTTGGGAGAAAAGGGTCTGGGGCCGAAATGGGCAGGCATCATATAGCTGCCCTGAGGATCAAGTTTGAACATCTTGGCTTCCGCAGTTTTATGGGTATGAATGCCGGCGAACTAATGGCCGGGGTGGGAATTCAAATCGGATGCTAGCAGTTTTTTTGGAGCCGACCCTGTCACCAAGGTGACTCCCTGCTTACTCAAACAGACTAATTTCTTCCGTCAACCGCTCAGGATCTGGAACAAGCAAGAAATCGTTACGAGTTTCCACCAGACCACGCATGCTCCAGTCGCGAAATATTTTGTTGACGCGTTGCCGGGAACCCAGCGCCAAGCGAGCAAAATCGTTCTGACTTACCTTTATATCCAACAGAAAGCCCTCTTCCGTCTGCTGCCCATGTCCCTCCAACAGGTACAAAAGCCGACCTGCTACTCTTGCTTTTAAGGGGTAAAACAGAATGCCACCCACCAATTGATGCATATTACGGAGAGTCTGCATATTGTAATGAAACAGGTTTTTGTACATCAGCGGATGCAGCTCAGCAATCTCCAGGACCACTTCCCGCGGAATAACCAGCAACTCGACAGCGTCAATGGCACTGGCCTCCAGTACCCTACCCTCGTCATTCAACAATCCCGGTTCACCGAACCAGGCCTCCGGCTCCCTTTCAATCAGCGCGAACTCCTGGCCATTGGGACTGTGCAGTGAGACCCGCACCCGCCCTTTGGTGATGCAATAGACCTCAGTCGTAGGAAAACCCTGGCGATAAATACACTCACCAGCATCAAGGTGCCGGCGCACACAAGCAGCCGCCAGCTGCCCCAACGCCTCTTCTGGCAAGCCTTCAAACCAGGGAGAGCGCGAAACGATGGTTTGAAAATCAATCTCGGTCATTGAGCATACGGTAGTCATTGATAAGGGGAATAATTCAAACTGGAACCCTGACTTGCTCGGTTCAAGCAAAGTCTGCCGGGACAGCACCCAATGCCAGATATTAGCAGGCAAACACGATAGGTAAAACCAAGTCGCCCGATAGCTAAATCTAATTTTAACCAGTGTTCTTGATAGCCTATTATTATGATCTTCAATCATCGATCAGTGGAAATCATTATGAGCGCAATCGAAAAACTACCCAACGTGACTTTCAAAACTCGCGTGCACGACGAGTCTGTCCCAGGGCCCAACCCTTATCGCTGGGAAGACAAATGTACCGATGATTTGTTTGCCGGCAAAAGGGTTGTAGTATTTTCGCTGCCGGGTGCATTCACTCCTACCTGCTCCTCTAACCACCTGCCCCGCTACGAGGCTTTGTTCGAAGAGTTTAAGACACAGGGTGTAGATTCCATCATCTGTGTTTCAGTGAACGATGCTTTTGTCATGTTCCAGTGGGGCAAGCAAATCGGTAATGAGAATGTTGCCTTATTGCCCGACGGCAATGGCGAATTTACCCGTAAAATGGGGATGCTCGTTGACAAGTCCAACGTGGGGTTCGGCATGCGCTCATGGCGTTATTCCATGCTGGTTAATGATCGCAAAATAGAAAAAATGTTTGTGGAGCCTGACTTCGCCGATAACTGCCCTACCGACCCCTTCGAAGTCTCTGACGCCGATACGATGCTGGCTTACATCAAAGGCACAGACGCACCCGGTGTGAGCGACCCCAGCAAAGCTTTTAAGGGCTAAAACGACCTCCAGGGCTGTTCATTGGACAGCCCGATTATTCCCCTAAGCTGAATCGCACCCTCTGATTTCCGTTTAAGGGCTCGCATGAGATACCTCCGCCGCACCCTGATCATCGTGGGCAGCCGTCAAAGGAAACCGCTACCCGGCGGACTGATTGTCGCGACGCAGTTTGCGCTACATCAGCGACCCGAAAGCTGCTACTGTTAGCGGCCCTCACGCATACCTGCTGACTGTAAAGATTTTGAGCAACGCGACGACCAAAAATAATTCCGAACACACCCCCATGATGGTTCAGTTTCTGGCGATCAAAGCCGATCACCCACGGGATCTGCTGTTTTATCGTATGGGGGACTTCTATGAACTGTTTTACGACGACGCCAAGACCGCAGCTGAACTGCTGGACATCACCCTGACGGCCAGGGGAAAGTCCAATGGTGAGCCTATTCCCATGTGTGGCGTGCCCTACCACGCCGCAGAAAATTACCTCGCGAGACTGGTGAAGGCCGGTGTTTCGGTCGCGATTGCCGAACAAATAGGCGACCCTGCTACCAGCAAAGGGCCGGTTGAGCGCAAAGTAGTCCGGGTAGTCACACCCGGGACGCTATCCGACGAGGCGCTACTGGAAGAGCGCGTAGACAATCTGCTACTGGCTGTATCACAGCGCGGCGAAGATTACGGCATGGCCTATCTGGATTTGGCCAGCGGTCGATTTAGGGTCTTGGAGGTGTCAGGCGACGAGGCCCTCACCGGCGAATTGCAAAGACTCGATCCGGCAGAGACGCTGTATTGCGACACCATTGGACATACCGCCATCACCAGCCGCCGGGGAGCCAGAGCCCAGCCGGAGTGGGAGTTTGACAATGAATCTGGCAGTCGAGCCCTCAATGCCCAATTCCAGACTCACGACCTTCAGGGCTTCGGCTGCGATCGGCTGAAGCTTGCCATAGGAGCCGCCGGCTGCCTGCTGCAATACGTCAAGGACACCCAACGCTCCAGTCTTCCGCATATTCGCAGCATGAGCCATGAGAGCCGCGAGGCTAGCGTGATTCTGGACGCTGCTACCCGACGCAATCTTGAGATCGATATCAATATGGCTGGCGGAGACACCAACACCCTCTATTCGGTTCTCGACAAAGGCGTTACTGCCATGGGCAGCCGCCTCCTGCGTCGCTGGCTACACCGGCCACTTACCGATATCTCGACACTGGAAGCGAGACAGGATGCCATAGGCGCTATATGTGCCAATTATCATTACGAAACCGTTCGTGACGCACTCAAGCCGATTGGCGACATGGAGCGCATTCTTACCCGGGTGGCACTGCGCAGTGCCCGGCCCCGAGACCTGACTCGACTACTTAGCTCAATTGCGGCCCTACCTCAATTGCGCTCACAACTAGGACACTGCTCGGCAACGCTGTTGAGCAAACTTGCTGACCAGGCGGGTGATTACCCCGACATGGTGGACTTGCTGCTGCGAGCCGTCATCGAAAACCCCCCAGTGGTGATCCGCGAGGGTGGTGTGATTGCCAATGGTTACGATGCTGAACTGGATGAACTGCGTAAAATTAGCACTGGCGCCACTGACTACCTGCTGGAAATAGAACAGCGGGAACGAGAGGCCACCGGGATATCAACTTTAAAGGTCGGCTATAACCGGGTGCATGGCTATTACATCGAAATAAGTCGCGCCCAATCGGATAAGGCACCCGCGGAATATATTCGACGCCAGACCCTCAAAAATGCAGAGCGTTTTATCACCCCCGAACTCAAAGAATTTGAAGACAAGGCACTTTCCAGCAAGAGTCGAGCACTGGCTCGGGAAAAAGCACTTTATGAAGAGTTGATCGAGCGCCTCAACGAACAACTGGGCCAGCTGCAAGACACCGCAGCTGCTGTATCGGAAATCGATGTTCTGGCATGCCTGTCCGAGCGCGCCGACAGTTTAAGCTTATGTCGACCACAATTTGATCGCGAACAGGTCTTTGAAGTGAGCCAGGGTCGTCATTTAGTGGTGGAACAGGTGCTCGAAGAACCGTTCATTGCCAACGACACTCTGCTGGACGACTCGCGACGTATGTTGCTTATCACCGGCCCCAACATGGGTGGTAAGTCTACCTATATGCGACAAAACGCAGTCATTGCCCTGCTCGCTCATATCGGTAGTTATGTCCCGGCGTCTGCGGCACGGCTAGCGCCCATGGATCGAATATTTACCCGTATCGGTTCATCAGACGACCTGGCGTCCGGTCGCTCTACGTTTATGGTAGAGATGACCGAAACTGCGAACATCTTGCACAATGCCACGCCACGGTCCCTGGTGTTAATGGATGAGGTAGGACGCGGCACCAGTACCTTTGACGGACTCAGCCTGGCGTGGGCAGCCGCTGTTGAGCTGGCACAGAACGTAAAAGCCTTCACCCTGTTTGCCACTCACTACTTTGAATTGACTGCGCTTCCCGAGCAGTGCCCTACCATGGCCAACGTGCATCTGGACGCAACCGAGCATCAGGATCACGTGGTCTTCCTGCACCATATTCAGGATGGGCCCGCCAACCGCAGCTTCGGATTGCAAGTCGCCAAACTGGCAGGCATTCCATCGCGAGTGTTGCAAGCAGCGGGGGATAAATTAAAAGCCCTGGAGAAAGCGAGGCCTGATGAGTCTCAAGCAGCGGACGCAGCGGTGAGCCAGAACCCAGGCAAAGATCCAGGGCCAGGCCTGGGAGCTGCGCCTTCACCTCAAGTGGATTTTTTCAACAGCCCTGCTCCCCACCCGATTGTAAATGACCTGGAAGCGCTCGACCTAGACGACCTTAGCCCCAGGCAGGCGCTGGAAAAACTCTATGAGTTAAAGCGAAAACTCTAGGCCCGGAGCCCTTCAAATCAAGAAGCCTTGCGGGTAAACTATCGCCCGCTAGTTTGGAGCCGGTTCGCCAGAGCCCGTTCACGCACTATCGCTCCTGTCTCCGGCGGGGGCTCTGAGACACTAAACCC
>DS999227.1:9196-14709 GCA_000156295.1 marine gamma proteobacterium HTCC2148
CGCTGATTCTCGCTCTCGCCAACCTGCAGACAGTATGTTGCAACTCTCTGCAGAGCAGCCTCTTTGCGGCACTTAGCCGGTATCTGCCCTTAATAGCACAGCGGCCACCCGGAACTACTGCGAGTAAACCAGCAAACTCATTGGTCTCCAGCGAGTGCTATACCGGATGCACTCGCACCTTCAATTCTTCATAGCCATTCACAAAATTTGAGAGCACACGCCGCGGCTCTTCAATCACTTCCACATGACTAAATCTCTGCATGATTTCCTCCCACAGGATTCGAAGTTGCATCTCGGCGAGGCGATTCCCCATACAGCGATGTATGCCAAAACCGAACGCGATATGGTGCCGCGGGTTGTTCCGGTCAATGATGAAGTCATTAGGGTTATCAATGCTCCGCTCATCGCGATTGCCGGACATGTACCACATCACAACCTTGTCACCCTCTTTGATCTGCTGGCCATTCAACTCCAGGTCGCGGGTAGCGCGCCGGCGCATGTGAGCCAAAGGCGTTTGCCAACGAATGATCTCAGACACCATTGAGGGGATCAGGCTTTGATCAGCACGCAGCTTGTCGTACTCACCCGGATTTTGGTTGAGTGCGAGCACGCCGCCGGTCGCTGAATTACGAGTGGTATCGTTACCCCCCACAATCAACAATATCAAATTACCAAGATACTCCATGGGCTTATCGACAATATCTTCGGTATTGGGATCCTTCTGCAGCAGGGAAATAAGATCGAGGCTGCTGCGCTCGGTGCCTTTGCGCTCATGCCAGAGGCGAGTAAAAGTGGCCAGACAATCCATCAGCGCGGCTTGACGCTCTTCAGGGTCCGCATCACCCCCTGAAACTTCAGGCGCGGCGGTTGCCATGTCAGACCAATAAGTCAACTTGGAGCGCTCTTCAAAGGGAAAGTCAAAAAGCGTTGCCAACATTTGGGTGGTCAAATTGATAGAAACTTTCTCAACCCAATCAAAGGTTTCGCCCACCGGCAATTGGTCGAGAATATCAGCAACCCGAGAACGAATGAGTGCCTCCATCTGCGCCAAATTCTGCGGTGCTACTGCAGATTGCACAGCTTTGCGCTGCACGTCGTGTTTAGGCGGATCCATCGCGATAAACTGCTCTAACGGCATATCGTCATCAAGATCGCCGATAACGATTGTTGGCTCCGAAGAAAAGTCCTCAAAGTTGCTGTCTACCGCAACAATATCGGCAAAACGTGTCACCGACCAAAAAGGGCCAAAGGGACTTTCTGCCTGATAATGCACCGGAGACTCATCCCGCAGTCGAGCGAAATAGCCATGCCAGTTATTACGCTGGAACATTCGTGGATCGCTAAAGTCGATATCCTGCAATGCAGCGTTCAAAGGGTCGGGCTGTGCTGCTGACTGGCTCACACTATTCTCTCCTGTTGCATCAATTTACATCTGGTATTCAGGCATTCGCACGGTCATGCCGTCCATCGATTCGGTAATTTCTATTTGACAGCTCAGTCGTGAGACCTCCTCCCGATCGGGGCGCATGCACAACATGGCGTCTTCCAGGGAATTGGCTACCCCTGCTGCTTCCAACCAATCTTCATTGAGAAATACATGGCAGGTGCCGCAGGCACAGGCGCCGCCACAATCGGCGTCGATGCCAGGTACGCCATTATCGATGGCATTGAGCATCAGGGATTTGCCAACGTCGGCATCGATAGTGTGGTTGGTGCCATTAAACTCAATCAGGGTGATCTTGGGCATTGCTGGACTCCTTAACATAAGTAGCGCCATTGTCTAATGATCACTCTCCTCATGAGGAGGTCATTTTTTGACACCAAGGGGTCATTAAAAGACAATAACCGGATGCAGCCAAACAGCGAACCTTATTTCATTCCCAGTAGTTACTCCCGCATTATCGCTAGGGAACTGGGCCTACTGGAGCGCAACCTCCCAAAACTTCTTGCTGGCACCGGTCTTGCGCCTGAGATTTTATTAGCGGGAGATGAATCCAGAATTACCGGGGAACAGCAGTTGCGAGTGATGCAAAACGCCAGAGTCCTTGGCAATGCGCCCGACTTTGGCTTAAGAATGGGCAGGCAGTTACAGCCTTCTGCACACGGTCCAATCGGCTATGTAGCGCTCTCTAGTCCTGACTTGTTGACCGCTCTAATGTCGCTCAGGGACTTTTTACCGATACGCATCCCTTTCGCCTACCTGACGGTTGAGCAAGACGATAGATGGCTTACCTGTAAAGTTGATTATCGGTTGCGTGCAGACGCGACTCAATCACGTATGCTTTTAGAGTGTTTTGTACTGGTTTTACAGTCGCTTATTGAGTCATTTCTGGGAAGGAAATTAACCGAAGCATTGATCAAGTTAAACTATGAATCCCCGGATTACGCTGCCAGCTATGGTGATTACATTCATTCACTGGTGCTCTTTAATCAGGAAGAAAACTGCCTGCAAATCCCGGTTGCAATGGGTGCAGAACTCAACCCTTCTGGTGAAACTGACTCTCACGCTGCTGCCAGGTCTTTATGTGCACGCCTGTTGGAAGAGGTTCCGGTAACCTCGTTATCCATGTCAGACAGAGTCAAACGGTACCTTCTGGCACAGCCGGTCGGCAGCGTAAATGAAGAGGACGTGGCACGATCACTGTTCGTTTCCAAGCGAACGCTCGCCAGGCGTCTGCAACGCGAAGGCAGTGGCTATCGGCAAATACGCGATCAAATTCTTGCCACAATGTCCTCGCACCACTTGCGAGATTCCGGCCTCAGCGTAGAGTCCATTGCGGCGCTGTTGGGCTATCACGATAGCGCAAATTTTCGTCGGGCCTTTCGCCGCTGGCACGGTGTCTCTCCTCAGGAGTTTCGACAGCAATCAAAGCGTCAATAAAATAGCCTTCGAGCTTCAGCTCCCTTATATTGATATCTGGGAATTCGTTCACAGCAAAAGGTAATCAGAATGGATAATAAAATTATCGCATTGATCGTTGCTATTTTTCTTCCACCAGTGGCCGTATATCTAAAAAAAGGTACCGGTTCTGACCTCGTCATTAACATCGTACTGTGCTTGATAATGTGGGTGCCCGGCGTACTCCATGCAATATGGCTGACAGTGCTTTAATGCTGAGCCCAGGGGATTTGCGAGGGCCGCGCAATGAGTACTAACGACTCCGGCAGCTTTTTGCCCATTGACTGGCGTGTCGCCTTTGGTCTGAGCGTCACGCTGCTGTGGATTAGCACCGGATTACTCTATCTTCTCCAGGTGGTTGGCTGGGGCAATTTCGTACACCTTCCTACTGCAGATATTGGCAGTTTCCTGGAAGGCGCTTTCGCCCCCCTGGCTTTTCTGTGGCTGGTGATCGGCCACTTCATGCAGCAAAAAGAAATAACGGCAAACACCAAAGCGATCTCCATTCAGGAACAAAGCGCCCGCCGACTTGAAGTGCACTCCCAGCGAGATTCTTATTTCAAGTTAAGCGAGCTAGTGCAGGAACAATTAGGCACTATTGCTGCCTTTCACTACATGTCTGTATGTGGGCCAACCGGTACAGAGGAAATTAGCGGGGAGGAATTCTCTGAACAGCGTCACCGCACTGCTACCGGCGACCATTCATGGTTTATACGCAAGATGATTTCACTGGCGGTCACTAACCGGAAAGACATGACGATACTGTGCGAAATTTTCTACGGTACTGATATTCGCGAGCGACATTCAGAAAACTTCGCCCGAACTTTCCGCAAACTGTTAAATAACGCTGCAGCCGTTGATACCGATGACATGGTGGTTGATGCCTTACTTAATGGTTCAGCGGCGGGTTTGCTTTTCCGAATCATCCAACACGTACGCGGGGAAGAACAAATAGATGGGCTAATGGGCTTTCCAGCCGTTAACGGGCCCCGGGTCTAATACTTTTCACGAGAGTGCTTTCGGCGGAAACGCCCGGGCTTGGTCGTCCACACCCACACACCGCTACTAGCCAGCAATATTAACAGCACTGCCACCATATCCATTCCTGCCGTTCCCAGCTTGCCAAAAAACCTACCGCTGTGCAGGTCCAGCAACATTTGTGTCAAGGACACTCCTTTGCCGAACGAAGCCTTCTCTAAAGCAGCATGAATTGTGTCCCCGTGCCGCCCGGGAACTGCCCAATCAACCGCATTGACCGCTTCGGTCGACAGCGTAAATGTCAGGCTATTCAGGTCGACGGCATATGCACCATCATCGCTTTTTAACCAGAGTCCTGATGTGTTTATGCCGATTCCGGTAGGTGCTGCCTCAAGGTCATAGCCAATATCGATAGCCTCTATGAGTTCAGCAGCTGGTGTTATCAGCAGTAGGGTGTCGCCGCAGGCTGCGATTAACTCACCGGCAAACAAAACGGCCCCGGCAAACGGCGCACCGCAGTAACCCAACTCCCTCCCCTGCACGTAGAGTGTGCTGGCCCCGTTATGACTGACCCACATGTCACCGGCTTTGTAACTGGTGAACTCAATGCTATCGCCACGATAAACTGATTGCAGTATTTGTGGCCCGGTAGTTTGATCAAGCCCCCAGTCGAACGAGTGATTAAGGGCAATACCCGACAGGGCCAGCCAAATCAACAACAGCGATACAGCCACGCCCAAACGCCGATGCCAGCGCAGTAAAAACAGGCGTATCTGACGAAAGATTCTAGTGGGCATCAGCAGTTATCGCAGGCTCAAGACCGCGATCAAGATACACTGCCCAGCGCACTACTTTCTGAACTGCATTTACAGACAGAGTCGCACCGGTAATGCCATCGATACGTCTATCCAGTCGATTATTTTCATCGGCCGTTGCTCCACTAAACTGTTCAGTAAAGTAAGGGTACTTGACCTCCCACCCGCGACTCTCCCTGAAAGCCAGAATACGAACCGTCTCCACCTGACCGGCATTCAGTCCAACACCGATGGTTATAGGTTTCTCTTTGCCTACTTCCTGCAAAATCCAGGCACTGCGCTTGCCCTCACGCCAATAGTGAACGCGAATTGGCGGCCGCCCAAGACCAATGCTATTAACAGCTACCTGACGCTGCTCAGCACTAATCCACATTTTTTCAGCCGCTGGCACTGAGCTCCCAAACACCTGACTGAGAAACTCGTCAGTGCTCAAATAATCTTCTGCCGCCGCCAGCGGGACCAACACTGCAAACAGCAAAAAGCCCCTGCGTAAAAAACGCAGAGGCAGCTTCAGCCATTGACCGGGCGTGTTCATCAGAACTGGTAGCCCACCCCGAGGTTAAAGCCATCTAATTCCTTGGCACCTCTTTTTTCAGCTTCCTGTTTTTGGAAATCCAGCTTGAACACCACGTTAGGATTCAGCCAGTAGTTCACACCCAAATCCAATTGGGCAATACCACCGTCTACGCTGGCCCCGTCCAGATTGTTCCATTCGTTGTAGCGGGCAAATACACCCCAGCTATCACTTATGCGCCAGCTTGGTTCGATGAACCAACCCGTTTGTTCACTGGCGCCCAGCTTGATAGCGTTGATCGCATCAT
>DS999227.1:14729-96170 GCA_000156295.1 marine gamma proteobacterium HTCC2148
ACGGCCATCGCGAATCTTGTATTCACCCTCTTCCAGTCCAAGACTGAGGTCACGGTGGCGTCGTAGCTAAAGCCTTGACCAAAGCGTCCTGTGCCGGCCAAACCGCCTTCCCACCAGGTCGCAGGAATAATGTTCTTCTCTACAGGGTTACGCTCTACCCCATAAAAGGTGGGCGGCTCGTGCGTTTCATTCATCAAACCGACAGGCATCAGGAACAAGCCCGCCTTCACGCTATGGTTGTTGAGATAGTCGTGCTCTACATAAGCCTGTTCCAGTTCGACTTCGCCCGGCTTGCCGTCGCCAGACAGTGAGTGTTCCAGCTCCAGCTCACTGAAGAAGCGCGTATTCTCGTTGAATTCGTGACCCAGGTAGAGAACAAAGCGGTGAAAATCTAATTCGGTTTTCTCACCATCACTGTTCTGATCTTCCAGATTGTTATAGTGCATTTCCCCATAACCGCCCAGCGTGGTGTTACCTCCGGCATTACTGATGGGAGGCCTCATTTCGGCAACCTGTACCACTGCATCGGCAGTATCGTCCAGGCGCTCTTCAACCACTAAAAACTGGTTTTCTCGAATGGCAGCCTCAGCCTTCAGTGCTTCAATCTCCTGCTGCTGTTGCTGAATTAACTCCCACATCTCTTCCAGGTTGGGGGTTTGCGCGGCAGCGGTTGCACCAACACTGGCAGCGCTCAGCAGTAAAAATGTGGAGGCCTTGTAAAGGCTCGATTTGGTCATTGTGTCCCCTTTTACGTTGTAAATCAGATTGGCTCTCGCCAGCTGGGAAGGACTTTAGCCAAAGATTGATCTAAATGCAAATCATTCTTATTAAGAATTGTAATTAAGTTGAGGACTGCCCTTCACGCGGGCAAAGTCAGCGAGCGGCAGGGTCGGGCTTGTTGTGCTTAATACCCAGCGGCGTCAATTGCAGCATAAGGGTTTTTTCGTCAATCAGGCCCTGCCGGAACAGTGCAACCAGAACTGTTTGAACAATGTGTTTGGCGCTCACCTCGAAGTAATCACGCAATTCCGGGCGTGTGCCACTGACCCCAAAGCCATCAGTGCCCAGCGCGGTGTAGGATGCAGGCATCCATTTGGCGATAGAACCTGCCAGACTCTTCTGGTAATCACTCACGGCTACGATTGGACCTGTCAGGTCACCAAAAATCTTCTGCAGATGGCAATCAGGGGCTGCTAACAGTGGATTCAGTCGCGCCTCACGTTCACAGGACTCGGCTTCGCGTGCCAATTCTGTATAACTGGTGATACTCCATATAGCCGGAGCATAGCCAAGCGCTGACAACATAGAAGCGGCTTCAATCGCCTGCTCCATTAGTGCGCCACTGGCCAGCAAGTCGACCGCCTGCCCCGCACCCTCGCGTGGCTGGAAACAATAAGCGCCTCTGATGATGCCCTCCTGCACATGCTTGTGTGTTGGCATGGCGGGCATCTTCTGGTTTTCGTTATACAGGGTAATGTAATAGAAAATATTATCGCCCTGCTGATACATGCGCCTTATTCCCTCACGAACAATAACCGCCAGTTCATAGGCAAAAGCAGGGTCGTAGCATTTGAGGTTGGGCAGCGTGCTGGCAAGAACATGGGAGTGCCCATCTTCATGCTGCAGGCCTTCACCATTAAGCGTGGTCCGCCCCGCCGTGCCACCCAATAAAAAACCCCGAGTCATCATATCGGCGCAGGCCCAGATCATATCGCCCACTCGCTGGAACCCAAACATAGAGTAAAAAATGTAGAAAGGGATGGTCGGCACACCGTGCACCGCGTAAGCGCTGCCTGCCGCCATGAACGAAGCCATCGCCCCTGTCTCGCAAATACCTTCTTGCAAAATTTGCCCGTCTACCGCTTCCCTGTAGGACAACAGGGAATCTGCATCCACAGGCGTATAGTTCTGGCCTTGTGGTGAAAAGATTCCTGCCACCTTGAACAAAGCGTCCATACCAAAGGTACGCGCTTCGTCAGGCACTATCGGAACAACATAACGCCCGATGGACTCATCCTTCATCAGTTGCGCCAACATTCGCACCATGGCCATGGTCGTAGACGCCGATCGTTCACCTGTTCCCTCTATAAAACTCTGAAATAAACTCAGATCTGGAGGCGACAGCTTAGGACAGTTTATCGAGCGTGCCGGCACAAACCCGCCCAGGCGCTGTCGCTGCTGTTGCAAGTACCGCATTTCTTGACTGTCTTGGGCCGGCCGATAAAACTCGGCTCGCGCTATGGCTTCGTCATCCAGGGGAATGCCATAGGAGCGAGCACATTCGATACGTTCCTGGACGTTGAGATCCTTTTTCTGGTGAGCAGTATTCCTACCTTGTGCCGCCGGCCCCATGCCGTCGCCCTTCACCGTTTTAATCAGTATCACCGTGGGTTTATCACTGGCCTCACTGGCCATCTTGAACGCAGCGTAGATTTTTTTGGGATCCTGTCCTCCCCGCTTTATCTGCTTGAGTTCCTCATCAGTCAGGGAGTTCATCATACGTTCCAATGCAGGGTCACCATGGACCCAGTGCTCGCGCTGGGCATCCCCATCTAATATCGAATAACGCTGATAGTCGCCATCAACACATTCCTCCATGCGCCGTCGCAGTACGCCCTCACTGTCCATCGCCAGCAGGGCGTCCCAACCGCTACCCCAAATCACTTTGATCACGTTCCAGTCTGCACCGCGAAAAGATCGCTCCAGTTCCTGAATTATTTTTCCATTGCCCCGGACAGGACCATCAAGGCGCTGCAGATTGCAATTAGCCACCAATACCAGGTTATCCAGTTTTTCACGCGCGGCGATATTGATTGTTCCCAACACCTCTGGCTCGTCGGATTCACCATCACCAATAAAGCACCAGAATTTACCGCCGCTATCAGGCTTCAGGCCGCGGTTCTCCAGATACTTGGCAAAGCGGGCCTGGTAAATTGCCGAGGGCGTTGAAAGCCCCATCGAAGCGTTAGGCATTTGCCAGAAGTTTGGCATTGATCGCGGGTGGGGATAGGAAGACAGCCCTCCCCCTGGCTTGGTTTCCCGACGGAAGTTTTTCAGCTGTTGTTCGTCCAGGCGACCTTCGACAAATGCCCGGGCATAAATTCCAGGGGCCGCATGAGGTTGTGGCATTACCATGTCTCCGCCATAACCTTCTCCACGCGCGCGGAAAAAATGCTGAAAGCCGACCTCCAGCATTGTTGCTGCAGAGGCGTAGGTAGCAATATGGCCTCCGACCCCGGTACCCTCATCCTGGCCGCGCAATACCATTGCCATAGCGTTCCAGCGGATGATATTTTCTATGCGTTTTTCGATGGCAATATCGCCCGGGTATACCGGCTGATCGGCCACCGAAATCGTATTGGTATACGCTGTATTGAGCGTCGCCTCACTCAGGGCGACGCCTCGACCAAGTGCGTGGTTTTGCAGAGCGCGCAGCATTTCCCGCACCCCAGCTTCACCAAATTCATACTGCAGCGCGTCCAATGCCTCAACCCATTCGCGGCGGTCGTCCGCCAGCGCGTCCAGTAAAGCTGGATCCCGTTTCTCGTTCATAGACAGACCTATACAGGTACGACGGTAATCCGCCTTATTCTTCGATATGACCCCCGGCCCTGGGCAATCCCAGCAGCCCCGGTACACGGCGAGGTGCAGGAATGTTATCCCGGCACCAGGGCGCAGGCATGCGCATCCCGAAGGAGGCGGCTAGCAGCGCCGTCGTTTGCAAACCAATAAAAAGCCAATAATTCTCGTACACCACTAACCAGATCAGACAGAACGTCATATTCGGTATATGCGTGCGCGGAACCTTCTGGCGAATGGATTGCGGTGTGTCATGCTCGGGCGAAACGTAGATGTCCCAGTACATATCCATAAACAGTGCCTGCCACAGGGAAATCAGGAAGTAGGCCAGCAAGCCAACCCCCCAACGCGGCCAGCCCGCCCCTATCCACAGAGCAAGATGCCACCAACACAGAAACAGCAGCCCGGTGCAAAAACCCCAACCTAGGCCGAAAATCAGCTGCGGGAAAAAATCCAGACGCCGGCCGAAGCGCAAGGTATTACGGTACCAATAACCCCAGTACGCAACGATGATGAACAGGAAAAGAGCACATGTTGTTATCAACCACCAAGGGTCTTGCAGCTGTCCAGGATAAACCAGAGGGCTGGACAAGGTTGTTTCCATCGCCCCGCTGACGTCAGCAAAAATAAGACACAGGCAGCAGTAAATAGCCCAGCGACTCCATGCCGCAGGCGGCGACCATACCGCAGGATCGTGACCTTTGTAACGCAACACATACAGAACAACGATTGGCACTAGCACAGCGAGCAAAGCAATGATTTCGATAATGACCACCATAGGGCGAACGGATCAAAACCAAATTGTAATACCTGACCAATTTCCAAAATTGACAATACGCAAAGAAGCCCCGCTGCCTGTAAACGACACTACGCAAAAAGGGACAATTGAACTTAATTTGTGGGACAACTAAAACACCAGGGACCGGCCAGCGAAAGCTCTGTGCTTCCGGAACTACTGAACTACATCGACGGTGGCGTATCCGTTCCGCTCAGTAGCAGGGGCACTTCTCTGCACAACCCAAACACATTAGAGCCGTTGCAAGAACAACTTTCATGCAGCGAGGAGCAGGTCGCCCGTGCACTATGCGCCTCGGAGCAAGCCAACGAAACTCGCCTGTGGGAAAATACGCCCGCCGAAGAAAGAGCCGCCGTACTCGACCAAATCGCAGACAGGCTCAACGATGCAGAGGTACGCGAATCCATCGCCCGAGTTGACTCGCTCACAACCGGTGCAATTATTTCGGTCACTCGCACAATGGCGGAACTGGCACCTTTCAGCTTTCGGGCTGCTGCGCAATACCTTCGCGAAGGCCACCTGGAACAGCGCTTTCCCGGAAAAGCCGGTGAAGTAGAGTACTTCAGGCGCCCCTGGGGGCCGGCGTTGCTAATCAGCCCCTGGAACGGCCCTACCGCGATAAGCTCACACAAAGTCGCCAGTGCTCTGGCAGCGGGTGCTCCCTGCATCTTGAAACCTTCTGAATGGGCTCCCCATTTCGCAGTTACTATGGCTGGAATTATTCATGACATGGACCTGCCTGAAGGAACTTTTCAATTGACCTGCGGCAACCGGATTGCGGGGGGCATGATGGTGGGAGATTCACGGATAAAATCCATCTCGTTCACTGGTGGAACTGCGGGTGGCCGAGCAATAAGCCAGGCTTGCGCAGAATCGTTTACCCCGCTGCAGCTGGAATTGGGCGGCAACAACCCTATGGTGATTTTTGCCGACGCAGACCTCGAAAAAGCTGCCAGGGGTATAGCCTTTGGCTTGACCAATCTCAACGCCCAATGGTGTCGCGCTTTGGGCCGAGTTATTGTGCATCGCTCGATCAAGCAAGAGTTACTGGAACGAGTGAAAGTCGAATTCGGCAAAGTTATTCTAGGTGATTCTCTGGACAATAATTCCACCATGGGTCCGCAAATTCATGCCCAGCAGTATCAAAGTATTTTGGCAGCAATAGATCGCCTGCAGTCGCTAGGCGGTAAGCTTTTGCAAAACACAGCGATGCCAGACCTACCCGGCTACTTTATACCGCCAACGCTTATCGATGACTGTCGGCCTGAAGACACGACCCACGAGATATTTGGTCCGGTGGCAACTGTGCACTGCTTCGATACTGATGCGGAGGCACTAAAACTGGCTAACGGCACCGACTACGGTCTGGCTGCCTACGTTTACGGAGAAAATGAGGAAAAGGTCTTTGCTTTTTCCAGGCAACTGCGCACCGGTGGTGTGAAAATCAACGGCTATAACCTGTTGTCACTGAGTCCAGCTGTGCCTCGCGCGGCCTGGGGCATATCGGGTCTGGGTGAAGAGGGAACGGCGCACACTATTGAGTTTTTCACGGGTGCCTGCGTGGTTGGCTCGGCACCCAGTCCGGCTGGCTAGATTTCTGTCATTTCAATGCGCTGAGTCATGCCCTCTGCGGTCAATGAAAACACTGCATCTTTATACTTTGGCGGGCCAAATTTCGCCTTGGCATTATTGGACAAGGCCACCGGCTCCTTTGGAATACCAATAAAATTGGTATCTAATTCGCCGTTCCCATTAACGTCATAATAAATAGAAATCGCATAATTTCCCGGCGGGAGTTCCATGTTGGCTACCACCAAATCATCGACCAGAGCATCAACAATACTAACGGCCATTCCATCAGCAGTTGACTCTCCGAGCCAATCATCAGGATTATCATAAACCGCAATATAGACATTTCCTTCCACTTGGGAGAGTCCACTGAGTTCAATGTTCAGCATCGCATTTTCCGCTGCGTTCACTTTCGCAGCAGCCATCAACAGTAATAGACCCAGGGCAATGACGTTTCTCATAGACTTCATCCTTGTTTCACAATTATGCTAGCTAGCATAACTCAGCTGTGGCGCATGGCAACTCGTTGGTGACTGAAATGAACACAAAAGAAATTTGCCGCGTGTTAGAAGGCAAAGTAAGAGGCAGGCCGGTGGCCATTGCGCGCTTTACTGATACGCCTCCTCAAAGTTGTCAGGGTATGAAGGTAGATCCGTGCCAGATCCTGAGGCATGCCATGGACGACGGCAAAGCCGTGTATTTCGACAGGCAACACCAAGACTGCCTGCATGGCGCCTACATTACTGGCGTTCATCCTGGCAATGAGCAGATCAGCAGCGGACGACTGCTTACGGACTATATTCCGGTTTACAATCAAGAGGCAGCCTACGCCTTTAACAGTGGCGAATACATCCTTCCCCAGGGCACGGTAAACGGCTTCTGTGCCGCTCCTCTCGATGCCGTCCCAGACGATCTAACGCCAGAATGGATAGTGCTCGTATGCACGCCCTCAGTGGCTGCCCTGGCCGGAGCGGCGCGCGCTGTCAAGGATGGCACTCGGCCCGATACCGCCGCGGGAAACTCTTTTTGCAGCGATCTTTTTGTCACGCCGGTCTACAGCGATAATGTGCTTGTCACCACCGGGGATATGGGGGGCCGGATGAACAACCGGCTGCGCGAGTCTGAGATGTTTGTCATTATACCGGTGCAGTGGGCCGACTCGCTGATTGAACTGATCGGTGAGATTCCAGACGTCAAGGGAATCTACGAGGCTACTCGCCCGGACGAATCGGCCTACTGGCAGCGCAAGCGCAGCCGCTCCGAGAATAGCGACGCCAGGCTAAAGAAAGCCCGGGACGAATATGGACTGGAAATTACTATGCCCTGGGACGATGAAGCACTTCGCGAGGTAAGGCGGGCACCGGGCTTTATTCGCGCCATGGCAGTGGCTAATGTGGAGGAGTACGCAGCAGAACATGATGCTCCCATGATAACGCTGGCGGTGGTTAAAGCTCAGGCCGAAAGCGTAGGGATGGGGAAGTTTCTGAGTTCGGCCAAGGCCAGTTCAGGCTTTCTGGGCAGGCTCTTAGGCCGCATCAAGCGCGGGTAGTCACACCAGGCGAACATCCCATCGCCGGGATTCGTCCTGCTGCCAACAATAGCGCTGCAAACGACCGTCAGCACTCAGCCAAAACCGGGCATCGGAACTATATTGACCGCCTGTAAAACGCCACAAGGTGCAATCAATTGTCTCACCGTTTATTCGCTCTACTTCACAATCACCTTCGGCAACAGCTCGCCGCGTCGTAATTTCGGGCGACAACAGCTTTTGTGTGTTTTTCGGATCTGCAATAAAGGGTACTAACACCTGAGCTTCTCCGCCGAGTTCTGCGAGCTGGCGAATTACTGTTCCCGTAAATATTCTCATTAGCGGATAGAGTAGTGGCTTTGCATAATCGGTAGTAACGATCGATGATGGCTGGCATGCAGTGTCGCCAATTTGCCGCGAATATGTGAGCGCTTCAGCTTCGAGCGCACAGCTGGCTGCGATTGCCGGCGAACGATCCGTGGACCAGCAAACATCGAACGCATGAACACCCACCGAATCAATTCGTGCCAGCACTGAAATCGTTAAACCCGGCACCTTGCGAACGCTATTAACCGCAAGCTGACCATCAGCCTGCGGCTCACAGTGGAAGGTTTCATCTACATCCGCTATTTCGTCATTAAGAAAATAACGATAACGCCCCTTATCTGCAGACAACTCATTCAATGTCAGCATCCAACTCTTCGATCAGCTCCACTAAAAGACCGCCAGTGCTAGCCGGGTCAAGATAAACCATCCGTTTACTGCCAATCGTAATGACACCATCAGGAGTCACATAGCCTGGAATAACGCCGTGACTTGCCGCCAGCTTCACGGCACTCTCTATATCCCTTACCTTCCAGGCAACGTGATTAATACCCCCACCGCCGCTGGGCGAAGCTAACAGTAGCTCACGAAAATATTCGTCGCAGGGCTCGATGTATTCAAACTCAAGGCCACCGACAGAAAAAAAAGCAAAGCGCGTTGGTGCTTTCACGCCAGGCGCAGGCTCGTAGCGCACAGCATCAGATGAAACGCCATAAAGACGGCAGGCCTGCTCGATGGCCAAGTCTATATTTTCTACCACAAAGCCAACGTGTGCTGGCGCAAGAATGTAATCCTTGAGCATTCGAGATGGATCAATCATCGACTGTCTCCCTGACAAGCTCACCGCTGAGTCGCCATGGGCGATCCAGGATGAGGTCTGTTTGTTCTGACATCAGTTTATTATTTGCAGCGGGCAAATTAACCCGGCCGCTGGTAATGTTCTGCCCGGGCTGTTGCAAAGTGATTAATGGTTGGTTGATGTAACCATCGAATTCCCGCTCTGCCCATGGGGTCATCAACGTAAAGTCCTGAGGTAAATCAGCGATCATTCCGGCGCAATTTTTTGCAGCCAGATTACTGTAAATGAGACATATGCGATTCTCAGCCGCCCGACTAGGCAGCGCCAGAGCCGCTTCCCAGGGTTCTAAATCTCTTCCCGGCACGGCGAGCAAATGAGCACCTTTGATGGCAGCCAGCTTGGCCATCTCAGGATGACGCACATCCTCCGCGGTTAGTAAGGCAAGACGCCCCCAGGGTAAATCAATACACTCAAAAGACTCGGCCTGTTGTAAGCCATCAAAGCGAGCCCCAGAATGCAATTGTCCCTGACTGGCCAACAGACCAGACTCGCCAACTAACACCGCAAAGAGGCCTATGCCCTCCCCTTGTGACATTGGTAACGAAGTACAAATCAGTAGCTCTTCTCGTGCTTTGCAAGCCAAGGCCAGCTCTTCGATCACTCTCATGGAGCAGTCTGGCATAGTGTCACCTGAACTCCATGGCATACAGAAAAGCTCAGGTAATACTGCCAGGCGCGTGCCTCTTGGCAGTCGGGATATGAGCTCGCAAGCCTCCGCTATCGCCCCCTCGCCCCGCTGCTCCGGCGACAAACACGCCACAGCGATGGGCTGGGCATCAGGCACCGAGACAGACAATGGAGCAGTCGCAATCGGCCCATAAAGTGCTGGGCGCCTGGTTTCGAAGCAGTCAGTAGCATCCTTAAAACGCTTCTCGTCAGCCTCCGCTAGTTCCACATCCGCCCACACGACTGCCTGGTCATCGCGAGGCCCTTTGGCAAGGACCTGCCCATCCGGAGAAACAATTTGGCTCTCTCCTGCGCCGTAGAGGTATCTCAGCGGGATATGAGTATCGTCGCTGACCTGCTGCAATAGATCTTCGGGTATGAGCGGACCTACTTTATTCGCTGCCACCAGAAAACAACGATTTTCAGGAGCACGCGCAGGCACGTGCAGACTGGCTTCATCCAGCGCAAATGAGTTGAGTGAATCGCAAAATAACTGCGCGCCGCGTAAGGCAAGCCCGCGAGGTGTTTCAAAAGTAACGCCATCCCGGCAGGGGAACATGGCCAGGCGACCGATACTGGCATGAATTACCGGGCTGAGTTGGTCCGCCCTCCTGAACCAGAAATTTTCATGGCCCATCAAAGTTTGCTTATCAGCCTGGGCCAATAGACTACCCTCTGGCCCGTACATCAACGAAGTTATAGTCAGCGACCCGTCTTGCCTTCGCAGTGACACATTAATGACTAGATGGCTTTTATGGTGGGCCGCTTGCTCGGCAATCGACCGCAAGAACACGCCATCTAGCTCTAGTGAGACCTCCCATGCATGGTCCGCGTCGTCATACCAGGAAATATGGTTACAAAATTCAGGTAACACCATCACATCGGGTTTATGTTCGGCGGCGCGTTCAATCATCTCAATGCAGGTAGCCAGGTTAGTGTCGACGCTGGTACCGCTAGCAAACTGTAGCGCTGCAACTCGGGTCATGAGTTCTCAATCCAGTCCTGATCAAATCTGTAAGCTTCTTTTGGCATTTAACAGAACCCCACTTCGTTGTTCCGGCTTTGTGATAATGATATGGTTTTAAGTCATTATAAACAGAATAAACCCGGTGTGTTATCACCGTCTTCAGATGGCAAGTTCATGAAACTAAACTGGCAGTGGCAGCTTCCGACAGTGGGTGAAACGGCATGAGTAATATTGTAATCACAGGCAGCACTCAGGGTATTGGTTTGGGCCTGGCAAAAGAGTTTAGCGGCAGGGGCCACCAGGTCGTGATATGCGGGCGTGATTTGCAGCGTGTGTCAAAAGCAGTCGATTCCCTGCAGGCACAAACCGGGCGGGTGATTGGACAGCCCTGCGATGTTGCCGACATTAATGCAGTTGAGTCGCTCTGGCAGCGGGCCGTCACCGAATTCGGTTCAGTCGATATCTGGATTAACAATGCGGGGCTCGCCAAAACTGTCTGGCCTATACTGGACATCTCTCAAGATGACATGGAAAGCATGCTGACAACGAATATGCTGGGCACCATGAACGGTTGTCGCGTCGCCGCTCGGGGTATGCGAGCGCAAGGCAAAGGAAAACTCTTTAACATGCTGGGAGGTGGCAGCAACGGAGAATACTTCCCAGGCCTGGGTATCTACGGTAGCACCAAGCGCGGGCTGGATTACTTTACCAACGCTCTGCAGAAAGAGCTGAAAGACAGTGGCGTCATCATCGCCAAAATTCGCCCCGGTATGATCGTCACAGAAGCGGTCGTGCGCGAAGCACGCGACAATCCCGAGTACTTTGAAAAATCGCGAAAAGCAATGAATAACCTGGTAGACACTGTCGATACCGTTGCACCTTTCCTTGTAGACGGTATCCTCAGTACCCATCGCAGTGGCACCATGGTTCGCTGGCTCACCGGCGGCAAAATGGCCCGGCGATTTGCAATGGGTATGATCCGCAAACGGCCAGACCAGTTCGAAGCTTTTGGGCTATAACATGGTAACGCGTTTCCTTGGCATTGATCTGAGTGATGGCGTCAAACGACATCACTTAATCGCTTACTTTTTTGCAGCATTTATCTCCTCAAGTTACGCTGGCGCCCTGGCAATGCTACAGCCTGGCTTGCTGCAGGTAATGGGCATTGAACGGTCAGCACAGGCAATGCTCACTGGCAATCTTTCGGCATTACAGGAAATCATCCTTATTTTATTCTTTGGTCCTGTGGGCGCACTGGCCGACCGCTATGGAAGAAAGCCGGTGTACATCTTTGGGCTACTAATGACCTCGCTGGGCTTCAGCCTCTACCCTCACGCCAATTCGATGACTACCCTGATTGCCTATAGAGTCATTGTGGCTTTCGGCAGCGCGGCAATGATAGGCATGATGGTCACCGTTATTGCCGACTACACTTGCGACAGTACGCGTGGCAAAGCCAACGGCTTACAGGCACTGATAGCGACGCTGGGGGCATTTTTACCTCCCGCCCTGGGAGCTCTTCCCCAGGTATTCGCCAACCAGGGTTACGACCAACTGGCAGCGCAACAAATGACATTTGGTATTGCCGGCAGCCTCGGCGTGATCGGCGCCCTGGTAGTGCTTGTTGGCCTTGCGCCGCATGTTGGTAAAGTAAGCCATGAAACCGGTGAGTCGATTACCACCATGCTCCGTGAAGGGTGCAAGGCCTCGCGCGACCCGGGTATTGCGCTCTCTTACGGCGCAGCCTTCATATCCCGGGGCGACCTGGCTGTCACCGGTGCATTTCTGAGCCTTTGGCTGGTGCAGTACGGCACAGGCAATTTGGGCTTACAGCCCAGCGAGGCCATGTTCCAGCTGGCCGTCCCCAGAGTTATGGCGGTGGTGTCCGGTGCGCTAGTGGGGGCCCTCGTCATGGGCTACATTAACGACAAAGTCAGTCGCATCACCGCCGTTAGCATCGCCTCTGGACTGGCCGCGGCAGTGTACTTGTCTATTTTCCTGGTCGAGGACCCGACTGCGCCCTGGGTATTGGGCCTGCTCGCCATAATGGGTGTCGCCGAAATCAGTGCCTTCGTCAGCAGCCAGGCGCTGGTAGGAGAACGTGCAGCAGCCAACCGCAGAGGCGCGATCATCGGCTTGTTTGGCGTGGCAGGTGCCATTGGCATCTTGGTCGGCACTGCCGGTGGGGGCTGGCTATTTGCCAACTTCGGGCCATCTACACCCTTCGTGCTTTTCGGTTGCCTCAATGCGGTAGTATTTTTCTGGTCGCTCAGGGTACGCTAACATCCTCAGGATAAGGCCTCGATTATTCTGCCCTTCTGTGCTCTGACAAAAGCCTCAACCGTATTTAATATTCGACCCACATCAAGCTGAGACTTTAACTTATTAGCTAGCTTCTGGTTTAATAGACAGCGTTCCGGGCACGCAAACTATATCGAAGACCACATATCGATACAGGATGACACAGCCAATAAATTAAGGACCTGATAAATATGGCGATAAACTGGTATCCAGGCCATATGCACAAAGCCAATAAAGAGATGACGAAAATTCTACCTGACGTAGATCTAGTCATTGAGCTTCTGGATTGTCGCCTTCCTTACAGCAGTCAGAACCCGGCCATTACCAAGCTGGCCCAAAATAAGCCCTGTATCAAAATACTCAGTAAGTCTGACCTGGCCGATCCTGAGATGACCGAACAATGGCAGGACTATTTCGAGCGCGTCAAGTCGGTAAAAACCTTGCTCACTACGCTGGACCAGCCTGAAACAATACAAAGGCTGATGAGTTTGGTACGCGAGCTGGTTCCGCATAAATCAAAATCGCGCACTCACGTCCTGGCCATGATCACGGGCATTCCCAATGTTGGAAAATCCAGTCTCATTAATATCCTCGCAGGTCGCAAAGTGGCAAAAACCGGTAACGAGCCAGCCATCACCAAAGGCTTGCAGCGAATTCGCATTCAGGATGAACTTATATTACTCGACACGCCCGGGATTTTATGGCCGAAGATTCACAACGAAAACAGTGGCTACAGACTCGCAGTTTCGGGCGCGATAAGAGATACGGCGACAGAAGTAGAAGACCTCGCATTCTATTTGACGGCTTATTTGCTTGAATATCACCCCGGCCTACTGGTGGATCGTTACAATCTTGACGCCATCCCCAAAAGCGATGTCGAGTTTCTGGAAGAGTTGGGCGCCCGGCGCGGCTGCTTAAGAGCCGGTGGCCATGTAGACCTGGAAAAAGTTTCCAGCATTCTGGTCAATGAATTTCGTTCAGGAACTTTAGGACGAATCAGTTTGGAAACTCCCAATATGATTCTGGCCGAAGAAAAAATCGTAAAGGCGAGGCAGGATATTGAGGCTGCGAAGCAAGAGCAGAAAAAGCGCAACAAGCAATCATCCCGGGGCTCAGGGAAGAAAAACCAGTCTTAGTCGATTGCAACTCACCCGCTGCTGAAGCGCAAGACGCCCTGGCAACACTATACGAGAAGTTAGCACCTAAATACGGCGATGGTATTAATTGTCGCTAAGCTGCTCGGCGAGCCTATTTTTCACTTCAATCCACTGCGACATGTATTGAGTGCTCTTGTGTTGATGATGGCGCAACATGGCACCAGTAAAATTCTGCAGCCGATGATCGTCTAGTTGTCCCTGTAACTGCGTAATACGATTGAATAACCCCCGGTTGTGAATTCGCTGATCAAAGCGCTGGCGAACAATGCAATAACCGTTCCTTTGTGCCACTGCCCACTGCTCTTCATCCTGGTGAAGTGCCACCGCCTCGCTGGCAATTCCAAGTGGACAATCACTGACTCCACCAGCAAAGGGGAGATTACCGGCCATACCCTCAGCACCTATGGAAGTTGTAATACTCGGCGTTCCACAAAGCATTGCCTCCGCCAACTTGCCTTTAAGCCCTGCCCCGAAACGCAGAGGGGCCAGGTTTACGCGAGCAGATTGCATCACTGTTCTGGCATCGCTAGCCCAACCCATAATATGAAAGCCCTGCTCCGGCTTGTGTAACGCAGTGGCCTTAGGTGGGGTATACGCTCCATAGATTCGACACTGGGCGCCAGGAAGCAACAGCCGAATTTCCGGCCAGATCGCTTCTTTTAGCCAACGTACTGCGTCCCAGTTTGGCGGGTGCCTGTAATTTCCTATCGCGATAAAACCGTCACGATCTTCCAGTGGCGGCCTTGTCTGAGCGATCGCCTCGGGTGAAAAGCACAGTGGATAATACTGCAACAATGACGGAGCAACTTTAAAGAGGTCTATGAGCAACTGTAACTCCACTTCCGACACTATCAGAGATAAGTCGCAGCGCAAGATGCTGGCAACTTCACGCTGTGCCAGTTCCGAAAATAATAACGAAGGGCTCAACAACGGATTAATAAGGCCGGTATCTTTGAACGCCTGCTGACGAGCGTGGCGCAAACAAAAAAGGTCTTCTGTATCAAGCACGCGCAGCGCTTGCGGACAGCTCTTTTCGACCCGCCAGCCGAACTGCTCTTCAGTCATAAAACGATCAAATAAAACAACACTGGGTTGCAACTGCTCGACAAATTTGTCAAAGCTGCTGCTATTGAGCGCAATATCAACGCAGGTGACATTGTGGCTTTTAAGATCATCCATCTGCTCGCTGCGCGCCGCCGCGCTGGCAAATGTAATCTCCCACCCCTGGCTAATGAACGCATGCAGTATCGACAGCATGTGTGAGCCAGCAGCAGTAGACAGAGATTCAGGCCAGACGTAGCCGATGACAAGCAATTGGGACATGCAAAAACGCTGTTTTGAGGGGGTCGCCGCCAAGCGCACCCGATTTTAGAGTAAGAGCAAGATTGTCCTACGTTCGCAGGTCACTGACAATAAGGCGTTGTCACCCTTATGGTGCTCCTGCCTGCAACAGCTTGCGGGTCTTGTGCATTATTTTCTTCTATCCGCGTTTGGGATTCCAATTGTTAAGTTTTTCCCCGAAGGCTTGTCCGTCAGACATCTTGCGCTTTACTATGATGGAAACTTTCAGAAGGAGCTGCCCTTGACGCGTAAACAACTGCTGACACTGCATATGTACCTGGCAGCTTTCTTTGCACCCGCAGTTTTCCTGGTCGCCATATCTGGCGGTCTCTATCTCGCCGGCGTCAAAGGCTCAGTCGAGCAAGATACTATCTACAGCAGCGAGGACGTGGCTATAAGCGCTGACTCCAGCACGCTTAAAGCCGATGTGACAGCCTTGCTTGTGAATGCTGGTGTTGAGTCCTACGACTACGAATATATCAAAGTGAAAGGCAACAGCCTTTACACGCGTCCCACCTCCAAGGATTACTATGTAATCGAGCTACTACAGACAGGCGTTGAGGTCGTTCATGTAAGACCTAACCTGCAAAGCCGGTTGATGGAACTTCATAAAGGTCACGGCCCATCTGCATTCAAGATCTTTCAAACCGCCTTTTCGGTCGGGCTTCTGTTCGTCATTATCAGTGGCTTGTTCTTGGGAGTGTCCGCCGCACGGCTTCGCCGGCCCACACTGCTGACTGTCTCGGCCGGTGCGCTGATTTTTGCTATGCTGCTTGTTTAAATCAAGAACCACTAGCTCAACAATAAAGCGGCGTCGATGGGAACAAATCGACTTGCGGCTGAGATGAGTATGTCCGATGTGAGAGCAGGCACCCCGTAGACCTCGCAGTTGGTATCAAAACGCCGTTTTATTCGATCGAGCAGCAACCCAAAGTCACCGTCGCCCGTAAGCAACACCACAGTGTCACACTGCTGTGCAGCTTCGTAGACGTCCAGGGCTATACCAATATCCCAGTCGGCTTTGGTACTACCGTCGCGTCGCTTGAGTACAGGTTTGAGCTTTACCGTAAAACCTATCGCATGCAAGATGCTCTGGAACTGCATTTGTTTGGCGTCACCGCGATCAGTCGCATAGGCGTAGGCTCCAACCAACTCACGATTTTGAGTGACCTCTGCCCAGAACTTATTGTAATCAAAATTGCGACCGTAGGTTTGACGGCAAGTGTAGTAAATATTCTGCACGTCTACGAAAATAGTGATCTTTTCCACATTACCCCCTTCAGGCAGTTGCTTGAGCAGCGCAAGTTTACGCGAGCTCACGCAAAATACGAGAGGATACTGCTCGCGACGCTGCGAAAGTTCTGAAGTTCGCACACCCCCCAGCAGATCCGCCATCTTGAGCCTTTCTACTCCATCTGGCATGCGCTAAACTTTTCGTTCACGAAAAGACAGTGAGTCACCAATGAAGCCATATTCTCGATGGATTGCCCTGGCAGCGATGTTTTTTACAGGCTTTGCCCGTGCCGAAACCGCCGATCTTAATGCCGTGCACCTGATAAAGCAGGAGGCCTATTTTCATTCCCAGGTGATGGACTATATACACCTCATTGCAGATGAGCACGGATCTCGCATGGCGGGTTCTCCGAGCTACCGAAGTGCCGCCGACAAAGCGGTTGCGGCTTTCAAAGAGGCCGGAATCGAACAAGTCGAGGTGGAAGCCTGGGGCAAATTTGGACGCGGCTGGGACTGGTCCAGGGTGCATGTGCAAATGAAAACCCCACAAGAGACAACCTTGAGTGCCTATCCCGCTGACTTCGCTCCCGGGACTGATGGGCCGGTATCAGGCGAGGTCGTGTTCGCACCGCTCTGGGACCACCCCAGTATGGCGTCGGTGAACGATGATATTGAAAAAACGGCGCATCAGATTGAACGCTGGAAAAGTAAGTATCGTGGTCAACTAGAGGGAAAAATCGTGATGCTGGATCATCCTCACTCGTTCAAGATACCGGCAGAGCCCGAGACCTATCGTCTGGGAGAACAAGAAATTGCCTCTGGGGTTGCCAACGATTATGACATGCCCCTGAAACCCGGCCGGGTGCCCACACTGGAATGGCCAATGCTGGCCTATCCCATTGACAAAGAAGAGAGCTCTCAGGTGTGGAACGTCATTCCTATCGAGTTCGCTACAGATCGCTGGCGCCTCAATGCTCGAATTATGTCCCGTATGGGGGAATTTCTCGTTGAGGAAGGAGTGGGCGCCGCTCTTGTATCAGGCGGCGCTGGCATCGCCGGAGTCATAATGCACAGCGACTATGGTTCGCCCTATTCGGGCGATTCGCTACCACCACCCTCCGTCGCTCTCATGCCGGAACACTACAATCGAATTCATCGACTGCTAAACCGCGGTGTCCCGGTGACAGTGGAAGTGGACGTCGATGCAGAAATTTATGAAGACGTCGATGGTCTTAATATCATTGCAGAATTGCCGGGCACTGACCGCAAAAATGAAGTGGTTATGTTGGGAGCGCATTTTGACTCATGGCACGGCGCTACCGGCGCTACTGATAATGCTGCAGGCAGTGCGATAGTCATGGAAGCAATGCGCATTTTGAAAAAGCTTAAGCTACCTATGAAGCGTAACGTCAGAGCCGCGCTTTGGGGTGAAGAGGAAACCTGTTTTTGTGGCTCCCGTGGTTACGTGGAAGACCATTTCGCCGACCCCATCACAATGAAACTCAAACCCGAGCACGACAAGCTCTCAGTCTATTTCAACCTTGACGGTGGCGGCGGAAAGATCCGCGGTATTTATCTGCAACAAAATGATATGGCGCGACCTGTCCTGGAGGCTTGGCTTGCGCCTTTCGCTGATCAGGAGGTCGACATGTTCACCATCACCAACACGACCGGCACGGATCACTTGTCCTTCGATGCAGTGGGTTTACCGGGATTTTCTTTTGTCCAAGATTCCCTGGATTACTACGTGAACACTCATCACAGCAACGTGGATCACGCCGACCACTTAATCCCGGGAGACTTGATGCAAGCCGCGGCTGTCATGGCAACAGCTGTATACCATGCTGCCAACAGCGACGAATTGATGCCCCGTAAAACGCTGCCCCGTTCATTGCCACCGAAAAATAAGCTACCCGATATACTGCAATAATGAGAGCACAGTCTTGCCTATGGAGTTTGCGGCCTGAATGAATAACCGGGACTTGGTAGACGCCATTAACCAGGTGATGCCCTATGGCAAATATAAGGGCCGACCGCTGCTTACCTTACCCGAACCCTATTTGGTCTGGTACCACGCCAAGGGATTTCCCCAGGGTAAGTTGGGCAGCCAAATGGCGTTAATCTATGAAGTTAAACTTAACGGCTTGGAAGGAATGCTGAAGCATTTTGTGAGGGACAATAAAGCCAAGCACCGACCTTAGGGACTATTCGCCTGCAGGTGGCTTCCTAAGTGTCTATTGTCCATGGTCGCCATGAACTCCTGGCGGGCGCCAGGCAGCACCACAGACCTATCGACTTGGGCAATACACTTGGGTTTACGCCCTACTCTATAGCCAGATCTGGTGCCGCAGACTCGTTGTGCCAGAGGATTGGGTCTCGGTCAATTCCACCATAGACAAAAGCGGGATGACTCCCCCGGCCGAAGCCGGAATCTCGCCCTGATCGACCTTGCGAATCCGAGTTATCACGCTCGTCAATGTCTACCACCGTCCAGGTGGGAGATGTTCTATCCAACCCGCCATGGGTAAACGCCGCGCTCATACTCGTTCGCCTGCCTTTCTTCTTCGTAACTGATTCTTGGTGCGCAACTCTCTGTGAACCTGGTCAAGTGTTGGCATCTCTGCTGGGGTCCTAAAACCTTCAGCGGCAATACGCTCGTACACTTCTTCTCTGTGCACTTCTACTTCACGAGGTGCACTGACTCCGATTCGGATTTGTTGGCCTTTGATCTCCAGTACAGTGACGACTACGTCGTCTCCTATGATCAGGGATTCCCCTACTTTTCGCGACAGTACTAGCATAATGAACTCCGTTCGTTTTTTGTTATTCACAGGCGATTCGGCAATAGTCCGAATTCCTCCCCGCGCTTAAACTCATGCATAATGTGTGCCATCAAAGAAACCCTTATACTTTAGGGTTATTAAGAGGCCCTGGCGCTCCATATACGCACTGCCTCGCATCTCGAATCGCATATTAAGTTGCATTTTGCAATTTATTCTGAGGTGCTTCGATGGGTCACTCATCAAACTGGCAACGGCAGGAGCACAGTTACATCGTGTTTATGCCTATAATCCCAAGCTTGCTGACGGCATGTTTGCCATGGGTGAGTTTGGCTGGACAGTCTTTACAAAGGGAGCAGAAATTTGAACGCTGGGGACGTAAAAACGTGGAATCATGAATTCGATGTCGTTGTCGTGGGTTCTGGCAACGGCGCACTCACCGCTGCTATTGCCGCAGCGGATGGTGGTGCAGAAACACTTGTTATCGAAAAATCCGAGAAGTTCGGTGGCACCAGCGCGAGTTCCGGTGGTGGGGTCTGGATTCCAAACAATCGCTATGCTGTAGCGGAAAAAGCAGACGACTCTCTAGAGGATGCCAGGGCTTATCTGGATCACGTGACTCCGTCGAACACAATTAATCACGCCCTGCTGGAAGCTTATCTTGCGAGAGGCCCGGCAGTGATTGATTACCTGCACGAACACACCGACTGGGTGCGTTATCGTAATCTCGCTTATTATCCAGATTATTTTCCCGATGGCCCCGGAGGCAAGACTGGCAATCGCTCTATGGAACCAGAGCCATTGCATGCCAGCGCAATGGGTGAAGACTTTTATAACCTTGCGCCTCAACACCCGCAGACACAAATGCCTGGGGGCATCAACTTTACCCAGGTAGAGGGAGCTGTTGTCCTGGCGGCGACGCGAGGCTGGTTTAGTCTGGCCGCCAAATTGGTTCTCAAATACCTGATTGATTTCCCGACTCGACTAAAGACCCTGCGAGATGCCAGGCTCACCATGGGCAATGCAGGCGTGGCGCGCCTTTTCCTGGCGTTGCGGGATCGACAGATTCCCCTGTGGCGCGGCACCACCATGCTTGATCTTGTGCAGGAGGATGGGCGTGTAATTGGAATCGTCATAGAACGTAACAATCAACGTGAGTTCGTGCGAGCCCGCAAGGGCGTGGTGCTCGCAGCTGGCGGGTTTGAGCGTAACCAGGCGATGCGAGAGCAATACCTACCCTCCCCCACCAATACACAATGGAGTGCAGGCAACCTGCAAAATACCGGCGATGCAATAATTGCCGCCCAGAAATTAGGCGCAGACACTGCCCAGATGGACTGGGGCTGGTGGTTTACCACTGCCACAGTACCCGGCAAGCCAAAGGCCTATCTGAGCCAGGTAGAAAAAGGCATGGCCGGCTCCATTACCGTAAACAGGAAGGGAGCGCGCTTCAGTAATGAATCGCAGAATTATGTGAGCTTTGTTGCCGATATGATCAAGGACGAAGCAAACACCCCCAGTTACATGATTTTCGATGCCGACTTCCGACAGCAGCGTCCGGTCGCTTCCGTTCTTATTCAGGGGAAGTTTTTCCCCGACTGGATGATTCCCAAAGCCTGGTGGACGCCGGAGTTTCTTAGCAAAGCAGACAGCCTGGAAGAGTTAGCGAGCAAGGTCGGCATCGACTCGAGTGGCTTAGAAAATACCGTTGCGGGTTTTAATCAATATGCTGTTGATGGCAAAGACGCTGACTATCAGCGAGGTGACTCTAGCTATGACCGCTACTACGCCGACCCAGAGGTGAAGCCCAACCCCTGTCTTGCGCCTTTGCTAAAACCACCCTTCTACGCCCTCGCTCTTTATCCTGGAGAAATGGGAACAGCGGGAGGCCTGGTCATCGACGACAACGCTCAAGTATTGAATGAGGATGGCGCAGTCATAGCTGGGCTCTATGCCTGCGGGAACACTACTGCTGCTCTGCTGCCCGCCTATCCGGGTCCGGGTGCCACTTTAGGACCTGCCATGGTGTTTGGCTTCATCGCAGGGGAGCGTGCGGCTCAAGGTTAAGGCGCAACGCGAGCCGCAAATCTGCTTTCCACCGTGAGCTGCGCAGACTTGCACCGGCTAACGACTCCAATGCACTAGGTCGCAGAGTCTGCATGCGGCGACATTGTAGTTATGCCATGAACTGGCTCAGAACCGATAACGGAAGCGCGCGCCGAACGTTCTGGGATTAGGTAATACCAGGTTGGCACCAAAGGGAGGCACCTGACCCAGGGGCATGAACCCAAAGTTCACATTACCAAGCCCACTGCGCACCTTGTCCTCGTCAGTAAAATTGTTCACGTAAGCAACGAGTGACCACTTTTCACCGTCCAGCCCTGCGGAAAAATCTGCGATCAGCACGGAGTCGAGATAAGTCAGGTTACCTGCATCGAGGTACCTTTTGGATTGGTAGTTACCAAACAATTCAGTGAAGTAACCCCAACCATTGTTAAACTGACCGTCATAGCGAATGGAGGCCACTGCCACGTCTTCAGGTGTATTGGGGAAGGATGTGCCACTGAAATCACCCTCCGCGTTGCCCGATTGAACTTTGTCATAAGTGCCCGGGTCGCCCACATCACTGATATTGAAATCGAGGTATTCGGTCTCAACATGGGTGTAGCCCAAAAAGAAGGTCCAGTTCGCTGACGGTCGATAGGTAGCCTCGACCTCAGCGCCGTAAACTTCACTTTCACCAGCGTTGGTAATCGACACCTTATTGATGCCCAGCTCATTTCTGACAAAGTAAGGAACTTGTTGGTTGGTATAGTCGTTATAGAAAATGGCACCATTCAGTCGCAGCCGGTTTCCCATCAAATCAGTCTTACCGCCTAATTCATAGGCCCAAAGCTCTTCCGGCTCGTAATGGCCGGTAGTAATGTCGCCATTGCCGTCGGTAGTGGCAATGCCACCCGGCTTAAAACCTTTACCTGCTGACACATATGCAAAGATGTCATCGGTCGCCTGCCAGTCGGCGCTGAACCTCGGCACGAACGCGGTTTCTTTAATAGTGTCTTTCTGCATTTCAGGATCAACTACTTCAAGATCGTCATTGAAATACGGCATATTTAACAGGCCGTTAACATAGGTATCCCTTGGTAATCCCTCATAATCGATCGTCTCTTCAAGGTAGCGACCTTCGGCAGTGAGTCGCCATGCATCGCCGAGGTTGTAAACCATGGACCCTGCCACTGACCAGTGCTCAGTGTCTCGGTTAATTGGCGTTCGGTTGGGCAACATTTCTGTTTGAACGCCGGTAAAAAGCTCGCAGGTAGTGACGTCACCCGGCACTGTGCAAGTGGGATCCGCGATGAGAGACAATTTTGAGTTGTAGTAGTCCGTATCGATATAGCTGGAGACCCACCACATTTGGTTCATCACGGAATCCATGTCCTCTGCCCAATAGAGCACGTCACCCATCCACTCAATATCGCCTACGGCCCCCTGGAAACGAAATTCCTGAGAAATCTGGTCGTAGTCAAAAGATGTATCGGAGTTGGTTTCTACACCGAACTGTGTAAGCACAGCTCCCGCTGGACCAATGTATGTGGGATCGAGGGCTGCCGAGCCCGGGAAAAATCCGTCGAGGGTGTAATTTGTCTTATCAAAGTCCTCTTCGACACTGGTTTCGTTTTTTGTATAGCCAGTCAAAGACTGCAGCTGTATTTCACCTATTTGCCAGTCCAGTTCCAGAGACAAGCGCGTGTTTTCGATTTTGGTGCCGACAAAATCTTTGCCGGTAGAGGGATCTGGCGAGAGATCAAGGTCATCCTCGCCGAAATCGCTGATATCACCTGTGAGCATAGTGGCACACGCCGGAGTAAATCCGGCCAAGTGCCGCCAGGCAGCATTGTCATCACACTCCGCCTGAGTGGCTTCGGGGAGGCCCCGATCGCCTCCAGGTATTGGCACTTTCATGCTGTTGTCTGTCACGCTGCCCAACAAGAAAAAGTCGCTGGGTGCACTACCCAGCGGCCTCACCGAGGCTGCCATCACAACTGGCCTGGGTGTCGATTCATCCTTTATGTACTCACCCCGAAAATAAGCAGAAAAATCACTTTCACCCTCAAAATTCAGGGCAATACTACCCCCGGTTTGCTCGTTAGCCCCCAAATCGCCGCCCGTTACCGGGTTTTCATAATGACCGTCAAAGTCAGAAGTGAGACCGGCGACATTCATCGCCAGTTGATCACTCAACGGGAAAGAAACTGCGCCTAAGCCGCGCCAGTAACCGTGTTCATCGACCTCTCCTTCCACATAGCCAACTACGCCTTCGTCCGCTACAGGCCTCTTGGTCACATAGTTTACCGCCCCGGCAAAAGCCGACCGTCCATAAGTCACGCTCTGGGGCCCTTTGATAATCTCGATACGCTGTAGCTCTAGCAACCCCATGTTTGCATAAGCACCACCGCCCGCCACAGTCAGGGTTTCCGAGGAAATATCTACGCCATCGACCAGGATCGCCACGTTGGGTCGACCACGAGTAATATTCATGCCGCGTATCGTTGGCCTTGTATCGTTCGGCAGTACGCCAGTCTCAAAGGTCAGGCTGGATGAATACTTAGCGACATCCGCTAAACTGCTAATGGCCTTCTCTTGCAATTCAGCAGCTCCGATGGCGTCAATCGCTACAGGAACTGACTGCAGGTTTTCGACTTTTTTACGAGCAGTGACCAGTACTTCCTCTAGCTGAAAATTTTCACCTCGTAATGACTCTACCTCGCGCTGTTTACTTTCCTGCGCTTGAGTCAGGTTGGCGACAGCGAGCGCAGCAATTACCAGCGCCAGGTTATGTTTCTTAAACATTTGTCACTCCGGTATTATTCATATTTTTATACTCTCAAGACTACCATCGCTGGAAGTTTTCGTCTAAAACTCTTCCAACAATCGTCCCTTGCCAATTACTTTGTCTGCCACACCACAGGCGCGCAGTGCATGCCATGCAGTTGCCACGTTAATAGGAATTAAAGGCTTCTCGAGCACGTGCTCCAGCGTTGGAAAAAGATCTACAGTGGATAGATTGGTTCCGGCCTGAACGATCACATCGACGTCGTCACCATCCACTTCGTGGACAGCGGAAATCACATCCTGGATATCGGTTTCTGCGATAGCGGTTGCCGAGGGCCTGTTCAAGCCTTTCACCTGTTTTACTGTGTATCCCAACTCCTCGAAATATTGGCGCACGTTCGCATCACCGACAGGTGGGTAAGGCGTGATCACCGACAGCGACTTGGCGCCAAAGCATTCCAGAGCGTCGCGGGTGGCCTGGGCACCAGTAGTGAGACCCAAATCGCCAATGTGCTCGCGAATGCCTGCTTCGAACTGCACACTTCCCTCCACGCCTCCCCAGAAGGTTTCCGCGGACATCCCCAGCATAATGTGACTGACCTTGGCGGAAATTACGTTGCGCAGGGAGATCGGAATTTCTCCCCGCATTATGTCCAAAAAGCGCTCAAACACAGTATCTGTATCATCGCCCGTGCTCTCGACCTCATCCGCCCAATTGCGCAGCTCGATCCAAAATCGAGAGGGATGCCATGTGACTCCGTCCAGATTCAGTTTTTGCAGGTCGTACTCGACTCCGGTATTCGTAGAGGGAATGATCACCCCTATCTGGGCTCGCCTGGCAATCTGATAGTTATCCATTACACAATTCCCTACTTCACGAATCCCAGATAATACAGTGGCAACGCACTAAACCCTGACAGCATCATCAATGCCATTCCCATGCGCCCCCAGAATCGATGCCTGGGTCCGAATGCACCTGGCACAGGGGGATTGCCAAAACGTTTCAATGAAACAACGATCAACGGCACCCACACCAACACCGAGGCGACAGCCACCAGGGTATGGCCGTAGATAATGCTATTGAGCAGATCAGTACCGGAATAAGCGCTACCCCGGGTCAACTCAAATATTCCTCCAGACAACCTCAAGTCCAATTCAAACAGACCAACGGCCACAGCCAGTATCACCGCAAGACCAATTTGCAAGTGACGGTGATGGGCGTAATGCTTGTTTCTGGCATATCTCCAGGAAATCACCAGAAGCGGGAGAATGGCGATAAAAGACAGGATGACCAGATCGATCAACACGTCTCCTCTCGAGCCCAAAAAACCCTCAGGCAACATCAACAAAACCGCCAGTAATCAAAGCTATTTTTATAACCCGACTAGAGCCGCCGGTTGATGACATTTATCAAGTTTCAAACCAAAGTGCTGTGGTCTAGGGAAACTTAACCATTCCGCGTACCATAGCCTCCAGGTATTGCGGACTCACCAGATGGCAATAGTAATTACCTAAGAAGCGCTCAGGCATTGGAACCCACCACGCATGGGGTGCGTACAAGGCCCTGGTATGCAACCGATACAGGCCACCTTGGTCTCGACTGACAGGGTTGAAAGGCCAGGGCTTCAACCACCTGGGGCCAATGAATCGCATGTCTTCAGGCTCCACTATCCAGTCTGCAGTATCCAGCGCACGCTCGGGCACAGGAACCGACGCGACAGTTCCAGCTAACACCAGGCGGTGAACCTCGTCACAGCTGAATTCAGCTTCTGCAACCGGTACAGCGCCCGCCTCGTTATCGTGGGCGGCATTGATGCGTTCAGCCGTTCGCAACTTACAGGAAACAACCGTATTAATAGCCATTGTAGAATGCAGGGGAGCGCTATCGTATCGGTGAATAACAAAAGGTTGATCCGTAGGCTTTGACGCTACAAAAGCCTCGTAATTAGTGTGGCGCATCACTTCGGGCTCAAGCTCAGTGCCGGCTATAATCTTCTGCGCCTGCGAACAGTAATCGCCTGCTCCCGGTGTATAGTCGCTGGCCCAGGCCCAGGTAGGACTCAATAACAGCAGTGCGCAGGCCCTATAAAAGCTGGCTGAAACTTGCATAATCGGCTTCAATGCTCCTCGAACAAACGCCCCAAATGATCATATTGATCCCGCACCCCGCAACTGCGCAATGCGTGCCAGGCGGTTGCAACGTTAATAGGCAGCACCGGTTTTTCAAGCCATTTTTCAATCACCGGGAATGAGGTGGCAGTCGAGAGATTAGTGCCTACCTGAATAATGGCGTCGATGTCATCGGCGTCAACCTGTCGCACCATATCCATGACCTGATGATCAGGGACCAAAGCAATAGCGTCGTGCGCATTCTCGCAACGCAGGCCAAGCACCTGCTTCACGTTGTAACCGGAATCCTCAAAAAACAAGTGAACATTTTTGTCACCGATCGGCTGATAAGGTGTGATCACGGCGATATTTTTACCCACGTTGCCCGGCACATCCAACGCTTCAAGAGCCGCAATGACCGCGTTGGCACCCGTTGTCAGACCAACGTCACCCACCGCTTCCTGAATTTTTTCCACAAAGCCATCGTTTCCCTCTATGCCACCCCAGAACGTTTCTGCTGACATACCCATCATCACGTGATCAGGCTTACAGGTCATCAGGCTTTCGATCGAAGCGCCTATGGTTTGGCGTAACATTTCCAAAAAGCGAATAAAATTATCATCGTCGCTCAGGTCGGCATGCTCGATCATAAAGCGACTGAAGTGCCAACTGACACCGCGGGGAATAAGCCGCTGGCAATCATACTCAACCGAGGTATTGGTCGACGGAATGATCACGCCTATCTTGGCACGATGACCAATATAATTGTCGAGGTGGCCGTCGGTTCGCTGATCCCGATCGCGGGTTCTGGATAAATCTATAGTCGCGTGAGTCAGACTCATTTTACTCTCCTTATTAATGTTCGCTCAGGCAACTTGCAGGCTATCGCGAACACAGTTGATCATTGCGCGCTCAAGTAGAAAGGCCTTTGCCTTAACAGGATCAGCGGCTGAATCCATTAGCATTGTTTGCCGCGATTGCTGCGTTTCCTCGTCCGTCGCTTCCATAAGTTTTTTGTTAGCAATGGTATGGTCTTGGACAAACTTCACTGCAAGATCTCGCCGCTGGCGGTTGTAGCGTTCAAATAGTGGCTGGTATGGCGCACCGTCACGAACAATATGCACAAGTTTTTCTCCCAGGTTATTGGCATCGTGCAGCCCACCATTCATTCCCATGCCGCCCAGTGGATTATTGATATGACAGGCGTCTCCAACCAACAACACCCTGCCCTTGAAATAAGTCTCAGCGACTCTTTGATTAACGTTATATAGCGTGCGGTGCCCAATATCATAGGCGCCCTCTTTGTCCAGAGATGATGCAGACGCTGTTGAATAAATTCGTCCGACAACAAGTAAGCTTCGTCTTCGACATTCTCTGGCCGTGTGGGAAACAGCACCCGCCATATTTTTTCGGTGCGCAAAATGACGCACCATTCGTCCGGGTCCGACACGTAGTTCACCCAGGAAAGGTCATCAAACACTTCTTCAAAAGGAAATTGGGTACTCACCACGAGGAATTTTTCGTCATAGGTAAACCCCAGGTAGTCAATCCCTGCGGCTTTGCGAATCTGGCTGCGGGCGCCTTCAGCAGTGACCAAAAAAGATGCCGGGAGCTGTTCCTCTCCTGTCGCTGTATCCAATTGAACGATGACCTGGCCTGCAGTTTCAGTGAAGCCCTTGGCTTCTACATTAAAACGCAGGTCTGCACAGTCGATACCCTCAAGCACAGCGGCCACCAGCCGCGTGAACTCGTACTGTTCGAGTTGCAAGCGAAACGGATAGCGTGTGCTATCGGCCAATAAATCCATTTCAAAGTTGGCCACCTCACCACTGCGGCGATCACGATACTGATAGCGGTCAGCGATCAGGCCTTTGTGTAACATTTCATCAATAATCCCAAAGCCAAGATCGGCAATCATTTCTAGGCTGGGCGGATGAAAAGTAGATGCGCGCAGGTCGACCGGCAGTTCTGGCTCTTTTTCTAACAGAACCACAGACACATCTCTGCTCGCCAGGTATAGCGCCAACAGACAGCCGGCCGGGCCAGCGCCTGCAATAACGATGGGAGCTTGCGAATTACTCACGGGTCAACTCACCCCTTCGAGCGCAGTTAAAACATCCGCCAGATTCCAAACATCTGCGTATTTTGCGTGCATGTCAAAAAGGTTCGCCTCGTGCGCGTCACTATTGCGATCACCTACCGCCTCTCGTGGAACCACCACCCGGTAGTCGTACTGCAATCCGTCGACCACGGTGGCTCGCACGCATCCACTTGTTGTAAGTCCGGTAACCACCAGAGAGTCGACCCCCTTTGCCCTTAACATGCTATCGATATCAGTTGCTCTGAAAGCGCTTGCCCAGTGTTTCTCAATCACCGGCTCGCCAGGCTCAGGGCTCAAGCGCTGATCCACTTTCACCCAGCGGGAGTCAGCAGTCAGTACGTTCAATGCTGGCACACGATCCCGAAAAACACGCGCCTGGCTCTCGTTGTGGTAGACCACAGAAGTAAAAAACACCGGGCGCTGCTGCCGCCGAAATGTCTCCAACAACATTTTATTGGCAGCCACCACCTCGGGGCAGGCGCACCCGAGAGGGCAGTCAGGGTTGGTAAAACCCTCGATCATATCCACTAGCAAGAGTGCTGGACTTTTGCCCAAGCCAAGAGACTCCCTGTTAAGATCCATGCTCTAGTACTCCCTGGATTTATTTCGAGTGCTAAAAAATTCACGAAGAATCACTGCCATTTCTGGCGCATGCTGCTCACAAGCATAAGTGCCCGCACCTTGCGGCAACGTCGCCGTATGCCCATCACGCAACAGCGCAAGGGTTGGGGCTACTGCGGTTTTCAGCAAGTCCTCATCACCCGCAAAAGCGAGTACCGGGCAGGTAACGGCAGCCACCTGCCCAGCGAAATCCTGGGCGCATACCGCGCGGTACGAGGCCTGGTAGGCGTCTCCACAGGACAATGCACTGAGCACTTCCCGCTGGATAAGCTGCACAGGCACACAGCGCTCCTTGCCTGAAATTCGTTGCCACATCGCCAACAAATGACTGCCGTCAACCTGCGCCGGCAAAGTGCTGGCTTTTGCAGGTAATGCCTGACGTTGCGATTCGCTCAACAATGTAGGTCCACAAAGGGCGAGCGCAGCAAAACGCTGGGGTTGTTCCACCGCCATCTGTACGCCGATAGCAGCGCCAGTGTGGTGACCAAAGAGCATGCACTCCTCGACGCCCACTGCCTGCAGGAACTCCAGCAATTGATTGGCAAAAGCAGCGACAGTGCACTCTTGCGTCAGAGCATCGCTCAGGCCAAAACCCGGTGTATCGGGGGCGATAAGATGAAATTGATCGGCCAATTGCGACATCAACGAAAGATACATTGCCGAGTGGCTAGGCGTCTGGTGCAATAAAACCAGCCGCGGACTGCGCGGGTCACCCGCATAACGATAATGAACCTGCCCACTACCGGTTTGCGCGTAGGCTCGCCCGATAGATTTCACTGTTCTTCCAGCGCCAGGCTAACCCACTTGAGCTCAGTAAATTCTTCTGTGCTGTATTTACCGCCGCTGCGGCCAATACCTGACATCCCATAACCTCCTATGGGTGCCAGGGCATTGCTCTGGAAAGAGTGCATGCCTATGTGCACGCTGCCCGCGCGAATCTGTTTTGCTGCGGTGAATCCCCACTGCACGTTATGGGTCAGCACCGCTGCAGATAATCCGAAGTCGCTGTCATTGGCGACAGCAATAGCTTGTTCGAGGTCATCAACCGCCACCACCGATGCCAGCGGACCAAAGCTTTCATCGCGCCACAAAGTGCTGTCTCTCGCGGGTTCCAGCACCACGGTAGGTTGCAAGGTCAAACCATGCTCAACCTCACCTCCGGTAAGTAGCGTCGCCCCTGAGGCCAGAGCAGACTCGATATGCGCTAACACCTTCTCCAGCGCGCTTCGGTTTATCAGCGGGCCGTAACGGCTTTTTTCGTCACGAAGATCACCCAGTTGGATATTTTCACAATGAGCTTTGAGCGCCGCCAGGAAAGCCTGCTCAATCTCTCGTTCAACGACGATCCTCGAATTGGCCATGCATATTTGTCCGGCATGGGTAAAAATTCCCTGGGCTGCTATTTCTGCGGCCTTCACCGGATCCGCATCACGCAACACCAACAGCGCACTCTTGCCACCCAGTTCGAGCTGGCAGCGACGCATATGTTTCATGGACTGAGCACCAATGGCAATTCCCGTCTGCGTTGATCCCGTAAGGGCAATGCAATCAACCTGCGGATGATCTACCAGAGGTGCGCCGCACTCCTCGCCGAAACCAGTGATCACACTCACTGCTGCAGAAGGCACTCCCGCATCGAGCAGTAATTGCCCAAAAGCCAAGGCGGTGAGCGGCGTTTCCTCAGAGGGTTTAATTACCACACTGTTGCCAGCCGCCAGCGGGAATGCCGTCATTTTAGTAAGCAGCGACAAGGGGGCATTGTAAGGGGAAATAACAGCGACAACTCCCATTGGCTCACGAAACACCATGGAAATGCGCCCAGGACTATCATTGGGAAAAGTGTCACCGTAAAGGCGCCGGGCCTCCCCCGCCGCTGTTCGCAACAAATCGATCGTGTAGGCAATCTCTCCCTTCGCCTTAAGAATAACGCTACCACTCTCATCGATCAGCTTATCAAGAAATCGACCTTCGCCCTCAGCTGCTACGATATCGGCAGCTCGCAAAAGGCATGCTTCGCGTTCTCGTGGTGCCAATGCTGACCAGGACTCGAAACCCCGTCGAGCGCAGGTAACCGCAGCGCTTACATCATCGGTCGCAGCCTGCGCCACACGAGCCATCGGTGTCTCGGTTGCGGGAGCCAATACATCAAAATACAGTCCAGATGCTGAAGGCTGCGTTATTCCGCCGATAATCAGATCATGTTGATCCATCAAAGTAATGCCTTACTTAACGTGTGCCGAATTGTGCCTGCTCGCTGCCTTCAATTTCCATCTGGGCAGCCATTAGTCTACCGCGTTCCGCTGGAAAAGCCTGAACCAGTCCCATACACAGATCTCGCAAGGCACGAGCGGGCACGCCATGGTTCCCAGTACCTCCACCTGTGCCGTTGGCCTTGACGCAATAGGTTGCCAACTTAAAGGCTGACTCCGCCACCACGCCTTTGCATAGGCGCCAACGCTTGACCACTTCTTCCTTAGAAAGAATCGGAGAATCGCTGCTCTCTAGGTCAACCTGACGACGCAGCCAGATAGAGGCGGTCTCGAGCTCGACCAACATATGCCCTATAAGCTCTTGCTGGAATGGCGCTGTACCCACCGGTTTGTCGCTGTCAGCAAATGTTTTAGTGCGCAGTTGATCAATTGTGTAATTGTAAAGGCTATGTGCCGCTCCAAGATAGCAGGCGATTCCCGCTACCTGGTTGCCCACAAAGCTACCCCGGCTCATTTGCATGCAGCGCGTAAATGCCGCCGGTATTGCCAGCGCATCAACTGCAGCAACAAAAACGTCCTCGAGGATAATGCCGTGAGTCGCGGTACCACGCATTCCAATGGCATCCCAGTGTTCTCTCTCGCTGACGCCCTGGGCATCCTTGTCCACAAAAAATGTGCACAAACCCGCCGCCGTATCATGTCCCTCGAGCGAGGCAGTGACCAGATATCGATCCGCCACTCCGGTTGCGCAGCCAAAAGACTTCACGCCCGTAAGGCGGTATCCGCCCTCTACGGGCTTGGCGCGAGTACCAATGGTGATCGCCGCATTTTCTGACTTTACTGATTCACTGGCAAAATTAGCCAACCACTTGCCCTCGGTTCCCATGGTGTGCAGTACCTGTTCTGCAAACGCGCGTACCGCAGGAGCTTCCTCTTCGTTAAAAAGGCCTTCATCAAGTGCCTCCAGCGCCAGAAGGCCCCGCGAAGCAGAGCTGCAATGAAAGAAGAATGTTAATGCCGTTGAGGGACAGGCGGTTGCGATGGCAAATGTGGCTGCACACAAGTCTCGCAAGCCGCCGCCAAGGCCGCCATAAGATTCAGGCACAATAAGCCCAAGCAACCCCGCCTCACTCAGCGTTTTAATATGAGGCACATGGAACTCACCCTCTGCATCCACCGCGGCAGCCTGTTGCGCCAGTGCGGGCAATACGCTCTCGACTCGCTGCGCCCTGGCGAGTTCCTCCGCTGACATGTTTTCAATAAATGCCTGACCGGTAAGTTGCTGCATAGCCTAATTCTCCTTGGCTTACTCGTCTTCGCCGATGAGCAGTGCCCGCTGCGCGGCCACAGCATCTTCACCGATCATGGATGTAATACGCTCCCAAACTGGATCTACGTCCGGGTTGAAAATAATCTGCTTGTTCGCCAGGTTGCGAGCTCGCAACTGTGCGGTATTGATACCGGCACATGCCGACTCCGACACGCCCTTATTCAACACGTTAAACCAGTGTTTCATATAGGCTTGTACCGTCGATTCAATACCACTAAAGGCTTCTTCTGTTGCTCGCTTTGCCAGCATCCAGGGCGACATGATTGCATTCTGCCGCGGCGAAAGATGCGCCACGCTCAGGCCATCTATGGCACCTCCTGTTTCAAAGGCATCGGTGAGCGGTGCAAATACCTCGTCCATATAGGCAAGGTTGCTACCTAAATCCAGCCGCGGAATAAGGTCGAGGTGAAAAGCGAAATGCTCTCCTGCTTTTACCGAGTCCAGTGTGAAGTGAGGTACTGCACTGTCTCCCGGCGTAAACGCAAACAGCATGTGGCTGTCCAACTGAATAGGCTCCACTGCCAAGGAACAGGTCACCACTCGAAACAGGGGACTGCCGGTAAACAAACGCACATTGCCAACCTCTCCCTGCACCATAGGCAATTGACTCAACAGAGGCATCCACGGCCTGTCTCCCTCGCTTTTGCACTCAGTCAGGCCCAGCTCGGTCACCACGCTGTGCAGCGTATCGCTGAACAACTTTTCCGGCAGAGATCGCTTATCACTCATTATTTTCTCCATTGAGGGGGCACTGGAAACAGTAACTAATATTGCCGTTCAGTCTGAACCGGGCAGCGTTATGCAGCCTTGATATTTCTCAATTGTGCTGCGCGCTATGGACAGCGCACTATTGCTGAAGCCAGGTCCCAGGGACGATTGGCCAGCAAGTCTGTATTTTGTGAAACCACTTTATGCGCAGCGTTTGCCGGACGCAGGGTCACTGCATTAACACCGGCCGCGCTATCACAGCGATGCCAGATTGGCTGGCTCAGCAAACCGTCAAACTCTCGTTCTTGCCACTCTGTCATCACTGTAAAATCTGTTTGCAACTCGGTAGCAAAACCCGGGCCGTGCACCAAGCTGTCAGCAGCTACCAGCAAGTTAATGCGATTCTCGGCGGAGCGTTCCAACAAACCATTGTGTAACTCCCAGTCTTCCAGCGGCGACAGCGGCACTGCCGCAACTTCCACCCCCGACATCGCCAGCAAACGGAAAGTCTCAGGGTAAATCGAATCATCGCTGGTAAGCACTGCCAACCGCCCAAAAGGCAATTCAAGAGAAATAAACTCATCTGCCAACTCGCTCCAGGCAAAGCGCTGTGAATGATGCACCTGACCCTGGCGCAGCAGTAAGCCGTCGCTACCCAGAACCACTGCACAGTGTTGCCAACCATCGTTATTTGCGGGTAACACCAGGGACGTAGTAAGGAAAGCCTCCCCACAAAGCAACGGCAATGTGGCCAGCACTTTTAAAGAAAAATCTGCAGCACGCTCAGGGTCTGAGGGATCTGGAATCATAGGCGGCAAAGCGATCAGTTGCGCACCCTGCGCGCGGGCAGTAGCAATATGTTCCATTGTTTCATCAAGGTTTATAGCACTGTGCGACGTCACCACGGCAGCGTGTAATACACTCACCCCGTTCATTGCTGGCAGTGACTGCCCAGCCGGATCCTCGGCGATGGCGATATATAATTCTGGTCGACGGCTGGCAAAAACATCCGTCCCATCGGGCCTGCGCTTGTTATCGGCCAACGCAGGCTCGATATCAGCGAACACAAAACCTTCCTCGTCAGGTGACGCCATTGCGAGCACTGTTCCATCCGGCGCAACAATCTGACTCTCGCCGGCACCGTTTAAAAACTGCGGTGGAATACCGGTGCCCGCACTAATGGCACCCACCATCGCTTCCGGCACCAGCGGTCCCACCTTGTTTGCTGCAACCACAAACACCTTGTTTTCGCCAGCTCTAACCGGAATATGCAGGGAGGCCTCGTCGGTAGCAAAGGAATTAAGGCTGTTAAGAATGAGCTGAGCACCTTCGAGAGCGAGGCAGCGCGGAGTTTCGTTAATAACCCCATCCATACAGGCGTAAAGACCTACTCTGCCTACAGCAGTTTCAACGACTGGACCCTCACTGCTCGCACGTTGAAGAAAATCATTTTCGTGCCCGATATAAATCTGCTTGGTATTGTCTGCGAGCAATTTTCCGGTATCGGAATACAAAAGACTGGAACCGGTCGCTTCACCGTGCTCTCGCTGCACGGTACAGTTAACCACTACGTGAATTTTTAGCTCTGCCGCTTTGCTAGCGATCGCTTCAAGAAAAGATCCATCCAAGGGCACTGACACATCGAAGCAATGCTGTTTATCGTCATACCAGGATAAGTGGTTACAAAATTCGGGCAGCACCACCAAATCAGGATCGCAGCTCTTAGTTTGCTCCAGCCAATGCAGGCAGCTTGCCAGGTTGGTCTCAAGATTTGCCCCAATATGAAATTGCGCCACTGCAACACGCACGCTCTTTGCCTTCACCCTCTGATATCCTTTTATGCCTATTAAACGCCAGCTTAATGGGGCCCGACACCGTCCCGAATGACATTTGTCAAAAGCACCGGAGGCGCCAGGGCTATAATCCATTGACGAGAATAAAAGGGCCGCCCAAGGCCTGCAACCGGAATCCGGATGAACGAGTACCTGCTGTTAAAATTTGCCCACATCCTGGCCTTTGTCTACTGGCTTGGTGGCGACCTGGGTACCTTCCTGGCGAGCCGTCAGGTCGTTAACCGCGAGAACTCCCCAGAGGCCCGCCATGTAGCCCTGAAGATCATGTTGGCCTGCGACATGGGACCAAAACTTTCCATGCCTTTGATACTGCCCCTAGGCATTCACCTGGCAGCCTACGGCGGATGGCTACCGATTTCGTTCGCTGCGCTGTCGGCTATCTGGCTGCTGGGTCTTTATTGGTTCACAGTGGTACTGGTGCTATACCTTAACGAAGGCAAGTCGTTTACCGCTCGTTTATCCCGTGCGGACTTCTGGTTTCGTATCGTTTTTGCCAGTTCCCTGGGTCTATGGACTCTGGTCTCCCTCGCTTCTAGTCTGGGCATGGCGCCCTGGATCGCTACAAAACTATTAATTTTTGTAGCTCTGGTTGCCTGTGGTGTATTTATCCGCATTAACCTTGCCCCCTTTGTCAGCGCATTTGCTGATTTGATGACTCATGGCCCCAGTGAAGACAACAACAGCACCATGGAGCGGTCTATCGCCCGCTGCCGACCCTGGGTTTGGTGCATCTGGGGTGGCCTGTTCATTAATGCCGCTCTAGGCCTGCGTATCGTCGGTTGATCCAAGCCAATACACAGGGCGTAGCAACAACAAAACCAGTTGGACAATAATATGACAAGTATCAGTGCTGGCACGGTTGCACAGTCCCGCTTTCTCGGCATCGCACTCAATGACGGCGTAGCCCGCGGCCATATGCAAAGCTTCTACCTTGCCTGCTATGCAGCGATCATGCTCGCTACCTTCATACCGCAAACACAACCCTTCCTCCTCGACGAGGTACTGGGTCTGGAGCGCTCTCGCCAGGGTGTTGTTAGCGGCAACCTGAATTTCTGGGGTGAAATTGTCATCATCCTGACGGTAGGATTGTGGGGCGGACTTTCCGATCGAATAGGACGCAGGGCCGTCACCGGTATGGGCTTTATGCTGATCGCAGCAGGAATTCTTCTCTATGGTTTGGTAGAGGATATTCCCAGCCTACTTCTGGCAAGGGTGGTGTATTCGGCCGGGATTGCCGCAGTCAGTACCATGATTATCACTCTGATGGCGGATTACGCTAGTAATGCAAGCCGTGGCAAAGCCACCGGTTATCTGGGCATTATGAACGGGCTGGGCGCTATGACTGCAGCCCTCTTCTTGTTGAAATTGCCCGCCATCTTTAAGGGACGCGGCCTGGATGCAAGTGAGTCGGCCCTGGCTACGTATGGCAGCATGGCCATTGTGACCTTGCTCATCGGACTGGTGATGTTCATCGGTCTACGCAAAGGTAAAACCCATGCGTCTGAAGAAAGAGCTCCGCTACTGAAGCAAATGCGTGAAGGCCTGGCGGAAGCCCGCCGGCCATTGATTGCCCTCGCTTATGCTGCATCATTCGTTTCCCGGGGAAACCTGGCGGTAGTCGGTACCTTTTTTACCCTGTGGGCATCGGTTTATGGCACTCAGGAATTGGGCATGAGCTCCGCTGAGGCTCTGAGTAAAGGTGGTGGCGTGCTGGCGATTTCCTATATGGCATCGCTGCTCTCAGCACCCATATTTGGCATTATGTCAGATCGCATAAAGCGCACCAGCGCGCTGGCGATCACACTGCTGATTGGAGCTGTAGGCTACGGCAGTACTTTCTTTTTACAAGATCCGTTCAGTGTCGCAACGATTGCCTGCCTGATTCTGATCGGCATGGCGGAAGTCGGCTGTATCATCACCAGTGGCGTACTTATTGCCGAACAAGCCCCGGACAGACTCCGCGGTTCAATAGTGGGTTTGTTCACGCTCTGCGGCGCGGTGGGCATTCTGGTCGCCAGCATTGTGGGTGGCTACCTGTTCGACCACTGGATGAAAACTGGACCCTTTGTCTTCTTCGGTGCCATTTCAGCCCTGGTACTGGTCTGGACCTTAGCTCTGCAATTTCGTCATCCAGACGCAGCGCCCAGCACCTGAAGCAGGCTAGAGATCAGCGAACAAATCCCGTTTGTTGAAACCGGCGGTCATAAAGCGAGAGAACGCTTTGCCACCGGTTAACCAGACTACCTTAGCGCCGCTTTTATCGGCGTTGAGAATCCCATCCACCAAATAAGGTGTCACCGTTGCGACCGTGTCACCAAGGATGTTAAATATCTTTTTGCTCTTCTCCCACTCCGGGGAGGATGTGTCGTAATCTCCAAGTAACAGATCAGTAATCACAATACCCGGACTGAGGGTACAAACTTGCACCTCAGTACCCTTCACCTCTTTCTGCAGTGCTTTATTGACATAATTCACTGCTCGTTTGGTAGCACCATAGGCGCACATTCCGGGCTGCACCTGGTTACCGCTGCCAAAGCCTTCCATGTTCCAGATCTGTCCATTACCCTGGGAAAACATACCCGCCAACGCTACTCGATTGGCCAGTAACAGGCCCGTTAAATTAACGCCAACAATGGCTTCCAGATCTGCAGAGCTTGTTTCTGCCAGATTTTTCCGGGGAATACTCATACCCGCGTTATTGACCCAGACGTCGATCTGGCCAAATTTAGCCACCCCCATGTCCCAGAGGTTTTGCAGTTGACCGGCATCAGTGATCTCGCAAGCAACGCCCAACAGCTTGTCAGCGCCGCCAGCGACAGACAACTGCGTTACTACCTCATCAACACTTTCCTGCTTCCTGCCCGACACCACGACGTTGCAGCCACGCTGCAAAAACTGTTGAGCAAGCCCCCTGCCGATCCCCCGGGTACTGCCAGTAACAACCACTGTTTTCATTTTTTGACCTCACCTGAATAATCTAACTGCAAGCCAGTTTTAACCTGTTATGATCCTGCTCAAGTCGCGCAAACTACAAGGATTGAACCATGAGCACCCCCTTTCCGGTTTTCCCCGTCGGTTCGGTTGGCCACAACTTGATGCTGCTGCGCGGCACCTGGCACGATCATATCGAACTCTATAACCTTGATGGCACACCACTGGAAGATGACTCTTGCGCCGGCAGCGGCTCGCCAGGACCCGGTCCTTTCGACAACCTGGTGTACATCGACTTTGATGGTCACAAACTCTCTCTTACCAACGTGCACATTCGCGGCCGCGAACCGGCAGCAAAAACGTTCACCGGAAAAATCCGGGGCGACCTCCTTGTCTTTGACCCCCTTGGACCCGGTGCCTATGAAAACGTCGGCATGTCAGGGGGGCCTGGCATTTTAACCTTCAATGCCCGCAAGCTTGATGCCGCCAGCGAAGTTTACATGGAGCCCGACTTCATTATGCTCACTGCACCCGGAGAGCGAGTGCGCCACACGGTGCTTTATCGACACGGAGAAGCCGTGCGTACACTCACCGCTAAAGGCACTCGACTTTGGCCGACTTGCGACCAACGACATCCCCTGGACCCTAGGGGCAGTGACGGCCTGGTTCATGAACCCCCCTTTTCTTCGTCAATCTGGGCGCACCTCGCAGACAAGGCCAATGTAGAGGAATGAGCGACAATCCAATTTGATTTTAGTCAAGCGGCAGTGTTTGGCTGTAACCTATGATGCGATCAACAATTTTAATAGTGCCGCCCAGGCCACTTGGACGAATTTATGAGCGAACGCATTCTCACCCCCATCATTGATCTGGTGGAGGCTAGTCCCGACGTCGATAACCGAGAGGTCTTCAACCATCTCTGGGAAATACTGGGCGAGATGAATGAGCGCATCCAATCTCGATTCGAGCTTACCAGGGACCCCTGCAGTGAGCGCTTCGATGATTACAGCAATCTCGGTGGCACAGGAACAGGGGCAGAGGGCTCCCTGAAAGCCTACTCCGGTCCAGAGATAGACTGGTATGTGCACTCCTATATCGGCTCTCCGGAATCCAGTTTCACCAATATGCACATCACCATTAGCTTGGGTCCCCAGTACCTGGTGCCTAATTTTGGATTCGCCCTGGGCACGGTTCCAGATTTATTTATGTACATGGACTACATTCCTCGCGTCGAACTCATGGCCAACGCCCAGTACACGGACAAGTATTACGCCGAGGTCAACGATGAGTTTCTCGACCTGCAGGAAGACGATCGCTTTAATCCCTTCATCAGCCGTGATCTCTATACTCGAGTGGCCATGACGCCGACTGCAGTAGGCTACACAGCCAAAGCCGAGGAAGATGTGCTCCATAAGGTCAAGGGGATTGCCCTGTCTCGACTGGATCGGTGGTTAAAATGGGTCGACGAGGCAGTCCCAACTCCCGCTGCCGAACGAGCTGCCATCGCGGCCAGAGATGAATTGATTCGCAAAACCATCTGCCAAAGAGACCCTGCCAACAACCTGGGGGACAAACTGTTTGGCAAAGAAGCAGCCGAGGCCATGGTCGCTACCCTGTGGGGCGGCAGCCGCACCCTACCAAGGCCGATGGGAGACTAACCGGTCGCATCATAAGAATCCTCAGATCGCGGTTAGGAACTGCCTCTGCAATCGTTCAGCCTTGTTCGTTCTTCGTCAAGAAACAGAACAGAGCGTTGGCCCAGCATGTTGACCCGCACGGGGTCCTTATCCAGCTTTGCCGCCCACTCAGCTACATACCAAATATTAATGAGCAACCACGTTATCCTTTAACACTACAGCGATGACTATTGATACCGTATTATTCTGAGAATGCAGCCTCAGGTTGGTGATATAAATCAAATTTTTCTGAGCCATTGATGGCAGCATTGTTCAACCTTCAGCAGTTAATGGAACAAAGCCATTATGATACCTAGAGCCATTTATCGGGCCACCTCACTCCCCGGGGCAAAACCACCCTATGACAGGGTTTCTTTAAAAATTTTCTACCCGGCAAACTATGGCGACAGCGAGGAAGAGCGTAACGCGGGCGTCGTGCCCGCAGATACGTCTGGGGCACCCTTCCCAGTCGTTATCATACTGCCCGGTATCAACCTGGGTCCTGAAGCCTATACCTGGCTAGCGAGAGAACTTGCCTGCGCGGGTATCGCCAGCGTCACCTACACACTGGTTGCAGAAGAAATGCCTGGGTATATCAGTCAAACTCCAGGACTTGACCTAACAGCCCTAAGCAGCGACGAATATGGTCGGCACCCTTCAGCGACCGCTATAGGTCCGATCCTGGAGGAGTTACACAAGCTCAACAAGGAAGGCCTGCTAGCGGGTGCCCTGGATATGAACAGCGTCATTCTGGCAGGCCATTCCGCGGGGGGCACAGTTGCTTTGCTCAACGCACAACCACAGTGGTTCGCGGGTGTTTGCGGCGCACTGGCCTATGGCGCTCACACCGGAGCGGCAACTGCACTGGGGTATCCGGAGGACTCGATGTTTACGTTACCCAACCAGCTGCCGCTGCTGGTTATGGGCGGTACTCGGGACGGTTGCATTGCCAACAGCAGTGCTCGCTATGGTGAAGCAAACGGCTCCCCCACCGCCCGGGTGGAGCGCACCTTCGACGAGGCACTGGATAGCAATCGCGGCGATTGCTATTTGGCAATAATAGAAGGCGCCAACCATTTCTCATTCGCTCATCCGCTGGATGACAGCACAGGCCGACCATTCATTGATATGACGACCACTGAGCCAGACGAGGAACTGCGGAGTATGCTTGCAAGCCTGGTCAAAAATTTCACTCTGGCTGTGGCTCGAAACCATCCAGAGTCTCGAGATCAACTCAATGCTTTGTTGCTTGGAGAAAACCCGCTGATAAAACGGGGAGCGAGACGTTGAAGGCCTCGATTTGACAAAAAGCAAGGCTGTCCCCACGCTTTTAGCCACAATAGGCCGCTGCCGCACCAATAACAGACATTTTCAAGGAATTATGCATGTCAGACCAGCAACCCAGTAACTGGCAACAGGCAATCAATGGCGAATGGCATGGTTGCCCATCCCTGTTTGAACACGATGGCACCCACGTGGGCACCAATAAAGTCAGCCGAGCAAGCGAATTCAAAGATGGTCGCACCACCTACTGGATGGATACCTGCTTTGATGCGACCGGCCCGCTTATGGATCGCTTTGAAATTGGCGCTCGAATGGAATTTGGCGTCATTGACTCAGACCAGGACCGAATATACACCGGGCCAGATTTTGTTGGCTCTGGCAGACCTTTCGGCTTACTCGTAGACTCAAACTATTACTCGCCAGGCTGGAACGTCAACCTGCGCACAGTGAACCATGTTGTGCCCGAACTCGGCATGCAGGTCTACAGCTCGCAGCTCTTTGAAGCCGACACTCTGGTAGGCGTTTTCAATGGACTTTATGTCGTCACCCAGGACCACGAAAGTAATCCGGAGACCCAGAAAATGGTCGCCGAGTGGCTGGCTAAAGAAAAACAAGAGGGCAAAAAACCCTACAACCTACCAGTCAAGCACGAAGGTGTTTTTCGAGGGGAATTCGAGGTTTATGATGCGAATCAGCAGCGCGTAGGAATCAATACGGTGACTGTTACGCACAGGCCGATCAACCTACTGCACTCCGAGCAAACCATCGAGATTGAAGGCGTTATCAATCGCAAGTGGACATCCATGCGAACTCGCAATGGCAATAGCCACCAGTACCATGGGCCCGATATGTTCGGCAACGGCAAATCTTATGGCCGCTACCTCTATTCCGTTCGCCATGTGTTCGGTGAGGCCCTCAAAATGTGGTCCCGCGAGGCAGTGGTGGACGATAACGGCACTCAAGTGTGCGTATGGCAGTTTCTTGAATCCCAGAAAGAACAATACACCACATTTGGCGTGCTTCGCTTTGAGGCGGGTGAAAACGTGCTGGCGCCAACTTACGTTGAGTAGCCATTAGCTCAGTACGGGGGTGGCCATCACCGTCCCGACTCTTTAACATGAGGGCTTACTTCTATTGGTATGCCCCTTGAACCCTGAACATAAGCAACCACTGACCATTTACTCTGGCCTCTGCCCGAGTGACATGCAGCGGCTGGATGCTATGGTGATCTATCGCAACCTGGACTCAGGGGACTACCTGTTTCACCAGCACACCCCCGCCCGCTCTGTCTATGTACTGGAAGAAGGGATCATGATGATGGAGCGATCGTCATCCACGGGGCGACGCCAGGTCATGGCGTTTATGCAACCTGGAAATTTTATCGGTATTCCACACAATCAGCACTACGACTACACGGTATCAGCCCTGCAAACCTCTCGCGTCCAGGAAATGGCGTTAAAACCCTTCGTCGAGTTACAGGACGACATCAGCCAACTGAAAGAAAATGTTAGAGGGATTGGTGGCAATATTCTGGCGCATACCCTGGACCAGGTGTTTGCACTGGGACAGAAGAAAGCCCACGAACGGGTCTGCTTTCTGCTCAAGCAGCTGTCCGACCGCGCTCTGGTGCCGGGTTCAAGAAGTATCGAATTAGTGATGACCCGTCAGGACATCGCTGACTACCTCGGGCTCACCATTGAGACTGTGAGCCGGGCCTTCGGCAAGCTCAAACGCGAGAAAGTTATCGACATCTTCTCTGCACATACCGTGGAAATAATCGACATGGAAGCCGTCGAAGAGATGGCTCTCGCTGACTAAGAGCCAAACAATTTAGCCACGGCATCGCACATTTCGCTGGAACTTCCCGCCACAGCAGGATCCTCTTTGGCCCAGTTAAACCATCCTTCGCTCATTGGGTATTTTGACAGTGGCGCAGGTTCGCCAAAAAGCGGCCCCAGCAGAAGAACAAAGTCCATATGTGGCACCAGCGCCATATCACCAAGATGAATCGCCCGTTCGCGAAAGTCCGGCAACACAGTCAATATCCGCTCTAGACGCGCCAACTCTGCATGCAGGGCTGCCAACTCTTCCTCTGCCGAATGCGCACCGCCACCCTGGCCGACCAGCTTAAACAGCCCAAACAGGCCGCCCGGAGAAAGGTAAGTATCTGCGTAACGGGCGAACATCTGCATTTGAGCGCGTTCGAGTGGATTTTCTGGGCTATTGCTACCACCGCAGGCAGTCTCGTTCAGGTACTCCATAATGACCCACGAGTCAGGCAACTGTGAGCCGTCAGCCAATTCCAACACGGGAATTTTCCCCATGGGGAAATGGTCTACAAACTCGGGCGTACGCAGGGCCTCCTCTGGATGACAAATCTCAATATCCAATGCCGCTTTAGCAATTAAAGTGCGAACACGGGTAGCGTACGGTGAGTGGGCAAGACTGTAGAGTTTCATTAATGGTCCTTAAACAGTGACTTCAGCAACTCGCAGGATAGAATGAATCCAAAGAATAAAAAACCGCACAACGGGGTATAAATGATTGAAAGCCTGAAACAACGTCTTACAAGGCCGTCAATAGTGCAGGCGCCCGGGGTTTACGACGGCCTTTCTGCACTGTTAGTCGAGCAAGCGGGATTTGAAGCTGCCTTCCTGTCCGGGGCCTGCCTTTCATTTGCTCGTTTTGGACGGCCCGACATGGGGCTGGTGACCGCTGCCGAAGTGTCTGAGACCGTTGCCGTTATCCGCGACCGGATCAGCCTGCCGCTGATTGTCGATATAGACACTGGCTTTGGCAACGCCCTCAACGTTCAACGCACAGTCAGGGACTTTGAACGTGCGGGCGCCAGCGCCCTGCAACTGGAAGACCAGCAAGCACCTAAACGCTGTGGCCATATGTCAGGAAAGTCTGTCATCAGCTCACAGGAAATGGTTGGCAAAATTAAAGCTGCGCTAGACAGTCGGCACTCAGACGAAACCCTGCTTTTCGCCCGAACTGACGCCCTGGGAGTTAACGGCTTTGATGATGCTATGGAACGGGCACAACGCTACCTGGAGGCGGGCGCAGACGCATTGTTCATAGAAGCCCCGCAGAATCGCGAGCAAATGGAAAAAATCTCAGCTCAGTTCGCAGCAGAGGCCCCATTGATTCACAACCTCGTAGAAGGCGGCGATACCCCGATTGAAAAGCCCGCCGAACTCGAAGCGCTGGGCTATCGGATTGCATTGTATCCGGCCGCGCTGCTTCACCAGTTCACGCCTCAGGCCCAGCGCCTGCTTACACACATCCGTAAAGAAGGGGATACCCGCAAATATCGCAACGAAATGTATAGCTTGTCAGACATGAACAGAGTGCTGGGCGCAGATGCTCTGTTAAAGGATGGCCAACATTACGACGCCAAGAGCTGAATCGTGAGGACTGCGCTGCGACTATTAACGCGTGTCTTGAGCGCCATACTGCTCTTAACCCTCGTCGGTATCAGTTGGCTTTGGTGGGCTAATCGCGACATTCCTGTGGAGACTCTCGAGCTTCGTTATGGCGGCGATAATTTACAGCAGCTAAATATCGACGGCGTCCAGTTACGCTACAAAGTCGAGGGAACAGGCCCGCCGCTGGTATTGATTCACTCTCACTTTTACAACATGCGCCAGTGGCAACCCTGGGTAGACAAACTCTCAGAAAAATTCACCCTGATACGCTATGACCTTACCAGTCATGGATTAACAGGCCCCGACCCCAGCGAAGACTACTCCCGTCAGCGCGGAACAGACCTTCTGGATGCGCTTCTACAGCACCTCGAAGTCGATCGTGCCGCTATTGTCGGCTCGTCCACTGGCGGCGCGTTGGCGTGGTACTACGCAGCAAGATTTCCAGACAAGGTATCGCATCTGGTGCTAATCAATGCGCCGGGAATGCCCAGGGTCACCAACAAGTATATGGAAACTCCCCTACCTGACTGGTTCGGATATGTACTTTACCTGCTGCCCGAATCATTATTTCGGCCATTTCTACAAGCACCGGTGGTCGATAACACCCTCATCACTGCCAAACTACTGGAAGAATTTCACAGGATGTATCGCCGCCAGGGAAATCGCATGGCAGAATTCCATCGACTCCGGGCCTGGGAACGCGGTGATATCACCACTACGCTGGAAAGGATTACCGCACCGGTGCTGATTCTGTGGGGTGAGGAGAACCCACAACTACCTGTAGAACATGCCGAGCAATATGCACAGGCCCTGAAAAATGCTGATCGCATAAAAATTCATATTTATCCCGAAATAGGCCATGTCATTCCCCTGGAAGCGCCGGCCCGATCCGCCGCCGATACCGCTGTTTTTATCGAAGGGAGCTATCTTGAATAAGTACCTGTTAACGTTGTTATGTTTGTTGGTAACAGCTTGCGGCCCAGACCCGGAGCTACCTGCCGCGCAACCACTGACCGTCGCACCGGAGGTTATTAATGACGTGCACGGCGCAGTGCCCGGCCCCTACTCAGTGATCGCCCATAAAGTGCTTAGCATTGAGGGTGAGGATGGGGCAGCATTGGCGACAAGTCTCTACTACCCGGCTGAAGATTCACAACACCCGCTGCTACTGTTCTCTCACGGCAATTGGTCTGATCGACTCAGCTACGACCGCCTGATTGAACATTGGGTCAGCCACGGTTATGTGGTGCTTGCGGCAAATCACTCAGATTGCTGCAGCCCGGTAAAAGGTATTTTTAATAGCCTTCGCTTCGGGCAGTTAGGGTTGATCAACCGACGAGTGAGGGATCTGGAACTGCTGCTGGCGAACGTGACAACATTGGAGGGCCAAATTCCCGCATTCGCCGGCAAAGCAGATGTGTCGAAAGTGGCCGCTACAGGCCACTCATTCGGAGCGTTCAGCGCGCAGCAACTCGGTGGCGCCAGTGCCCTCAACCCCGATAACGATGAATATCAGTACCATCCAAACCCCCGGGTGTCGGCCGTTGTGGCTCTGAACCCACCCGGCCCCATGTTCGACACCATTACTGCCGACAGTTGGCGCGGAATGACAGCACCTACGCTTATCAGCACCGGCACCTGGGATGTTCAAAAAGGATTTTGGGAAGACTGGAAAATGCACTTAATGTCCTGGGAAAACAGCCCAGCCGGCAATAAGTACGCTCTGGTTGTGAACGGTGCTGATCACTACCTGGGGAACCTGATATGTCGCACCGAACGTGAGCATCCGCCACAGGAGGACGCGCTGAAAATGGTGCAACTGACCACCACGGCCTTTCTCGACACAATACTCAAAAACGACAAAGGCGCAGGTTTAATTTTTGCGGACAACTACCTGGCGGAAAAGACACAGGGTTATGCCAAAATTTTACGCCGTTAACTTTCACCCTCGAGATGGCGATAGCTGTCATTGGACGTCTGCCAGAGGCACCGCCCCTTGACGATTTCGTCTCACTTGTGGGGCATTCTGGGATGCCTGCTGGTCATGGCGTTTATCGTCGCCGTCGGTCCCTACAGCCACCCGGGCATGTTTCTTGAAGACCAGGGTTTCAGTTGGTACTACTGGAAACTCCCGTCGCCGGATTTCTGGACTCGGTTCAGTGCATGGGGACTTTACGGGTTACACCAGCTAGGGCTTTGGGGCCTGATCGCCTGGGCTCAGCATCAGCGTCTTCAATATGCCAAGACCCTGCACCCCGTAAATCTGCTCGCACTGGCATTCAATCTGTTGTTTGTCATGCTGCATATACTTCAAACCCGCGTTTTCTATGATGGGCTCGCCCAGGATACCTCGGTATTTTCATCCCAATTTTCGGTCATCTTCATGTTGGTGTTTGTGCTGATTATGGAGAACCGGCGCCGAGGACTGTTGTTCGGCTATCGTGCGGGCTTCATGGAACCTGCCGGGGGTTTCCTGCGCCGATATCACGGCTACTACTTCAGCTGGGCCATAATTTACACATTCTGGTTCCATCCCATAGAAGACAACGTCGGCCACTTACTGGGCACCTTTTATATTTTATTGCTGTTGTTACAGGGCAGCCTGTTTCTTACACGATTTCATCGAGACCGTGCCTGGACGATGCTGCTCGAGGTGTTCGTACTGTTTCACGGTGCGATGGTGGCTTGGCTTTCCTTCCAGAACGACCACTGGCAAATGTTTGCCTTCGGCTTTTTAACCTTGTTCATTGTGACTCAAATGCACGGCATCGGGCTGGGCAGGCGTTCAAAAATACTACTAATCGCCCTATACACACTGGCGGTGTTGGTCAATTACTGGGGCAGGGAGTGGGAAGTGCTGGAGGTGCTGCGCATACCCTCTGCTGAATTGGGATTGGCTGTGCTGATTGGCTTAGCGAGCTGGCTGGCCCTGCGATTACGCAAGGCCAGACAGGCATAAATCAGGCGGTACGGTCGTCATTATCAACCACATTGAGAGGATTACTCGTAGGGGCAACCAGCGGCACAGAATCCAGCGCCCACCTCAACTCTGGATTAGTGCGCCGTGCGGGCGATGGGATCGTAAAAACCTTCTCCCCTGCAAACGGCAGCATGGCCTTTGAATCGATCTTCCAGCCTTTTTCTTCCACATGAGTCTTACGAACTTTCCGCCATGCACCCATAAACTTATCCTGCTCCACAGACACCTCATTCTCGAGGCTCTCTGGCAGATAATGCGGCGATATGGCCTCGACAATATTAGCGTCCTCCTGAAACACTTTCAGAGTACGCTTGACGGAGCCCGCATCGAACATGCCCCACTTGAAGAAATTCCTCACTTGCACCACAAATGATCGGGTGGTGTGTTCGTCAATGGGCGTATTGGCATCAAATATAATCATCTCCATCCAGGAATTCACCTGAATGTGCAAACGCACTGTATGGCCCGACAGATAAAAGCCCGGGTGAACATGAGTCTCCGCTTTATCCCTGCGCGCAAACTTCATCAATCCTAAATTACCTTCCATTGGTGGCGGGTAAAGCACGCAAGAGGATGAACCAGAGTGTTCGTCGCGTTGGATTTTGACGATATGGTTCTTGTCTGCCATTTCCTTGTAGCCGAAGCCAGGGTGAACAAAAGAGGTGTGCGCAATGTCTATACCATTTTCGACCACCCGACTTACGTCCGCATCCCAGGTAAATTCCGTATAAATCGGCCTCCAGTTCTCCCTATCATCATACTCAGGGAATGGTGGAATCGGATATCGCCGAGACTCCTCGAGGTCGCCCATGAACACCCAAATCATGCCGTACCGTTCTTCCGTGGGATAAGCGTCAATGCGGGCTCGTTCCGGAACATCCGCACCCTCTCCCCGTGAGGGTATGAACTGTACTTTACCGTCCGGGTCGAATTCCCATCCATGGTAAGGGCAGGCGACGCAATCGCGTTCCGTTGTCCACCCACCGGACAAGGATCCTCCTCGATGGATACAGATGTCGGATAAACAATGAACTTCGCCTTTGCTATCGCGAAACAACACGAAGTTTTGCCCCAACAGCTTTGCTTTTACCGGTTGATCCTTAACCTTGTTTGCCCATTCGGCCACATACCAGAGGTTTACCAGCATCCTTTTATTCTCCTTATTTTCTACTTTCTTACGTAAAAGCGCTGTTCATAGATTGATAGTAGGTCAAATTCTGGACAAAACGAAAATTATCCACACAAACTGAACCGCTAGTCGCACTCCGTCGTACAAATCATCAAACCACCGCTTTGGAGCTTAATATGAAACGCGCCCTGATCAAATCTACCCTCGCCTTGATTGTTATGACTACGTCATTTTGGGCAGCTGCGGGGTCTCCGCAGGCAGCAGACGAAGCCACCATTGTTGTGTACCGCGCCGATGAGTCATTCAAAACACAGCGGGTCAACTTGGACGTGCACGTTGATACAGCCAGTTTGGGACGGCTCGATGCCCAGGATGTGCTGCTCGCGTCCGGCAAACCAGGAACGTACACGCTCGCGACCAGTCTTCCGGGCGATGTGTCCCTGCAACTAGAGTTGCAGCCTGGCTCTACACACTATGTACACACTCGGCTGCGGATGATCGGCAACCGCGTCGTCGTTGAACTCGTCGAGGTTGAAGAGCAAGTTGCTAAACTCCACCAGGCAGGCGCTGCCGGGGAGTTGATCGCTATCTAACCTCGAGGTCCACCTCATCCTTAGGGGCGCTCCGGCGCCCTTTTTTTGTGCCCGCTGAATTCGGTTGCACACTGCTCAAGCCTCGTTTTCGGCCTCGCTTGACTAAAATTTCCTCACCTGTTGGTTATAATGACATAATGTTATACCTTTTGCAGTGATGGTACTGAGGAACCACTATGGAAATGTCTAGTAAAACCGCACGGCAAATCTACCAGGATGTCATCAACAATCCTGCTCGCAAGAAATTTGGGTTCGGCAACAAAGCTGTATTGGTCAACATTGACCTGCAAAAGTCATATACCCGCACTGACTTGTTCGCCACCGCTTATGAGACTGACCCTTTGCAACTTAAGTATGTGAACGAGCTAGCCAGTGAGTTCCGCCGATTGAATTGGCCGGTTGTATGGACACAAGTCGCCTATATGAATTCCGGTGAAGACGCGGGCATCTGGGGCACCAGAACGGACACCCCCGATTCATTGCAAAACATCAAGTTCGGCTCCGAGCGCGGCGAGTTCGACGACCGCCTGACTATCCTGAAAGACCAGGACGTGATCTATCTGAAAAAAATGCCCTCTGCCTTCTTCGAAACTCAGTTGCAGTCTCTGCTGGTCTGGCATCAGGTGGATACAGTCATTTTGACCGGCGGTTCTACATCAGGGTGTATTCGCGCAACCGCGGTCGAGAGTCTGTCGCGCGGCTACAGGACGATCGTGCCCGAGGAGTGCGTCGCGGATAAGCACGAGAGCTATCATTTCTCTAATCTCACTGATCTGTCTCTAAAATACGCTGACGTTCTCAAAGTAGCCGAGGTTAAGCACTGGCTGGGCCAGCAAAAATGAAGTCGGATCCGGGATTCTACGACTACTGGCCCTACGAAAAAAGGCCGAATATTCAATGGCCGGGGGGTGCCCGTCTAGCATTCTGGGTTGCGCCAAACATCGAGTTTTATGAACTGGACCCGCCAGCTAACCCACAAAGAAAAGCATGGCCGCAGCCTTATCCAGCATTGCCGGGGTACGGAATTCGTGACTATGGCAATCGGGTAGGCCACGTCAGACAAATGGAAGTGCTGGACCGGTATGGCATTCGCGGTTCCATATCCCTGTCTACGGCCCTTTGCGACCACCATCCTGAAATCATTGCCCAATGTGCACAGCGCGACTGGGAGTTCTTTAGCCACGGCATCTACAACACGCGCTATACCTATGGCATGAGTGAAGAACAGGAAAAAGAAATGATCCTGGATTCGCTAAGCAGCATCAAAAAGCATACCGGTCAACATTGCGCTGGCTATCTCGCTCCCGCTTTGTCTCATTCGGAGAACACACTGGACTTGTTTGCAGAAGCAGGCTCTGAGCTGGCGGGCGACGAGGCGGGCTTTTACACCTGCGATCTTTTTCATGACGACCAGCCCACTCCCATTCGATTACGCAGCGGTAAACGCTTCGTATCTATTCCATACTCACTGGAAATGAACGACACCATTGCCTACGTCGTCAATAAAGTCGAACCAAGACGTTATGGCCAAATGCTCAGAGACAACTTTGACAGGCTATATGCAGAGGGAGCCCAATCGGGCACAGTAATGTGCATCCCTACCCACAATTACCAAGTTAGCTGTCCTCACCGATTGAAAGCGTTTGAAGAAGCGCTGGAATACATTACTGGCCACAGTGACGTATGGGTCACCACTGGCCGGGAAATTGCCAGCCACTTCCTGGACACCCAATACGATACGGCGCTTGCCAACATCGCTTCCAAACAGGGAGCTTGCTAAATATGGCCCTGGACCCCGAGCATCTGCAATACCCGAATCGCACCTATGGTATGGACCACGATCGTTACGAATGGAGCATGCTTAGCGATCGTCGCCCGGTACAATGGCCCGGAAGCGCAAAGCTCGCCGTTTGGGTGAACGTAAGTTTGCAGTTCTACCCACTCAACCAAGAGGGCAAGCCCTTTGCCGTTCCTGGTGGCATGACCATGCCCTACCCTGATCTAAGGCATTATTCCCTGCGCGACTATGGCAATCGAGTAGGCATTTATCGATTCCTGAATGCGTTCGATCAGTACGGAATCAGGCCAAGCTTCGCAATCAGCACTGAACTTGCAGAGCGCGCACCCTATCTACTGCAGCGTATTTGTGAGCGCGAAGATGAGCTCATCTGTCATGGGTGGAATATGGATAGCCTGCACTACGGCGGCCAGCCACTTGCGGAAGAGTCTGAACTGGTGGAGCGCTCCATCACTCGCCTGCGGGAGCTCAGTGGTCAGGAGATTAGCGGCTGGATTAGCCCCGCGCGCAATGAAAGTGAAAACACACCCGAATTGCTGGTTCAGAATGGAATTCGCTATTTCTGCGATTGGGTCAACGATGACATGCCCTACTCATTTCACACCAAGTCCGGCGACCTGACCGCAATGCCGCTGTCAAACGAATTGGAGGACCGTTTTGTACTAATGAACAATTTGCATTCAGAACAGTCATGGCTGGAGCAAGTGTGTGATGCATGCGATTTCCTGCTACAGGAAGCGGAATCCAGCGGCGGGCGAATCCTTGCCCTTAATATCCATCCCTGGGTGCTCGGGCAGCCTCATCGCATTGCCAGGCTGGAGCAGGCACTGGCATACATCAGTTCATGCGCCGGCGTGTGGAACGCTCCTGCCGGTGAAATATTGCAACACTGGATGGCCCAGCAGGGAGGGTAGATCATGGAATCACTCGCAGAAATTTTCCCCGACGCCCAATTGCAGACAAGGGATAGGGAAGCACCTACCCCACTCTACTTTCGCCTTTATAGTCTGCTCAGGGCCGCCATTCTTGATGGCACTATTATTCACCGCGCTCAAATGCCGACGGAACAGCAGCTTTCTGAATACTTCAAGGTCTCTCGCATTACCGCTAAACGCGCTATGGATGAGTTGGCGAGCGAGAGCCTGGTAGAACGACAACGCGGTCGCGGTAGTCATGTGATCTACCAGTACCGGCCACAGCCGGTGAAAGCGCCGCTGGTCGGCATGCTCGAAGAAATAGAAAGTATGGCGAGACATTCTGAAGTAATGGTTCTGGCGTGCAAGCGCTTGTTACCGCCGGCTAATATTCGCTCTGCCCTGGGGCTAGCCGAGGGCGAGAAAGCCCTGTTACTGCAGCGGGTGCGCTCTCGTAGCGGACAGCCCTTCGCGTATTACAACAGCTGGACAGCGGGCCTGACCAAAACAGTTTCACGTCGTCAATTCACTCGTTCCACGCGTTTGGAGATATTTCGCAAACAGGGTCTGGATATCACCCATGTCACCCAAACCATTACCGCTGTAGCCGCCACAACTGAGCTAGCAAACCACTTGAACACCCACGTTAATGCGCCCGTTCTCAACCTGATTCGACAATCATTCATTACCAAGGCTAAGACTGAAAAACTAGTGGATGTGCTGGAGGTGTTCTACCACCCAGAGCGATTCCAATATCAAATGGATCTGCAGTTGGATAACAAATAATTTTATTGTAGCGTCGCTGCGGAAAACCCTTTGGGTAAGCCTGCTTCAGGCGTAAACCCGTAAAGCTCAACATTAGGGAGCGCCTCCGCCAGCACCTGGCGGGCAGTAAACATCGCTTCAAAATTGACGCCGGTGGACAAGCCCATGCTCTCCAGCAAGAACACCAGGTCTTCAGTAACGATATTGCCGCTAGCACCCGGGGCAAACGGACAACCACCAATACCGCCCATCGAAGAGTCAATGGTGGTCAGACCCGCGTCCAGTGCCGCCATTACATTAGCAAGGCCCTGCCCACGAGTATTATGAAGATGAATCCCTGTGAGTTTATCCTTGCCCAGCAGTCGATGAATTTCGCGAGTGTATTGACCCACCTGAGTTGGACTGGCAAAACCGGTGGTATCCGATAGCCCGACCTCATCGCAGCCAGCGGCCAGCAATTTCTCAGCCATTTCCATCACCTTGCTCTGCGGTACTGCACCTTCCAGCGTGCAGCCAAAAGCAGTCGACAGCGAACCTTCAAGTTTGGGCCTATCCTTATTTGGAAGTCCGTTAATTGCAGCACGAATTCCCCTTACCTCCGCCAGCAACTGCTCATGCGTTCGCTTGAGATTTTTAAGACAGTGACTTTCGCTGACCGACAGCGGTACCGTCATTTTGTTTGGTCGAACAGCCAGCGCATTTTCGGCGCCTCGCAGGTTTGGCACCAACACAGCCACAGAAAGCCCACTGATTGACTTGGCGTGAGACACTAATTCTGCCGTGTCAGCCAGCTGCGGTAACACGGAGGCTGGCACAAAAGACCCTACCTCGATTTCGGGAATACCGGCCGCAGCGAGCGCGCTTATCCACGCCATTTTGGCTGCTGTGGGCATAATGGGAGATATACTTTGCAAACCATCTCGCGGTCCCACCTCACTGATTTCAATATCGACACCTGGCAAAATTAGCTCTCCGGTTACGGTCACGCAGTATTCTGATATTCCGCGCTTTTTTCTATATATGTTATATTGATATATCATATTATCATTTAAAGCATCATTAAGGAATCTGATCACCATGGCAGAAGCAGCCAGACCTCTCGCCGGCCTTAAAGTCGCAGAATTCACCCATATGGTCATGGGACCTACCGCCGGACTGCTGCTCGCTGACCTGGGAGCGGACGTTATCAAGATAGAACCGCTGGCAGGAGACAATACCCGCCGACTAAAAGGCTCTGGCGGCGGATATTTCGCGATGTACAATCGCAATAAGTCTAGCGTCTGCCTGGACTTGAAATCCCCCCAAGGCATCAACCTGGCAAAAGACATCGTCACCAGCAGTGACATCCTGATAGAAAATTTTCGCCCTGGTGCGATGGATAAGCTGGGACTGGGATACGCAACGCTGAGCGAATCAAACCCTGGCCTGATCTACCTTTCACTGAAGGGTTTTTTATCTGGGCCCTATGAGCATCGCACCGCCCTAGATGAAGTCGCACAAATGATGGGGGGGCTCGCTTATATGACAGGACTGCCAGACCGGCCAATGCGTGCTGGAAGCTCAGTGATTGATATTAGCGGCGGAATGTTTGGCGTCATAGGTGTGCTCTCCGCGTTGCAAGAACGTCATAGCACCGGCAAGGGAAAACATGTCACCAGTTCATTGTTCGAAACGACAGCATTTATGGTTGGGCAGCACATTGCACAGCAGGGAGTGCTGGGCGAAGAACCCCCGCCGATGTCGGTGCGGCGCAGCGCCTGGTCAATCTACGATATTTTTACTGCCGGGGACGGCGCTCGAATTTTCGTGGGCGTAGTCAGCGATTCGCTGTGGCAGCGCTTCTGTGCAGAATTTCATTTTATAGAATGGGCTGCCGACCCCCAGCTAAAAAGCAATAACCAAAGAGTGCTTCACAGAGACAGCTTGATACCGACTATTCAGGCCCTGTTCGATACCCTGAATAAAGACCAGTTGATGCAACGACTGGATAATGCCGGGGTTCCTTTCGCTCCCATCAATAAGCCCATAGACCTGACTGACGACCCGCACATGAATGCAGGTGGCCTGCTAAGTATCACATTGAGCAATGGTGAAAAAATCAAACTGCCAGCCTTGCCGATAGAGTTCGATGGGGAGAAGCCCGACCTACAACGAGACCTGCCAGCACCCGGTGCCGGTGCCAGGGAGTACCTTGAAAAACTTGGCCTGCAAAAAGACCAGATAACGCAACTAATAGCCGACGGCGTGATGATCGCCGATTGAGTCAATGCTGATAAAGCCAGGGGCGCAAACTCTGCCGGTGCCGGTGAAAACGATCAATGGTTTGCCATCGCGTCTGAGTCAGGGAAATTGCATCCAGACCTTCCACCAACATGCGTTTTGCCCAGGGTTCGATTTCAAAATTGAATGCCTCACCGGACGCCTGCAGCTGTTGCTCGGGAAGATCGACTAAAACTTTATTTTGACATGGGTCCTGCGCAACCCAAGCAGCAATTTCAGCAATAATATTTGCCCCCAACACCAACGGAAGCAGACCATTTCTAATGCAATTGTTGGCGAAAATTGTCCCAAAACTTGGCGCTACTACAACCCGTATACCGTACTCCGCCAGGGCCCAAACCGCATGTTCACGCGAAGAACCACAACCGAAATTTGGGCCAGACAGAATAATGCTCGCATCGCGATAGGCATCCTGGTTAAGAACAAACTCGGGAGCGGCATCGCGGCCACCAGCTTGTAGATAGCGCCAGCCGGCAAAAAGCCCCTCCCCCAGCCCCTGCTTGGAAACCCGTTTCATCTCACGGGAGGGAATTATGGCATCGGTATCCACATTCGACCTTATCAGCGGCGCCGCTACTCCCAGGTGCTGTATAAACTTATCCATCGCCTACAGCATCTCCCGCGGGTCGGTAATAACACCGGTTACGGCAGATGCGGCTACTGTCGCCGGGCTGGCCAGGTGCGTACGAGTCTGCGGCCCCTGCCGGGACTCAAAGTTACGGTTGGTAGTACTCACGACTCGCTGCTGAAAATCAAAATGTTCGCCGCCTGCGAAGAAACACATAGAGCAACCGGAGGCGCGCCACTCAAAGCCAGCGTCAATAAAAATCCGATCCAAGCCCTCTGTTTCAGCCTGTGCTTTTACTTGCATAGAGCCCGGCACACAGATCGCTCGCATGCCAGGTCTGATCTTATTCCCTCGTAGGATGCTCGCTGCCAAACGCAGGTCACTTATCCGGGCATTTGTGCAAGAACCGATGAAGACACAATCAATGGGCTGCCCAGCAATAGGCTGACCCGCAGTCAGGCCCATATATTCCAATGCCTTGTCGTACCCTGAGGCCTGCGCCTCATGCCCGAAGGCGGTAGCAATCAATCCATTAATGGGTATTGCATGCTCCGGGCTGGTACCCCAGGTCACCTGCGGCTCAATATCGGTGCAATCAATGACAATCTCGCGATCAAAAGTAGCATCCTTATCAGTCGATAATTGCTGCCAGTATTGAACCGCGTCATCCCACAGTGTACCTACGGGCGCATAAGGTTTTCCCCGTAGATAGTCGATGGTCTGATGGTCCGGTGCTATCAGCCCGGTGAAGGCAGAGAATTCCACCGCCATATTGCACAAGGTCATTCTGCCCTCCATGCACAGATCAGCTACCGCAGATCCCGAAAACTCAAGCACGTAACCACTGCCACCACTGGCACCGAACCGGGCTATCAGATGAAGAATCATGTCCTTGGCGCTGACACCAGCTGCCAACACTCCCTCAAAAGACACCCGCATACTCTTCGGCTTACTAACCCGCAGGGTCTTGGTTACCAGGGCATGCTCTGCCTCACTGGAGCCAATGCCCCAGGCAAGTGCGCCAAAAGCTCCCTGCGTGCAAGTGTGACTGTCTGGACACACCAATGTGATACCCGGCTGGACAATGCCCTGTTCCGGGGACACGACGTGGACGATACCCTGGCGTGGATCGTCCAGGTCAAAAAGAGTGAGTCCCGCTTCGTGCGCTCCTTCACGAGTGGCAACAATAAAGTCGCGGCCACTGGGCATAGTGGTCTCGTCACTGCGATCCGGATAGGTATCGACAATATGATCCATGCAACAGAACACCTGCTCGGGACAGAATATTTCCCGGCCATCAGCTCGCAGACTGGACAAAGCAATAGACCCTGTGCGCTCGTGAAGAAACACGCGATCGATATAAATCAGGTCGGTTCCGTCACTTTGCTTCTCTACCAGGTGTTCTTGCCAGAGCTTTTCAAAAAGAGTTTGCGCCATTAGTACCAGCCATCACAGTTGCGACACATGCACAGGTCGCGTCGTTCTATATTTGTTATATTAACATATCATTATATTTTATTTGACCGCGTGTTTTAGCCGCTCTCGAATTTTTTTCATCGGCAAATGTGCCTCTGCCTCCTCAAGAATGAAGTCCAAAAAGCTGCGAGCTACCTGCGACAACTGTTTCTGGCGCAAGTGAATAACATTCCATTGGGTCATGATGGGAAAACCACTTACACGCAGCTGTACCAGTTCATCTGCCTGCTCATTGACCAGCGCATAGGCCGACAGTATGCCTACGCCCATATCCGCCATGATAGACAGCCTGATCGCCTCGCTACTGGCCAGCGCAAGAGAGCGAGGAATGCTCTGTCCGCTGTCACTCAGGTATTCATCAAGCGCCAGGCGCGACCCAGAGCCCGGCTCACGAATAATGAGTAGCTCCGCCGCCAAGTCCTGCCACTGCAATTTTCGACGTCTTGCCAACGCGTGATCCGAACGCGCCGCAACAACCAGAGGATTAGGCAAAAACGGGTGATGAATAATATCCATGTCTTGAGGCACATGATTGAAGATATAAAGATCGTCACGATTCTCGTTCAACCGTTCAATCAGATCGCTGCGCTTGCCCTCGGTAAATTCAAGCTCTACTCCCGGATAACGCCGCAAGAAAGGCGCCAGTAGCTGGGGCAGGAAATACTTGGCACTGCTGTCCACTGCCAGGCGAAGACGCCCTGCTTTCAAGCCCTTCAGATCGTTGATATCTCCATCGAGCCGCTGGAGCGTATCCGCCACCTCTCTGCCGGCCGCAACAACCCGGTGACCCGCATCGGTCAGCTGGAGTCGTCGTCCGATAATTTCATACAGAGGGATACCGACCGCTTCGGCCAATTTACGCACCTGAATAGAGACGCTCGGTTGTGCCAGGTGCAATTGCTCTGCCGCCTGGGCAATACCACCTACCTCTGCAACCTTCATGAAAATTTCCAGTTGCCTCAGCGTTCCCAAACGGACTGATGCTTGAATTCCATCCCTGTCTGGCATGAAAATTTACCTTTATTTATATATAGCTATTAGTCTATGTATATATATTATATTTTCAATTTTTACTTATAGTTTATTTTCTCTACTCTGAGCACTCCTGACCACCACGAACAACCAAAAACTCACTGTTGAGGATAGTAATAATGCGAGCACATGTTGAGCTGGTCGACGAAAGAGACTTGATCTGGCATCCGGCCGAGTTTTCTCATTGCAGCGGCGATGCTCGGCAACAAAACCTGAGCTATGACGAAGAGGATGGCTCCGCCTCCCTGCGTATTGAGTTCACCTCAGACTGGAGCCGCCCCGCTGGCCTGCATAGCGCTTTCACCGAGTGGTACGTTCTACAGGGCGAGATGAACCTGGGCGATACGAAGCTGGTGGCCAATGACTACTGGGCAGCTCCAAAGGGAATTCTCACTCCCGAAATCACGGTAAAAGCAGGCACCATCATTCTGTTATTCCGTGAGTATGGAGATTGGTCGTTTAGCCCTGCAACTGAAAATGGTCCTCAAGCAAGAGACTTCGATGAACTGACGATATGCCGCGCTGATGCCCAGGATTGGTTTGATGTAACAGACCCGGAGCATGGCAGCCCCATGGACTTTGAACGCGGCGGTACGCCGGTGCCGGGGTTGTTCATCAAAATGCTTTACCACGATGTCGAGACCGGGTTTTACACTCGGCTAATCAAAGCCAAACCAGGCTGGAGAGAACACCCACTCGCCCATCACCCCTGCTTTGAGGAAGCTTACTGTCTGGATGGTACTTTCGACTATAACTTTGGTGAGATGGTCAAAGGCCAATATTTTTTTCGCCCAAAAGGCATCCGTCACGGAGACTTCACCGCCGGGGAAAATGGCACTGTATGGATTTTGCGCTGTGACGGACAGCTGGTCGACTGGTATACAGATAACGCCAGCGTAGAGATGAAAGGGGATCCCGTAAACTGGGGTGAGGGCTACCCGGAAACAGAGCCGCCCGAATTTGTCCTACCCGTCAGATCAACTTCAGTGGGGCCGATGAAGCGGCCAGACTATATGTGAGAAAACGCCGAAGGTCTGCAGAACCAGGCAGCAAACCTAGGCCCCCTGCAGCGCCTGCTATCAATCAACGCGCAGATGCACAATTAGATGGACAACTGTCTTTAGTCACTTGCTGCAGACGCTTATACGTGCAAGCGCGCTGTGCCTGCTTTGGCAAATGCCGACCCCGGGTTCTTTATTCTGGCTGTGCAGTAATAACCCCCGCTTCCAGCAACTGGGCCAGATCCTCGTCACCCAACTGCAGGATCCCTTTCAAAACTTCATCATTGTGGCTGCCAATCTCGCCGCCGGGCCAGTCGGTGCGGCCAGGCGTCGACGACATCTTCGGCAGGATAGCGGGGATTTTCAATGGTTCACCGTTAATTTCAACGCTCTCGAACATGCCACGAGCATTGTAGTGCTCGTCCTCCACCATATCTTCCACGCTGTAAATAGGCCCGACGGGAACTCTCACCTCTTCCAACGCCCCAATCACGTGGGCCGATGAATGTACTGCACACCAATCAGACAACGCCTTGTCGATTTCCTCCTGATGTATAACGCGACCGGCGTTATCCGCCATTTGCGGGTTTTCGGCCATGTCTGAGCGACCCGCCACAACCATCAGGCGCTTGAATATTGAGTCTCCATTGCCACCAATCACCACGTGCTTGCCGTCATCGCAGAGGTAGGTGTTGGTAGGCACGATGCCAGTTACTGTGGTTCCGGAGGGCCCGCGAATCGCAGCGCCGCCGTCGTATTCGGGCACAATGCCTTCCATCAGGTTGAAGATAGATTCGTATAAAGCCACATCAATAACCTGCCCTTCCCCTCCGGGTTTACTGCGCTGAATAATCGCCAGGGCAATACCCAGGGCAGCGTGAATAGCCGACAGCGTATCCCCCATACTGATGTTAGTGCGAATCGGTGGTTTACCGGGTTCACCGTTAATGTAGCGAAAGCCTCCAAACCCTTCAGTTACCGAGGCATATCCGGGCTTGCTTGCGTAGGGGCCATCCTGGCCATAGCCCGAAATACGCGCATAAATCAGCCCGGGCTTTTCGGCCCGCATTTCGTCGGGCCCAATACCCCACGTCTCGATCAGGCCCGGGCGAAAATTCTCCACCACGACATCAGCCGTCTTAATGAGCTCTTTGGCGAGCTGTTGCCCGCGCTCAGACTTAAGATCCAGGCTAACGCTTTTTTTGTTGCGCCCCAGGCTGCGCCACCAAAAAGAGGTGCCACTCTCATCCAGCAAGCGCCAACCTCGAATGGGGTCGCCGGTGGGTGGCTCGACCTTAATCACTTCTGCACCAAAATAAGACAGAATTGTGCCGGTGAAAGGCCCCGCCAATAGCTGCCCCATTTCTATGACCCTTATTCCCTCTAACGGTCTCTGTCCGTCCGACATATTCTTCTCCATCAATAACTGAAATCAGCGACAGCCTGGCCTGGGCGCATCTTTGACCAATGCATTGGCTACCTCCCCGCCGCCTGTGATATGTATACAGCATGACATGAGGTGCCAGCCAGCCCTTTGAGAAACATCAATCCCATGAAGGAGTCACCTTGCTCGATACCCGTGTAGTGCTTACTACCCTGATCGTTTACAAAGTTGTATTAATCCTGATCGGTTTCTGGGCACAGCGCAGGGTCAACAGCGAACAGGATTTTTTCCTCGCCGGCAGGCAACTAGGGCCCTGGGTTGCGGCGATCAGTTACGCGGCGAGTGCCGCCTCCGCCTGGACCCTATTGGGGATGAGCGGCCTTGCCTACAGCATCGGCTTTTCGGCGCTATGGGTGGCACTGGGGGCTGTCCTGGGTTGCGCTGCGTCCTGGTTTGTACTTGCTCCCCGAATAATGCGTGAGGGCGAACAACAAAGCCTCCTGTCCGCTACAGAATTAATCGCCGGGAACACCCAGGGCACCGAGCGTAACCGCTTAATAGCGCTCGTATCACTGATTATTCTGTTTTGTTTTGTGGTTTACATAGCCTCCCAGTTCCAGGGTGCAGGGAACACCTTCGCCTCCACTTTTAACCTCGATGCCAGCCAAAGCATTCTGCTGGGCGGCTCCATCATTTTGATCTATACCTTGCTCGGGGGGTTCTGGGCAGTAAGTATCACCGACACCTTGCAGGGGATGCTGATGATTTTCACTGCCATCCTGCTACCCGCAGCTGCAGTGCTCCATCTGGGCGGCCCCGCGCAGTTCTACCAAGCTCTGCTGGCAACAGACAGCAGCAATTTTGCAGCTCCTCTGGGCGGCAATGTTGGCCTTATTGCCGCGGGAACAATAGCAGGCTCCCTGTCCGTTGGCCTGTCGTCCCTGGGCCAACCTCATCTGGTGGCGAGGTTTCTTGCCTTGCGGGACGAGCGCGCCTTGAAGCAAGGACAGCTGATCGCCACCGCCTGGTATACCGTGGTGTTTTTTGGCATGTGTGTAGTAGGGTTTGCCGGTAAAGTCCTGCTTCCGGAGCTGGAGAATAGTGAGCAAGTGTTCTTCGCACTCAATAGCGCCCTCTTTCCTTCCGTGGTCGCCGCCGTCTTGCTGGCGGCCGTGCTGTCAGCAATCATGTCAACTGCGGACAGCATGTTACTGGTGACAGGAACAACCGTAGCCCACGACCTGGGGCTTACCCGACACTACCCGCAGCATGCGCTATTGGCATCTCGACTGACCATTGCAGTCATATCCTTATTGGCAATGGCGGTAGCCATTTACCTACCGTCGACCATTTTCCAGCGAGTTCTGTTTGCCTGGGTCGCCATAGGCTCCGCGCTGGGCCCAGCGATTGTTTGTCACGCCCTCGGTGCCAGCATCCCTGCCGGCAGGCTATTGCCTGCAGTGGGCTGCGGCTTCCTCGCGGCAGTGGTCTGCTACTTGCTGCCCAACACCCCTGGCGACATCCTCGAGCGCACCGGTCCCTTTATGCTCGGGCTCGCTATATTATTGCTTGGACGCCCCAGGGGCTAACCGCGTCAGCACAAAAAAGGCCGCCTGATGGGCGGCCTTTTCATGTCAGGGTAAAGTCTCAACTAAACAGCGATTCTCCACTGAGACCCTGCGTCTCCATAATGCCACGCAAGCGTTTGAGCGCCTCCACCTGAATTTGCCTCACTCGCTCACGGGTCAGGCCAATTTCCCGGCCCACTTCTTCAAGAGTGCTACTTTCGTACCCTCGCAGTCCAAAACGGCGCGCAACCACCTCCCGTTGCTTTTCAGACAACTCATCCAGCCACGAACCGATGCTGTCCTTGATGTCCGAATCCTGCAATAACTGTGACGGGTCGCTCTCATGAGTATCGGCAATAGTATCGACTACCGCCTTGTCAGAGTCCGGACCCACCGGCGTGTCCATCGAGGTCACTCGCTCATTGAGGCCCAGCATACGTTTTACGTCGGCCGCTGGCCTGTCGAGCATGTCAGCTATTTCTTCGGCCGTAGGCTCATGATCCAGTTTCTGGGTTAATTCACGGGCGGCACGTAAATAAACATTGAGTTCTTTCACGACGTGGATGGGTAGGCGGATGGTGCGAGTCTGGTTCATGATGCCCCGTTCAATCGTCTGTCGGATCCACCAGGTGGCATAGGTTGAAAAACGAAACCCTCGCTCGGGATCGAACTTCTCAACCGCTCGAATCAGGCCAAGATTCCCCTCTTCGATCAGGTCCAATAGGGTCAAGCCGCGATTGATGTACCGTCGGGATATTTTGACGACTAACCGCAGATTGCTTTCGATCATGCGCTTACGACCAGACTCGTCACCCTTGATGGCAAGACGGGCATAGTACTTTTCTTCGTCCGCTGTCAGCAGTGGCGAATAGCCAATTTCATTCAGGTAAAGTTGAGTGACGTCCAGCGACTTTCCGACTTTGCGTGCGGTGGCAGTTCGAGCCTTGGCTCGATCAAACTGAGCCTCTTCTGTCACCTGAGTGTCAACACCGGAGGCCTCAACCGCTGGCTTTACCTTGTTTGCATTCGCTGCATCCTTGGTGCCGCAAGCTCGAGTCTTGGGCTTAGTGTTCGTCGCTGCTCTTGATTTTCGTCCCGATTTCGAATTCCGTTTCGGGCTGGCAGTGCTTTCCAGTTCCATGGCTATACCTCAAATCTTCTATTAGGTGTAGAGAGTATTTCCCGCCGGGCCGATCAGATTACCTCATCCTAAAGAACAATTACAAGCAGCTATGCAAAAAATTGCATCAACCGGCTTTCGGTCAAAATCGGGCGCCCGTGAATACTTTGCAACACCTGTTAGCGCTTGGGCAATAACCGAAGAGGGTCAATCGGCTTGCCCTCCTTGCGGATCTCAAAGTGCAACCTCACAGTATCAGTGCCACTGCTGCCCTTCTCTGCAATCTGCTGCCCGGCTTTCACCCCATCGCCTTCTGAGACCAGCAGGCGACTGTTGTGCCCATAGGCACTGAGGTAAACTTCGTTGTGTTTGACAATGATTAGTTCACCGAGTCCGACAATGCCCGTGCCGGCGTACACCACCTGCCCTGCTGCGACGGCTTGCACCGAATCACCCCGGCTACCACCGATATCAATGCCTTTGTGCAAAGTGGATGAATAGCTACGCACAACCTTTCCTGAAGTAGGCCAGCGCCAGGCCTTTACAGGACCAACCGACGAACTGCTTGCCGCAGTCGGGCGAGATGAGGGCGTTGTAGCCTTTGTTGATGAAGAGTGAGTGACCGTCGTGTTTGGTTTGGGCGCAGGGGTTTGCGACGTGGGCTTTGATGGTGCTGTCGCACTTTTAGTGCTACTGCTCGCACGGGTGACCTTCAGCGGCTTAGCCTCTTTCAGCTTCAGAGCTTGTCCCGGGAAGATGGTATAGGGGGCGGGAATACTATTCGCCGCGGCGAGGCCACGGTAATCGAGACCATATCGGAATGCTATGGAATACAACGTATCGCCCTTCTGTACTCTGTACGCCGACCCTCCCGCAGCCGCGCCTGCCCTGGACTGACGATCCTCCACAGGCGCAGGCGGATTGCCACCACAGGCAACCACCAGGAGCAGAAGCAGTACACTGCAAATAAGCGCCCTGATAGCGCACTCTCCTTTTCAATGCCCGTCAAGCGGGCGAGTATCCGCCTTACTGTTCGGCGGGGTTCTCTTGCTTCCCACCCCAACGGGCATCGATGAGCCATACAAGGGCAAAGCCGACCACCATCAGGGACAGGCACAAGACCAGTTGCGAAGACTCCCCCGTGAGCACGGTAAATTCCAAGGGCATAACAGGAACTTGCTGCGCTGGTTTAAGCTGGCCATGACTGCCCTCAATCCAAACCAGCACATGTTTCCAGGGCCAGACTACCAAAAGGGATCCAAACAGGAATCCCGTCAGTAACGCCATAGTAGCTTCATGAAAACGGTGCAACAGAAAATGCAGCAGGCGAGAGAAGGTCAGCAAGCCTATTGCCGCGCCCATGGCAAACACCAGGATGAAGCCCAGGTCTAGCGACTTGAGCGCGCTCAGGACTGTGCCGTACATGCCCAGCAGTACTAATATGAAACTACCGGAAATGCCGGGCAGAATCATGGCACAAATAGCCAGGAAGCCTGAGAGGAATATACCCGCCATGCCGAAATGCATGTTCACCGTAGGGGAAAGCGCTATCGTTGCCGCAATCCCAAGACCAGCAACAAGACACAGGGTTCGGGCAATACTCCAGCCCTGTACCTGACGCAATAACACCAGGGCCGATGCCAATATCAGGCCAAAGAAAAACGCCCACAAAGGTACGGGATGATTTTCCAACAGCCAGGAGATAAGCCTGGCCAAAGACAGTATGCTGGTGGCAATCCCAGCCAACAGCGCGAGCAAAAAACTGCCGTTAACATGATCCCATGCACCGCGAATATCGAATTTCAATAACAGGCGAAGACAGTCCAGATCTACCGAGCGAATACTCGTTAAGAGGGTGTCATAAATGCCGGTAATAAACGCCATAGTGCCACCGGAGACACCGGGAACAATGTCCGCAGCTCCCATCAGCATGCCACGCAAAAAAATGCCAAAATGATTCAAAATTATCTCACCGTTCCGGGGCGCAGCGGGACAAAGTAAACCGCTTCGACCACCGTCGTTTCAAATCCCTCGTGGGTATGATCCACAACGTGCAGATGCTGGGTTTCTCCACCCACCGGAATCACCAGCCGTCCACCGGGCGCCAACTGCTGCAACAATTCCTGCGGGATACTTTCGGGCGCCGCAGCGGCCAGAATGCCATCGAAGGGACCTCTCTCAGCCCATCCCATACCGCCATCGGCATGATTCATCTGAACATTGCGCAACTTTAATTGGCGAATACGCTGCCGGGCCTTTTGCTGCAGGGGCTTGATGCGCTCGACGCTATACACTTCGTCGACCAGCTGCGCGAGAATCGCTGTTTGGTAACCAGAACCCGTGCCTATTTCAAGCACCCGCTCAGGAGCGCCGCCTTCAAGTAGCAGCTCTGTCATGCGAGCCACGATATAGGGCTGGGAAAGGGTTTGCTGAAAACCAATTGGCAGAGCCACGTCTTCATAGGCCCGGTGAGCCATGGCCTCATCGAGGAACAGATGTCTGGGCGTTGTGCGGATGACGTCAAGCACTTGTTGGTTGTCGATACCCTGGTCAACCAGGCGCTGAATCAAGCGCTCACGAGTGCGCTGTGACGTCATCCCGATACCATTGAGATCTACCCTGTTCACGCCCGTTACCACTCCGTAAACGCCCCTAAACTCTTTTTGCGCCGCATTGAATTACCCATACTGGACAAACTCAGCCAATAAAGCCGTAGCATAATTGCCGGCAGCCAGACGAAACTCGAGTTGCAGGCTGCCATCATCACAAAACTGCCAGCAAAAGTCATCCGCGATAAGCCGTGTCGGCCGCTGGCCCAGCTCCAAACCCTGGTGAATTAGAAAATCGCCAATCGCTGCCTGTTGTTCAAGAACATCAGACCAACGCTCCAACAGACTCGCCGACAGTTGCTCCACGCCGAGGCCCCAGAGCGGCAACGCCGGATGCAGATCACCGACAAAACAGCGCTGCACAATGTCTGCATCAGCTTGCTCGCAGGTAAACTGACTGCGAGTTCCCTGCAGTACGCAGGTATCACCGGGCAAAACCTGATTCCAATCACCCGCACTGACACGATCCGCCAACAGGGTATTAAACATCTGGGACCGCAGGACTGACAGGTAAATACTGCGTTTATTGCGGGAGATGCGCCGACCCCCTGAGGCCATCCAGGTCTTGGCCTGCGCCAGAGTTGAGCCGTTGCGTCCAAAGCGCTGCTCACCAAAATAATTCGGTGCGCCATGCAAGCTAAGATGCCTCAATCGAGATTCGATGGCCTCACGCTCGCCTGTCAATTCTCGCAGCACCAGCACAAAACGATTGCCCCTGTGCACACCTCGCTTTAACTTGCGGCGATGCCGTGCGACCGCCAAAACCGCGACATCACTCTGATGAGCCAGCTGTTGCCAATCGGGCTCAACCCTGCCCGCCATCCTGACGCTGAACCACTGGCGGGTAACTGCGTTGCGGTCCTTCATACCACTAAAACTGATGTCCCGCAGATGGATGCCACTGAGGCTGGAAAGGCGCTGGGCCAGATCAGCGGTGTTAAGTTCGCGCTTTTCCAGATGTAGAAATACATGCTCGCCATCACCGTCTGGTTCAAAGCCCAAGTCCTCGTAGACTCGAAAGTCCTCAGGCGAGCTGCGCAACTTGCCACTAGCAACAAGCTCAGCTGAGACGGTTGGCCACGGGCCGCTCACGCAGAGTTAGTCTCCAGTAGCACCACGGCGTGGGCGGCAATGCCTTCCTCCCTGCCGGCGAACCCCAGCTTTTCTGTGGTGGTCGCTTTAACGTTGACCTGTCCTACTTGTAACAACAAATCAGCCGCCAGGTTGCTGCGCATTTGTTCAATATGTGGCGACATCTGCGGTGTCTGGGCGATCACGGTCGAATCCAGATTGCTCAGCACATAGCCTTTATCGGCGACCAACTGCATGACTTTTCGTAATAATATTCTGCTGTCTATATTTGCATTTGCTGAATCGGAATCGGGAAAATGCCGCCCAATATCGCCCGCCGCGATTGCCCCTAACAGCGCATCACAAATGGCGTGAATCAGTACGTCTCCATCGGAGTGAGCAGCCAGCCCGCGGTGGTGCTCAATACGCACGCCACCCAATACGACAGCGTCACCCGCCTCAAAGCGGTGAACATCGTAACCATGCCCAACACGAACACTCATCAAGATTCCCCTTGCCGGGATAGATACCAGGCAGCCAGTTCCAGGTCTTCAGGCACTGTGACTTTCAAGTTTGCAGGAGAGCCGGACACCAACTGTACCGGCTGGCCTGCGAGTTCCATAGCAGACGCTTCGTCGGTGACTGCAAGCCCACGCTGGCTCGCCGCCTCCAAAGCGGAGATCAACTCCCCTAACTGAAACATTTGCGGTGTCTGCGCACGCCACAGGGCACTGCGATCAAGCGTTTTCTCCACCCGCCCTACTGCGTCACCAAGTTTGACCGTATCTACCACCGGCTCGGCGAGAATCCCGCCCTCTCCTTTGGCAATCACCGCCGCGATCAAACGCTGAACGTCCGCGATACGCAGGCCAGGGCGAGCCGCGTCGTGCACCAGCACCCAGTCGCCCTCTTCTCCTGCCACGGCATACAGTGCGGCTAATACCGAATCAGCCCTTTCATCACCACCGGCAACCCGGCTGACCCTGGGGTCTGTCAGTATCTGCAAATCTGCGGCAAAGGTATCATCGGGGTGCAAGGCGACCGTAATAGAAGTGATACCCGGCGTTCGCAACAGGGTATCTACGCTATATTCCAACAGCGTTTTACCAGCAATTTTCAGATACTGTTTGGGAGTGTCTGCCGTCATGCGTGAGCCTATGCCAGCGGCGGGAATAACAACGTGTAAGCGACGACTCACTGTTTGACCTTTTCGGGCGCGGATAGCGAGGCGCTAGCTTCCCCGTCCTCTACCTGAAAATAGGTTTCGCCCTCACGCACCAGGTTAAGCTGTTCGCGGGCACGCTGCTCAATACCGGCGTTTCCACTTTGCAGTTCCAGAACCTCTCGCTCCAGCACTGCATTGCGGGCCTGTAACGCCTCGTTAACCTGAATGAATTGTTCGACTTGTACTTGCAGACGCTGTTGTTCGGCGATGCTCCCCTCAGCAATCCACAGGCGATACTGCAGTATCACCAACAGGATTAGCAAAACACCGAACAGCCAGCGCAAGGTAATTACAGCTTAACGCTGAAATTCCGCAATGCCACGATAGGGAGCGCGGCCAGCGAGCTCCGCCTCAATCCGCAGCAAGCGATTGTACTTTGCCACCCGGTCAGAACGACACAGTGAGCCTGTTTTGATCTGGCCAGCCGCTGTCGCCACCGCCAGGTCTGCAATAGTCGTGTCTTCGGTCTCGCCTGATCGATGTGAAATAACCGCGGTGTATCCGGCAGCTTTAGCCATGGTAATGGCATCAAGGGTTTCAGTCAGAGTGCCAATCTGGTTGAACTTAATCAGGATAGAATTGGCGACCCCTTTATCGATACCTTCTTTGAGGATTTTGGTGTTGGTTACAAAAAGATCATCACCGACCAACTGAATCTTGTCGCCTATTTTATCGGTGAGCAGCTTCCAACCGTCCCAATCGGACTCATCAAGACCGTCCTCAATGGAAATGATAGGGTGTCCGTTGGCCAGGTCGGCCAGATAGTCGGTAAAGGCATCACTGGAAAACTTCTTGCCTTCACCGGCCAGGTCGTAAACGCCGTCGCGATAAAATTCAGAGGCAGCACAGTCCAGCGCAAGTACGATATCCGAACCTAGCTTGTACCCCGCTTTATCAACCGCTACGGCGATAGCTTCCAAAGCCGCCTCATTGGATGGCAGGTTGGGTGCAAAACCACCCTCGTCACCCACCGCGGTATTGAGCCCCTGACTGGCCAGCACCTTTTTTAAGTGGTGAAATATTTCAGCTCCGGCGCGAAGGCCTTCAGCGAAAGTTGGCGCAGCCACTGGTTGGACCATGAACTCCTGAATATCCACATTATTATCGGCGTGTTCACCGCCGTTGAGAATATTCATCATGGGCACAGGCATGGAATAGTCAGCTGTGCCGTTAACCTCTGCTATATGCTGATAAAGCGGCATACTTTTGGCTTGGGCAGCTGCTTTAGCCGCCGCAAGTGACACCGCGAGGATCGCGTTGGCGCCAAACTCAGCCTTGTTGTCGGTGCCATCAGCATCAATCATTGCTTTATCCAGATCACGTTGTGCCGCAGCATCAGCACCTAACAGCAAATTCCGGATTGGACCATTCACATTGGCCACCGCTTTAAGAACCCCTTTACCCAGGTAGCGGGAAGCGTCACCGTCACGCAATTCAAGGGCCTCACGGGAACCTGTAGACGCGCCTGAGGGTGCACATGCCGAACCTACTTGGCCAGACTCCAGGGTCACTTCCGCCATAACGGTGGGATTGCCCCGGGAATCCATGACCTCGAAAGCCTGGATGTTTGCGATGTTACTCATAAGGTAGCTCCGTATTTTCTAATCGATTTGCAAGGGTGGCAGTGATTTAACTAAATCGTCCACGGCTTTAACTTGCGCCAGAAAGGGTTCAAGTTGGTCTAGAGGCAGCGCGCTTGGCCCGTCACAACGGGCGTTATCGGGATCGGGATGGGCCTCCAAAAAGAGACTGGCCAAACCGGTGGACATACCTGCTCTTGCCAGGTCTGTCACCTGGCTGCGACGCCCACCGGAAGCAGACCCGCCAGGATCACGACATTGCAGGGCATGGGTAACATCAAAGACCAGTGGGGCGTTACCGCATGTTTCCTTCATTACGCCGAAGCCGAGCATATCGACCACAAGATTGTCATAACCAAAATTACTGCCTCGCTCGCAAAGCAGTATTCGGCTATTGCCGCACTCTACAAACTTATCCACCACGTTGCCCATTTGGGAGGGGCTGAGAAACTGCGGTTTCTTCACATTGATAATCGCGCCGGTAGCAGCCATGGCTGCAACAAGATCTGTCTGTCGGGCCAGGAACGCGGGGAGCTGAATAATGTCAGCCACTTCCGCAGCAGGCGCCGCTTCTTCAGGGCTATGCACATCGGTAATAACCGGGACATCGAATGTCGACTTCACGTCAGCCAGAATAGACAGCCCTTCCTCCAGACCGGGACCGCGAAACGAGTGCACGGATGAGCGGTTGGCCTTGTCGTAGGAAGCTTTGAACACAAAGGGGATGCCCAGCTGACGGCACACAGTCACATACTGCTCCGCCACCGCAAGGGCGAAATCGCGACTCTCAAGCACGTTAACGCCGCCCAGCAGAACGAAGGGGGCACTGTTATCGAATCGGATATCTCCGAGGGTGACGGTCTGGTCAGTCACGGCCTGTCCTCATAGTGTGTCAACGACGTCTCAGCCAGCTTTGACTGCTGCGTGTTCTATGGCTGCCTCAATGTAACTGGTAAACAAAGGGTGTCCGCCCCGGGGGCTGGATGTAAATTCGGGGTGAAACTGGCAGGCAATAAACCAGGAATGATCCGGCAGCTCAACCATTTCCACCAGCGATCGATCGGCGGACCAGCCGGCAACTTTCATCCCTGCGCCGCAAAGCTGCTCCAGGTAATTGTTGTTAACCTCATAACGGTGGCGATGGCGTTCTTCTATACTCTCGGCGCCATAGATCCCCCGGATCTTACAATCATCTTCGAGATGACAGGGCTGTGCACCAAGACGCATGGTACCCCCCATATCTGAAGATTCAGTACGCTGCTCGGTGCTGCCGTCAGCGTTCTGCCATTCGGTAATGAGGCCTATGATCGGGTGAGGCGTGGTCGCATTCATTTCAGTAGAGTGAGCACCTTCAAGCTTGCAAACATTGCGGGCGTATTCCACCAGTGCCACATGCATGCCCAGACAGATACCAAGGAATGGCACATTGTTCTCGCGAGCGTATTGCACGGCAGTGATTTTTCCTTCGATACCACGATCGCCAAAGCCACCGGGAACCAGGATCGCATTCGCTCCCTCCAGGGCGGCAGTTCCGTTTTTCTCGATCTCTTCTGCGTCAATATGATCAATGCGAACATTGGTAAGAGTTTGCAGGCCGGCGTGCGCCAGTGACTCATTGAGCGATTTATAAGCATCGAGCAAGTCCATGTACTTACCGACCATGGCCACTCGCACTTCTCCGGCAGTCTCACAGAACTCGCGCTCAATCACGTCATCCCATTCACCCAGGTCGGCCTCTTTACAGTCGATTCCAAATCGTTCAACCACAAAGTCGTCAAGGCCAAAACCATGCAACATGCCCGGTATGCGATAAATAGAGTCAGCATCCCGCAAGGGAATGACCGCCCTCTCTTCAACATTGGTGAACAGGGAGATTTTTTTGCGGGCACTTTCCTCGATGTCCACGGAGCAGCGACACAGCAGGATATCTGGCTGCAGCCCGAGGGCGCGCAACTCTTTGACCGAGTGCTGGGTAGGCTTGGTCTTTATCTCCCCGGCAGTCGCAATATAGGGCACCAGGGTAAGATGCATCAGCAACGCGCGACTGGGGCCCATCTCAGCCTTAAGCTGGCGGGCGGCCTCAAGGAAAGGCAGACCTTCAATGTCACCCACTGTCCCGCCAATTTCAATCAATGCCACATCGGCGTCGCCAGCGCCCAGGATAACCCGGCGCTTAATTTCATCAGTGATATGAGGAATAACCTGCACGGTACCGCCCAGATAATCGCCCCTGCGTTCTTTGCGTAACACGGCGTTATAGACGCGACCGGTGGTGAAGTTGTTGCTGCGCTTCATGGTCGTGCGAGTGAAACGTTCATAGTGCCCAAGGTCGAGATCGGTTTCGGCACCATCTTCGGTGACAAACACCTCGCCATGCTGGAAAGGACTCATCGTTCCGGGGTCTATATTGATGTAGGGGTCCAACTTGAGGAGCGTAACCTTCAACCCTCGTGACTCAAGCACTGCTGCCAGGGAGGCGGCGGCGATCCCTTTACCCAGAGAGGAAACCACACCACCAGTGACGAAGACATAACGCGTCATGAAAAACCTTTAATTACGCTGTATTTCGGGATACAAAAAACCTCCACGGTGCACGTTTCGGCGCGGTGGAAGTCTTGTCAAATGATGGGAAACCAGACTAACAGAAAGGCAGAGGGAGCTCAATCGTATCCACTGGCAATAGTGGGTTCCCAAACCAGCTCCCAGGGAGCTTCTGCATCCTGGCCACTGACTCCCCAGCGGCTGCTTTGACAAGGGCCCACGCTGCCCAGGCTAAGCAGCTCCTCTTCAAGGTACAGTAAGGGAACACGCTGTCGCCACCAGGGCGGTATTCCAGACTCCTGAAGGACTTTCTTGAGGCTTTTGCTCCGCTTATGCCCAGCCAAACGGCAGCGCTCGCCGCCATCTCGCCATTGCAGCGATAGGCTCTCATCTGCCGCCAGCCAGATGCCCTCGCTCTCGGTGCGCCGCAAGCTAATGCGGCCAACGCCGGGGATCTCAATAACCCCTCCGGGAGCTATTGCGAGCTCTTGATCAACCGGCCCTGGATCCTCTGGCAGCAGGTATATCGCCTCTTTGTAGCGCTGTAAGCGATAACTACCCGAATTCAACTGTGGCCTGGCGTCTCCAGTAGACGCCCGTAGCTGTCGTAAAAACTCATCCAGAACCGACTGATCCGGAGCCTGGTAGCCCCCTGATTTCAGCCACCCTCTCAATACCAGCGCCGCCTGTACCTGATCATCGACTTTCAGGACACCGCCTGGCAGACCCGGATCACCCAGCGCGCTGAAGCAGGTCTGGGGGATGGTCACCGCTGATTCCCTGGCCCCAGAAACCGATGCCAGGTGCCCTGCTGCCCGGGTGATTGTCTGACGATACCCAGGCCATCGACTGGCCAACACCGGCAGTACATCCTGGCGCAGATAATTACGGTCCAGGGACACATCCTGATTGGAAGGATCTTCAATATAACGAAGTCCCTGGGCCTCAACATAGGCTTCCAATTGTGCTCGGGAATAATCCAGCAACGGTCTCAGCAGCAAGCCCTTGCCCAGCCCTCGCTGCCGCGGCATAGCGGCCAGACCATCGACGCCTGCGCCCCGCAATAGTCGCAGGAAAAATGTCTCCACCTGATCATCCTGGTGATGACCAAAAAATAACACTTCGCCCTCTTCCAGCTGTTCTTCGAAGCGAGCATAGCGCGCCTGTCTGGCGGCAGATTCCACGCCCCTGCCATCAGGATCAACATCAACATTCAAGGCAAGAAAGGGAACATCAAGAAAGCGGCAAATCCAGGCGCAGTGATTTTCCCAGTCTGCAGCCTGGGCCTGCAGACCATGATTAATGTGCAGCGCGGTGAGAGGTGGCGCTTGGCCGTTAGCTTTGCACCAGCTGTTAATCAGCTGCAATAGTGCGGTTGAATCAACCCCGCCGCTGTAAGCCACGTACCAGTGAGGCGCATCACTGAATGCGGAGAGCTCCGCATTCAGATTGCTATGACTAATGGCCTTTGCCATAAAACAGGTACATCTGTGCGTTAGTTACCGTAGGACATCAACCGCTGGTAGCGCTTGGCCAAAAGGTCTTCCAGAGGAAGTGCCTGCAGGACATCCAGCTGCTCAATAAGGTGAGTTTTAATGCGTTCAGCCATCAACGCAACATCTCGGTGAGCTCCACCGAGGGGCTCCGCAATAGTCGCATCTACAATTTCCAAATCCTGCAGGATAGAGGACGTTACACCCATAGCCTCAGCGGCGTCAGGCGCATTAGCTGAATCTTTCCAGATGATATTGGCACAACCCTCAGGGGAAATAACGAAGTAGGTGGAATACTGGAGCATGGCTAAATGATCGCCGACGCCTATGCCCAGCGCACCGCCTGAGCTGCCCTCACCTATCACAATGCAGATAATGGGTGTGGCCAGTCGCGACATTACCGCCAGGTTCTGAGCGATGGACTCACTGATACCGCGTTCTTCTGAATCGATGCCCGGATAGGCTCCGGGCGTATCAATGAGCGTGACGACCGGCATCTTGAAACGCTCGGCCATCTCCATAAGACGTAAAGCCTTGCGATAGCCCTCGGGTTTGGGCATGCCAAAATTGCGCATCACCTTGTCTTTGACAGCACGGCCCTTCTCTTGACCAATAACCATCACGGGACGTCCCTCCAGACGCGCCATACCCCCCACAATCGCGTTGTCATCCCCAAAGTGCCTATCGCCGTGCAGTTCATCAAATTCAGTGAATATCTGGGGGATGTAATCCAGGGTATAGGGACGCTGCGGGTGGCGCGCCACCTTAACAATATCCCAGGCACTTAAATTGGAAAATATTTTCTCGGTGAGCTTGGTGCTCTTGTCGCGTAAGGTCTCGATTTCTTCACCGATATTGAGCTCATTATCCGAGCCAACCAGCTGCAGTTCCTCGATCTTCACTTCGAGTTCTGCGATTGGTTGTTCAAAATCCAGGTAATTGGGATTCATGCGTCAGCAGTTCCTGATGTCTATGGCAGCGGCCAGTGTACAAAAAATCGTGCTGTCTCACCAATGCACATTGCTGCGCAAGGCAGCTTTTGATGCCAACCGGGAGTCGTTGTGTTGATTACCCTGCCAACGCTCCTGAATTACCCGCCTCAAACCAAGACCAAGGTTTCTTCCGTGCTTTGTGATCTGTCAGCCAGGTAAATTCGCACATCGCGAAATTCAGCAGATTCATCGAGGTCAGGCAGCGTACAGCTGTCCATCTGATCGATCTGGCTAAAAGGGGGATAGTCGAAATTTTTCACCCTGGAATCAGCAACGAGCACACGCGGAGCTCGTCTGGAAAACCTCTCCAACCAGACGAAGTTTTCGCTATCGTAAAGTACGTCAGCAACAATAATCAGGTCTACCTCGCCCTCGATATCGAAATAGTCATCGCATAACTGCAGGTCAATACCATTGAGTCTCGCATTCACCGCCGTCGCTTCCAGCGCCAACGGGTCGATATCGCAGGCGATAACCTCTCCTGCCCCGGCGATAGCCGCTGCGATAGCGACGACACCGGAGCCACAGCCAAAATCCAGTATTCGCTTGCCACTCACCTGCTCTGGATGGTCTAACAGGTAGCGGGCGAGCACTTCGCCCGAGGCCCAGCAAAAAACCCAGTACAGCGGATTGTTCATCACCCGCTGCATTTCCTGCTCACTCAGCGCTCCCTGCGGATAGTTTTTCGCCAACAAGAAGAGCTTGAGCTCAGGCACATTTGGCAAAGTCATCACCTCCAGCTCTGCGCTGGGAATAATTTCCTTTAAACGAGAATTCAATTTTTTATGAGAGGAAGACATGGGCGGGCATTATAACGGTTGTGATAAAAACTGCGGCGATTACACTACGCGCCATGTCAGACCTACCTCCCTACATTGTTCCCCATAGCCAGGAAGAGATACGCATTCTTTACGAAGATGCCGACCTACTGCTGGTGCGCAAGCCCGATCTCCTGCTGAGCATTCCCGGCAGGCACCCGCTCAACAAAGACTGTCTTATTACCCGACTGCAACAGGACTACCCCACGGCGAGTATTGTTCATCGACTGGACCTTGATACCTCGGGCATCATGATCATTCCTTTGAACAAGCCCACCCATGCCCATATCAGCCGTCAGTTTCAGGAGCGCCTGGTAGAAAAGTGCTACCACGCTGTAGTGTTTGGATTGGTCGAGCAGGACTCAGGCGAAGTGGAACTTCCCATACGCTGTGACTGGGAAAATCGGCCTTTGCAGATGATTGATCATGAACAAGGGAAGCACGCCCTGACCCGCTACGAGGTACTGGATCGACTCAGCGACCGCACTCGGCTGTTGTTAAAACCTGTCACTGGCCGCTCTCACCAGCTCCGTATTCATATGCGCGAGCTGGGGCATCCTATTCTGGGCTGTGATATGTATGCCCATCAGCAAGCCCTGGAAATGGCCGACCGGATGTTACTGCATGCAAGCTTCATCGGATTTGAGCACCCGACCAGTGGCGAGTGGTTAACAGGTGAGTGCGCACCAGACTTCTGATTGACCATCAAAACTGATTGAGAATAAAGCCAATGACCATCACCTGTGGCACTGTAATCAGGGGCAGAAACAGTGCAATCTTCCATGACCGGGTGGTATCCCTGATCGACATGACCTCGGTATAGTCAGTCGCCACGCCCGCCATCAAGAATGTAAACGCGTTACCGGGCGCGTTGGCGCGATTCATCAGGTCGGCCGCAATGGGTGTAGAGCCCTCCGAGCAGACTTCAATGACGGTGGTAGCCAACAAGGTCAGCCAGAGTCCCGCAAATGTTGCACCAAACCAGACGGCGAAAGCATCTTCTGGCACCAAAGCGCGTATTGCGCCGGCCAAAATCAAGCCAAATAGTGACCAGCGAATCACAACCCTTGACCCCGCAAACCCCTCTTTGAGGATGTCAACGGTTCCCCCAAGCGAGAAACGCATGGAGCGGCGAACCTCGGACCACATTTCATCCAGCGGGCGTTCCTCGCCCAACTCTTCCCGCCAGGGATTGGAGGGCAAGGTGCCGCGAGAGACCAGTGCGTCAAAAATCATTCCCGAAATTAAGCCAATCACCAATGACAGCAGAATGAAGAGCAAGGTCCAAACTACGCCAATCAGTCCAAACAAAATCAGAGTGAGAGAGAATGAGTTCCAGGGACTGGCCAGAAGAAAAGCCATCACCTGGCCCACCGTCGCGCCACGCTCGTAGAGCTTCATCCCAACCGCGAGAATGCCGTGACTGCAGAGGTCCAGAAACACCCCCGCGAGGGTGGCTCGAAACAGCCCGTGGATACCTCCATCACGCCCAAGAATACCCATCACCAATTCCCGTGGCACCCGACTCAGCAATCCGACGAAAATTATTCCCAGCGCGATACCCCACCACATGGCGTTAAACAACTCGAATATACCGCCGGTGAAAACGCCTAACACGCCACCGTGATCGTGTTGGCTGAACGCCCCTATAGAGTAGGCAACAGCAACAACAAGCAGACAGACCCAGAAGAAATAGTCTCTGCTTGCCGGTGTTTCACAGCAACTGTCGCCATCAGTTTCTGGAGCATGACAGCTGGCGGTTGGTGCCTCAGAACTCTCAGCGGCGCTGGCCGCCTCAGTGCCGCTCGCGCAACAGTGACTGTCTTTACTCTCGTGTTCTTTACTCATAGCGAGGAATCATCAGCGCTGGCAAGATCGTTCAGGATGGCACAATCGGGCCCCTCGTCCCCGTGACAACGACTGGCCATGTCCCGCAAAACCTGCTGCATAGCCAACAGCGAATCGATCCGTTGCTGCAGCTGCTCAGTCTTCTCCAACACCAGGGCGCGAGCATGCCGACTCTGCCGGCCGCTGTCGCGATGTAAGCCCAAAAGTTGCCGACATTCGCTCAGGTCAAAACCCACATCCCTGGCACGACTTAGAAACTTTAATTCCTCCACCGCGCCATCTTCGTATACCCGGTAGCCGTTCTCTGTCCGATCGACAGGAGCGGTCAAGCCAATATCTTCGTAGTAACGAATTGTTTTACTGCTGAGCCCACTGCGTCGGGCGGCTTCCGAGATATTCATTGTCGTCTCCGGGTTCCCATCACCCTAATGTAAACCTTCCAGTTACTAGAAGGTCAACCCTTTCGTGCATCGATGTTCAATTCATCAAGCAACTACTTCTTCCGTGACTTCCGTGCTCAGCGCTCGTCCTAGATATTCGGTGAAGATCTGGGCGCGGGCGCTCATTACGCCCGGTTGTCCGGTCACCAGGTAATGGGAATGCTGAGCTTCTACGGTCTGACCGCCCAGTGCCACCAGGCTGCCGTTGCGTAAATCGGTGGAGACTTCTACCCGATCGGCAAGGAACACGCCGCAGCCATCGCGAGCTGCGCATATCCCTAAATAGGAATCCTGCACGTAAAGGTTAGTACGAGCCTCTCTTTGCTCCAGCCCATTATTCGATAACCAACGCTGCCAGCGTCCATGACGGTCATGAATCAAGGGCAATCTGAGCAACTCCGAAGGCTCCAGAACGCTACCTCCAGTGGGCAACAGCGATGGACTCACGACCGGCCCATATTTCTCGCGAAACAGTTCTCGTACCACTTTTTTAGGCGCTATGGGTTCACCAAAACAAACGGCAACCTCTATTTCTGCGGGCAAATCTCGTTGCATCGGCAGGATATTATCCAGACGAATTTCAATTTCAGGATAGCTCTGATTGAATTCACCGATCATCGCTAACAACCAGCAAGCAGATATGGAGGGCGGCGCGGCCAGCACGAGCTCGCCAGGCAAGGATGCTGGATCGACAGAAAGAGCTCCCTCCGTCAGCCGGTCCAGTGCCTCACCCACCGCCTGCGCCAGGCGGTTGCCCTCTTGAGTCAGGGTCAACCGATTCCTGCTGCGATCAAAAAGCAGGATGCCTAACTGTTCCTCCAACTGGCGAACCTGTCTGGAAACCGCACCGTGGGTGACCCCCAGTTCCGCCGCCGCTCGACGCAGATGACAGTGTCTGGCTGCGGCTTCAAAAGCACGCATAGCGTTAAGCGGCAAGTTGCGTCTCAATAGTTCCACGGCTACTCCTGTTTACTTTTAATCACCACATAGGTGCAAATATATCGATTGCAGTGACAAATACAATACATAAAATGCTCTACATCGCCATACTCTATCGGAATCAATACCATGAAACTGCAGCTCAGCGACCCCACCCTGCTGAAGAGCATGGCTTACATTGACGGTGAGTGGCGCCCGGCGGCCAACGGGTCCAGTTTCACTGTGAAGAATCCGGCAACTGGCGAGGTGATTGCTGATGTGACGGATCTGGGTGCGGCAGAGACCCGCGCCGCCATTGCAGCAGCACAGCAGGCAATGATCAGCTGGCGACAGCAGCCAGCGAAAGAACGCAGCGCAATATTACGCCGCTGGTTCAACCTGATCATGGACAACCAGGAAGACCTGGCGTGCCTGATGACGGCAGAGCAAGGCAAAGTACTTGCTGAGTCACGCCTGGAAATTACCTACGCCGCATCTTTTGTGGAATGGTTTGCTGAAGAAGCCAAACGAATTTACGGCGATGTGATTCCTGGCCCAAATGACAGACGCTCAATTGTCATCAAGCAGCCTGTCGGTGTGGTCGCAGCGATCACACCCTGGAATTTTCCCAGTGCGATGATCACCCGCAAAGTGGGGCCCGCCCTCGCCGCAGGCTGCAGCGTGGTGCTCAAACCTGCAGCCGAGACTCCTCTGTCGGCTCTGGCGTTGGCCGAGTTGGCAGATAGAGCGGGCATACCCGGCGGTTTATTTAATGTCATCACCGGCACCGATGCTCCTGCAATTGGCGACGAACTCACCTCCAGTGACATCATTCGCAAGCTTACCTTCACTGGATCTACCCCCGTCGGCAAACATCTGCTCGCGCAGAGCGCCGCTACAGTAAAAAAGGTTTCCATGGAGCTGGGAGGCAACGCTCCTATTATCATTTTCGATGATGCAGACCTGGATACTGCGGTCCAGGGAGCCATTGACACCAAATACCGTAACGCAGGCCAGACCTGCGTCTGTGCCAATCGTCTGCTGGTTCAGGACACTATCTATGACGCCTTCATCGAGAAACTTACCCAAGAGGTGAGCAAGTTTCGCGTGGGCGATGGCATGAATGAAAGCAACACCCTTGGGCCATTGATAGAACCAAAGGCACTTTTGAAGGTAGACGCTATGGTGCAAGATGCTGTTGCCGACGGTGCTAGCCTGGCCCTGGGCGGTAGAGCGATGCCTGAACTGGGGCCAAACTTCTATCAGCCCACCATACTGGCGAATGTCACCAATGACATGCGGGTCTTTCGCGAGGAGATTTTTGGCCCCGTCGCCCCAGTGCTTCGCTTCAGCGATGAGACCGAGGCTATCGCTATGGCCAACGATACCGAGTACGGATTGGCTGCCTATCTCTATACTAATGATTTAGGCCGCGTCTGGCGGATCAGCGAAGCGATTGAGTACGGCATGGTGGGCGTCAACGAAGTAGCGATCACCTCCGAGCTGATCCCCTTTGGTGGCGTCAAGGAATCAGGCCTGGGACGGGAAGGTTCCCATTACGGTATCGACGATTATGTCGAAGTGAAATACATTTGTATGGGCGGCATCGCCCAAGCCTAAAACGGACAATATAAGGTACTTATTATGTCAGCAGTCATTTACCCCACAACTAACCTGGCCGCTACCGAGCAGCTCAAATTCGAGCGCGCAGACGGTGTTTATGTTTATGACCAGGACGGCAAGCAGTACCTCGAGGGAATGGCAGGCCTCTGGTGCACCGGCCTCGGTTACGGTAACCGCGAGCTGATCGATGCCATCAGTGACCAGCTGGGCAAGTTATCTTTCTCCCATACTTTTGGTGGCAAAACACATCAGCCAGTTATTGACCTGGGCGATAAACTCGCAGACATGGTGCCGGTAAAAGATGCGATGGTGTTCTTCGGTAATTCGGGCTCCGATGCCAACGACAGCCATATCAAAATGCTCCGCTACTATTTCAACGCTATTGGTAAACCCGAAAAGCGCAAAATTATTACCCGTGATCGCGCTTACCACGGCGTGACCGTAGCAGCAGGCTCACTCACCAGCTTGCCGGCTAACCTGGCGCATTTCGACGCTCCGCTGGAAGCACTGGGCGTTTTGCGCACAGACCACCCACACTACTATCGCGGAGCCCAGGGCGACGAGAGCGAAATGCAGTTCGTTGATCGCATCACCAACAACCTGGAACAGCTCATTCTACAAGAAGACCCCGATACCATAGCGGCGTTTATCGCCGAACCTATTACCGGTGCGAGCGGCGTACTGGTGCCGCCACCGGGTTATTACGAAAAAGTACAAGCCATTCTGGAAAAGTATGACATTCTATTTTGGGCTGACGAGGTCATCACCGGTTTTGGCCGCACCGGTAAAGTATTCGGTTGTGAAACGGTCAACATACAGCAACCCTCGATGATGACTTTTGCCAAGCAAATGTCGTCCGCCTATTACCCTATTAGCGCCTCTGTTATCAGCGGCGAAATGTACGAGCCAATGATTGCGGCCAGCGAAGAAGTCGGTGTGTTCGGCCATGGCTATACCTACTCGGGGCATCCGGTAGCTTGTGCCTCGGCACTGAAAACCCTGGAAATCTATGAACGGGACGGTCTTTATGACAATGCAGCGACTCAGGGAGAACACCTGCAGTCACGGCTTGCCGAGCTTATGGAATATGAACAAGTCGGCGAAGTACGCGGTGCGGGCCTGATCGGCGCTATCGAGCTGGTTGAGCACCGCGACAGTAAAGCACCTGATGCCGCTCTGGCAAAAAAGGTGACCCTGGCAGCACAGGAAAATGGTCTGATCGTGCGTAATGTGGCCGGCAATGCCATTGCGGTGTGTCCACCGTTAATTATTAATCGTGAGCAGGTTGATGAGATGATAGATAAACTGAAACTCTCGCTTGAGCAGACTATTTGAGGAAAATTTTCATGCGTTCTCTGGATTTCCGCCCGTCTGGGAATCCGGAGGACAGCTAGGCTAGAGCGCCCGCAAGTACTCGACCATCAACTGCACACTGCGCTTACCTCGGAACTCGTTAACTTCCAACCGATAAGCCACCTCCACCTCGAG
>DS999227.1:96360-267304 GCA_000156295.1 marine gamma proteobacterium HTCC2148
TCGAAAACCGGTTCCGGAAAATGCTGCCCCCATGGCCCCGCAAAACGCAGCTCATTCGCGAGGTCCAGGGCGAAATCGCCAGCCCCCAGCTCACCGTCTGATTCGACTACGGCCTGCAGTTCGACATCTTTGGCATGGCGCTCCACCTCCGCAATAAATGCTGTATTAAAGTCACGGTAAAGCTCGCGCGGAATGGTCAATCCCGCCGCCATAGCGTGCCCGCCAAATTTGAGAATCATGCCCGGATGACGGGTGGCAACCGCGTCGAGTATGTCACGAATATGAATTCCATTGATGGACCGGGCGGAACCTTTAATTTCGCTTTCATCACCATCGGCAAAAACGATTGTTGGTCGATGCAGCCTGTCTTTAATCCGAGAAGCAAGTATGCCAATAACGCCCTGGTGCCAGTCGCCCTGATACAGCGTCATAGCCACGGGCACACCGACTTCATCCAGGGCTAATTCATCCAGCAGTTGGAGCGCCTGATCCTGCATACCTTGCTCAATTTGTCGGCGGTCCTGGTTTTTCTGGTGCAGTTCGCTTGCGAGCCTGCGGGCGGCCGAAGGCTCATCCTGCAACAAACATTCAATGCCCACCGAAATATCGTCCAGCCGGCCCGCAGCATTAATGCGAGGTCCAACTGCAAATCCCAGGTCTGATGCCACCACACCGCGCAGCGGGCGAGAGGCCACTTCCAACAGGGCAATTATGCCCGGGCGTGCCTGCCCTGCGCGAATACGCTGCAGGCCGGCTGCAACTAATATTCGATTGTTTCGATCCAGGGGCACAACGTCGGCGACTGTGCCGAGTGCAACCAGGTCGGTGAGTCGCCCCAAGTTAGGTTCTGTTCTATCGGCAAACCAATCCCGATTCCGCAACTCGGACCGCAAGGCCATCATGATGTAAAAAATGACTCCAACACCAGCGAGATTTTTGCTGGGAAAGTTACAGCCCGGCTGATTGGGATTAACGATAACGTCAGCATCCGGCAATTGGTGGCCAGCGAGATGATGGTCGGTGATCAGTGTATTGATACCCTGTTCCCGCGCAGTGGCAATGCCATCAATACTGGAGATACCGTTGTCTACAGTAATGATGATGTCGGGCTTACCCTGCTCCAGGGCGAGTTCAACAATTTCTCGGGTCAGGCCATAGCCATATTCAAATCGATTGGGCACCAGGTAGGACACTTGCGTGGCACCAAATGATTTCAATGCATCCAAAGCCAGCGCGGTACTGGTCGCGCCATCTGCATCATAGTCGCCAACAATAAGAATGCGTTGTTGCTCAGCCAATGCGTCAGCGAGCATTTTCGCTGCGCGCTCTGCGTTAAGTAATTGTGCAGGTGGCAGCAGGTGGGTGAGACCAAGGTCGAGGTCTTGAGATGACCGCACTCCCCTGCCGGAATAGACCCTGGCAAGGAGGGGATGCAGCTTATTTTCGTCCCACTGGACTGAGGAGTGAGTTTCGCGCCGACGAATAAGTTTGTTCACAATCGCGCTAAATCAGGCGTTAATATTCTTCAGCATAAACGCCTGCACTGCTGAAAGGTCATTGGGCAAGACTTCGAATCGTTCAGGGCGATCGAATAAATCACGCAGGTGATGGGGCAGCGATGGCTCCGTATCAAGCTTGGCTGCCTTCACCGCGCCGGGGAATTTCGCCGGATGAGCAGTGGCCAGCGTTACCACGGGAACCGAGGCGGGAACCTTGGCATCAAACGCCGCTTTCACACCAATCGCACTGTGCGGATCCAACATATATTCACAGTCTTTCCAGGTGGCTGCCATCTGAGCGCAGGTTTCCGCATCATTAACACATTGGCTGGAAAACAATGCACTGGCCTTGGCCATCGCCTGTTGTGAAAAGCTGATGTCGCCCTGGTCGAAGTCAGCCATCAGCTGTGCAATGGAAGCACCATCACGTTCATACAAATCAAACAACAAACGCTCAAAGTTGGACGAAACGGTAATGTCCATACTCGGGGACAGAGAATGCTCAAGCGGCTGGCGCCCGTAGCTGCCATTGCTCATAACTCGGTGCAACACATCATTGCGATTGGTAGCAATAATGAGGCGCTCAATGGGGAGACCCATCTGGCTGGCCAGATAGCCGGCGAAAATATCGCCAAAATTTCCCGTCGGCACAGAAAAAGCGACGCTGCGCCCGGGTGCGCCAAGCGCAACAGCAGCATAAAAGTAATACACAATCTGGGCCATGATCCGAGCCCAGTTAATCGAATTAACAGCTACCAGCCTGCGATCTTCTGGCAGGAAATCACGCTTGTTAAAACTGGTTTTGACCATCGCCTGGCAGTCATCAAAATTGCCCTGCACCGCCAGGTTGTGAATATTGTCTCCAACCACTGTTGTCATCTGTTTGCGCTGTACGTCGGAGACGCGGTCATGAGGGTGCAGTATAAAAATATCGATGTTCTTACAGCGCTTGCAGCCCTCAATGGCGGCGGAGCCTGTATCCCCTGAAGTCGCGCCCATGATCACCACTTTTTGATGCTTTCGTTCCAGCACATAGTCAAGCAGACGCCCCAGCAGCTGCAGGGCAAAGTCTTTGAACGCAAGCGTAGGACCGTGAAACAACTCCAACACCCACTGGTTGTGGCCGAGTTGAATCATTGGCGCCACAGCATCGTGGCGAAATTCAGCGTAGGTCTCTCGCACGATTGCTTTTAAATCATCTTCAGGAATACAGTCGCCCACAAAGGGAGTGATGATTTTATGTGCCAGCTGAGAATAATTCAGACCTGCCATACTGCCGATTTCCTCGGCGCTGAAACTAGGCAAAGACTCTGGAACATACAAACCGCCATCCGAGGCAAGCCCTGTCAGCAGTGCTTCTTCGAAGTTGAGCGCAGGGGCCTGGCCCCGGGTGCTAATGTATTTCACTTTTTTTACCCTAACCGTCCAGTGCTTCAACCCGAATGCGGGCTACTTCGCCTGAAATAGATTCTAATGCCTCGATAGTGGCGACCGCTACATCCATGCTGCCTTGCGATGCGCGACTGGTGAGAACAATCAAAGGCACGCGAGTTTCACCTTCCGCCGGTGGTTTCTGAATTAAAGCTTCCATACTAATGCCGTGATCGCTAAAAATTGATGCTATCGAAGATAATACGCCGGGTTTATCCTCTGCAATAATCCGCAGATACCATGGTGTGACGACCTGCTCCATCGGTAAAACAGGCAAAGCCTTAAGGTCTGCAGTAGCAACACCTAAGGCCGGCACTCGACAGGACTGTCCAGCAGACAGCTCTCGCGCCAGGTCAACGATATCGGCGACTATTGCAGATGCGGTGGGCTCTGCCCCCGCACCTGCGCCGTAGTATAGAGTGGGACCAACTGCGTCTCCCTCCACCAACACCGCATTTTTAACGCCATTTACGTTAGCCAGTAAACGCCCCTCAGGTATCAACGTGGGATGAACCCGCAGTTCTACGCCGTCGGCACTGTGCTTGGCAACGCCCAGGTGCTTGATGCGATAACCCAGTTCCTCAGCGTATTCCACATCCTGTGTAGTGAGTCTGGTAATCCCCTCGGTGTAGACAGAACTAAATTGCAGGGGCATACCAAATGCCAACGACGCGAGAATTACCAGCTTGTGCGCGGCATCAACCCCTTCTACGTCGAAAGTGGGGTCGGCTTCGGCATAGCCCAGTTCCTGGGCTTCGGTGAGTACGTCGGCAAAGTCTCGACCTTTCTCACGCATTTCGCTAAGAATGAAATTGCCCGTGCCATTAATAATACCGGCAAGCCATTCAATTCGGTTGCCGGCAAGCCCTTCGCGCAAAGCTTTGATAATAGGAATGCCGCCAGCCACCGCTGCCTCGTAGCGAATAACAACATTGTTCTGTTCTGCGAGTGCGAACAGCTCGTTACCAAACTCTGCAACCAGTGCTTTATTGGCGGTCACTACGTGTTTTCCATTGCGCAGCGCCTCTTCAACCAGCTCTTTAGCAACCGAAGTACCGCCAATTAACTCCACCAGAATTTGCACCTCGGGGTCTCTGGCGACGTCAAAGATATCCCGACTAACCCGAATCTCACCGATGTCACAGGCGGGGTTGTCACGGCGAGCACCGATGTGAATCACCTCCAGCTCAGCCTGGGCGCGGGCGTTGATCGACTGTGCATTGCGATTCAACACGTTGAAGGTGCCACTGCCAACAGTGCCAAGACCGCAAATGCCGATTTTTACAAGATTTGAGCTCATTATTAGCTACTTTCCCCGATACAACTCTGGCTAGGCCGCTGCGACCCCATCATTTTTTATCATTTTTCGAATGTTGCGGATAGCCTGTCGAGTTCGGTGTTCGTTCTCGATCAAGCCGAAGCGCACATAGCCCTCGCCGTATTCACCGAAACCCACGCCGGGTGACACAGCAACCTTGGCCTCTTTTAGCAATTTTTTACTGAACTCCAGTGAATTCAGGTTCGAATAGCACTCGGGAATTTTCGCCCAGACAAACATGGTCGCCTTGGGTGGGTCTACAGGCCATCCGGCATCGGTGAGCCCAGAACACAGAACATCCCTGCGGGATTTATACATCGCATTAATTTCACTAACACAGCTCTGATCACCTTCAAGCGCGGCAATAGCAGCGACCTGAATAGGCGTGAACATCCCGTAGTCAAGATACGATTTGATGCGAGCCAAAGCGCCTACGAGAGCCTGGTTGCCGCAACAGAAACCCACGCGCCACCCCGGCATGTTATAACTTTTGGACATACTGTAGAACTCTACTGCAACATCCATTGCGCCCTCTACCTGCAAAATAGAAGGTGCTACATAACCATCGAAGCAAAGGTCCGCATAAGCCAGGTCCTGCACGACCCAAATCTCGTTCTCCTTGGCGATAGCGACCACACGCTCAAAAAACTCAAGTTCAACGCAATAAGCTGTTGGGTTCGATGGAAAATTCAGCACCAGCATTTTAGGCCGCGGCCAGCTATTTTGAATTGCCTTCTCCAGTTCGTCGAAGAATTCCTCCTCATTTGCGCCCATGGGTACGTGACGGATGTCCGCCCCGGAAATGACAAAGCCATAAGGGTGAATTGGATAAGAGGGGTTTGGCACCAGAATCGCGTCCCCGGGGCCGGTCGTCGCAAGGGCCAGATGAGCAAGCCCCTCTTTCGAACCCAAAGTTACAATAGCTTCTGTTTCTGGATTCAGGGTCACGTCATAGCGACGCTGGTACCAGTCACAAATCGCTCTGCGCAGGCGCGGAATGCCCTTGGACTGCGAATAACGGTGGGTATCACCCCGTTGGGCGGTTTCCACCAACTTGTCGACAATGTGGTCAGGTGTCGGCTGGTCTGGATTGCCCATGCCGAAATCAATGATATCCTCACCCGCCGCGCGCGCCTGCTGTTTCAAATCCCCAATAATATTGAAAACATAGGGGGGAAGGCGTGATATCCGCCGAAATTGCTCGTCCACAGTATTAACTCTGAATTGGGGCCCAAAGAGGCTGGATTGATGACCGGGAAAGGTCAGGAACAGTAAGGTTTCAGAGGAGTTATGTCAACGCGCGGGGCCGTAACTGTGGCATTGTACCCGCGCTTAATGGTGCCAAATTAACCGACCCTGGCATCCCCGCACAGGCAGGGAAGCAAGGTCAGGCGTCAGTTAGCGATAACTGTCGCCCATTTGAAGCAGCTAGTGGCTAGTTCAGGCCCAGCGTCACCATCAACTGGTCAGCACTCTGATAGCCAGGAATCATCTGGCCTGTTTCGGTGATCATCGCGGGTGTGCCACGCACTCCCAACTCTTGACCCAACTGATACTGCTGGGCTACCGGATTGTCATCACACTGATTAACCGCAACAGATTCCTTGTTTTTCAGGCTAGTCAATGTTTCCTGCGGGTTTTTCGCGCACCAGGCTCCGACCAACTGGCGATACCCCGGGGAGTCCATGCCAGAGCGCGGATAAGCCAGATAGCGCACTTCAATGCCACGTTTATTGAGCTCAGGTACCTCTTTATGCAACTTCTGGCAGTAAAAGCACGTCACGTCTGTGAACACTGAAATATGAGCAAGTGTGTCACCCTGCGCCGGGAAAACGATCATATCCTTGGTATCGACCGCTTCCATCTTCACCAATCGCTCTTTATCGCGGCGTTTTTCCGCAAGGTTTACGAATTGGCCATTATTCACCTGAAACAAATCGCCAAGGATAAAATAACTGCCATCTTCCGTCGCATAAACCATAGGGCCAGCCTCGAACTGGACTTCCAGCATCCCGGGAACCTCACTGGTTTCAACGGTAGCCACCTTCAGCCCCATTGCCGGACTATCCAGGGCAGCGCGCACCTTTGCCACAGTGGCTTTATCAGCTGGAGTCCCCGCCTGGGCGAAGACTGCCAGCGCCAGCAGCAGAAACGCAGAAACGGACTGATTAAATCGAAATACCATGGTTTTTCCTCAATTGCGGGTGACAAACTCCTCGCCTGCCACCGGATAAATTATGCATCGCCTATTTGAACAATTTTAACGCCGAGAGTTCCTCAGCCCCTGGGATGATGCTGCGCATGCAATTCCTGCATTCGCTGCTTGGCCACATGAGTGTATATCTGGGTCGTCGTCAGGTCGCTATGCCCCAGCAACATTTGCACTACCCGCAAGTCAGCACCGTGGTTAAGCAGGTGGGTAGCAAATGCATGCCGCAACGTATGGGGAGACAGGTTCTGCTTGATCCCAGCGCGCTTCGCGTAGATTTTAATACGATACCAGAAGGTCTGGCGAGTCATCTGTCGCCCTCTTTTGCTCGGAAACACTACATCTGAGGGAATTCCCTTGAGAAGCTCAGCCCGGGGGCCTGCCAGGTAGCCCTGCAACCAGGCTAGCGCTTCCTCTCCCATGGGTACCAGGCGTTCTTTGCTGCCTTTACCAAACACCCTGACAACTCCCTGGTTAATACTGATTTGGTTTATTTGCAATCCGGTTAACTCGCTAACGCGCAAGCCACAGGCGTAAAGCATCTCCAGCATAGTCCTGTCACGATACTCCAGCGCGATATCCAGGTCCGGGGCATCCAGTAGCTTGTCAACATCGCCCTCGGACAGTGACCTGGGCAGAGGGCGTCCCAGCTTTGGACTGTCTACATCCAGGGTGGGGTCTACGGTCAACCTGCCCTCGCGCAGCAGGTATTTGTAGAAACCTCGCGCGCAGGACATAAATCGCGCGGTAGAGCGCTGCGACTGCCCCTGCTGTAACCTCGCACCAAGGTAGGCCTGAAGCTCGGCCCTGTCAGTGGAAATAACTGAGCTCTTTTTACTCTTCGCCAACCAGTCATTGAACTGCCTTAAATCACGACGATAAGAACTGAGCGTATTATCACTCAGCCCCTTCTCCATCCACATGGCGTCAATGTAGCGTTCAATTTCAGGGTGTACGGCACTCACATAGCGGCCCGAATTTGCTGAGCGGATAGAAAAACAGAACCTTTGAGGGCACCTTGACGAATTTTCTCGCCTGTTTCGGTGATTCGACCAAAGAAATAACTGGGAAAGTTTTGACGATCCGGAAGCACTGAAATTCCAACTACGAAAGCATCTGGCACGCTGGCGGCTAAGTCCATGTAGTTTTCAGAAAACATCGTATCGATTACTTTAGCTTCATCATCCAGCAGAAGCATATACATTCCAGATTTAAAGGGCATCCCGTTTTTATTCGCTTTAACTTTAAAATCACCCAACTCAATTTCGTATCCCAATCTGCTAATCGTAACACCAACCTCAGTAGCAGCCGCTGTGTTCATTAAAGGAGAAGAGTAGCTTCATTTACTGACTCTGTTGTCAATTCATCTAACCGGTCATCGAATAGAGAATGAGCGCCAGTATGTGTCCGAACCGTAGCGACTCCGGCCGCGTCAATAATAGTGGGGGCAACGTTCAAGTGATTGCCTTGTATATCGGAAATATCACCGGGATGATTGTCAAACAGCATAAACATAAGTTTGCGTGCCGCATGATTTTCGTTCAACACGGGCCAGAGTGAATTCCGCATCGATAGGTGGTCGCTAAATAGCACTATTAACGTGCGTTCCATATCCGCGTTATTGCGAACATGGCGAATAAATTCACTAATGAGCAAGTCGCTACAGCGCAATGAGTTCCCCATATCGTCATCAAATTCTTGTGAGCAGCTGCGCGATGGGTATCCGTTGGGGTGATGTGTATCAACAGTGAGTAACGTCAATAGGTAAGGCTGGCTGCTTTTTTCAAGCTCTTTAAATTTTTCCCTCGCGAGGGCAAACAAACTGTCATCGTACAATCCCCAGAGACTTAGATAATCTGGGTCTTCCAACTTAGAAGCGAGCTGCTCTCGCCCCAAAACCTCGTGGTAACCATGAGCCGATAAAAAGTTGCCTTTACCGGCAAACGCAAGATCCGCGCCGCCCATAAATACAGATTTGTAACCTCTGTCTGCAAGGATATCACCTAGGCAGGTGCTATCTGGATACGGTTTTTCAACAGAAGCAATCGTACTGTTCCCAGTACTGTGCACGCTGGCCATCAACGGAAATCCACACTGACTGGCAACCATGCCGCCTATAGTCCAGCCGGTTCCAGCAATCTGCTGCATATTGCTAAACATATGAGCATCGGCTGCCAGTCGTTTAATTTTAGGTAAATAGTCCTGAGGGAAGATAGCCGTGTCTAGATAAATACTTTCCAGAGACTCTGCATATATGAGAATAATATTTTTGCGATCGTCGGAGAATAAGCCTTTATCACTTGAATGCAGGCCGCCATCAGATTCTACATACAGACCATATTGACTAGACACATCAATTTCATTAGCAACAAGTAAATAGCTCACAAAGGACCAAAGCGGCGCAGAACTCAGGAACACTGCCAAAAAAGCGATAGGCAGGGGCAGCAGACGCAGCGCACGAGGAACAACGACAACGGGTATAACAAGGGGCAAGGCAGTGCTGAGAATTAATCCCAGAAACCCAAGAATTGCCGGGACCTGATAGCTGCTAAGCGCCTGTGGCAGGGTGCCTATATTTAAATGAAAAAAGAAAGCTTCTGTATAGCCCACTCCCTGCATGTAAAACGACACTGCCAATGAGAATGAAAGCAGATAAGAAAGTAAGGAAAGTGAGGCGCAAAGCACTCTGGTACCCACGCCACTGGAAACCGTTCCAATGCGCCATAAGGCGGCAAGAAACACCAAGGTACCCATTATCCAAAGTGGACTTGCGCCATAGGCCAAGCAGGCCGTGAGAGGCACGCTGAGGTGCGTCAAAGCTAGAACCAGCAGGCCCAAGACCCGACCATTTGGTGCAATCACATTTATATGAGCCACAGGTGCCAACATGTTTCTTTAAATTCGTGCCTGCAGTGTACCGCTCTTAGACTGTTAGCATCAGCTATTTACCATAGCCATTCGATCTTACACGCACAAAAAAGCGGCCACTAAAGGCCGCTTTCGAAGACTGCTAAGGTAAAACTGGATTAACCCAGCTTTTCCTTAATACGGGCAGCCCGACCAGACAGCTCACGCAGGTAGTAAAGCTTAGCTTGGCGCACGTCACCACGGCGCTTGACGGACAAACTGTCAACCAAAGGGCTGTAAGTTTGGAAAGTACGCTCAACACCAACACCGTGGGAGATTTTGCGCACGGTGAAAGCAGAGTTCAGGCCGCGATTACGCTTGCCAATAACAACGCCTTCAAAGGCCTGCAAACGCTCACGTTCGCCTTCTTTCACTTTTACCTGAACAACCACGGTATCACCGGGGCCGAACTCGGGCAGGTCTTTTTCCATTTGTTCAGCGTCAAGCTGAGAAATGATCTTGTTGGTGCTCATGGTGCGCTCCTTTAGTGTTCCAGTCGTAGCTTCACAGCTAGCGGGCTCGTTAATTAACTTCGCTCACGGAGATATTCCGCCAGCAATTCATTCTCTTCGGCCGTCATTGACCGGCTCTGCAGCATATCCGGGCGACGCTCTTGCGTCCTGCCCAGTGCCTGCTTCAGGCGCCAGCGGCGAATCAACTCGTGATTTCCGCTGAGCAAAACATCGGGTACCCGTTTACCCAGGTACTCCTCGGGCCTTGTGTAGTGTGGACAATCCAACAATCCATCAGCATAGGAATCCTCTTGTGCAGAGTCCTCATGCCCCAAAACACCTGGCAACTGGCGTGTCACCGAATCGATGACTACCATGGCAGCCAACTCACCGCCACTTAGTACATAATCGCCGATGGATAGTTCCTCATCGACTTCGGCTTCTATAAGACGTTCATCAACGCCCTCATAGCGGCCTGCGACCAATATCAGCGCTCGCTCTCGCGAAAGTGCCACAGCCTTACTGTGATCGAGTCGCTGACCCTGAGGTGACAGGTAAATTACTTTTGCCTCTTCCCCTGTCGCCGCCTTTGCTGCAGCTATTGCTTGCTGCAAAGGGTTTATTTTCATCAACATACCCGGGCCGCCACCATAGGGCCTGTCATCCACCGTACGATGCTTGTCGGTGGTGTAATCCCGCGGATTGCTGTGGCTGATCTGAACCAGACCCTGTTTCACCGCCCTGCCAGTAACACCAAACTCACTGACAGCCTCAAACATTTCCGGGAACAGGCTTACCAGTGCGATCTGCATCCTGCCTCCCGGTTATTTCTGCCGACCTATTCTTCGTGAATAAACCAGTCTATATCTATCACTGCCTCTTCCAGGTCTACCCTGCTGACTGTATCGCCGGGCAGATAGGGAATGAGCCGCTCCTTATCATCAATACTGTCGCCAGTGGCCTTTAAGACCAACACATCATTGGCACCAGTTTCGATCAGGTAATCCACGGTGCCCAGCAACACTCTGTCATCACCGGAATCTGGCTCTCGACCCCAAGCCTGCAGACCCTGCAGTTGGCGCCAATAAAACTCACCCTCTTCCAGCGGTGGAAGACTATCGGCTTCCACCACGATTTGCAGTCCCTTATAGGATTCTGCCAGGTCGCGGTCATCAACTCCCGCAATATGGGCAACCATGCCCTTACCCTGTGGCTTCCAATGATCGAACTCCACCGCTACCAGTGCACCTCGACGCTGAAGCATCCACTTACCGAAGCGGAAGAGATTCTCCGCAGGATCAGTGAACGAATGTATTTTTACCCAGCCCTTTATGCCATAACAGCCCGTAATCTTACCGGCGGTCAGGGGGTTGGATCCGGACTCATTCATCAAAGACCGGTCGCCCGGCCTTAAGCCGCGGCTACTGCTGCGTCCTTGACCAGTTTGGCGACACGCTCAGACAGCTGGGCACCTTGGCCCTGCCAGTACTCGATGCGGTCGGCGTCGACGCGCAGACGCTCTTCCTGGCCACGGGCAACCGGGTTAAAAAAGCCCACGCGCTCGATGAAACGACCGTTACGCGCATTGCGGTGGTCAGTTACGGTCAGGTGGTAAAAGGGGCGCTTCTTGGAGCCACCACGTGCAAGACGAATTGTTACCATTTGCTTAAAATTCCTGAAAAATTAGAGGCATCTGAGTCGATTTGCTTCAGCTACCCACGACAAAAACCGACACACCGGCCGGAAAGGTGGCGTATCATACGGAAATCAGCTGTGGAATAAAACCCCAAAAGCGGGATTTATTTAGGTAATTCCGCAGCTTAGCTGCGAAACCAGTTACCTTTACCAGACCTCCTTTGGGGAGCGCGGTAGCTTCTGTTCAGGCCCCATTAGCACAAAGGGAGCCAGTCTTGCGATCCGGACTCCAGAAGTCTTAAACAATCTATCTGAAGGGCGGCATCCCGCCCGGAGGCATGCCACCTGGACCACCCATACCGCCGCCGCCGGGTGGCATCATTCCACCAAGGCCGCGCATCATTTTCTGCATACCCCCGCCTTTCATCTTCTTCATCATTTTCTGCATCTGCTTATGCTGCTTTAACAGGCGGTTGAGGTCTTGCACCTGAGTTCCAGAACCTTTGGTGATACGACGTTTGCGAGACCCCTGAATCGTCTCCGGACGACGCCGTTCGTTGGGGGTCATAGAGTTGATCATCGCCTCCATACGGGCAAACATTTTCACATCCAGGTTTTGCTGAGCCATTTGTGCCATGTTTCCCATGCCCGGCATCTTATCCAACATGCCGGTAATACCACCCATATTGTTCATCTGCTGCAGCTGGTCACGAAAGTCCTCGAGGTCGAAGCGCTGACCCTTTTTGACCTTGCGGGCCAATTTAGCAGCTTTTTCCTTGTCGACCTTCTGCTCTGCCTCTTCGATCAGGGACAGTACATCGCCCATGCCAAGAATGCGTGACGCCAGGCGATCCGGGTGGAACGGATCCAGGGCTGCGATTTTTTCGCCAACACCCAGGAATTTAATAGGCTTACCCGTGATCGAGCGCACCGACAGGGCCGCACCACCGCGCGTATCAGCATCAACCTTGGTGAGAATGACACCGGTCAAAGGCAACGTTTCTCCAAAAGCTTTGGCGGTGTTGGCTGCATCCTGGCCTGTCATGGCATCGACCACAAACAGGGTCTCGATGGGATTCACTGATGCATGAAGCTGCGCGATCTCAGCCATCATATCCTCGTCTACCGCGAGACGACCCGCGGTGTCCACGATGAGTACATCAGAAAATGACTTCTTGGCATGGCTAAGTGCCGCAGTGGCAATGTCGACCGGTTTTTCCGAGGACTCGGAAGGGAAAAAATCGACACCCACCTCAGCTGCAAGGGTTTCCAGCTGCTTGATTGCGGCAGGACGGTAGACATCAGCCGACACTACCGTCACCTTCTTTTTATCGCGCTCTTTCAGCAATTTGGCCAATTTGGCTACAGAGGTTGTTTTGCCTGCCCCTTGCAGACCAGCCATAAGAATCACCGCCGGGGGCTGGGTTGCAAGATTGAGCCCTTCGTTGGCGGAACCCATAACGGACTCGAGCTCGGACTGGACTATTTTCAGAAAAACTTGTCCCGGGCTGAGGCTTTTCATCACCTCCTGGCCAACAGCCCGCTGTTTCACGGACTCCACGAACTGTTTCACCACCGGTAAAGCCACGTCGGCCTCCAGCAGCGCCATACGCACTTCACGCAAGGTTTCCTGGATATTATCTTCGGTGAGGGTTGCCTTACCGGAAATCGAACGCAGACTGTTTGACAGGCGATCGCTGAGACTTTGAAACATCTAAATACTCTCGAACTTCATAATGGAGAGCAGCCGCTATTGATTCTGCTGGGCCACCCCTGTACAAAGGACGAAGTATACGCCACCTCGGTCCAACCCCCAAACTGATGTCTGCCAGCCTCCTAGCACCTATTGCTGCATTACTTTATCTGACCGCGACAGGTCTGCACCTCATGCACATTTTTCAGCAACGCCAGGGGTTAAGCCGCGCGGTTGCCGTCATGGGCAGCATTGCGATGGTCTGCCATAGCATTGTGGCCGTGCAGGGTGTCAGTGTTACCGGCGGCCTAAGCCTCGGGTTTTACAAGATTTCCGCCTTGATGTTTCTGGCTGTTAACCTGGTGTGTGTCTTGCTGATGCTTCGACGCCCACTGCAAAACCTGCTTGTCGTTCTTTTTCCGCTCTCGGCAATGTCGGTGCTTGTGTCGACTTTCGCACCCGAGACAGCATCAATTACCACTCAATTACCCGGTGGACTGCTGTTGCATATTGGCTGCTCTATTCTGGCCTATGCAGTACTTACCCTGGCTGCAGCCCAGTCAGCATTGGTTGCCGCCCAGGACTATCAGCTACGCCACCGACATACTCACGGTATTGTCCAAATACTACCGCCCCTGCAGCTCATGGAAACCATGCTGTTTGAACTGCTCTTGGTGGGCGTGGTCCTGCTCACAATTTCCATCATAAGTGGTTTTATATTCCTCGATGACATTTTTGCCCAGCATCTGGTGCACAAGACTGCGCTAACTATGCTCGCCTGGGTTCTGTTCTCCGTGCTGCTATGGGGCCACCACAAGCTGGGGTGGCGCAGTCAAACAGCCGTGCGTCTTACGCTCGCCGGTTTCGCCGCACTGATGCTGGCTTTCTTTGGCTCCAAACTGGTCCTCGAACTGATATTACAGCGCGGCTAATCGTGCCCGCTGGGGGCTTGCTCCTACCGATCTTTTTCTTCAAGATACCGACTCAGACATTATTATAGGTTTATACCCACCTTGAACGAAGCACCGCTGGGTCTACTCTTCTCGGTTTTGGCTGCACTTGTTCTTCTCTCCGGTTTTTTCTCAAGCTCAGAAACCGGCATGATGTCCCTCAATCGCTATCGATTGAAGCACCTGCAGAACAATAAGCACCGAGGCGCTACTCGCGCCGGCAAATTACTGAAACGCCCAGACCGGCTTATCGGCTTGATTCTGATCGGCAACAATTTGGTCAATATTTTTGCCTCGGCCATCGCCACGGTCATCGCCATACGACTGTGGGGCGACGCGGGAATTTTCATTGCCACTTTCGCTCTAACCCTGGTCATCCTGATCTTTGCTGAGATAACGCCGAAAACTATTGCAGCCCTTCACCCTGAAAAAATAGCGTTCCCCGCCAGCCTGATATTGCTACCGCTATTGAAAATACTCTACCCACTGGTCGCTGCAGTAAACTGGATAACCAACGGCTTACTGCGCACGTTTGGCATGGACCCTGCGAAACAAAATGACGAACACGTTTCATCGGATGAATTGCGTACTATCGTCACCGACGCAGGCAAGCTGATTCCCGCACGCCACCGCGGCATGCTGCTCAACATTCTCGACCTTGAAGAAGTCAGCGTCGACGATATTATGGTTCCGCGTAACGATGTTTTTGGTATAGACCTCGATGACAGCGACGATGAGATCCTGCGCTATATTCAAACCAGCTCTCACACCCGTTTGCCCGTATGGAAAGAAGACATCAACAATATTGTAGGCATGCTGCACATGCGCAATATGAGCCGGGTAATCGATAGCCAGGGACTAGATCGAAATGCGCTGGAACGGGAAATGGAAAAACCCTACTTCATACCGGAAGGCACCCCCCTGCATACCCAGCTCCTGAATTTTCAGCAGAAAAAGAGCCGACTTGCCGTCGTTGTAGACGAATACGGAGAGGTGATGGGGCTGGTCGCACTGGAGGATATTCTTGAAGAGATCGTTGGCGAGTTCACCTCTAATATGGCAGGCACCGAGGACAATATTTTTCCCCAGCGAGATGGTAGTTTTATTATTGCAGGCACTGCCAATATTCGAGAAATCAACAAATCCCTGGACTGGCATCTGCCCACCGACGGCCCCAAGACAATCAGTGGCCTGATCCTCGAATACCTGGAAGGCTTTCCTGACGCCAATGCCGGCCTGTCTATAGACACTTACCGACTGGAAATTCTCGAACTTGAAGGTAATGTTGTGCAGGCCGTAAAGGCAAATGTGGTCGCTGCTGAACCGACAAATTAAGCGCTTCTATTTACAGCAGCTTTACCGGGAATGAGTCTTTGCGGCGCGCGATTGCCCGCTCCAGAATATCTTGCTTGCCTTTGGGGCTCTCCATAAACCATTCGGTGATTTCCCCGGCGCTACGAAAGCAACCCTGGCAAATATCATTATCGTCCAGAACACAAATTGAAATGCAAGGTGACTGCGGGCCAATATCGTTCATGTCTGCTCAACCAAGTCCTGAACAAAGCGCTTGGCATTGCCTACGTAATGATCGGCATTACGCTGCAGCTGCAATTGCGCCTCATCACTCAACTGCCTGACAATTTTTGCCGGTGAGCCTAGCACCATCGAGCCATCAGGAATTTCAGAGCCTTCAGTAACCAGCGCATTGGCGCCTATCAAACAGCCTTTGCCCACACGTGCACCGTTGAGCACGACCGCATTGATGCCGACCAACGAACCATCGCCAATCGTACAGCCATGCAGCATGGCGCTATGGCCCACTGTTACATTTTCGCCAACGATCATTGGGTAACCTGGGTCAGCGTGCATAACAGTGCCATCCTGGATGTTACTTCCTGCACCAACCTCAATACGATCCGCATCACCACGCAGTACGCAGCTAAACCAGACGCTGACATTGTCATGCAAAGTGACATCACCAATCACTGCCGCATTGGGCGCTATAAAATGGCCTTGGCCTAACAGCTTTACCTGTTTATCCCCCAGGGAGTACTTCATGGTCTGGCATTCCAATCACGTTGTAAATCAAGGCCCGCATCGTAGGCAATATTTGCCATCATAGCCAGCACGGCTGCTGTTACACCCCAGATATTGTCGTCATTCATTTGATAGTGCGGCACCATTCTCTCAGCGCCATTTACCTGCATTCGCTCCAGTCGAAACAAATCAACATCAGCAAAGCAGCTCAAAGGCTGGGTAAACAACGAGTCAAATTCACCGTAGTCAATTTTCAGCTCCAATTGAGCAGGTACACGAGCGATACAGGGGTGAACTTCAAACCCTGTTCTTGTTACCAGCGGAGATAATTCTCCGAGCGCATGTACCAGCTCTTCTCGAACCCCAACCTCCTCCCAGGCCTCGCGTCTTGCAGTTACCCAAGGGGTAAGGTCTTCAGGCTCGCGCTTACCGCCGGGAAAAGCGATTTCACCCGGGTGATTTTTCAGGTGCTTTGCCCGTCTACCCAGAAGCACTCTGGGCTCAGCCTCGTCTGACAGCATCACCAGCACTGCCGCCTGCGGCAGGTCGCTGTGGTCCCAGACTAAGCCATTCAGCACCAGCGAATTTTCCAGTGTTTGCAGAATGGGGGATAGCAAGCCCATCAGGCCAGCGCCTCTGTCCGGAAAGTAATGCCAGACCTAAACACCGCGTTCCTGCTCCGCATAGAACTGGTCGGCGAACTGCTCCAGTCGGCCCTGTTCGATAGCTTCTCGAATACCCGCCATGTGTTGCTGATAGAAATACAAATTATGAATAGTGTTTAGCTGAGAACCCAGAATCTCATTACATTTGTCCAAGTGGTGCAGATAAGCGCGACTGAAGTTTTTACAGGTGTAACAGCCGCATTCCTCATCAAGTGGCAAGGTGCTGGTTTTATGTCTTGCGTTGCGCAGTTTAAGCGCTCCGTGCGAGGTAAAAATATTGCCGTTGCGGGCATTGCGAGTAGGCATGACACAATCAAACATATCCACCCCCCTGCGCACGCCCTCTAACAAATCCGCAGGTGTGCCCACTCCCATGAGGTACCTGGGCTTGTCTTCAGGAAGAAGAGGCTGCATGACCTCAAGCACAGACATCATTTCGTCCTTGGGCTCGCCCACAGAGAGGCCACCAATAGCGTAGCCATCAAAGCCTATCTCTTTGAGACCGGCGAGCGATTGTGCTCGCAAGTGGGAGTACATGCCGCCCTGGACAATACCAAATAACGCTGCCGAACTATCAGCGTGCGCGGTTTTGCTGCGCGCCGCCCAGCGCAGAGACAACTCCATGGAATCGCTAGCCTCCTGCTCCGTGGCCGGGTAAGGCGTGCACTCATCGAATATCATGACAATGTCTGACCCAAGCTTGCGCTGTATGGACATTGATTTTTCCGGATCAAGGAAGACTTTCGACCCATCCACCGGCGACTGGAACTTTACCCCCTCTTCAGAAATTTTCCGCATATCGCCAAGGCTAAACACCTGGAACCCGCCTGAATCGGTGAGGATTGGACCATTCCAATGCATAAAATCATGTAAATCGCCATGCTGCTCAATGATATCAGTACCGGGGCGAAGCCATAAATGGAAGGTATTGCCCAGAATGATCTCGGCGCCAATTTCATGAATATCCCTGGGCAGCATGCCTTTTACAGTGCCATAAGTTCCCACTGGCATGAATGCCGGGGTCTCAACGGTGCCACGGGGAAAATGTAGACGGCCTCGGCGCGCATCCCCATCACTCCCAAACCGCTCGAAGCGCATGCGACAATCACGGCTCATTGTGAACTTTCTCCCGCACTCAAAAACATGGCATCTCCGTAACTGAAAAAACGATAAGACCTTGCAACCGCCTCCTCATAGGCATTCATTATATGCTCCTTGCCCGCAAAGGCGCTCACCAGCATCAGCAAAGTAGATTCCGGCAAGTGAAAATTCGTCACCATGGCGTCAACCGAGCGGAATTGATACCCCGGGTAAATAAAAATATCCGTATCTCCGACGAAAGGCCTTATCTCACCGGTGGTGCTGGCAGACTCAAGAGAGCGCACGGCGGTAGTGCCCACCGCTACGACCCGGCCGCCCCGTGCACGTGCGTCACTAACCGCCGCGCAGACGTCTTCCCCCACTTCTACAAATTCGGAATGCATAATATGATCGAGAATATTGTCTTCACGGACGGGTTGGAAAGTACCCGCTCCAACGTGCAGAGTCACCTTGGCAGTGCGAACATCCAATTCGGCGATCTGCCTCAGCAGATCGTCAGTAAAATGCAGCCCCGCGGTAGGCGCAGCAACCGCACCCTCGCGCTCAGCAAACACAGTTTGATAGCGTTCCTGGTCAGCTTCTTCATCCTGCCGTGCGATGTATGGTGGCAGCGGCATGTGTCCTATATCCCGCATGATATCAGTCAGTGGCAGGCCGCTTTCACTGGAGAGCATAAACAATGCCCCCTCTCTCCCCGTAACCTCCAAACGGTAATCGCCGGGGCTAGCGCCTTCACGCTCAGCAAGCAAAATTCGGGTACCCGGTCTGGGGGATTTACTACAGCGAATATGAGCCAGGGCCGAGTGCGTGCCAGTGACGCGCTCGATTAGGATTTCCAGCTTACCACCCGTTTCTTTTTGGCCCCAAAGGCGTGCCGGAATCACTCGAGTGTTATTGAAGACCAGCAAATCATCGCTTGTTAGCAAGCCTGGGAAATCAGTGAAATTGCGATGTGCCATCGCCCCATCAGAACCGTCAAGGCACAATAGCCGACTATCACTTCGCTCAGGTAATGGATACTGCGCTACCAGTTCCTCAGGAAGATGATAGGAAAAATCTGTACGCTTCATCGATTAATACCGTAAACCAGCAGTTCCGCACTCACTGACATCCATTCATGGACACAGAAGCCGGCACAGGGGCCGGCTTCTCAGGGTGCAACCTGCTAAAGAGACTACTCTTCCTCAGGAGCCTCTTCTTCGGCAGCCTCGGATTCTTCTTTTGCAGCTTCAGGTTCTTCTGCAGCAGCTTCAGCTTCTTCAGCGGTCTCTTCCTCAACCGGCGCTTCTTCGGGTGCAGCAGCCGCTGCTACCTTTATCAGGTCTTCCGCCAGTAAAATTTTGACTTTTTCTTCGCCATTAACAGCGTTCTTGTTGGCATCCTTTACCGCATAGCGGTCATCGCTGCGCTTGAAGATGCTGTAATCTGCAGTTTTCTTAACCAGTTTCATGGCCATGTTCTTTTCTCCTCAAAGGTACTCAGATCATCCGCACTTTCAGCGGCCTGGGTATAAATTAGCTGCTCTCGACGGAGCTGGCGCGGAGTTTACAACCAAATAGGGGCGGGGTTAAGGAAAAATATTGCAGTTTAGAGGCCGATTGCTATAATCCCGCGCTCTCCAAACAGACGTCCAGGCGCTCTTTGCCGATTCAGCCTTTCTGAGCTGAGACACAGAGCAGTGGAGAATGAGATGCTGCGACGTCATAGGTTAAGAGTAAAATGCCGGTGTGGTGGAATTGGTAGACACGCTAGATTCAAAATCTGGTTCCTTCGGGAGTAACGGTTCAAGTCCGTTCACCGGTACCACTCTCAACCTAAAGTAATTGCACATTGCAAGCCACGTGCTGATCGCGTGCATCCTTTGTGTCACTCAATAGTGAATGTGTGAGCATCCCCTAAGCGCATGCAGGAGACAGGGTGAGGTAAGCCTGTCGCTCACGGCTTTAACAGGCAGTTTGATAACCATCAGACTGACTAATGAGCTGATTAAAGCGCCTCTTTATCCGATCGAACAAATCTCTACTTTTCGCTCGTTTTATCTGGAAATGCAGCCCGCGCGCACCTAAATTCGATGACTGAAATCATCTGAAAACAGGACCAACGGGTGAAAAATTTTGACCTCACCTTCAAAGGAGATATTCTCCCTAACTACGACCCTGCTCGCGTTCGCGAGGGCCTGGCTGAGTTGTTTCAAGTTCGCGACCCCCTCGTTATCGACGAGTTGTTCTCCGGGGATACCTTCGTATTACTTAGCAATCTGGGACGCAAGTCGGCAGCGGACTATTTCAGAAAGATTACTGATATCGGTGGAGTAGCACAATTGGTGCCGACTGAGTCTTCGGCTATCCCCACAGACGCACCCAAACAGCAGGTAATGACCCGGGTACAGAAGGAGAATACGGGCGTGTTTTTTGCCTCCAGCCCTCACCGTGCCAGAAGGGGCGAAATTATCAGCGACCCTGCAGTCGACACTCTGCTTGAGCCTGAAGAGACCTCAGCGACTATTTTAGAACCAGCCGTGCCGCCTGCCAATGAAATCCTGGCAAAACTGCAAGACCTGAAACTGAACGCGAAAACCCGTCACAAGAGCAAGCTGAAGCAGTTGAGCCAGATGCAAAAAGAGGTGAAAGACGAAAATGTATCAGCCCTGAAGAACGTCGAGGTAGAGAGGGAGGCAGCCTTGCTCGCCGCGAAGGAAGAATTTGCTCGCTTGCAGCAGCTGGAAGCCGAGAGCAAAGAACAACTCGACAAAAGCCTTTCCATTCTTTCTGCAGAGGAGGCCGAAAAAAAACACAAACTGCAACGCCAAATCAAGCAAGTGAATGAGCAGACTGCAACTGCACAAAAGAAAGACGAAGGAACCGCTACACAACTTGAAATTGACCGCTCGGCTTGTCAAAAGTTGGCCGAGAAAACTATTGAAAGCTTGAGAGCGAAAATTGCTGCATCAGAAGAACAGGTAAAGCGGGACCTTTTAGCAATAGACCTTTTGCAGCAGGAAGCGGGAGCCGTGTTGCAGCAAGAGCAAGCACGACTGGCAATGAAAGCAGAGTCGTTACAGGAAGCCTATCAGCAAGCCATCAACAGCCTGCGAATACAACGGCAGGAACACGAGCAGCAGCAAATAACTGAAGTGAATGAAATTCGCCATCTCCGTCAACTGGCGGATCGCGCGCACGAAGACAGGCTTGCCGAACTCTGGAAACGGGAACAACAGTTCAACAACAACGTTCAGGAACGCCTCAACGAGCTGGAAAAAACACGAGCGAGACATGAGCAATCGCTGGATGCTCGACTGCTCAGGTTCAAGGAGGAAGAAGAAAAGATTAAACGAGGCGAGGTTTCTTTTACTTGACTTGAAATTCTGAACCGATCGGTTCAGAATTATTGTCTTCCTAAACAGCCGAGCGATGATTTCTTATGGCACGCCCCTCCTCTTTCAAGCGAGATGCAGCGGTCGATGCAGCGCTGAAGGTGTTTTGGCGCAGGGGCTATGCGGCCACGTCCATGCCAGAATTACTCGGCGCCATGGGTGTGGCAAGAAGCAGCTTTTATGCATCATTCTCCAGCAAGCGCGAGCTATTCAAAGAGTGTCTTGAGTTATTCGGCAAGCGCACGCTGGCTATTTTGGCGATGCCCGGGTCTTCCCGCGAGAACCTTGCCCCGATTCGGACATTCTTCTTACAAACTGTCAGCGAAGCACCCGAGCAGCGAATTTCCCGGGGCTGCATGATGGTCAACAGCGTCTTGGAAATGGCGGACGTTGACCCCGAGTTACAGCTACTGGCACAAACCAAGTTGGATGAAATACAGGACCGATTTCGGCAGCTGCTAACGAACGCACAATTGACTGGCGAAATGACCGACACCTACAGCCCTGCTGAACTGGCTGAAACCTTGATGACGCTGAATCTGGGCATTCGCGTCCAATGTAGAAAGCAGGTTGACCGAGCTCGTCTACAACAATCGATAGATACCAGTCTCACTCTATTTGGCATCGCCGCCTAACCCCATAAGGACCACTTAATGATTGCAGAAACGATGACTTATGAAAAAAAATTCGCCACTGTTGACGGCAAAAGGATTGCTTATGTTGATGTGGGCTCAGGTGACCCCATCGTATTACTACACGGCAATCCGACCTCTTCCTTTTTATGGCGCAACGTCATTCCCGAATTAGAAGGTAGTGGCCGAGTAATCGCTCCAGACTTGATCGGCCAAGGTGACTCCGACAAACTGCCCGCAAGCGACGGCGTCGATCGCTACAGTTTTGAGGTGGCCTACCACTACTTGGCCGGACTCTTGAAGGAGTTGGGCGCAGAGGAAAAGGTCACTCTGGTGGTTCACGATTGGGGCAGCGGCCTGGGTTTCCATTGGGCAATGAATAACCCGGATGCGATTCACGGCGTTGCCTATATGGAAGCTATCGTATGCCCACTCAACTGGGATGACTGGCCTGAAGGCGCCAGGGGAATTTTCAAAGGCTTTCGCTCTGATAAAGGGGAAGACCTTATTTTGAATCGAAACATGTTTGTCGAAGCCGTTTTGCCAACCTCTGTCATCCGCGAGCTCACCGAAAAAGAGATGGCAGCCTACCGGGAACCCTTTTCATCATCGGACGATCGTCAACCTACGCTCAATTGGCCAAGGCATATCCCTATCGATGGCGAGCCCGCTCACATGGTTGACCTGGTCAACGCTTACGGCGCTTTTATGGCGGGCAGCGACATTCCCAAGCTATTCATCAACGCGGACCCAGGATCAATCCTGACCGGCCCGGCCCGCGAATTTTGCCGGCAATGGCCCAACCAACAAGAAGTTACCGTCAACGGCCTGCATTTTGTGCAGGAAGACTCCCCTGTCGAAATCGGCCAAGCGGTAGCCAACTGGCTAACGAACATTTAATTACCCCCAACACAGGAAATAACACATGTCTGATGCACCAGCTTACGTCATTGCCAATTTCATCGTTCACGACAAGGATGAATACCGTAAATATGAAAAAGGATTTTTCCCGATATTAAATCGTCATCAAGGCGAATTTTTTACCTTCGACGACAAGCCAGTGACCTTCGAGGGCGCAGAGCCCAGGGAAGGTCGAATGGTTATCTTCAAATTTCCGAACGAAGACGCTGCCAAGTCATGGTATAACGACCCGGACTACCAGCAACTGTCAGAGTTTCGCCGCGCCGGTACAGACCTGAAATTCATTACCATGGTGCACGGCCTTCCACCGCGAGACTAGGAAGCCGGTTTAGCGACGACTGGTGGCGTGCCCTGTCTATAAGAACTTGATGGTATCGCTGGCGCAAAATTCTTCGCCAGCTCTACTCTCGGTAAAAAATTGGAGAACAGGTGGTGGAGATGGAGATAGATACACTCAAGGACTTTGCCCTTGGTTTTATCGAGGTGAGCGCTATTGTGCTGAGCCTTGCGTTTGGCCTGTTGATCATTGCCATCGTTTATATGTACGTAGTCGATGTCACCCAGACCTCTCAGACCATACGTCGCAATTATCCCGTTATTGGCCGCTTTCGTTATTTTTTTGAACATCTGGGGGAATTTTTTCGACAGTACTTTTTCGCTCTTGACCGCGAGGAGCTCCCCTTTAATCGCGCTCAGCGCTCATGGGTATACCGCGCTGCCAAGGACATTGATTCCACCGTGGCGTTTGGATCAACCAACCCGTTAAATCAGCCCGGAGACTTTATTTTTCTAAACGGCCTGTTCCCGCCGCTCGAAGAGGAAGTAAAGCCACGAACAGACATTTGCTTCGGTGAAAACTTCGCCGCTAATCCCTATCAAACTTCTTCATTTTTCAATATTTCTGCAATGAGTTTCGGTGCCTTGTCTGCGCCGGCAATTGCAGCCCTTTCTACCGGCGCCTCTAAGGCAGGGATTTGGCTGAATACTGGCGAAGGCGCTATCTCCCCCTACCACCTTAAAGGCGGCTGTGACGTTATTTTCCAGATCGGCACAGCTAAGTATGGGGTGAGAGATCAGACGGGCAATTTGAGTGACGACAAGCTCCGTGAAATCGCGGCTCATGAGCAGGTGCGAATGTTCGAAATAAAGCTCTCCCAGGGAGCTAAGCCTGGCAAGGGCGGAATACTTCCTGCAGCCAAGGTCACCGAGGTCATTGCCAGTACAAGGGGCATACCCGCAGGCGAGGATTCCCTCAGCCCCAACCGCCATCCCGACATCAGCTCTATTGCAGACTTGCTCGAGATGATTCACCGAGTACGCCAGGTAACCGGCAAGCCTACTGGAATCAAAGCAGTCATTGGGCAATCAGCATGGCTGGACGAATTGTTCCAGGCAATCCAGGACAAGGGCCTGGACTATGCCCCTGATTTTTTCACTGTCGATAGTGCCGACGGGGGCACCGGCGCGGCACCTCAAAGCCTGATAGATTTTATGGGCTTACCGGTAAAACGCAGTCTGCCATTAGTCGTGGACAAGCTGGTGGAATACGGTCTGCGCGACAGAATTCGAGTGATTTGTTCGGGCAAGATGATCAACCCGGCAGGTGTTGCCGCCGCTCTTTGCCTGGGCGCAGACTGCGTAAACTCTGCCAGGGGCTTCATGTTCGCGCTCGGCTGTATTCAGGCATTACAATGCAATAAAAACACCTGCCCCACAGGCATCACTACGCATGATGAGGACCTGCAAAAAGGCTTGGACGCAACAGATAAGGCCGCACGCGTCGCCAAGTACGCGCAGAATCTTATGCACGAGGTCGAAGTTATTTCCCATTCGTGTGGCGTGGCTGAACCGTCTCTGTTGCGGCGTGAGCACGCGCAGATCATCAACGAAATGGGCAGTCCGCAGGCGCTGACTGAAATCTATCCCGACGCGCGAACGCGATCGCGGTACCAAAGCGGTAGCTAGGTCAAAGCCTCCGGCCAAGGATGGTGACTCTCAAAAATGCAGCCCTGCCCAAGAAGTAGGCCTGAGTAACGATGATGATACGTCAGGGGCCAGGAGTGCAGTCAAAGGCTTAAATACCACCATCAGACTCTGGCCTTGTCACCGTAGTAACCCTGCTTGAATTTAAGAGGCCTCGTTTGCTCGGTCAAATTCCGCTTTTTTCATCGCTTGCACCTGTTGCATTTGGTGCCGATAGGCGTCGATAACCTTCTCCATACCTGATTCTGTAAGTCCGCCTTCATTTCCCGCGGACACATACGTTGCATACACGGCAGATGCCGACATCATAGCTGCGGAAATAACGTGAGTGCCCACGTTCTCATCCTTGATTGTATTGGCAAGATCAATAAAACGATTCATGCATTCGTGGTGAAGTTCGGCATCAGATTTTGACATCGGTTAGCTCCTGAAAACAGAGTATGGGAAAGCGGAGGAGTCTAGCACTTTAGAGCGACCGTGCGAATCGCTGCAACGGCTAAAAGATACTTAATCAGCCCCCGGCTAAATTCCCCCGTTCGCAGAAAATGCTCAGTTTGTTCCCAGACCACGGAATTCCAAATCATGGTCGTATGCAGCCTAGGTACTTGTAAAAAGTCCATCATTCGCGGAACGATAGTTTCTGCAACAGACACAGGTCCATCGCTGGGCTGATCGGGAAAGCCCGGTAGAGACGTGGTATTTCTCAAGTTGCCCGCAATGACTCCTGACTGAAACCTCACTGGTCCCAATTAACGCACAAACTACTGCTGTCGCCGGCCCAACTGATCTATAGCGAGCGGCTTAAATTCTCCACAAAAATCGAATGCCCCCTCCGCTCTCGACTCCACTTTAGAGGCGTCACAGACAAGCCGATCTGAACACGCCATGCAATAGCGCCACACGTGCCTTAGGGGACTCGCTTTGCGAACTAGCGACAGGGCTTGCCAAAGCCAAGACCAAAAGCAGATAACGCGGCTAGATCACTAAACATAATCAGGGTTCTTAGCCGCTACATCGACCTCTAAATTGTACGTCAGCGGTGTTATTTCCAATGTGACCTCCTCCTGTTTTTTTTTGCTATCATTGGTCCAAACCCCGGAAGCAACCCCCGGGACAAACAAGTACGACTTTACCAGGACCCCGAATGAAGCTGTCGGCACACACGATTAAAACTTCCTGCGCCCTTGCCAGCGTGTTGTTCGCCATGCCTGCTGTTTGCGATGAGGGTCAAGCTTCAACTGAATTTTCAGCTGAAGTAGGACTGGGAGCTGAATATGATAGCAACGTCACTATCGACGAACTGGATGCCTCCAGTAGCGAGAGCGACTATTCGCTCAATATGGATGTGGAACTGCAACTGGATCATCAGTTCAATGACACAACCAATGTCGCAGCTACTTACAATTTCAGCCAAAGCAACTACGACCAGTTCAGTTTTCTTGACAGGCAGACACATTTGCTGGGACTTGATCTCGGCACCAGCTTTCGCAAGATCAACTCCGGACTATCGCTTTACTATATCAACGCTCGCCTCGACGGCAGTGCTTTTTTAAAATACTACCGGGCTTCCCCGTACCTGTCCGGGTTTCTCGCCAAAAAGTGGTTCGCCCGCGGAGCCTACGTATACTCTGACAAAACGATTGAACAAAACCAGGGACGCGATGCCCAAAGCCATGCGGGCGAACTGGACCTCTACTATTTTCGCCGGGGCTTACGCAGCTATTTTAATTTCGGTTACAAATACAAAGATGAAGATGCGATAGAGGATCGTTTCGACTACGCCGCCAACAACATCAAGGCCCGCTATGTTCATAGGTTTGATGCATTTGGCGATGTCCTCAAGACTGAGTTCTCGTGGCGTTATGAACACCGTGATTACAGCTCAGTAACGCCAAGTATAGGAGAGGAGCGCGATGACAAGCGACATCGATGGCAGGTGGATATTGAGTACCCGGTTCTGGGGTCTGGCGCAATCGCGGTCTACGCGGGCTACGCTGACTACGACTCTAATTACCCGCGCTCAGACTATGACCAAGAGGTGGTAGGGACCCGGCTGTCATACAGCTGGTAATCAAGACTCGTCAAAGCGCAGCAACCCATAACCATAAATTTCATCGCGTCCTGGGGGCCCAAGGTCTTCCGCTGATTGGTATAATGATGTCATCACATCTTTTTCAGGGTGTTGACTCATGAGATTGGCGGCCGCGGTTACCGCAAATGGCACTGCAAAAGAGGTTCCCGAAGACGCAACATAGCCTCCCCCAGCTTTCGCGTGCAGCAAACCAACACCCGGAGCGGCGATATCAAGATAATCGCCACGGTTCGCCAGACGGAACACCTGGTGGCCCTCATCGACTGCAGTCACCGCTACAACCGAATTATACGCAGCCGGATACATTGGCTTGGCGATCGGGCCGCCGTTTCCAGCCGCAGCCATGACCAGCACTTCCCGCTCGGCGGCGCGTTGAAGCGCAGCTTCCAGTAATCGATTAGGGGGGCCAGCCAGACTGATATTAACGACATCAACCTCTGCCGACATCAGCCAATCAAGCGCTCGCAGCAAACTTACCGTCGAGGCAATTTCACCTCTTTCAGCGTCCTGTTCAAAAACCGCAGCCGCATACAGCTGGGCATTCGGTAGTAGTCCCTGATAACCGGCGTCATTAGCCGCGATGATTGATGCAATAGCGGTGCCATGAAAGTCGGGGAGCTGTGCTCCCTGCGACACGAAAGAACGGCTCTGGATATTAGCAGCCGTGAATGCCGGATGGTCGAGATCCACCCCACTATCAATCATCCCGATACGGGGTGTAAGTTGCGATCCTCGCTCAGGCATATTGATCGCAGCCCTGGGAGTAAGACCAGTGTTATTTACCGCCAGCTGTGATCCCGCTGTATAAATGTGATTAAGGTCCACCTCAGCTCTATCCTTGCCCACCACATCGAGCACTCCGCGGCGCACCTCGGTTATGTCAAAGCTGGATGGCCCGGCCACCTCCGCAAGGCGCATGCCCAGAGCGGGCAGATCGGTGACGGTATCGAAAAGGTAACCTTTTTCAGCTAACTCCTCGAAAACCACAGGCTCAGCCATTACCAGCCACTGCTCGCGATGTATTCTTTGCTCATCGACATCAAGATCGGTCTCTAGGTTATCAAGGATGTCATCAATCTGACTTTCGAAACGCTCTTCTACGCTGTCAGCCACTTGCAATTCAGCAGAGGTTTCAACCACTTGTTCTACGCTACTCTCGACCGCAGTTTCAACCTCGCCTTCCACACTCTCCTCAACGTTCGATTCAACGCTCTGAGCTACTTCTTCCTGCACAGCATCTTGTATTTCATCTTCAACCGAATCTTCTACTGTACTGGCTACGGCCTCTTCGACGGCCTCCTCAACGACCTCTTCGACACTTTCTTCCACGTTCTCTTCGACGTCTTCAGTGACCGCATCGGCAATCTGTTCTTCAACCGTATCTTCAATGGCGTCTTCCACGCTGCCTTCGATGGTTTCTTCGACTATCTGTTCTGATTCTTCTTCAATTACCTGCTCGACTACTTCCTCGACAGCTTCTTCAACCTGTTCTTCTATTACTTCGACCACGCGGTCGCCAGGGCCCAGCGTTAACCGGTCTTCGATGGCTTCTTCCACTGCTTCTTGCGCGCTTTCCTCAGCTGCCTCTGCGATGGCGTCATCTACGGCTTCCTCGACGACGTCTTCGACAGATTCTTCTAGATCGTCTTCAATGACCGAACCGACCAGCTGCCCAGGAACCTGAGCCAACGCCCCATAAGGAATAGCAATGACCAAACTGAGCGCTATGAGAGCCGCACGCAGCAGACCAATACCACTGGATATATCTAATATGTTCATATTTTTCAGTAACTTGCGCAAAGCATGCTAATATTTACCGTCGCAACAAAACGTCGTCTAGTGTATTAATGACGTGCCGCGCCAAGAAAAATTCCAATTGATGGAATAAAATAATGCGGCTAAACGTCCACTATTTTAACAGGATTTGTATGTCAGCGCTCCAGGATTCGCAACGTGAAGCCCTAATGGCCGAACTGGGTGGATTACGCCGTTACTGCTACTCGCTGACTGGCAATGCCGCTGACGCGGACGACCTCTTGCAAACGACCGTTGAAAAGTTGTTGCAAAAAGGAATGCCAGAAGACGCTCATCCTGCCAAGTGGAGTTACCGGGTTTGCAAAAACGTCTGGATTGACGAGCTGCGAGCCAGGAGTGTTAGACAGCGTTATCCGGCGTTAGCCGATGAAGATGACGAGTCACATTCTACCGAGGAAGTCGCTGGCGGCGAACGGGAATTAGAAGCTGTATCAGCAGCGCTGGAAAAGCTGCCGGATGAGCAAAGGCTAACCCTGACCCTGGTGACCGTAGAAGGAAAGACCTACGCTGAGGCAGCAGAAATACTCGAGGTTCCCGTTGGGACCGTTATGAGTCGCATCGCCAGAGCGAGGAAGAATTTACTACAGCATTACAGCCCCGATTAAACAGATGGCTGACGAGACACTATTATGAACGAGCAGGATTACGAATTACTGTCCCAGTATCTGGACCAGGAACTGGATGACGACACCACCCGTCGACTGGAGCAGCGTCTAACTGCTGAGCCAGACTTGCAGGATACGCTAAATCGCCTCGGGAGCCTTGATAACCGACTTAGGCAGGCATATTCCGGTACTGACCAGGCCCCCAAACATATTCTCGATATGCTCCGCCCAACCCCCGCAAACGTTGTGGCATTCCCACAGCGCAGGCGACCCGCCTGGCAATATGCAGTCGCAGCGTCCCTAATAGCTGCGGCTGGCCTGGTATTAGCACCACAGTGGCAGGCGCCCGCCACCACCGCTCCATCACTTGCCTCGGTACTAGAGACCACGCCCTCTATGGCTGACGGGTGGAAGGCTCTCGCGGATGGCAGAGAAATGCGCCCGGTGCTCAGCTTTAAGGCGGTCGATGGCACCTGGTGCCGAGAGTACATTGTTGCGCGCGAAGGCGCCGCAGAACATGGTGTTGCATGCCGTGATGACGGGCGCTGGAATACTCGCGTCCTGGCTCCCACCAGCATCCCAGGAGACGCTTCTGACTTCCGCCCTGCGGGCGCGGGGGATTCAGATGCAGTAACCAATTACCTGGCTGAGAAAGCTGAGGGTATAGCACTTAACGCAGCGGCGGAAAAATCTATCATCTCCTCCAACTGGAGCGAGTAGGTCCATAGATATACCCCTTGGCCCGGTTGTCGCAAGATCGCCGGGCTTTTTTATGCTCAAAACATCTACGGAAGTCACAGCGACGCTAAGCGTTAAAAGGTTTTAGCGAACGCTAAATGATTGATTTAAAAGAGAAACAGGGCCTGCCACCCCATGTAGATGACAGGCCCTGAAGTTCAGTGCGGAGGGCTAGCGGTCCCCGCTCTGGGAGGCATGAGCCATAGATCCAAACAAGCTACCTTGTCCAGATCTATAGCGAAAAGAGTGAGGTCGGCGGTGGCAGCAACGCATTCCGTGATGTCCGTGTGGACTTTGACGCGTATCCAAATAACTGACAACCCGTTACCTCGAGGTGGTGTTTCACTCCACTTTAAAGACATGACGTGCATGCCACCCGCTTTATTCCATCATTTTCGAAAATAATTTAACGATTTGTAAGCTACCGCCCCGGTCAGAGCGCCAAGGCGGTTAATCGCCTCACCACAACCAAAAAAGGCCACCTCTTAGGTGACCTTTTTCAACAGTTTTATGGTCGGGACGGCAGGATTTGAACTGCTAGAGCCAACATCCAATACCATAAAAATCAATAAGTTACAGGGACTCCAGTTGGGACAAGTGGTCCTGAGAGGCCTGGAGTGGCGCCTTCCGTGCAACAAACTGGCGACAAACGAACCGCGGGAAGCCCAAAACTCGACCGATCGAGCGTTCTACTCCTACCTTGGGGACAGGATTTCTCCCGCTCAAAGGCACCGCCTCGAGGGATTCGAACCCTCGATAGGGCGGCGAGTGTCGCCGAATGTCCCTATAAAACATGTAGTTAGTGAAGCGACAACCGTCACTCGCCGTCACTCGGCGACTAGGTACCACACAAAACACCACACAGAAGCCCATTTTTGCGGGCATTGTTGTACCCAGCTCTTGCCCCTCTTTACTTCCCTGAATTTTTCCACAGCCCATTGGCCTTGTCCAAGAGGTTCACCTCATTCCGAAGAGCACCAACCGGAGTCTATAAAACCATCTTTTGTACTTTAGTGAGGACATTGAAATGTCATACAGCACCTATCATCAACCCGATTGGGATCAATATGAGGATTACTGCGACCTGCAAGTCCGACAGCTCCCGAACCTGAAAGGGAAAAAAATAGAAGTCGCCATGCTGACTTTCTATGAAACCAAATCAGGTAACTGCATTCGCTTCATGGGCGAGTACTGCTCTGAACGTTTAGAGGATTCAATTACAAACATGATCCGTCATGGGAGGGTAGAAACCTAAACATGATGATGGCGGGCCCGCCGGCCCGCTATCCCACGTAAGACATCTATTGGTCATTTCTCAATATTGGAGATGGCTCTAAACCGATCAAATCAAAAAATTGAAGAAATCAAGAGAATGAAGGAGATCAGATTATGATCATTGAAGACCCCGTAAGCTACCTTTTTGGAACACCACATATGTTTGCTGTGTTCTATAAGGACCCCAATGGAAAGAGCCGTGTGGAATTCCACGTAGACACTGGTCCTGGTCTACTTGTGGAATTTTCACTGGCCGAAACTCGGATCATTGATCACGGCGATCAGGCTGGCATCGAATTTTCCAGTGACAATTTTAGTGTGACTCTGCACGTGAGCGGACCGGCAAAGCGAAAATTCACGCAGTTCCTAGCAACTGAGTGCAACTGCACACCAAAGTAAATGGAACTTCAAACTACCTGATGAACCATTTTTGATGTCACTAGATGTAATAGTTCAGGCCTGATATGACCCATTCGCGGTCATCGGACCGATACCTGCCAGATCAGGTCTCGACTAGTACACCTAACCTTCCTCGGTCTCGTGCAACAGTACCTTAAGATCATGAATATGCGTGTCAACAAACTTAAGCTCAGCAGTGTCGTCCCCTAACTCGACAAGCACCGTAGTTCCCTCAGAATCGAGAATGTCTTCGAGTAAGTTTTCACTCGCCTTGGTATCTCGCTTCACGAACTCTTTGTACTTAGCTGCACAGGTAGGGCAGAGCCCGATATGCGCTTCGTTTCGTTCCCGTTTCATGCCTCGCGCAATCTCCACGGAATCGAAATAGAAATTTCCGTTGCGTTTCTTGAAGGGCATTATGTCGTGACATAGCTGACAAACTTGCTCCTCATCTTCGTTCGTATAAAGGCTGCGTAAGTAAGTTGAAGCCTCTTTTGAGCCAGCTGAAGTTCTTACAGATCTAGTCCTTTCTTCGTAACCAACCCGATCTGAATCCGCGATCGATTCCTCAACCTTAGAACGCCGCCTGTCTGGATTTTTCACCTCGTTTTCTGGAAACTCGGGATCGTAAGCCTGACGATGTGCCAAACTCAAAAATTCTTCGTACAATTCCGGATCAGTTCTTAGCGTGTTAATGAGTTCGATCTCCTCATATGAACAACCTAAAATTTTTGCCGCCGTTTCCTTCGCTCCTACTTTCGCGCGGTTTTCTTTCTCTAAACTGCCGAATCCGACCGCAGACATCCAACCGTTATCATCGTTCAGCTGCAAATCATCGTGTATTTCACCCGGATCGATTTCCTTAGCAGTGAGCCAGCGCCCGTCTTTACTTGGTATCCAGGCAGCGTCCTTTAACACGCACACAAGATTTGAGTCAGCGTATCGGGTACTGTACTGGGCATTCGGTCGATACTTGGCGTTCAATACTCTGGGATCTACCCCATTCATTGTTCTGACCACGATGCTTGCTATAGCGAGGTTAGGATTGGCAAGCAAGCTTTTGATACCGTCGATTGTATAGTCTTCGCGAACGCCCCTATGCGTTTCCCTCGCACTCCGCATCCCCTTACGCAGCTCATTGACATGAGGGTTATTCCATAGATCGCAAGTTTCAATCTTCAGGCCGTCCCTAACACCTAACTTTCTAGCAAACTCCGCAAAGCCCTCAACATTCAAGTAGTCTTCCGACAGGGGGTAGCTAGCCACCTCTTGGTCATCGCTGCGGTAAACCTCGTTTAGCCCGGTTGGCGTAAAAGGAAGGTCTAAATGGACTGATTCAGCAGCCACAAGATATTTGTTGTCTTGAGTGAGGAAAATAGTTCGTTCTTTGAATATCCTGAAACTGCCGCCGTCGGCAACGAAGCCAACAAACCTCTTCATGTGCTCTACATTCAATTGGGCCTCTACAGAACCCTCACCTTCCGAATAGAACTCGTCCAACACAGACATTACTTCGTCTTGATCGCCATATTCCTCAACATTACAGTGCCCGAGAAATTCGAGTATACGTTCATTTGGCTTCTTGCCCAGACCTTCAAAAATTGCGGATGATACAAAATCGGATGGTGCTACGTTCAATGCATCCGGATTTGGAAGGTAAAGTTCAAACCCGTATTCCAAAGATTCGGCATCAGTCAGCACAATGCGCATCGAATCCAGGCGATATTCGCTATCCGTACGCTTTGCTGCAGTGTTCAATAGCAAGTAGAACTTTTGAATCCAGCTTGGATCCTTGGCCAAAAGCCACTCCTCCGCTTCATCTACCTCTTCGTCATCCTGGTCGTAGTAAGAAAAATTTGTTTCTACGGAATCGACAAATGCTTGTCGGTTAAAGGTAGTTACATTTAGGTCATCCAAAAGCTTGTCGGCTCGAGAATTCTGGAGCACGCCAGCCACCCAGGCACTCTTTTCAGAATCGAGAAGTACACGGATGTCACTATCATCTATGTGATCAGATAACTCCTTCAATCCCTTTACAGCCTGCTTTGCCTTAACAAACCCACCTGATTTCCTTTCGAGCAGCCTTTTGTTTCTAAAATGCTTATGGCTGGCGGTTCGAAAACGCTCAAAAAATGCTGGGATGTTGTCTTCACTGTTTGGGATCACATTGAGAAACTCTATATTCAATAGCCCAATATCTTTCAGCGAAAACATCGATTCGAGTAGTAAATCAACCATGGTTTCAATAATGCCTACATTTCCTTCATCGTCATGCTTAATGCTCGCCCTATCCACCGAAGAGGCGAAAGGTCCATTCAAATGAAACTTCAGCCCTGTACTCTCTTTTTCAGCGGGGAAAAAAATACATAATTTTCCATCTGTTTCAACTACTTTCATCTGTCTAGCTATATCAACATCTGGAAGAAGCTCCGTCATTTTTGAACTTCTGCACTTGAGCTCATACGCGATCGCACAATTAAGATCACCATGTCCGTCCAGCGGTTTCTGGTAGACCATGAACCAGGCCCGCTCTGATTTAATACCAGCAAGTGGATTGGTGACTTCAATGCGCGCGAGCTCTTGATGCACCTCACTAGGATGCTCTCGGAACACCCGACCCTTGCCTCTCCCTTGGACCTCCCATTTGATGCTCTTAATGCTATTTAGGAAGAGAACGGCACTGTGATCAAGTCTTGAAAAAACTTTGAGAATTTCCTCACTACACTGCTCAGGGGTCTTCTCAGAGCTTCCCAGCGGGAATACGAATAAGGTTTCGCTATCTTTGCGAGAAACAGGCGTTATCTGTATTGGGCAGAAAAGATGCTCGATCTTAAAACTGTAGTCACCTGAATGAATCTCGGGCGTATCGCAATACGAGAAAACAGCCTTAAACCCAACACCAAACTTTCCTATCTTGTTTACATCATCCTTTTTTGTGCTGGTCCCAATACCTGTAATAGACTCCACGTCCTTGTGATTAAATTGCCTTGCTCCATTGTGTGCAAAACGAAGTTCTTGGCCAGATAGCTCAAACCGGACGTATGTAGCCTTAGCATCCTCGGCATTCTGTAGTAATTCGTAAACAAAATGTGCCTGATCCGGGTACAGTTCGGCCATAAGCTTTCTAAGGCCAGCTTCTGCATCGTTCTCCCTGGCAGTTTCGATGAAACGAGATCGCTTCTCGTTGAGCTCCGATATAAAATTTTCAGGAGACACGGTCATTGTTCACTTCCTCTGTGATAGTTAGCCTTCCGTATGCCATCGGTTCAGCCTTAATATCTGATCGAATCAAAGACGCATCGAGCTCAGATAACCTTCTCTCGTAGTCTGCGATGGCATTTGCCTTTTGTGCAGTCCTCATCCTTTGGATATTTGAATTAGTCACCCGGGATAGCTTCTCGTCAAGTACCGCTATACGAGCATTGTGACTCTTGTTGAGACTCTCCCTCCGGAACATTACTACGCTTTCATTTTTCCCCCGATGACTCTCTACCGCTTGTGTCCAATAGGAATGATGCGAACCTTCTAATGCGTCGATGACTTCTGCATCAAGCGGCACCAAATTCTCGCTTCGCGTTGGACGCGCATATTCCAGAATACCGGGAAATGACTCCGCGACCTTTTCATCAGAGCAAACAGTTTTCAGAAGCACATCGCCATTTACTCCGCTGTAATCCCACTCATAGATTGCAAACGGATACTCTCCTGGCGGCAAGGCACTACTGCTAGCTGAAAGCTCTACGAAGGGCTGCTCTTCTTTCTTGGAAGTGGCAGAGGCCGCTTGTTTTGCTAGTGGATGCACTGGATTTATAAACATCAGCGACGGATCATCCGACGCAGCTGCACTATCGAAAGTTAAAGAAAGATGCGGTTCAGCACCTTTCAACCAATCAGCCCATGCTTTGTAGACTGGCGACTTTTTGATCGACAGATTATGGAAGTCTTTTAGCAGTAACTCTCGCTTATCCTGCGACAAACGAAGCGTCTTAATAGACTTTTCACCGAGAAGATGTTCCTGATCCTCTCCAAACAGACCAGCCAAATATCGAGTGATCAGATTTTCTATGGCCGAAATGCTGAGCCAGTAACTGCTAGCCCCCTCGATGTCTCGCTCTAGTTGCTCAGCGGGCAACCGAATACCGAACAATTCAGCCTGCCTGTCCTCAAGAGCTTGCTGCTCTTGAACATCTCTTATCTCATTGTCAGCCAGTTGCTGTAGTCGATCGGCCTGCTCTGATTTAGATAGAGTCACATCTTCCGCCACAGAGCGAATTTCCTTGGAAATATTCCCGAGAATCTCCTCGCTCGCTCCAACTGATCTATTGAATATACCGATTCGCATTAGGCATCTGTCGTATATCTCAGCGTCTACTGTCCCAGGCGTTATCAGGTTATAGATGACGACTTTTTCACTTTTTTGGCCATTTCGATCTATTCGACCTATGCGCTGTTCGATCTTCATCGGATTCCAGGGAAGGTCGTAATTGACCATGGCATCGCAGAATTGATAATCAAGACCTTCGCAACCGACCTCAGAGAATAGCAGTACGTCGAGACTATCTGAATCATTGCTATCCAGCTTGAACCTGTTCCTCAGCAAGACCCTCTCTGAGTCTGGTACTCCGCCGTGAACTAGACCAATTTCGTACCCATCTTGCGTAAGCCTCTCACTCAAGTAACTTAATGTATGTCGAAACGTGCTGAAGACCATGAGCCTCCGATTAGGAAGCGCCTGCTTTTCCTGAATTATTTTCTTCAAACGGTCGTATTTTGGATCGTCATCTCCTAAAGCTCCAGCCAGCTCTTTCACCGCGGTGATCTTCTTTACTATCTGATCAGAATCCTCCAGCATCGGCAGCCCTTCTCCAGGCTGATCCTCAAAACCATCAAATAACTCAGTATCGCGTCTCGAGAGAATGTCACCGATCATAGGGGCCAACCCAAAGATGCAGCTAGCGGCCTGTCGCCGAATCGTGGTCATCATGAAGTTAATACTCGTGCCAGGATTGAGGCGAGATAGAATTTCTGCCTGCGCTTCGAGCAGCTCATCATGAAGAGCAGACTGAGCTTTTGTAAAAGGTACACTTTCGGTTCTGGGTTCTCTTACAGTGAACTCGCCAATATCTCTCCTTCTCGTTCTGTTGATCAGCCCAGAGAAACTGTGAAAACCCTCGAGCTGCTGAATCGCTGCTACTCGCTGCTGCGGACTCAATCTTCCAGATGCCAATAGCCCCTCGAGGTCTACAAACTCTGGATTGTCTTTAAGGATTTTTGATCCCCACTCAGTTGATGCTGCCTCCTGCATCGCCTCCCAAGCTTGTGCTTCCCAGCCTTCAGACGCTGACCTAGCAAATTCTACTGCTCGGTTGATAGACGGATTTGGACCAGACATGTGATTGAAGCTCTCCTCATCAATCACCACATCCGGACGTAGCATATTCAACAGAACGTACAGGTCTTTGCTTCCGAGCTGGACCGGTGTCGCAGTAAGAAATACAACAGCTTCCGCGTTGTCGCAAAAAAACCTTACCGCCTCATGCGTCTGAGTATTAGGATTCTTGGCATGATGGGCCTCATCCACGATTACTAAGTCGAACTTAGGAGGGGGGTCTAGATCCAGCAGACCCTTTTGGCTTTTACTAGAGCGCGAATTAGAATCTTGGTCACCATGGATCAGTGACTCGTCCAACAAAGAGTAAGGAATTATGGTTTTTTCATGCTGATCGGGCCATTCGCCTTCAAGATCACACTCCTGAACGCAGAACTTTAGAGTCTTACCGTCCAGCTGGGTGAACCTCTCATCAAAGCGGCGCATCTCGTTAAGCCACTTTTTCTCTGTTATCAGAGGTCGAGGACAAATGATGAGTACTGACTTGATCTCCCGGCGCGCTTGTAGCTCCCGAAGAATCAACCCGGCCTCGATAGTCTTTCCAACCCCTACACCATCAGCGATAAGCAGCCTTGGCCTATCGGAGCGGATAAACTTCATAACAGGACGAAACTGGTACGGAATAAAGTCCACTCTCGCGGCATTTAGCGAATAAAGCGTTGAGAGGCTGGGATGTTGAATTTGCCTCGCGGAAAGCTGAGCATTGAACTGATCAAATGAAACTGGAACGAGCCCAGGAGCATCCGACCCATGAGCCGCTAGCTGCGATGCATAAAAGGCCTTCGATTCGCCATCGATGAATACACGATAGCGGTCCTCCTCTTTTCTAGGCTCAACTCCAATCACTGGACCAAACCGTTGGGGATCTGATGACAAGTGAACGAGATCCCCAACCTTGTAAGCTGTAGATTCTTCAGGCTCTGGAGCTACTATAGGCTGATCCACAGGCTCTGGTTGCGGCTGTCGAGTAGATGGCTTCGTGAGGATTGCGTCTCGGCTATTCCGGGCCTTCTGGATGACTTCATCGTCCCCTTCGAACATAGACAAAAACCTAACCAGAGTATCCAGATCTCGATAAATGTCCTCCGCTGGATATGCCTCCACTCCAGCATGGGCCCATCGATTTCGGATCATTAGGACTTCCTTGAGGTAATGCCTCGCATCCTGGCGAAGGCCAGCCTTGAAGCCTATGTCGTACCAATTTCTATCTAGAATTCTTCCTAATGCGGCAAGATCCAGGCCCGACAGCTTATCTATATTGAGAGTTTCAATATGTCGCCGCTGGGAATCGCTGACCTTATACAGCACACATTCCTTCCACCAAGCCTCACCACCTACCCGTGGCAACCAATCTTCCAAGAACGACAAAATCACCTTGGTCACATCAAGCTGAATTTCCGCCATCTTTGCCTGCATCTCATTCTCCGCGATCACTTAGAAAACCATTTGTTAAATACTAACATCCACCCAACGGCTGGAAATTGCCGACAGCGACAATTCCATGACCCTCGCCGCCAGTATCTTCAGTTTCCACCAAATGTAAATCTAAGATGTTGATTTTGATCGTCATATCGACAAAAAGCTCTGGACTGACCCACAAAATCATTACCTCACAGCAACGGTCAGATACCCCACAAATGTGAATCACCGGTCTTTCCCGGCCGTCAACCGCTCACCATGAATCCCGATGGCTTATAGTGCTGCACGCCGATTGGCTTTCTGGCTGGAACCTACCAGCCGCAATCACAGCAAACTTCACCACCTTCATCAGAAGCATTCTCACAGAATGCTAGCGCCCCTCAACACCCAATTCAGGGCCAACCAAGGACGTGGCACGGCAGCGCAGGTTATTCGCCCCACCTACGCTGGGGTAGTTCGTTTTTCGATCAGGCCGCGTCCTGATCAGCAATCTCTAACAGCTTCCGGTATAGCTCGACCATGGCATACGTATCCATCTCGCAGTACTTCAGGAGCGCCTCCCTGAGCTCGCCAGAATCTCCTTTAAGCTCGCCCAGCATCATCTGCTCCAGCTTCAGTGCAGCAACATCACCTGAAGCGACTTCCAATTCTCCATATCCGGCTCCCGGCACGAGGGCCGGCAGTACTGACTTGATGCTGAAACTGCCGTGAAATTGGGGGTGGTAGACGTTGTTTCTCACTATCGGGAGAAGATCCACCAATTTCCCGGCTATCGTGACAAGTTCCTCCTCCAGTTCTGGACAAACTTCAACTAGGCCCATAATGCAGGCCCTCTCAAAACCCGCGTTGTAAGCGACCACCGAAGTAGCGTCGGCACAGGCCGATACCAAAGCATGGGCTAGGCTGGGGCGTGGGTCACCCCCAGGGTCGGCAAGCCACTCACTATGCTCGACTTGTCCATCAACACCCATCATATGGCTGCTGAACTGCACAGGAACCTGTGTATATGGGGCACACCCCTCCCATACAGGGATGGCCATGGAAACTGTTTCAAAATCCAGAAAAGCGGCCGGAAAGTTCAGGCTTTCCAGATCACCAGACAAGCCCGCCTCGACTATCATCTTTTCACTTCGCACCGAGTCCACCTGCCGAGCCGCAATAGCACTTAGCTTGATACCAGCATCGATCTGGTCGACGGTTTGGACACCTTCAGCTATCAGACTTTGCGCTTTGACCTTACCCAGTCTGTAGAGGGTACTGACATGATGCTCAGGCAGCTCCGGCCAGCACCGCCCTTTAAAAGGACAAGCGCGGGGAGAGTCACATCGTGGCCCCAGATCGGCTTCTGGCGCAGCCTGAGTCATTATCGATTGCAGGTCACCCTCGATAGCTATCAAGTCAGGTATTAGCTTCTCAGCCTGGGCAGTCACATCCTCAGAAGTAAAGAGATTAGAAAGGTCGGGGTACCTGCAGTCCCTGTTCAGGTACACAACCTCTGCGCGCAGGACATTCAGTCCCGCGGCCCTCGCCGTCATGATCTGTACAGCTACATCTGGAATGTGCTCATCCTTGACGCGAGTAGAAGACTTCACCTCACGAATAACCCATCCCCCAGGCTCGCGCTCAAGCACGTCAATTGCGACAAAAGTACCCTCGTGCTCGAATGCCGCTTCAAAGATCACCAAGGCCCGATCATCAATTACGTCCAGAGTCTGTGCACACTTCTTGTCATATTCGTACCGTTCGCCCTCTATAAGCACCCCATCAGGAAAGTAGCCCCTTGCGAGTTCGCCAACACGGTTTCCGCTATCCATGCGCGCCCGAGAGACCTCGTCGACCTCGAGTTCGGGCGAGTTCTTTTCATTCGCTCTCAGCCATAGCTGCAGCGGGCACTGGAGCCCCGCCATAAAGCGAGTCTTTGAAAGTACTAGTCCCTTAGTCATTCCATTCTCCTTGGTCATATCTATCGCTAGTTAAACATCCAGGCCACTGCCTTAATGCAGAATTGCACCTGCAGGCACGCCGCCTTCATCCGCCTCGCTACTGTCCGCTGACTCTTCAACGGCATTCGCCACCGCATGAGTGATACCCGACATCACCACCGGAAAGACAGATATGCTCCCATCCGTCACTTCCAGCCCAAGCTCGGTCGCTATCAAGCTCAGAGCAAAAGAGACGTCACTGGGTTCAGCGCCCTTCTTGATCAGCGACCTCGTCATCGACCTTACCTTGCGGCAAATCTCTTCTTGCTCTTCACTCATATGGCTTCCACTCCACTCACAAAATTATGCAACCTCAATGGGCGCGATCTCATCTAGGTGTGGCAGCGAGGCCGTTGACAGACCCTGGAGTTCGCCACAGATGCCTACTACATTGACGGTAATTCTCTCCAACTGCCCTTCACGCTTCTTCCAGAGCCGCTGCATGGCGGCCTTTTCACGCTCCAGGTCATCTCGCATCGCAGCGTAGGCGTCCAGTACCGCCCTCACCTTCTGGGCGAACTGCGCGGAACAGACGTAGTCGTAAAGCGCTTCCATCTTTTCATTCTTACCCGATGAAGCTGTTCGCTGACGGAAAGCCTCAATCAGGATGGCCCGCAAGGCATCTGCCAGGGGCTTTGCAAACTCGGGCCTGACCAGCCAGATTCCGTCAATCTGGGTAAAAGGTTCGTCGACATTGGCCGGGTAGGCAGTGCTTACCAGCACCCCGATCTCACCACCCACCGACTGCTGATCATCTTTGAGCTTAGAAACCCACTTGTTCGACCAGTTCTCGGCTCGCTTTGTCTCCCAGACGATCTTTCCAGCGCTGGCACCGCTTCTTAGGTTCACAGTCTGGATTACATCTGCTCCTCGAACACCCTTGGAGACAGCATCGACCTGGTCGATTGGAAAAGCCTGGGACAAGATCTCCTCGAGTTCCAATTCAAGCACCTCACCCTGAAGCTGCTGCGAGCCCTGCTCCAGCTTTCGCTTCAGATCTTCATTTGCACTATGAGCGTCATCGATCTTCTTTCGGAGCTCCGCCTCCCGGAGTTGGAACTCATTGCCCAGTTCAGCACGCAAGGCGCTCTGCTGCTCCTCGAGCTGACGTTGAAGCGTCAACTCAAGGTCGCGTTTCTCCTGATCGAGAACCTGCTTGGCTTTGCGAAGCGCCAATTCTTCCTTACGGAAGTCCTCCAGCTTTTCGTCTTTCTCACCAAGCTGTTGCTTCAGATCTGAGAGCTCTTCGGCCGCCTCTTCCCTGGCCTGATCTGCCGCTCGTGCCTTTTCTTTTGTCAGCTTTTTATGTGCCTTCTCGCGCTCTGCCTGAGCATCTTCCAGTTTGTCTGTGAGGTCACCCAACTGCTCCTCAAACCGGCCTGATAGTTGCCGTTCAGCAGTACGGACCGCACGTGCCTCCAGAGCCTCTCGCTCTTCAGCTAGCTTCTGGTCGTACTCCTCTTCGTAGCGCTCAATCAGGTGGTGCGAAATGCCCTGCACAAGAGGGAACTCGTGCGAGCAATCAGGGCAGGTTACGGGGTCGTTGGGGTCTATTACGATGCGTTGGCTCATTGCTTATTCTCCAATAAAGATGTCTTATACACCCCTATAGCAGAATACGTGCCAAGTTCTTATCTTACTGTTTTTATTGGATATTTATTTCTTTAGCTGCGAGAATTCGCCTAGCGGAAAGAATATATCATACGTATATATAATATATGTTATGCCCTGAACATCAATACTCTACCGTGCTATTCCTCATCCAGAGCGTTAAGGTAATCGGCCAGAACATCGCCATGGCACGCCGCGGGACTGCAGAAACAGCCCAGTCGCTTACCCTTAAGTTTGATCAACTCCGACTTCTCTTTGTTGGGAAAAAGATCGAAATCAAAGTCATACTTGTACTTTCTGATAACTTCCTCCCGGTCATCCATCTCGCCATCATCATTGCTCTCAAACATTGAATAGGGGTTTCCCCAATAAGAGCCTCTGCCAATATATTCGTAGTCTGGCGTGCTCTTCAGGCCTTCGTACTGGGTCTCCCGCTTGATGTTTATTACCCGCGTGATCACGATCTTCAGAAGGCGAGTGGGTATATCCATCTCCTTTAAGAGAGCTGACTCCTCATTAAACTCCTCGCCATCATCGAAGACTATGGCATGGGTAAGATCTGCACCCTGAATGGCCAGCAACGGTTCAGCGTTTACACTCCCCTCACTCTCGATGGCATATTGCTCAACGTAGCCATTGTGGTCATTCATATAGAGCAGGCAGACATCTTCCAAGCGGCTAATGACTTTACCGACCTTGCGCTGGAACTTGCTCTGTGAGAGCAGTTCCTTCGGATATAAAACCAGTACTCTACTCATCAGACGAGGTGTTCTACCTGCAACTCGGCGTCCCAGTGGTCATTCAGATATTCGACTACCAAGCGACGGTGACAAAAATGGGGTTCGTGTTCGCTACACAGCAAGCAACCGTGATCCATCAGCTCTTTGGATACCGTTCGCTCTATATTTCGCTGTACCATCAAATCCAGATACTGGTCTTCATAGGCCTGCCAGGGAATTTCCTTTTTTTTATATGCATTGAGGATATCCTTGGTAGGTGCCAGGTCCTCCATGTGGTAGTAATCGGCGTCGCAGAGCTCCTTCAAGAAAAACCGAAGATCATCGCGCTTAGCGAAGCCGGCTAACTGAGAGATATTATTCAGGCGCACATCCAGCAACTGCCGAACGCCACTCTCGCGAAGCAGCGAAAAAAATCTATCCGCCTTTTTCTGGGTGAAGCCTATCGTGTAGGTTTTCATTATTGGCGCCTCAGCAGGTAGCCGGATTGATCGATGACTCCAGCTACAAGTTTATAGTGTTTATTCTGCCCCCCAAATCTCGGGCTCAAACTGACACATAGCCAATAAGAATCGCCGTTGTTCAGAGGCTTAATGATCTCATCTGCTCCTTCCGCGGGGAATTGTCTACCAAGAATTCTCCGAATTATAGGGTCTGTCACAGAGAGACCGGAATATTCCTGTCCATTGTATAGAAAGGACGCCATAAGCTTTTTCTTATAACGTCCTTCATACTCGTTGTAGTCGTTCGAGAGATGAAACTGTAAGTTCTGCGGCTGAATAACCTTGAGTGAATCAGTAATCATGCCGTGCTGCTCGTACTGCAAAGAAACTTCCGCTGTCGATGTGCCATGCTGTTGATCCAACCAAACATCTTGAGGCGACTCCAGCAGCCTTGCACAAATCGAGGCCTCAAAGTGCCCATGTGAAACCCATGGGACAGATGTGTCAATCAGCCAATTCTCTGGCTGTCCTGGTTCGGGCGAGTGGTCCCTGAGTCCTATGGTCACAATATCCATCAAATAAATATCCTGGCCATCAATCTGGTAGAAAGCCTCGGACACAGAGCCATGGTGAGCCGAATTATCTGATACGGGGCGTATCCACGTGTGAGATAGATTCCACTGATTCCCGCCTGCCTTCGTGACTTCTTTTCCAGCTATGCAACGCCCACCTGGTTTATAGGAATTTGCCAGCACTACTATTGTCTTCTTTTTCATCCTTGAACTACTGCTCCGTGTTTACAAATTTTTTTCATCTCACTATGTAGAAATGAAAAGCCTCCGGTTTGTAAAATAAAAAAAGGGGTTGCGTGATCAATTTTTAACTCTCTATAGCTGGACTTTCGATTGGCTCTCTCTGAAGCTTGGCGAGCTCTTTACGAAAAGTCTCCCGCTCCAAAACCCCCACAAGGACTTCCTCGTCCGCACTAAGCTCAAACTCACCCAGCCCCTGCCCCAGAAAAACCCCCCCGACATCAGTAAGAATAAACCGGTCATGCATTTCAGCTTTGGGCCAAATTTTGCATTGAACAAGCATCCCATCTGGCATCAGTGGTAATACGTGAGAGCGCAAAAAACCCTCCGCATTAGCGTGACGATCTGAAGTATGAATCTCCAGCTTGCGAGCGCCCTGATTGAAATTTAAGTCTCCGATCACCTTGAAAATTTCAACTAGCAAGGGTCGGTAGTTGCCCCATCTTGGCTGCGTGAACCAAAAGTAAGGGTCCACCAGGATGATTCTCTTCGACACCCTGAGCATTGACAGAGCCTGAGCGACGATTTCTGGTGCAAGTCGCTTCACATGCGCCTGGTTTGGCTCGTGCCAGCAGCCAGGGGAATTGAAAAATAGTTCGTCAAGAGGATAGACCGGATGATCGGGGTCAGCTGGCGTACCGGAACTTAAAATCGCATCAAAGGCTGCTTTCTCATGCTCCTGCTCTGCGTAGATCAACCACCTGGCCTGCCGAGACCACGGATCAACCGAACGATTCTTGCATACGTTAGTGCGATACAACTTTTGTAAATGATTCTTTAGCCCCTTGCGACGATTCGGGCCAACACCCTCGTCTCTGAGCTGATTGATAATGTGCAGCACCTCCCTATGCCAGTTCTTGGGACAGTCGGCGATTAGTCGAGAAGGACTTGATATAAATGACTCAAATAGCGTTCTGAGACTGGCGTAATCTCTTAACGACTCCGGATCTACTGCATACTCACGGTGCATTAGAAAAACACCTCATCATCGCGTTCCTCGAAAAAGCCTTGTGGCCATTCATCAAGAAAATCACCATCATCGCTCACCCGAAGACGCGTGAATCGCGTGCCTGATTTCGCTGGCTCCACATAGTGAACAGCTAAGTCATCCGATCGGAGATGATCCCTTCTAGACATGTTCGCCGCCACGAAATCGGCTTCTGACTCACTAGTACGGAAGGCCCCTTGAGATATGATGGCATCCTCTGCAAAAAATTCGCTGTCATCTTCTGCGAGCGATCTATCAAACTCTACACCCAGTGATATTGACTCCATCTTATTCAGTGAGATATCGGACGTAGCTTCTTCCGCCATAGAATCTCTTACTCTTCGAAGCAATCGCAGCATCAAATGCTCACTGTGCGTCTCCAGCAGAAACTGATTTCCCGCATCCAAAGCATAACGAATGAACATATCCGCCAGTTCGGTCTGAAGTCTTGGATGAACGTGCAGCTCTGGCTGCTCAATGGCAACCAGTGCCTCCTTGAAATGAACACTGGCAACCACCACTGGAAAAAGCTGGGATATGCCGACGCCGATATCCTGAGGCATCACACTCAGCCCATTCTCAGAGTCTTGTAGCGTCACTCTGGTTTTTTGAGGCAATTCTTCAATTAGGCTGCGTATCCCATCTAGCGGATCATTGAACTCTCCATTCAAGAGATCATAGATAGGGCTATCATCACTCAGCTCTTTTATCTTCTGTATCTGTACCTCATATCCCGAACCTAGGCATTTATCGCCCAACCAATAGTTAATCTCATCAATCGATTGTGGCTCCATTGCTGGGAGGGATTCCCATGCTGCTAAGCCTTTGGCCCACCGGGAACTCGCTTTCGTTCTGGGCACCTCAATGTTCCTTGGCGGTAAATCTCGCAGAGGACCAATGTAATTCATCCCTTCAAGGATGGAGGCAACACAAGCCAGCGGCCCACAAATTGCGGTATCCAGCGCCCTGCGCAATAGCAGCCGAATAGCGCGCTCGTAGGGTGCGTCCAGGTCGCCATCTTCAGAAAGGTGCGACCAGGCATCGTCTTCATACACCAGACCTGAGGTGAATGAAGGAAGTGCATTCTCCTGATTCCGCAGGTTTATAGCGACCTTATCTACTGAGGACGTACTTGGCACACTAGTCACTAGTGATCGTAAGCGCCTCTCCAAATTGGCTGCTCTGCGTGTGGATCGATGACCCAGTTCCTCAAGTAGCTTTTGCAAGACTTCCTGGCGTGGAACATCGTCCTCATCAATAAGCTCCTCAAGCTCTCCAATTTTGAACTTGGCATAGGGACGGTCGACGCTGGATATCTCACGCATACCCCTGGAAGATCGCTCGACAACGGACTGGCTCAAGGATTCAGCGAGAATCTCTGAAAGGCTGCGATCATCATCCAAGAAATCCACTGGATCTTGAAAAATGTGCGAAAGCAGGGGCATTTCGTCGATGTAGACCTGGCGTCCATCTGTGGTGGAGCGGACAACTGCCGTTAGTTCTCCGTCAAGCCTACAGCTATACATCTCTACATAGGGTCTGGCCCGATCTTCGCTCCAACGGATCTGCATATCGACATCCATAGTTTCGAGATCGACAAAGAGGTCTTCGAGTTGATTAAACCCGTACTCTTCCAGAGACTCGGCTTCATGCTCCGTCGCAAAATCAGGAATATCCGAAGACGAAACCTGGAGAGTGAAGCCAAGCTCTATAGCCGTATCGAGGTTTCTGCCATGAACTACGTTTTCAAATCCACCCAAATCAAGCCAGTCACCGCCCAAATCCGTAGTGTCAGGGTCCAGATTGCCGTGAAGAATTGCCTCTCTGGCAAACACAAGTGCCTGCAGCACGGTACTCTTGCCTGCGCTGTTGGGGCCGAAGAGCAAGGTAATCGGCGCGAAGCTAATTTCCTGGACTTCCGCCCCGATCGACTTGAAGTTGGCAAGCCTTAGAGATTTTATCTGTGCCATTATTCGTTATCTCGGGCCTATTTACCCTTTGTGTAGTATCCGCCCAGAGTCGGGCTAGAGCTATTTCCACCCGCTGTGATTCGTGCGACGCCGCCACTATCAATAATGCGCTTGCGGGCACCGCCCAACGAAACCGCTATTCTTGGATAGTCAGCCTCCAGGTCCGGGTACTCTTCTTCCAGCCAGGTCGGAAATTCTTTCGTCTGTACAAGCTTCAGCTTCTTCCCGTGTACTTCGATTTCACCTTCTGCAAGCGCCTTAACCATCGGCAGCGAGGCACCACCCCCTGTAAGAGCCAAGCCCAGCGCTCTGTTTGGTGCTCCCTCTATCCAGCTTGGGTCCACTCGATTCAATATTTCGTCGCGGCATGCCTTTAGTGAATTCCCAAAGTTCACTACCTGCTCAAGCGACAGGAATTCGTCTAGGGAGACAGAAACCAGCTCGCCCGTGAACAGCCGTACGCTGATTTCGCCGTCCTGAAACAGGCGTTCCTTATAATCCCGGAGGTCTAGCTCCAGGCTGCCCAGAATGTTAACCCAGTGTTCGTGCTCAGAGGTGACGCCAGCATTTTTAAGGATCAGGCCACGAAGCAGGGTATCGAGATAGTTACCTGCCTCTGTAATTCCCTGCGATGAACCGTTCACCTCAAATGCGATGCTCTTTCCCTCTTTCTCATCGAAGTGCATGCGATACAGACTAAAATCACTAGTACCCGCACCCACATCCACGACCATGATCAAAGAGTTGACCCGCTTCTGCCAACTCATAATAGAGCCCGCGACCCCAAGAGGTTCTGTGATTGCCTCTTTAAGGAATGTGTAGGTGCGCTCGGTATTTCGCAGTTGGGAGACAGCCTCTACAAATGTATTCAGTGGAATGCCTTTCTGAAGAGTGCTGAAGAAAGTATCTGCAAGGATTTGTGCGTCTCCCAGCATTTCACCCAGCCGCTGGGCCATCTCATTGGATTTGGCACCCTTGAAGCATGGCATGGCAAATCTGCGCGATAAATTTCTTGGCTCCTCGCTCTCCTCAAGACGGTGGTTGACCGCCCATGTCAGGAACATGAGATAGGCGAGCACCATATCGCCATAGGTGATCTCTATATCCGTAGGATTGAATATATCAGTGACCACACTGCTCAAACCGTCACCTTCTACGGACAAGTAGTGCTTGATGTTATCCAGACGCTTTCGACCTTCTTCAAGACGCGATCGCTCAACTGCCATCTGGCCAAACCACAACAACCCGGCGCCATCTATAAATACAGACGAAACCAACATGGTGAAGCTGACTTCCTCCTGGTCACCTGGCACCCCCAACTGGAGCACTTCGATATCCTCATAGTCGCGTTCGGGCGTTGCGTCCCTCACCAGCGCAACCTTGGACATAGCGGTACCAAAATCGAGACACAAGCGCCGATCCTCTGGAGGCTCTGGCAGTGTGAGCACACTCGTGTCCAACTCAAGCAACGGAGCCACCGGTGCCGACTCCGCAGGTTCTTCGATCTCAGGTACTTGAGCAGACTCGGGTGTAAACACCGGGACTGGCTTCAATGAAGTGGGTGGACTAACCACCGGGGGAGCGGGAGATGGTGTAGGCACTGGCACTGGCCCACCATCAATCGCCGCCAACGCCAGCCTCAGAGCAGCCATTTCGTCGTCAGTGAGGCTACCGTTTAGTTCATACTCATCTTCACCAACCTGCCGAATACGCTTCAGCAGGTTCTTTAATAGTATTTTTGCTTCAATTGCTTCCAATGCTCACTTCTCCTTGTGTCTAGTCGGCCGGGGATACACGTGGTTTCACGAGCACTTTAATCTTCCCACCGAATTCCTTTTGAATTCCATCACGCTCTACCTTGATCTTACGTACGCCAAGCTGATGGCCGCCCAACATTTCATGCTTGAGCGGGTTGTACTCGAGAATCTTGCCCTTATCATCCATGTGCTTGAGCTTGCGCATGGTAGCAAGCTGGCGGGCGGCTAGTGCGATTTCGCTGTAACTGCCGGCCGCTTTCTTTACAGTTTCTGCTAACGGTGGGTCCGATATCTCGAGAAACGGCACCACAGCTCTTTCGAGCTTCTCCATGACCATCTTGCTTTCTTCTACATTAATAAGCAGCGAGCCGATCTGCTGATCCTCGGAATTGCCAATTTGATGGCTGACATTGCGCTGGCTCTGCTTTACCTTGCCACCCTGCTCCCACCAAGCCTTGGTTTCCGGATCAAGATCCCGCGCATCTGCAAAGTGTGAAGTTATGGCAGGCATCACCTGTGCAACAGAATTGTAGGCAATGGATAAGACCTCCATGAGGTCAGGGTCAGTCTTGCCTTGGCGAGCCAGTACCAGAGCGGCCTCTTTAAGTGATGTGCGCACCTTGTTCATATTGTTCGAACTGCGGAGAAGGTCAGTCCAACCCTGCCTTCCGAACGCATCCTTGGCACTATCCAGCATGCTATATGTCGGGGCCAATAAGGCATGTGAAAAACGCAGCTCAATAATGCGCAGCAGCATGGTCAGCGACTCATCCAGAATATTAGTGAGAATCTCCTCCTCCACGTCCTTCTTGCCGCTTTTTACAATTTCTGAGAACCAGCTCGCTAACGCCAGGCCCGCGTCAACACCTACCTCTCCCTGCCACTCACGAACAATTTCACTTGATGCAGTCGTTATCCGGCGAATACGCTTGTATCGTGTATCACCGCCCTTGATCGCGCCTAACCCGGTCAGTGCGAGCTGGTTCATTTGCCAATAATCAGACAAGGAGCCCGCTTCACGCAATGCTATCGATAAGAGCACGCGACGGGCTTTTTCTGATGTATCAATCAGCACCGATTGCTTGTGGCAGTAATCCACCAACCAGTCCGCTTCAATAGCCGCGAAACTTAATGCGGCGTAGTACTTTTCGTCACCGTCGGCCAAGGCCTCGATCGGCAAAGGCGCGGAATCAAATAGTTCAGAAATTCGCGCAAAGACCAGAGAATCACGGGCACGGGCTACAGCAGACAATCGACCCAGCACCGCAGCCGCAAGCAGCCGGTTTTCGTCATCGTCACCATCTCCTGCCAAAGCAAGGTCCATGACAGCGTCACTGATAATCGAAAGGTTTTCCTCTTTTATGAGTGCCTGGATTTTCTGCTTAGCCATCACCTGAGTGAGCAGTCGATTAACACCTCGGAGATTGTTGGCTGACTGAATAAAATCCAGCTGATCTTCGACGCTTTCATGCGTTTCATTTTGTTTATCACTCACGGCCTAGAGTTCTCCTGAAAATGCTTTTTGACTAATGGAATGGAACACCGCTTCCGCTCCTCTTTCAGATGAGGCTTGTCGCTCCTGGCTATCTCTAGTTTTCCAATAAATTTTTGAGAATCTCTTTTGATCTTCAAGGTTGGGGACAGGAATCTCAATCTCGTATAGCTCTTTGGTTCTTATGCCTTTTACGGTACTGCCCGATGAACGTTTTTCGATCAATCCCTGTACAAATCTATTCAAAAGAGCATGCATTAGGAATTCTTGAGTTACTTTTCCTAAAGACCTAAGTGAAATCAGCCGCTGACCAACTACCACTTTTTCGTAGTTGCCTAAAAGTGCAACGTTCCCCAGGGGTGCTTCAGTTGTAAACAAGACGTCATTCTTTTCTGGTAAGCCCCGACTCATCCACTCCAAATAGTTTTCCTCTGGTATGAATTCTCTTGGCTCCTCTGAGATATAACCCTTTTTGACGTTCTTAGCTGTAATTAAGGGCACACCAGACTCAGACTTCTCCGGTGTCTTCCCCCGATAATCAATATAGGATGTCAATTCTCCAATTTTTCTTCTGCTTGCCTTTTCGTAACCCTTTGTTGTGAACATTTCACCAAACATATCCAGAAAAACAGCGCGCAGGAATTCGTCGGCGAGCTGGATGGCTTGCTGGCGCTTGCGGCGGAGGTTGTCGGCCTTATCGAGGATGGCGGCTATGCGTTTTTGTTCTTCCAAAGGTGGCACAGAGATTTCTAATGACTCAAAGTTGCTCTTATTGATAATTGCTACAGTCGTGGAGGGTGCTAGCGCCTCCATTTTCGGTTTCAGCCGCCCTAACGCGTAGTATCCATACTTTGGAAATACCTTTGTCTCATCGAAAATCACACTATTTATCTGCTGATTTGTTGCCAACTCTCTCCCGGCGATAGCGACCTTACCCAGTGTTCCTATGCATGAGACCATTACTGCATTTTTCGGAATCAACTTTATGGTCTCCGCCCCCTTCTGTGAAAGGGTTTGCGGCGCCTCCGTGATATATGCTGCCAGACCTAGATCGCCAGGTGTTACAAAAGGAATGTCACCACCAAAGTTATCGTCCAACTTCCTCGAGGGGGTCTTTCCAGTTGCGACCTTGGCTACGTGCTTGATCGCTCGAACTGAATGACTCAAAGCATCCTCTCAAGATCATTTAGATCACTCTGAATTTCTACTTCTAACTCCATCAAACGCTTTAGAATTTCTAAGGGTGGCTCGTAATCTTCTTTCTCGTATGGCACTTCTTTGTAGCGTTTAATGGACAAATCGTACTTGTTGCTTGCAATCTCAGTCTTCTCAACCAGAAACGCCTTTGCGGTCTTATCATTCCACTGCTCAACCGATTTGCCTACGGCGGCCAGGTGGCTATATTCTGCCCATTGCTCCACTAGGTCCGGCAAGTCATCACTACCCTCACCACTCAGAGGCGTTCTCTTGTCATCCAAGGAAAATCCATCCGCCTGCAGGTCGTAAAACCAAACCCGATCAGTCTGCCCACCTTTGGTGAATATCATCACTGCAGTGCTGACCCCTGCATAGGGTTTGAACACGCCGCTAGGCAAACTAACGATAGCTTCCAGCTGGTTGTCTTCAATCATCGACTTGCGCAGCTGCTGGTGCGCCTTTGAAGAACCAAACAACACACCATCCGGCACAATCACTGCGGCCCTACCGCCCACTTTGAGCATGCGTAGAATCAGGGCGATAAATAGCAGCTCCGTCTTCTTGGTTTTAACCGTGCGGAGAATTTCCGGGTCAACATCTTCCTCGTCCAGGCTCCCCTTGAAGGGAGGGTTGGCCAGCACCAAGTCAAAGCCTTCTCTAGCTGATTGGGGAAAGCGCTCAATGAACCCCTGGCTGAGCGTGTCCTGGTAGTGAATATCCGGTTCGGTAACGCCGTGCATCACCAGATTCATGGCGGCAATGCGCAGCATGGTGGCATCGAAGTCAAAGCCGTGGAACATATCCCTATCTACATGCTCACGGTGGTCGGCCAAAAGATCACCAGTGTAGATGACCTGCTCCTGCTCTTCTCCGTTCTCGTCAACGACCATCTCGCGGATGGTGCCATCCTTCGAGCTGTACTTCTCGAGCATGAACTCGTAGGTCGTACTTAAAAAACCTGCTGTACCGCAGGCCGGGTCACAGATGCGGTCTGTCGCCTTCGGGTCCATCATATCCACCATGGCTCGAATAATGTGCCGTGGCGTGCGGAACTGACCGTTGATGCCCGCGGTGGTGAGCTTGCTTAGCAGATATTCGTATAAGTCGCCTTTGGTATCCCCCTGGCTCAGCGGCAAATCGTTGACCATATCGATCGCCTTGCGCAATAGCGCAGGCTTCTGGATCATCAGCTGGGCGTCCTTCATGAACTCGGCAAACAGGGAGCCCTCGCCGCTGGTGGTCTTGAAGAACGGGAACAGCTCGTCGCGTACCACTCGCAACAATTCATCGGCAGATTCGATATGCCGGAAGTTCTGCCAGCGCAGGTGCTGTTGCTCATCGGTAAAACGTCGATTGAAGGTTTTACCGGATCGCTCCGCGCGCTTCTCGTCACTGGTTTCATTCATGTCCAGCAGACGCGCGTACATCAGAAAGGTAATCTGCTCGATCACCGTCAAGGGGTTGGTTACACCCCCCGTCCAGAACTCTACCCAGAGCTTGTCGATCTTGCCTTTTAATTCGCCTGTAATCATTGTCTTCTCTTTAAACTCTTTGCTGCCTGGCTAGCCCAGGCCATGCAATATTTAGTGTTTTGGTTGCTCTACTGCCTGCTCTGTTGCCTGCCCGGATACTGGCAGCTCTAACTTCTGCATAGGTTCGTCTGCCTTGACAGTGAACCCGGCGACAAAACCCGCGATCAGATGCGCCTGCTCGTCCTGGAACAGCCCATCAATACCGTCGGTATGCAGTGACTTGAACGGCTGTTCGTACAGGTCGGTAATGGTCATGTGGCCACGGCGGCAGATTTCGCTTTCCAGCAAGCCCAGGAACCGCTGCTGTATGGCATTAAGCTTAATGTGGTGCTCCTGAACGAACTCGGTGAACTGCTGCTTTATCACGCTGGCATCCAGGCCAACGATGGTACGCAACAGTTGATCAACACCGGCAGTCGATTCCGGGAAGAACTCTGCGAGCAGGTTAAGGTCCACACGAGGGTTCTGTGTGTGCACCATGGCATTCAATTGCGCCAGTTCGGTCTCTGTTACCGGTTCGCCGGCACGGATCTTCTGTAACACTGGATCTTTTTCAAATAGGGGCGTTAATGTTTTCTCTACTTCCTGCCGGTAGATCTCGTAGTCCACCGTGCGGATATTGGTTTTGCGCTCCTGGCTTTGGTACTCGCCCGCATCTTCCTTGATATCCAGTATCATCAGGGGCTCGGGGGGTGGCGTCGCGCCCTTGTCGCGTAGGTGAATCACCCCGCGCAGGCTCTGACGTTGCTGTTCAAAGTCATCGAACGCAGCTACCTGCCAGAAATCATCCTGTTGGATCTGGTTGATGTCCGCCGCCTTGCTGCGCACCTGGTTCAGGTGCATGGAGAGGTTACGTACCTTACCCAATATTTGCTCCTTTACCGGCTCAAGCAGCTCGGGCTCTGCCATACGGGCGTACTGTGCATTCACAACATCCAGGTCGAACTTCAGGGCCTCGCTTTGCCCCTTGATATTGCGCCACTGCATCAGGGGCGCCATCTGGTCGAACAACAGGCTCTTGGTCACCGGTGCAAACTGGTGTAGCACGTCTACCTGGCTGAGCTGTTGCTTGAGTGTCCAGTTGTCCTTGATAGCGATATTCTTATCGTCCAGGCTATCTATGTCCTGCTTGATCAACACCACCATCTTGCCGAAGGCATCCATTTCGCCGCGTTTAAGCGCCTCCTCGGCGAAGACCAGCCGCGATTCAAACAAGTTCTGGCTGAGAGATTTACTTTGCCGCGGCTCTTCTTCCTCCGGCTCCATCTCGAAGTATTCGAAATTGGCCCAGTGATCAAAGATCAGGAACTTGGACTTGTCATCGCTGCCATCAGTCGCCGGGCCATACAAGTTCGGACGTAGGCGGGTACCGCGGCCAATCATCTGCCAGAACTTCACTTTGGATTTCACCGGCTTGGCGAACACCAGATTCAGCGCCTCCGGCACATCGATGCCGGTGTCCAGCATGTCGACAGAGATAGCAATGGTAATCTCGCTGTCCTTGCCGCCTGTCGCCTTGAAGTCGTCGATAAGCTCCTCAGCGCGCTCGAACTTGGAGTGAATCACGCGGCAGAAGTTGCCACCGTACTCCGGATACATCTCGGCGAACAGTTCGGCCATCAGATCGGCATGCTGGATGTTGCGGGCGAAGATGATTGACTTACCCAGCGTCTGACCATCAGCCAGCCGCTGGCCGCACTCCATCAGGTTTCTGAGTATGGCGCGATTAGTATCCTTGTTGTACACGGCCTTATCGAGACTGGCCGCGTTGAAGTCCAGCTCATTGGGATCTATCCCCCGCTCTTCCAGCTCGGCAATCTGCTCATCGCTCAGGCTGTGGCCCTGGATGCCCTCACGCAGGAACTGAGTGGTGTGGCTGACCACCTTGAAGGGCACCAGGTGGCCGTCTGCGACCGCCTGCTCCAGGGGGTAATTGGCCGTAGGCATTTTGTACTCGCAACCAAATAGCTGACTGGTGGAGCGACTGATCATTTCCACCGGTGTGGCGGTCAGGCCCAACTGGAGCGCGTCGTAGTATTTGAAGATATCGCCGAACACATTGTAGATAGAGCGGTGTGATTCGTCTGCGATGATCAGGTCGAAATAGCCCGGGTCGAAGTCCTCCATGATGCGCATCATGCCCGGATACGTCGAAATGTAGAGCTGGGCGGTCGCACGGTCTGCCTTCTTGCTCTTGCCCACGATGTAGAGCGGTTCGCTAAGGAACTCGTTATAAGCCTTACCAGCCTGCTTGCGCAGCTCTTTGCGGTCACACAGGAACAGTACGCGCTTGGCCCAACCGGCATCGATCATGCGCTTGGTCAGCGCAATCGCTACGCGAGTCTTACCCGTGCCAGTGGCCTGCACCAGCAGTGCCTTGCGGTGGTTAGCGATAAAACGTTCGCAGACGCGGGTGATAGATTCGATCTGGTACATACGCCCAGCGATATCGGTATCGATGGGGGTGCCGGTTAAGTCCTTGCGCGTGGCGCGCTGGCGAACCATGTACTGCAGGCTGTCTTTGCCATAAAAACTGTAGAGTTTACGTGGCGTCGCCTTCTGGGCATCGTCCCAGATATAGATGTCGTGACCATTGGTATAGAAAATGACTGGGCGCTGACCATGTGCCTTTTCCAGAGCGTCGGCGTAGAGCTTGGCCTGTTGGCGGCCTTTTTCAGCATTCTCACGAGTGCGCTTCGCTTCGACTACAGCGAGCGGCTTGCCGTTGTCGTCATAGAGCACATAGTCGCAGTAGCCGATGCCGGTTCGCGTGGGCTGGCCGTCCACCTCGACTTCGAATTTGACCTCCTCAGTGTCCTTACCGTTTACCAAATCGATATCCCAACCGCGGCTGTGTAGCTCAGTATCGATTAGGCGTCGGCGCGTTTGGGCTTCATTCAGCTCCAGCAGGTTCTTGGCAACTTCATTGGCCTGTTTGTGCTGCGCCGCAGTCGCCTTATCCAGTTGCTGCTTGAGTTTTGCAGCTTCTGCCTGGGCCTCCTGTTCCGCCTGCTGGGATGCTTCGAGCTCAGCCATGGCCTGATCAAAGCGAGCCTGGTGCTCGGTCAGGCGCTTCTTGAGCGCTTCAGCCTTTTTCGCAGAGAGTTTCTCGGCAGGCTGCGGTTCTACGAAGGGCTTTAGATCGGCCTTGTCGCCCTTCTTCATTGAGAGGAGTAGCCATGAGGCCAGGATATGGGACTCCTTCAACAGCCAAAGACTGCTACCCTTGCCGAACTTGCCCTCATGCGCAGCCTTGTTGCCCTCTTTACGGATGGCATGCAGTTTGTCGATGATTGCGGTATCGACCACGGAGGCGAAGGCATTGTTCTCGAGGCGGTCGATAAACTTGTCATTGGGGTAACAGGGCAGAGACCACTCGCGATAGATAATGCCCACCAGCTTTTCAGCAAAGCAGCGCAACTTGATCAGCGCACTCTGGGGATCATCGAACACGTACTTCTCCGCATGACCGCCCAGGTTTGCCAGGTCGGGCCAGTGCGGTCGAAGCATTTCGAAGTTCTGTGATGTCATAGGTTCAATTCTGTCCATGTAGCCCCTACAGCAAGGGGCGTGCCAACTATTCCTTTAGTCCTACATCTTCCATCCACTTATTGAGTGTCTGGTAGTTATTTAGCCCCAGTTTTTCGGCAGACTTCGTTTTGTTGTTGCCATTTTCTGCGAGCGCTTTTTTAATGTAGTGCTTTTTAAGATCCTTTATAAGCTCTTGAATATCGAAGGTATTATCCAAACTTCTACCCAGCAGGTCTCCTGCCTTCGCGGGTCGTTCAAGAAGTGCCTCGCGCATTTCGCGCTCGGTTATGGTCTCGCCTCCAGACCAGACCGATGCCCGGGTAAGGCTTGCCTGGAGCTCCCTGACATTACCGGGCCAACCATGAGACTTAATAATATTTCTTGCTTTAGCAGATAATTTTTTATGTTTGTAGCCAGGATCGAGACCCAGAGCTTCGTTGTTGATGCCTTCGAGTAGTTTGTCTGTGAGTAACATCAGGTCCCCCTCCCGCTCACGCAGGGGTGGAAGATTGATCACACCAACAGCTACTCGATAAAAAAGGTCCTCGCGAAAATTACCCTCGACCATCTCAGCCATCAAATCGCGATTAGTTGCAGCGATCACACGCACATCCACCTTCCTTTCCTCGGTGTCGCCCACGCGAGCAAAGGTGCCATCATTTAATACACGCAGGAGGCGCACCTGCGTCTCCGCGGGGAGTTCACCAAATTCATCCAAGAAAATGGTGCCACCATCAGCCACCTCAAAATAGCCGGCCTTGTCCTTTTCAGCTCCAGTAAATGCGCCTTTCTTGTGACCAAACAGCTCACTGTCAACAAGTTCCTGGGATATGGCCCCGCAGTTTACGGACACTAGCTCAGAACCACTCTCCCCACCCCTTCGGCTGGCTTCATGTATTGCGCGCGCAAAAAGCTCCTTGCCTGTACCTGACTCGCCGAGGATTAAAACGGGTATATCACGCTCTGCAATCTTCTGTGCTTTGATGATCTGCGCCTTAAGCACTGGACTCTGCGTAATAATGTCCGTGAATGCGGGCGGAGTTGCGGTTTGCCCGGAGGCAAGGCGCCTAAGAGTGGCATCAGATTCGGCAAGAAGACTGGGAATGAAGTCAGCCGCGATATCAAAAGGCACGTCCACATCGCCAACGCCCCCTTCCGGAGACGACTGCAGCATCTGCAATTTAAAAGTCGTTTTACAAAGCAACAGCCACACAGCATGCATCTGAGGCGTGCCAGGACTAACCAGCACCGAAATCTGCTCTTTATCAAACTCGTTCACCAGCTGACCCAGAAGGCGATTAGATGCCTGGTAGATATCCCCATAGTGAACTGGTGTTTCGAGCTTGACGGTATGCAGATCTACAAGAATGTCTGCGCCAAGCCTCTCTTTGACCTGCGCCAGCAGCCAATCCCCATAAGGCTCTACTCTAGCTGTGGGGTAGTTATACAGTAGGTGTACCTGGGCATGCGGCCGGTCGAGCAAGGTGCTAAGAATGGGCCCCAGCTGCTCACCAGCAGACCCGGGTGCATCTAGGTCGTTCCCCCCTACCCAACTGACAAGCACTTCTTTGGTCATTTACCGATCTCCTTCTTCTATCAAACCGCCCCGGACACTACATTAGCCCCGCAACAGCAGAACAAATATAACAAAAATTTTTATGATGGCGATATATTTTTTATGCCTTCCGACAATAAAAATAGACCTTCGTAGTCAAAAATCTAGGAGCTAAATATTTTTTATTTATATTTATCAGATAGTTATAAATTATTTACTGCCAGACCAGAAAACTTGGCACAGCACCTGCAATGAGTATATCGACAACAAATTATTCGTTCTGGAGACACAATGACAGCACCACTACCCAAACATCTCGTATTCGGCCAACCACGCGAATTTCGTGGCCTCGCCATCGCGCCGATCTTTGATTTCGGCCAAGAGGCCACACTCGACTACCTGACTCTGGACGAGGCATTCGATCAGTCCGGTATTGAGATCACGGAAACTAGCGACTCCGGCAGCGTACCGGAGCTCAAACTCGAGAATAAGGTGGATACCCCGGTCCTGCTACTGGACGGTGAAGAGCTGGTGGGGGCAAAACAGAACCGCGTGGTGAACCTCACCCTCCTGGTACCTGCACTGGCAACCACGGTCATACCGGTTTCATGCGTGGAATCAGGTCGCTGGTCTTACCGCTCAAGTAACTTCGAGCGTACCGACCGCACACACTTTGCTCGAGGCCGGGCCAAGAAAATGGCTTCCGTGAGCCGCTCCATGCGCCAGTCCGGCTCAAGGCACAGTGATCAGGGCGAAGTCTGGTCCGAGATTGACCGCAAGTTCTCCGCCATGGAGTCGGAATCGCACACTTCTGCCATGGCAGATATGTATCAAGACGCCGCGCCAACACTCGAGGAGTACGTTAGCGAGCTCAATCCAGAGCCCCACCAGGTGGGAGCCTTCTACTTCTTGCACGGCCAACTGGTCGGCATGGACCTATTCGACAAGGCCGGTACTTACGCCCGGCTCAATAGCAAGCTCGTCAAGAGTTACGCCATTGATGCGTTGGAGGTTTCGCCTAGCGACCGCCAGCGAGCTTCCCTCTCAGAGGCGCTGCGCTTTCTAGAGGTCATCGAGGGCGGGCAATGGGAGCGCTACGAATCAGTCGGTATAGGCGAGGACCATCGTTTGTTATCGGGGCATATGGCCTCCGCCGTACTCGCTGTTGATGGGCAAACCATCCACCTATCAGGTTTTGTAACTGAGCAAGCGCCCTCGGGCTATCGCCCCGGACGCAGGCGCAGGCGGAACCTCTAACGAGGCACCGAAGTGGAACACCCGACAGGGCCGCGGCAGGGAAGCCGCACTAACTGAAATCAAGCTAAACCATTGCACCGGAGAATGAGCATGAATAAGCCAAAGAAAGTTCGCCAGATCTACGCGGAACTCCAGCGTGTTTACGGTGGTGAGATTCCAACACACGAGCTGCTGGAGTGCGCGTCGCTGATAGCCGATGCGTCTGAAGACTCCATCAGCTCTTCGCCGAAAACGGCATTTCACGGCCGTACGCCGTTTTCGGAGCTTCCGGTGAACGAAGTTATGGAGCGCTGGAGCTGGCGGATCGTCGGCCAGGAATACTCCGCCGAAGATGACTTCGGCCCACACATGTCTCAGGAGGCACTCCTGGAACACACACTTTCAATGGCTGCATAGGGAGGAAATATGTCCAACAGTAGAACGCAATTGGTGCTGGGGGTGAAAGAGCATCTACTTACCGGCCACCCGATTACACAGCTTGAGTGCATCGTCCTATTCGGCGTACCAAGCCTAACCAAAGTGATCTCAGATATGCGCAAGGAGGGCTACGTCATCGAATCCAAGCGCGTCCCGTTCGTAGCCGCGCTGCGCAGGATCAACGAGTCGGCGACTCTGGAACCACCTGGAAACCTGCCCATCAAGGAAGTGGCCCTGACCGAATACTGGTTGAGCCGATGATGCGCCTCTTTAACAAAAGACAAAGACGAATCCTGGCTTGGGTTGCAGGCGGTCAATGCACTATTTGCCAAAGACCACTCAACAGTAATTTCCACGCTGATCACGTACTCGCTCACTCCAAAGGTGGAGCAACAACAACAGACAATGGGCAGGCGCTCTGCGCTCCCTGTAACCTCAAGAAGGGGGCAAAATGAAGATCAAACTTCGTAATTGGCAGCGTGAAGCGCACGACCAGGCCATCGAATGGCTGGTGAAGCGCGCTGAAGATCGGCACTTCCTGATCAATGCCGCTCCCGGCGCGGGTAAGACTCTCGCGTCCTGCGCTATCGCTGATACGCTCATACAGTCCGGCGAGATCGAGCGGGTAATCGTTATCGCACCTCGTTCCGAGGTTGTTAACCAATGGGCCGATGATTTCCGCTTTGTAACGGGACGCCATATGGCGAAAGTCACAGCTGCCGATGGCGACATCACCGGGCTTTCTCTCGATGTATGCGCCACGTGGTCGGCCATACAAGGTCTCCTGCCTGAGTTGCAGGCGGTGTGTCGTGCACAAAAGACGCTAGTGATTTGTGATGAGCATCATCATGCAGCCGTAGAGGCAGCATGGGGAAAGGGTGCTGATGGCGCATTCGCCAATGGTCGTTTTGTGCTAGTACTTACTGGCACCCCCATCCGTTCGGATGGGGCTGAATCAGTCTGGTTGGCGTATGACGATGCCGGTGCCATCGACCACCCGGAAGATGGCACCTATACCCTCACCTATGGTGAAGCAGTTGACCTGGGGTATTGCCGACCTGTGACCTTCCATCGGCACGAGGGCAAATTCACGGTGGACCTGGAGGGTCATCAGGTCAAGGTATCGGGACACGACAAGGCAGAGCTTCCGCCTGAACTGAAACGCGTTCACGGTCTTCAAAAGGCCCTAGACTTCTACCGCTTGGCCAAGACGCCACAGTTTGAGAAAGACAAGATCACACCACTACTGGATGGCTACCAGTCCACGATGATCGACTGGGGCAGCGAGAAGCTGACCGAGCTACGGCACCGCATGCCAGAGGCCGGTGGCCTCATCATTGCGCCGAATATCGAGATGGCCGAGTACATGGTGGACCTGATCGAACGCATCGAAGGTGAAAAGCCGATACTGGTGCACAGCCAGATGCCCAACCCCAACGCGAAGATCCGTGCGTTCCGGAATACTGACAAGCGCTGGCTGGTATCCGTGGCCATGGTATCGGAGGGCGTGGATATCAAGCGACTGCGTGTGCTTCTCTACCTCCCGAACGCCCTGACCGAGCTGGCGTTCCGCCAGGCGGTAGGTCGTGTTGTAAGGACTATGGGCGCCCATGACGACACCCGAGCGTATGTCGTTATGCCCTCCTTCCAGCTTTTCGAGGACTTTGCCCGGCGCGTGGAGGAAGAAATGTCACCCGCTGCCCGCAAGGGCGATGGTTCACCAAAGCATAAGGTCTGCCGTGAGTGTGGCCACGAATGCGATTTGGGAGCTGACTCCTGCCCTGTGTGCGGCCATGAATTTCCCAAAGCACCTGAGCGACTGAAACCTTGCGGTGACTGCGGTGCCCTCAACCCGATGGCCGCCAAAAGCTGTCACACGTGTGGCTCATCTTTTGAACAGGACTTTAACCTCACACTGGATGAAGCCTTACGCACCGGGGCGATTGTAAGAGGCATCGATATTGAGGAGGAAGAGGTACAGAGCGCCGAGGAGATCGCCCCAGTAGTCCGCGGTCGGATTCTTAGAAGCGGTGACCAGCGATTGGTGAAGATCATCCAAACCTTGCCGGATGAGAGCTGGGCGAGGCTTCGCTCGATTCTCGAGGCGAACTAGAAGAAGACCAATCTAGGCGTGGGAGCGAGCCTGGCAATACCGCACCCTTCGGCCTAACACACTGCCCTACAAAAATTTTCTCTAGAGCACCATTGCGCTCTAACTTAGTTAGAGCCGCGCTCAGTCTAATAAAAAATTCTAATAAAGCGGCTCAGCAACACTACTCCCTATGTTACATCCCATGCCACCCGGGTGTTACATCCCATATGTTTTAGGTGTTACATCCCATAGTCTTTGGGTGTTACATCCCAAAGTTTCGGTGTGTTACATCCCACTGGACTGAAGCGCTTCAACTAATACCATCACCTAACCTTGTTAGTCAGAAAACTCACTTTCCCACTTGTAAACATGCGGCCGAAAAAACTCGTATGTTATTAGAAACAACACTGACCAAGGAGAGATATTTATGGCTAATACAAACCGCAATGGTTCTTTTAAACTCGACCCCAAGGAGAAGTTAGATCAAGCCATTCAGAATCAAGAATTGAAGAAGCTTCGATTCCGCACAGCGAAGCATCTATGTCAGTCACTGAAGATTGACCCGTATGGCACCCAACTCATCGGCAGAATCGGCAAATCAATCCACCACCGCAACCTGCATGTAGTCGAGCACTGGGTGAATGATCAAAGCGATTCTGATTCCACTGGTGAAAACCTAAAAGAACTCTCTCTCCGTCTACGCGACTATCTGATCGATTCTTGGGATGAAAACTTCTAGTGCTCTGTATGTTTGTATTCGCTCTCAGTCACTAGAATCTAGCATGAATGCGTTTTTCGGCACTGCATTTTTGGAATGCGTTTTTCGGCAACAAAAGCCTATGAAATGCGTTTTTCGTCATTCTAAAATCTCAAGAAAACACTATAAATATAGTACTCAAGATAATTTCTTGAAAAAAAAGGATTTGCTGCGTTTTCTAGTTGCAAAGGGAAGTCTTTGATGCCCAGAATATCTACCAAGAGAGACACCACAGGTACACCTTCAATGCGTTTTTTCGAAAAAAACTCGATAGAAAAAATGGCAAACAAGCGCGTTAGTTCGAAGAGGGGCAAGAGTGACACAACTTCTAACACATGAAATAACCGCCGTATCATTGGAGCATTACTCAAATCTTACAGGCTTCAGCATTCCAACGCTGAGGGGGCGAATCAGGGAGAAGCTCTGGCTCGAAGGAAGGGAGTATGTCAGAAACCCTAGTGGAAAAATTGTTATCAACGTTCCAGAAGCACAAGCCTGGGAGAGTGAAAAATGGCGACAAAGAGCAGAAAGCGTGGCTCAATCGGAAAATCTCGCGGCCAATTCATCCTGCGATTCTGGTGGCGTGACCCACACGACCCGTACTCAGACTACCGCTGGTCGGTCTCGACACATCAGGCCGCTACTGAAGAAAACAGAGTAGCACTGGAGCAAAGGCTCGAGCACATAAATGCGCAAATCAGAGCAGGTGCATTTTTCCCATGCCAGGAATTTCCGGATTCAAAGATAGCCGCCTACTGTCAGTGCAGTAGCTGCGCGGCCCTGCAACCACTATCAAGGTCGCACAGCGGGCCGAAAACCCTTGGTGAGTTATTTATACACTTCGGTAAGCACGAGCACTCGCGGTCGCTCGGAGAACACAAGATCATCGAGCCCTCGACTTGGGATACCAAGAAGAAAGGAATCAATGCTCTGTCAAAAGGGTTCACCTGGGTGGATGAAAATGGCGTCCTGTGCCAGGTAGCGTCATTGAGCGACTATCAGATTCGCGAGCTTGCTCCAGATAGCGTCAAGGAATGGCTTAGTGCTTTCCAGAATCGCCGGGAACTGACCGAACGAGAAAAATCTCCGGCAACCACGAAGTACCTGAACAACTTGTTATCGATCGTTCGTCAAGCACTGCGCTATGGCCAGCTAAAACGATGGTGGCGTGCACATCCACTGCTCGAGTATCAGGGAGCACTGATCGAGAAGACTAAGGCCGAGAGGCACCGACAGAAGAACCAGACACTTTCCAAGCCATTTAGCGCGGTGGAACGAGACCGAATTATCGACTGGTTTCGAAAGCAGTGGGAGCAATGTCCGCTTGCCTATTACAATGGTAAAGAGAAGGTCCGACTTTTATTTCTTTACCATTACGTCATCGTGGGCTTCAACACGGGCCTGCGCAGCCCATCAGAAATGACCGCTTTGGAATGGTCAGACATAGACTTTTCTACCAAGCGCCTGACCGTGAGAAAGTCCAGAGAGGCCTCAGGCGCGGTTAAGGACCAGTTGATACGCGATTACACCAAAACGATAAAGCACCGTGAAGTACCAATGAACGATGCTGTAGTGGCGTCCTTCAGAGCACTGGAAGAATTCAGGCAATCCGACGCTGACTGGGTTTTCTGGAACCCAAGGGCTGGTCTAAAGAACCCACTGCTCAATGAACGTAAATGGGCACCACTGACTGGAGAAAAACGAATACGATATGCATTTGAAGCATGCCTTGACGCCCTTCAAATCAAGTCGCCCGCTAATCAGGGTCAATATCGAATGCGGCATACTTTCGCGACACTTGCGCTGGATCACACTGACATGTCCGACGAGAAAGTGGCCGCAATTATCGGCGACAGTGTCGAAACGATGCGAACTCACTACCAGGGACACTGCCTGAATCGATGGCGCCACGAGGATGACATCGAGCAACTCAATGCCCTCAATCGAGTTGGGCGTCAGAAGTTGGAGGTTGTGAGAGGGTGAAGAGGCGCGATACCTCAGGCAACAGCCTGGCAACAAAAAAGGGCCTACATTGTAAGCCCTTGAATGTCCTTCAAAATTTGGTCGGGACGGCAGGATTTGAACCTACGACCACCACACCCCCAGTGTGGTGCGCTACCAGACTGCGCTACGCCCCGAAACCCGCTTTACCAGCGAGGCGGCATTATACTCAATACCGCACTGCATACAAATACTATTTCGAGGGCGATAGCGTTTTCAGCAGTTCTTCCAACTCTTCGATAGTTTCCTGAATAACCGCTGTTATATCGACGCCTGTAGGGCCATTGTCCTCGTCGGTCATGCGCTGTCGAGCGCCACCAATCGTGTAGCCCTGATCATATAGAAGGCTGCGGATTTGACGGATCGTGAGCACGTCGTCACGCTGATAGTAACGGCGGTTTCCACGGCGCTTAACGGGCTTTAGCTGAGGGAACTCTTGCTCCCAGTAGCGCAGTACATGAGGTTTTACGGCACAGAGCTCGCTGACTTCGCCTATAGTGAAGTAGCGTTTGCCCGGAATGGCGGGTAGTTCATGGTTGTTGCTCGGTTCCAGCATATTCCTCTACTCGGGCTTTGAGCTTTTGCCCAGGACGGAAAGTCACCACCCTGCGGGCTGATATCGGTATTTCTTCCCCGGTTTTCGGGTTACGCCCCGGCCGCTGGCTCTTGTCACGCAGGTCAAAATTGCCAAAGCCTGACAACTTCACCTGTTCATTGTTTTCGAGGCAGGCGCGGATCTCCTCGAAAAAGAGCTCAACAATCTCTTTGGCTTCCCGTTTGTTGAGCCCAAGCTCCTCAAACAGGCGTTCTGCCATTTCAGATTTTGTTAGCGCGGTCATCGTCCCGTTACCTAGTTCCTAAGCTCGGCTTTATACTTTTTCTCCAGCGAATCAACGACTTGGTCGACTGCCAGATTCACGTCTTCGTCACTAAGAGTGCGTGAAGAATCTCTGAAAGTCAAACCCAGGGCCAGACTTTTTCGTTTAGGATCAATGCCTTTGCCATCATAGACATCAAAGAGGGTTAAGTCCGTGAGGTAAGTCCCTGCCGAGGCACGAACATTTGCCATAAGTTCGTGAGACGGAACCGTTTTATCCACTAAAACGGCCAAATCTCGTCGAACTTCGGGGAACTTGGAGAGCTCGGCAAACTCGGGCAGATCGCGTTGGAGCAACGCCGAAAGGGTAATCTCACAGGCATAAAGCGGTGCGTTCAAACCTAACTCACTGCACAACGAAGGATGCAGTGCACCCAAATAACCCACCACCTCCTCATCACGGTGAATCAGGGCCGTTTGACCAGGGTGCAAAGCATCTCTGCTGGCAACGCTGAAACTGAAGCTCTCAGACGCCCTGGTAAGTTCAAGCAGGCTCTCAAGATCACCCTTCAAATCGAAAAAGTCACCTGCATCGGAATCAGCATTCCAGGCCTCCTCGAAGCGACTGCCAGTCATCACCATCGCCAGACTGGGCACCTGCTTCAGACCGTCCTCACCTGGCAAGAAACGCAGGCCTGTTTCAAACATCCGTACTCGCGGCTGCTGTCGATTGGTATTACGTAATACCGCAGCAACAAGACCTGGAAGCAAGCTGGTGCGCATAACGGCCATATCGGCAGATATGGGATTACTCAGGGCTACTGGCTTTAGACCGGGGTCGAACATCTGCTGTAATTTAGGATCGACAAAGCTGTAGGTGATAGCCTCTCTATAGCCTCTTGCCGCCAGGTGGCATCGCAGATCCGATAATGCCAATGATTGTTCAGGACGGGACGGAATCTCAAGATTGGCATTGATCTGCGTCACTGGTAATCGGTTGTAGCCATAAACCCGGGCCAGCTCTTCCAGCAAATCCGCCTCGATGGCAATGTCGAATCGCCAACTTGGCACAGTGCAATTCCATCCTTCATTAGTGGCAGTCACGCCCAAACCAAGACCCGCCAGAATGCGAACAACCTCTTCGCTGTCCATCTCAAAGCCGAGCAATTTTTGAATGCGCGCAGCGCGCAGCGAAACATCAGGCCGAACAGGCAAGTGGGGCTCGGAGACCGTCTCCTGCAGTGGACCCGCCTCTCCGCCAACAATTTCGAGTAGTAACGCAGTAGCCCGCTCCATAGCGGTGGCCTGCAGTTTGAAATCGACACCTCGCTCAAAGCGATGAGATGCATCTGTATGCATACCATAAGACCTGGCTTTTCCTGCCATCAGCTCTGGCGTAAAGAAAGCCACCTCAAGAAACAGATCGACTGTGCTGTCGCTGACAGCAGTTCCCTGCCCTCCCATGACTCCAGCCATGGCTACGGCTTTCCCTTGGTCTGCAATGACCAGCGTCTCGTTATCCAGCTCTACAGTCTGGCCGTCCAGCAACTCCAAACTCTCGCCCTGTTCAGCGGTGCGAACCCTGACGCCGCCCTCCAGCTTGCCGTAGTCAAAGGCGTGCATGGGCTGCCCCAACTCCATCATTACGAAGTTAGTGACGTCCACTACTGCATCAATAGAACGCAAGCCGACCCTGCGCAATTTTTCCTGCAACCACAGTGGACTGGGACTGGAAATATCGATCCCGCGAATCACTCGGCTAACAAACCGAGGACAACGCTCGGGAGCCAGCAACTCAACAGGAAAAGAGTCTTCTATTGACGCTGGTACGGCCTCTATCAAAGACGCTTTCACTGCAAGCTCGTTCAGCAGCCCTACTTCCCGCGCGATGCCCGCAAGCCCGAGGCAATCAGCGCGGTTAGGTGTAAGACCGATTTCAATCATTCGGTCATCCAGCTTGAGGTAATCTCGAAGATCAACACCCACCGGGGCGTCATCGGCCAATTCCATCAAACCATCACTGGCGTCAGATAAACCTAACTCCTGCTCTGCACAGAGCATCCCGACGGACTCTGCGCCCCGCAGTTTAGCCTTCTTGATTTTGAAATTACCGGGCAACACTCCCCCGACGGTTGCCAGTGGCGCCTTGAGCCCAGCACGCGCATTGGGTGCGCCACACACTATTTGCACCGTCTCGGCGCCCGTGCTTACTTCACAGATCCGCAGCTTATCCGCATCCGGGTGCTGCTGGGCGGAGAGTATTTCTGCCACTAAAACGCCGGTAAATTCACCGGCGACAGGGTCGATCGCATCCACTTCCAACCCGGCCATGGTAATTTGGTGCGCCAGGTCTTCGGTACTAATTTCGGGGCTGACCCATTCACGCAGCCACTGTTCACTGATAATCACTATCTATATTCTCCAGAAATCGCTGTGGTCAGAACTGCTCGAGGAAACGCAGGTCGTTGTCAAAGAACAGCCTTAAGTCGTTGACGCCATAGCGCAACATGGCAAGGCGCTCGACGCCCATACCGAAGGCAAAGCCCGAGTACTTTTCAGTGTCGATATTAGATGATTCGAAGACTTTGGGGTGCACCATTCCGCAACCCATAACCTCCAGCCATCCGGTATGACTACAAACCCGACAACCGTCGCCACCGCAGTTCACGCATTGAATATCGACCTCTGCAGAAGGCTCAGTGAAAGGAAAATAAGACGGCCTGAAGCGGACATCCAATTCCTTTTCAAAGAACACGCGTAAGAACTCTTCGATGACACCCTTGAGGTCTGCGAAACTTGAATGCTCATCTATCAATAACCCCTCTACCTGGTGAAACATGGGCGTATGGGTCAGATCCGAGTCACAGCGATACACACGCCCCGGACAAATAATTTTTAGCGGCGGTTCCTGGCTCTCCATCACCCTCACCTGCACTGGTGACGTATGTGTTCGCAGCACCGTGTGCTCGTCGACATAAAATGTGTCGTGCATGGCTCTCGCGGGATGATGAGCGGGGATATTGAGTGCCTCGAAGTTATGGTAGTCGTCTTCAATCTCAGGCCCCTCAACCACCTCAAAGCCAATGGCGGCGAAAAAAGCTTCCATACGCTCCATGGTGCGGGTAACCGGGTGAATACCGCCGGTAGATTGTCCGCGCCCAGGGAGCGTGACATCGATGGTTTCGGCCGCCAGTTGCCGGGCTACCGCTGACGCATCCAATGTTGCTTTGCGCTCGCCAATCAGTCCCTGCAACTCCTGTTTCACCAGGTTGATCTGAGCGCCAGCTTGCGGCCGCTCTTCCGCAGACAACTTGCCCAGGCCTTTGAGCAACGCCGTGATCGCGCCTTTCTTCCCCAGATAATCCACCCGCAATTGTTCCAGTGCAGCGCCATCACCGGCTGCTTCTATTGCAGCTTTGGCCTCACTGGCCAGTGCTTCAAGGTTTTCCATTAATCTCTATCTCTGAGTGATTAATTTTCGTCTCCCCGCTGTTGGCAGGTATCCAGAGGATTATCAAGGCCTCTGGGTTCCCGCCTTCGCGAGAGTGACGCTAGTATTTTTATGACTGGGAGAACGCATCTGTTCCCCAGCCAGCGGACCCTATTGCCGCTCTTTCGCGACATACCGCATCTCCTGTACATAAAAAAAGGGAAAGAGCTGAGCCCTTTCCCTTTTAGTTTTACATGTAGCCAGCGAACCGCGAAACTGCCGCGGTGGGGGTGGGCTTAAGCCAAAGAGGCTTTCGCTTGCTCCACGATCGCTGCAAAAGCCGGCTTGTCGTGAACCGCAAGGTCCGCCAATACACGGCGATCCAGCGCGATATCGGCCTTTTTAAGACCATTGATCAGACGGCTATAGCTAAGGCCATTGGCTCGAGACTGGGCATTGATGCGAGTGATCCACAGCGCGCGAAATTGACGCTTGCGCTGACGACGGTCACGGTATGCATATTGGCCAGCCTTGGTAACGGCTTGCTTGGCAACTCGGAATACACGGCTTCGGGCACCGTAGTAACCTTTGGCCTGCTTCAGAATTTTCTTGTGACGGCGGTGAGCCACCACTCCACGTTTTACGCGAGGCATAAGTCTTCTCCTTTACCGTTACTTGGCACGCATCATACGATCGATCAGAACAACATCGTTCTTATCAATCATGCTGGTTCCACGCAGCTGACGCTTACGCTTGGTAGTCATCTTGGTCAGGATGTGACTCTTGTTCGCGCTTTTACGCTTGTATCCGCCGGCGGTTTTTTTAAACCGCTTGGCAGCACCACTGTGAACTTTTGCTTTTGACATAATCAAATACTCCGCATTTGAGTAATAAAAATTAAAGAAACTGAGGCGTCACAATGCCATCAGTTCTTCTTCTTGGGTGCGATAACCATTGTGAGCTGTCGGCCTTCCATTTTCGGGAATTGCTCGACACCACCCAACTCGGCCAGATCAGCTTCTACTCGTTTGAGTAGCTCCATGCCAATTTCCTGGTGAGCCATTTCACGACCGCGAAAACGCAGCGTTACTTTGGCCTTATCGCCGTTTTCAAGGAAACGTGTCAGGTTGCGTAGTTTTACCTGATAATCTCCTTCCTCCGTCCCTGGACGAAACTTCATTTCTTTAATCTGGGTACGCTTCTGCTTCTTCTTCTGAGCAGATTTTTGCTTCTTTGCTTCAAATATATGCTTCCCGTAGTCCATTACCTTACAGACTGCGGGTTCCGAATCAGCTATTAGAACGAGGTCCATACCGGCTGCCTCAGCCGCTGCAATCGCTTCGCTCAGCGGAACTATGCCTACCTGCTCTCCTTCGGCTCCAACCAGACGCACGGGGTCTGCCGTAATCTGGTCATTGATGATCGCCTTTTTGCTGGCGCCTTTGCCGCTATCTTTCTTAATGCTGTATCTCCATTAATTCAATGCAATACGACCGCGTCGCGCTACATCGTCTGCGAGGTGCGTTTCAAACGCTTCGAGATCCATGGATCCCAAGTCCTCACCACGACGGGCGCGCACGGCCAATGTCTGTGATTCTACTTCTTTGTCCCCTACCACAAGCAGGTACGGAACCTTCTGAATCGTGTGCTCGCGGATTTTAAAGCCGATCTTCTCGTTTCTCAAGTCCGAAATGACCCGAAACCCCTTGTTTTTTAAGGAATCTTCCACAGATTTGGCATATTCGGACTGTTTATCGGTGATATTGAGCACTACAGCCTGTGTTGGAGCCAACCAGGTGGGGAATATCCCTTCATAGTGTTCGATCAATATTCCGATAAATCGCTCGAAAGATCCAAGTATGGCCCGGTGCAACATCACCGGCACCTGACGAGAACCGTCCTCCGCTACGTACTGCGCATCAAGACGACCGGGCATGGAAAAATCAACCTGAATGGTACCTAATTGCCAGACTCGACCAATGCAATCCTTGAGCGAGAATTCGATCTTGGGACCGTAAAAAGCGCCTTCTCCTGGTAATGTCTCCCACGGAAGATCCTGGGCATTCAGTGCGTCGGCTAAGGCTTTTTCCGCCCTGTCCCAGTCCTGGTCGGAACCCACCCTTTGCTCCGGGCGAGTCGACAGACGATAAATCACATCTGCAAAGCCGAAATCCTCATAGACCGAGTGCAAGAAATCGATAAAAGAAGAAACCTCAGGCTGGATCTGCTCTTCGGTACAAAAAATGTGGGCATCGTCCTGCACAAAGCCGCGGACACGCATGATCCCGTGCAATGAACCCGAGGGCTCATTGCGATGGCAGGAACCAAATTCAGCCAATCGCAGTGGCAAGTCACGATAGGACTTCAAGCCCTGATTAAACACCTGCACATGACAGGGGCAGTTCATGGGTTTGACAGCAAACTCGCGGTCCTCTGCCTTAAGCATGAACATGTCATCGCCAAACTTGTCGGCATGTCCCGACTTCTTCCACAGGGACAAATCGACCAGTTGTGGTGTTTTAATTTCCTGGTAATCGTGTTGCTGCTGCCCTTCGCGCATGTACTGCTCGATTGTTTGGTAAATACTCCAACCAGCGGGGTGCCAGAAAACCATGCCCGGGGCTTCTTCCTGGGTATGAAACAGATCAAGTTTTTTACCGATCTTGCGATGATCGCGCTTTTCGGCTTCTTCGATTCTATTGAGGTACTGTTTAAGCTGCTTCTTATTTGCCCAGGCTGTGCCGTAAACACGCTGCAGCATTTCGTTGTTGGAGTCACCGCGCCAATAAGCTCCAGCCACCTTGGTCAGCTTGAACGCTTTGAGCTTCCCTGTACTGGGTACATGGGGGCCCCGGCAGAGGTCCATCCAGGCACCTTGTTGATAAATTGAAATTTCCTCGTCAGCAGGCAGCTCTTCAATAATTTGTACCTTGTAGCGCTCGCCCATATTGCGGAAAATTTCGACCGCCTTTTCACGACTGCAGACAATACGCTCCACCGTCAGGTCCTGCTGAACGATTTCTTCCATCCGTTGCTCGATTTTCTCGAGGTCTTCCGGAGTAAAATTATGGCCAGTAGCAAAGTCGTAAAAGAAACCATCCTCAATCACCGGGCCGATGGTGACCTGGATACCGGGAAATAGCTGCTGTGTTGCCTGAGCCAGCAGGTGAGCGGTGGAGTGACGGATTACTTCCAGTCCCGCTTCATCGCGCTCAGTGATAATGGCAAGCGCAGCGTCCGCCTCAACAATATGGGAGGTATCTACCTCACGGCCATCGACCACGCCCGCCAGGGCCGCTTTGGCCAGGCCGGGGCCGATATCGGCGGCGACGTCGTGAACAGAAACGGGGTTCTCAAAAGCGCGTTGGCTGCCATCTGGCAGAGTAATAACAGGCATACGTTTTCCTGGTGTCAGTGGTGGCCCCTACTAGTGGCCACATGGCGCTTCGTAACTGGTTGTTTTCACTAAGCTTTTCACATTTTCACGGCAACGATTCCGTGTTTTAGTGACCAATTCAGTGACCCGTTACCCTAAGTTTGAATGTTTGTGCTGCTGCCGGCCCCTAGCTAGGCCGGAGGCGCATTCTAATGGAGCTAGGGCGTTAATTAAAGAGGAAGAATTTACGCTACCAGCTGGCTATTTCCGCGCCGCCCTGGCTTTGAGCTTCGGCCGCACTTTGGCCTTATTTTTTGCTGCAGCCTTGGTTTTTAACACGGGCTTGCGTTTTGCCCTCACCGGCTTCGCCTGGGAACGCTCTTCCAACCAATCAGCAGATTGACTCCATACCTCACTCTGGGCCTTGCTGCCGATAATCACCCCCATGTGCCCTCCGGGAGCAACGCGGAACTGTTTGTCGTTTGAGGCGACAATTTCCACGCTACGCTCCGCTACCTCAGGTGGCACCAGGTTGTCGGTCTCACCTGCGAATGCCAGCAGGGCGGATTGGATACTGTCGAGTTCTGCCACCTTATCGCGTATTTGCACCCGACCAGTGGCAATCTGATTCTCGCTGACAACCTCGCCGGCCATATCCCGCACTACGCCGCCAGGATAGCGCAACATATTATTGAGATAGTCCGACGTGGTGGAATGAGACTCCACAAACTCTCGATCCCATAGCCGGGTCACCAAATCCCAATAGGTGGTCACACTTCCCACAGGGTCCGTCAATTTAAAGACTATTGTGGTCGCCCAATCGGGCATAGACAAGCGAGCGGGATTTAGCGTATTGAGACGAAGATTCGTGTAGTTGCTCACCAATTGAGCCGGCCCGTCCAGCGCCTGCGCAACACCGGCAACCATGGAAATAACACCCTTGCCTGTCTCCAGGTCAATAGGACTGGCGATAGTCACAATATTGCGGATACTCCTATCCTTGACGATTCCCTGATAGAAAAGACAGAACAGGCCACCCATGCACCATCCCATCAAAGACAATTCTTTACTGCCAGAATGGCGACGAACCTTATCCAGGGCAGTGCCCATCATGTCCTCGCAATAATCCAACATACCCAGATGAGCGTGTTCTTTTTTCGGCTTGCCCCAATCCAGTAAATAGACCTTAAACCCACGTGCCACCAAATAACGCACCAGGCTGCGCTGGGGCATCAAGTCGAAAGTTTCCGTTGTAACACCCAGCGGCGGCACCAAGACCAGAGGCACCGGATGTTGCTCGCGCCTTATCGGCATAGTGCTACCGTCAACCAGGCCGATTTCGTCTTCGTCGGGTAATTCGTAATACCGTACCGACATCAAGTCGCCATCGTGCACCAGCTCAAACCAGGTTCGCCCTGACTTGATCAATGTGTCTCGTTTGAACAACCAATCAAGACTGTTTGCGGTGACGCCGGACATGCGATGATTTAAGGCAAGACCCTGGTCCAGGGCTAATTTAGCGAGTTTGTTCATGCTGCACCCTCCTCCAGGGCAACCCGTTCCTCAAGCTCTTCCAGAGCCTTACCGAAGTAGACTGCCATTCGCTGCAGGCGAGGCAATGTGTCGCGGGCGCCGGTGAAGCCAATATTGAAAGTGCCTGCGTAGCTTACGCAATCTATGCTCAGCGCATTAAATTGTAACAGTGGGCTCAAGGGGTAGACCGCCTCCAGGCGAGCCCCATTAAAATAAAGCGGCTTCTCTGAGCCCGGTGTATTGGAAACTGCAAGGTTAAATAATGGCGGCACGAACTGCCCAACGCCTTTCAGCTGGCTGGCAAACATTGGAGCCGCCCTCATCAGAACATAGGGTGTCACTGTCTCGCGAGGCAAAGCTGCACGATCCTTCCGCACTCGCTTCATTGCTTCTTTCACAGTATCGAGGCGGGCGACAGAGTCGCCAACATGAGTCCCTAAAGGAACCCTCAATCCCGCAATCGCATTACCCGCTAAATGCTCACCATGCTCCTGCAATGAAATCGGCATTACGCCAATCAGTGACTCTTCAGGCAGCGCGTTGTACTCCTTAAAAAACCGGCGCAGAGAGCTGCCACAAAGATAGGTAAGAATTTCATTAACCGTGCTGTCAGTGGCCTTCGCCAAAGCGGCGATACGCTGCTCCTCAAACTGCTGAGTTGCGAATCGACGCTGCGAATTAATCCGTCTGTTCAAAGTTGATCGGGGAGTGCCCCGGGGAAATAAAAAACTGTTTCGCTCGCCCGGACGAACGGCGCCTTGCACAATTCCCATCGCAGCTCTACCCAGAGAAGCTATCGAGTCCAAAGACTCGGCCAGACCCGATGAATTCAGCCCCGCGGTAAGATCGTCATTGTCATGGTCAGCCAGCGGCTGAGACCACAGAGGATTCGCTGTGCGCACTCGAGATCGAGAGGATAAATTAGAAAGCAGTGCAGATACTCCGTTTACGGCTTCTACCAACGCGTGGTGAATTTTAACGTAGAAGGCGAACCTGTCACGCTCCAAACCTTCAATCAAATGGAATTCCCAAAGAGGCCGACTTCGATCCAGTGGATTGCTGTGCAAACGAGAAACCATTCTTCCCAGCTCTCGCTCGCCCCCCGGCTGCGGAAGCGCTGAACGTCTGAAATGATAGTCGATGTCAAATTCTCTGTCCGGAATCATGCCCGGGCTTAATCCCCCGGACAAGCGGCTATTCCAGGGCGAAACAACCTGCGCCGCGCGCATTTGTTCAGCCATATCAGCATAAAAACTCCTGCTGGCACTGCCGGGTTTCGCGAAGCTCGCCAGAACACCCACATGCATTGGGGTATCCGGTGTTTCCATCATCAACCAGACAGAATCCAGTGGCTTCATATTAGTCGCAGGCATAACTTTGTGCATCGTCATTCAGTGGGCGCTGGATTATAGCAGCAAGACCCAGGGCTTCTAAAATCACAATTTAGCCTAAAGCAATATTCGCTGTGGTTCGCCACCCAATGCGTCCAATGTCTGCAGTGGCAAGGATTCTGGCTCAGCCGTCACCACAAAACGCTCTGAACCACCGGTCACAAACGCATCAAAAGGATAGCAAGTCACCAACAGAAGTTGCTCTCCAACATTGGGCCAGAGCATGTCACCTGATGCAGTATCAACAGTCATTTGCTTCACCCGATAGTGCCTCAACAAACCGTCGGGCAACTGCAGCACTATTCGCTGACCCTTTCTGAGGTGTTGGAGAAACTGAAAATGGGTATCTCGATGCCCGCCTATCATTGCAGGGCCCGCCGCCCCTAATGCAGCCGACGCAAGATTATGTCCTGGTCCAAAGGCCAGCGCATTGCCCGTGTCGCCGGCTAAAACAAACTGTGAGATCCCCATCGAAGGAACCTGCAACTTCGCCACAGGCCAGGTATCCGCCCATGGCCACGGTTTCACGGGGCGCCCCTGGGAAGCAAGGCTCTGCTCCCAGGCTTTTGCCAGCATCAGAGGGGCCAGTCCGGCTTTGGCTTTAATAAGCCCTGCGCTTCCCAATTGCTGCAATGCCAGCAGTATCAGCAGTGGCAACAGTGCACGGGCCATCAAATCAGGCATCAGCACTTCGCTCCCTTATCGCGATAATAAATAGGGCTATCAACAGCAGAAAGCTGCCCAACCAGATGTTGGCAGCCGCCGTCGTCGCCGTGTTGGGATAGGCAAAAAACTGAGGACTTTGACCTTGTGGCCGCGTATTAGGCAAAGGCTTACTTTTTGCTGCCTCGCTCTCGGGACGAGAAACAACCTCCTCCACCGCAACAAAACTGGTATAGGGGCTGAGCAAAGAGTGTTTTAGCGCAAGAGGTAATACTCGCTCTCGCACCCAATCTTCACTCTTACCTCGATACTTTTCATCAATCAGCCCCTCGATTTTTTTGCGGGCCCATAAGGTGGCCACACCCTCACTATTGTTCATGCTTAAAGGATTCAATGCGGCTGGAAACTGCAGCTTCGTCGACCACTCTGTCTCTCCCAACAATCCCTGAATTTTCAAACCATCAATAGGCAACTCGTCGCCTAATTTGACCGCAATCAACAGCGGTTCTCCGGCGTAAAGATCAGGCGTTCGTGCGGGCCACACATCAACCCCGTCGGGCCAATCGACATTCAGATGGGTCGCAACAGGACGGGTCAAATTCAGAAACAATGCATCCATTTTCTCACCCACCTCAGCCACATCGCCAATGTAGGTAAACGTACCACGTCCATATTCCGCGGCTTTTCGCATAAACCAGGCGTTAGGTGCTGAACCGATGCCGACGGTGAAAAGCCGACTACCGCCCAGGCTGTCAACAATGTGTTCAAATAGCGCAGATTCATTTCCCACCGCACCATCGGTGATAAAAATCACCTGGCGCAATGCAGGCTCGGGGCGGAGCTCATCCTGCGCTCCAGGCAACTTGAGGGCCAGTTGCAGAGCCGGCATCATTTCTGTCCCGCCGGACGCTTCCAGATGACGAACATACTCGCTCGCCAACTGCAGGTTGTGATGACTGGCAGGCACCGCATGCTGGAACAATGCTCGATGACTGGAGTTAAACTCAATCACATTGAAACGATCATTCGGGCCCAGGTGGCGTAAAGCCCTGGTGAGACTTCCCTTCGCCTGTTTGATAGAGACGCCGCCCATAGAGCCTGAAGTGTCTACAACAAACACAATCTCCCTGGGCACGGTTTCAGCAGCTCTCTGGGAAGCAGGCGGCACCAACATCAGCAGACCATAGTACTGATCATCGACACGCTCAGTAAAAAAGGCAGCGCCCGGGAGACTTCCTGACGCCGCAGACCACTGCAACACAAAATCCCGATCCATTTCGGCGCTACCCTGAGCCAGCTTGACGCTGTAAACACCCGCGCGACGACTGAGAGCAATCTCATGATAGGGTGAATCAATACTCGCTAGAGGCATGCCCATATCTAATCGTGCTGAAATTTTAATCCGGTTTAAGGGCGCTGAATCCGATCCCTGCGCGAAATACTGTAGCGGCGAAATCAAGTGTGCATCCGTGACCTGATCTGTGGGCCATGCCCAACCATGGCTGGGGGTCACAGCAACGTTTTCGTTCATATCCTGGTTTGCCGTTTCTGTCTCAACCCCTGGCATGTATCGTGGCGTGATCGTGGTAGGCAAGCGCAAAGAAAAGCGTCCACTGCGATGTTCCACGCTCTGCACGTACTCGAGCCTGACAGTAATCTTCTCTCCCGGAGCGATGTTGGCCACCCGATTAGTAAATAAGTTCGGCCGCTGCTGCTCCACCAAAACAGCCTTTTTCCCTTGCTTAAGTGCCTGCTGGTAAACGCGTTTAGCTTCTTTTCGTTCACGAATTTTACCGACAATTCGCCGCTCGCCTATCAACATTTCTAGACGTCGCACCGCCGCGTCTTCAGGCAGCGGAAAGGCATAGACACCCTCAACCCAATCGGCCCCCGCATTGTGAAATTCCTGTTCCACAGTGACTGTGGCCAGCATCCCTGTCACTACCAAGTCCACCTTGGTCGATTGGGTTGGCGCTGGCTGGTAAGCTTCACCCTCCTCCCGCAGTAGCATTTGACCACTGGCCACATCATCCAGATAGTCTTCTGCCTGCGCACTAGTACTTGCCAGGATCATTATTGATAGGGCGGTGAACACCAACGTAGGAAGACACCGGAACAACAGCCAATATTGCCAGCCTCCGAAACGCTTTAGATCACGGGAAAACAATTGATGGATGCGAGATAAATACATTGTTCAAACTCCAGATTAGATTTCCTCTATCTAAACTTTCAACAATGGCAATCAACGGCACGAATAATGGCATTTCAATGTCCAATTATGATCAATTATGACGAGCGCTTGAGCTAACAAGGTATATTTGAAACCATAGCGGTATCACCAAGGACCGGGGACCATATGCAACAGCACATTGCCATCGTTGAAGATGAAGCGGCCATTGCCGCAAACTACCGTGACCACCTGCAGCGGCAAGGTTTTCGTGTCTCTTTATTTGCCGATCGCGACAGCGCCGCAGACGCTTTCGCTATCCAGCTACCTGACCTTGCCATCATCGATGTAGGACTCGGCAAGGAAATGGAAGGCGGCTTTGAACTCTGCCGAGATCTGCGCGCCCGCGCTCCCGGTATACCGATTGTGTTTCTGACCGCGAGAGATTCCGAGTTGGACATTATTTCCGGCTTCCGATTGGGAGCCGATGACTACCTCACCAAAGGCATTAGCCAGGCACAATTAACCGCCAGGATTAATGCACTGTTTCGCCGGGTCAAGGCTCTGCAGAAGCCGGAGCAGGAGAAGCATCTTGTTGTGCAAGGTGCGCTGGAGTTAAACAAAGAGCGAATGACAGCCAACTGGCGTGGACTGCCCCTGGAACTTAGCGTAACCGAGTTCTGGATGGTGCATACGCTTGCACTCCACCCGGGGCACGTCAAAAATCGGCAGCAGCTAATGGACTGTGCCAATGTCGTACTGGATGACAACACCATCACTTCCCACATCAAACGAATCAGGCGCAAATTTCAGGCACTGGATGCTGACTTTGGCAGCATTGATACAGCCTACGGCGTAGGTTACCGATGGAAGGGCTAAAATTCAGCCTGCGGCGCCAGTTGATTCTGGTCTCCCTGCTGCTGCTTTCGTTGCCCTGGGCAGGATGTCAATTCATCCGTGAAATGGAGGGAGCCCTTCGCCAGGGCCAGGAACAGGGTCTGCAGGCCACAGCGGAGGCAGTCGCCGCCGTGGTGGGCGCCGAGCAAAAAACTCTCTATCCGGACCCTGCTCGCATCACATCGCCCGCCGATACTCGGCCACCTGTGTATGCACTGCCATCGGCGCAGTACGTCCCTCTGGATGGCTATGCCGAAGGCTGGGAAGATGTGCCAAAAACCAGCCTGAGTAACCCTGACCTGAGCATGCCGCTGGCCCTGAGCTATCGAGCGGTGACGCGCGGCTCTAATCTATATTTGTTAATACAGGTGAAAGACCCAGAGGTGATCTACCACAACCCCGGGCTCTCCCGTGAGCCCAACGGAGACCGCCTGATTCTGAGAACCTGGCAGGACGGGAAACGACAAGAATATGTCATCGCTACAGCTGCGCCGGGAAACCTGCGAGCCCGTGCGGCTAACCGCAGGTGGCGCGGCAATGATCCTGGACGCATACAGGGCTATTGGCAGGATGCGGTGGGCGGTTACACCCTTGAGTTGGAAATACCGTTGGCTTACACCGGGGAACGGCTCGGCTTCTATATCGTCAATAAAAGCGGCAAAGAAAACGCTCCCTTCGAAACTCTTGGCAACATCTCAGCGCTGGAGACCAGTGCTCCCCCCTGGCTAATTTATACGTCCGCGGCGCTGCTCGATTCCCTGGCGCCATTTTCTCATGCAACTCGTGAAATCCAGGTGACTGACAACAGACGTTGGCGGGTCGGTGAATTAAAGCCAATCGCTGCGGGTTCCGCGAACTCAGACACCTTTTGGTTACTTCGATGGGTTTATCGCAGCATTTTGGCTGAGAATGACCTACCCTCCGTCCCGGTCGCTGGTAACCCAGGTAAACTCGCTAAACAAAGCGTAGCTAGCGCATTAGCCGGTGTGCACAGCAGTTCACGCTATCGGGCTGCTGCCAGTCAAACTCGCACTCTATTGGCGGCTGCCTCGCCCATATTTCACGGTGAAAGGGTCATAGGTAGCGTGATAGTAAGCCAGAGTGGAGAGCAGTACCTGTCGCTCACCGACCAGGCATTCAGCCGTTTGCTCGGTTATAGCCTGCTCGCTATTGGCATCGGTGCAATGGGCCTGCTCGCTTATGCCACCCTGCTATCAATCCGAATCAGACGTCTCAGTGATGCAGCCAGTAAGGTCATCGATACCGAAGGGGCTATCGCAGGTGAATTCCCGCGCAGTCGGGCGCAGGATGAAATAGGAGAGTTGTCGCGTCACTATGCCGACCTGCTGGAAAAACTGCGGGAATACAACGAGTACCTGCGAACCTTGAGCCGCAAACTATCGCATGAGCTCAGAACCCCGATTGCGATAATCCAGAGTTCGCTGGAAAACCTGGAGCAGGGCAATACAGAAAAAACCGACATTTATCTCGAGCGGGCAAGAGGCGGCCTCAGTCGACTTAACCGTATGCTCAACGCAATGAGCGAAGCATCCAGGCTGGAGGAAAGTATTCGTAACAACCAGACCGTTGCTTTCGACCTGGTCACACTATTGCGAGAGATGTGCGCCGCCTATAGCGATTTATACAGCACTAACGCCGTCACATTGAATACCAGCCAAGAGCAAGCACTTGCATGGGCGGCGCCGGAGTTACTTGCCCAGGCACTGGACAAACTTGTGGAAAATGCGGTGTCGTTTAGCAGCGACGGCTCGCACATCGAACTGCAGTTGGAAGCTATCGATGGTGATTGGGCGGTCGCGGTCTGTAACCAAGGACCGAGAATACCTGCGAACCTCAAGAGCAAGCTGTTTGAACCTATGGTGTCGGTGCGCCAAAACAGTGACGAAACTGTGCACCTTGGATTGGGACTGCACGTGGTGCGACTGATTAGTGACTACCACAAGGGCAAGGTATACGCCGAAAATATGAATGATCCCAATGGGGTAAAAGTGACTATGACTCTGCCCGCCGCATAAAGCTCAGCAAAAAAAGGCCTCAGCAGAAAGGCGCACACGGCCACCACACTGTCGCTCTCGGCCATGTGTGGTTCAGTGATCTCCCCTTAACATGCTCTCATTGACAAACGAGGAGACCCATAATGACCGCATTTCCAGCAGGAAGAGATCACTCACACCAATCGCACCAGGAGTTGCCACTTAAACCGGTGAAAAACAGAGCGATGCGCACGGCAACGAGCCCTGTGGAATCGGTTCTGTCAAACCTTGCAAGCTGGTTAGGACCAGACGGCGAAGAAGAGTCGATTGAACTGACGGCTACCCCCGCAGCCAGAGCCTATTTCGAACAGGTAATGTCGAGAGACGAGGCCTAGGTACTACTCCGCCAAAAACGCGACTTGCTTGAACTCGGTCAGCTGATCCCGCAGAGCGGCCGCCTCCTCGAACTCCAGGTTTTTGGCGTGCTCTTGCATTTGAGACTCCAACTGCTTCAGCTTTCGAGACAAAGCCGCTGGCGACAGCCTGGCCACCTCGGCACCAAAGGCCAACTTGGGCTCCGCCACTTTTTTGCCCTTGCCCTTGGTTGGCATCCGCCGAGCGCCTTCCATAATATCCTTGACCGACTTTTCCACCCCCCTGGGCGTTATGCCGTGTTCCTCGTTGTGTTCCAACTGCTTTTCCCTGCGCCGCGCAGTCTCTGCTATCGCTCGCTCCATTGAACCCGTCATGCGGTCTGCATAAAGAATAGCCCGACCATTGAGATTTCTGGCTGCCCGTCCAATGGTCTGGATTAATGAACGCTCAGAGCGCAAAAAACCCTCTTTGTCTGCATCAAGAATGGTCACCAGCGACACCTCCGGCATATCCAGTCCTTCCCTCAGCAAGTTAATACCCACCAGCACATCAAACTCACCCAACCGCAGGTCACGGATGATTTCTACGCGCTCGACCGTATCGATATCAGAGTGCAGGTAGCGCACGCGAACGCCGTGATCTGCCAGATACTCCGTTAAATCCTCGGACATGCGCTTGGTGAGAGTGGTCACCAATACCCTCTCGCCCCGATCCACGGTGAGTTTGATTTCTCCCAATAAGTCGTCAACCTGCGAGGTTGCAGGACGAATTTCAATTTCAGGATCAATGAGGCCCGTGGGCCTGACAACTTGCTCTACCACCCTCCCGGCGTGGTCTGCTTCGTAAGCACCGGGGGTAGCTGACACAAAAATCGCCTGTGGCACCAGCTGCTCCCACTCCTGGAAACGCAAGGGCCGGTTATCCAGTGCGGATGGCAGTCTGAATCCATATTCCACCAGCGTCTCCTTGCGTGAGCGGTCACCTTTGTACATGGCACCGATCTGAGGAATAGTCGCATGAGACTCGTCAATAATAACCAATGCATTATCGGGCAAATACTCGAACAGGGTCGGCGGCGGCTCCCCTGCCTTTCGACCTGACAGGTAACGAGAATAATTTTCCACCCCTTGGCAATAACCCAGCTCGCGAATCATTTCCATGTCGTACTTCGTACGCTGACCTAACCGCTGGGCCTCTACCAGCTTCTGGTTGTCCTTAAGTTGATCGAGTCGGACTGCCAACTCGGCCTCGATTTGTTCCACAGCCTGAAGCATGGTGTCGCGAGGGGTAACATAATGGCTCTTCGGGAAAATCGTGATGCGCGGCACTTTACTCTCTACCGCTCCGGTAAGGGGATCAAAGGTGTAGATATTTTCAATTTCTTTATCGAACAATTCGATGCGCACCGCCTCCCGCTCAGAATCCGCGGGAAAAATATCGATAACGTCGCCACGCACGCGGTAGTTTGCACGCCCAAAGTCAACATCGTTACGGGTGTACTGCAGGTCAGCGAGATGACGTAAAACCTCGCGCTGATCAATAATTTCACCCCGCGACAAATGCATACGCATCTTGTAATAAGAGGCAGGGTCACCCAATCCGTATATCGCTGATACGGTAGCAACCACCAGACAGTCCTCGCGTTCCATCAGCGCCTTGGTCGCCGACAGCCGCATCTGTTCAATGTGCTCGTTGACTGAGGCATCCTTCTCGATAAAGGTATCGGAAGAGGGCACATAAGCCTCAGGCTGGTAATAATCGTAGTAGGAGACGAAGTACTCTACCGCGTTATTAGGAAAGAACTCCTTGAACTCGCCGTAGAGTTGGGCAGCAAGCGTTTTATTATGGGCCATGATAATCGTTGGCCGCTGCATTTGTTCAACCACGTGAGCCATAGTGAACGTCTTGCCTGAACCCGTCACCCCCAACAGGGTCTGGGACGCCAGACCCGCTTGTATACCTTCTACCAGCTGGCGAATGGCCTCGGGCTGGTCCCCTGCTGGCTGGAAACTGGACTCAACTTTGAATGGGCGTGACACGGCGTCGACCTAAATGAAAAATAGCCGTTTATTATCATCCACATAGCGATCAATTGCAGCCTCAATCGAGGCCCTGTCCAGATTGCAAAATAATCCCCAAATTGCTGTTGACCCAAACCCCGGTGATCATTAATATACGCGGCCTCTGAAGAGAGCATTTCCGCCTTAGCTCAGTTGGTAGAGCAAATGACTGTTAATCATTGGGTCGCTGGTTCGAGCCCAGCAGGCGGAGCCATACAAATGAGAGGGTCGCACATCATGCGGCCCTTTTTTTTTGGGATAAAGCAAACTCTTCGCTTCCCTGCTTCCTTTCAAGTCCTGCCCTGATAAACTCACTTGGGTAATCCGTCGTTGCTTCGAGGATTGGCAGTTATGCCATTAGCTAGAACATACTTTTTTGCGGTCCTCGCTCTGATCACTGTTTCTCCGAGTCTAGCCCAGGCCCAATCTTCCTACGATAACCTCTGGGATCAATTCACACTCTATGATGGCTCCGAGGGTGCGGGCTTAGTCAAGAACTTTGCCCTGTCAGGAAGGCTGCAGGCAGACGCCATATTCGCTGATGCAGATGAAGGCGAATTCGACGACTTACTATGGCGACGGTTTCGGTTTGGCTTTAAATCCAAGCTCGCCAATGATTGGGTCGTACAATTGGAAGGAGATTTCGATCTCCAAGAATCCGTTGGGGATTGGTATAGCAGGCTGACCGATGCCTATGTCGGCTGGAACCCGGGGAAAGAGCTGGATCTTCGTTTTTTCAAGCATTCTGCTGGTTTCACTCTGGACGGCGCCACCTCATCCAAAAAACTACTGACAACAGAACGCAATAATTTGACCAATAACCTCTGGTTTACTGCTGAGTATTTCTCAGGTGTCAGTGCCAAAGGTGAGTTAGAGAACGGTCTTACATACCAGGCTGGCGTTTTTTCTGGTGACCCTGACGACGAGGTCGGTTTTCAAGACGGTAGTTACTTTACCCTCACTTCTCTGGGCTGGAATTTCTCACCAATGCTGGAACTGAAAACGGCAAAGGTGCGCTTCGATTACGTTTATCAGGATCAAGACCCACTCAATAACACCCGCAATTTTTCCACTGTGACCAACCTGGTCAGTCAGTGGGAGAATGGCCACTGGGGGCTGTGGACAGACCTATCTGCCGGTAACGGTTGGGGAGAGCAGAGTGACATCTGGGGGCTGGTGCTCATGCCGTTTTACAGCAGTTCTGAAAAACTCCAATGGGTTGCACGCTATACCTACCTGGATAGTAAAAACGCCAACGGACTGCGACTGGGCCGCTATGAGCGGGAGATTGTCGGCGATAAAGGTGACCAATACAGCGAATTTTACCTGGGAGCCAACTACTTTTTCTACGGGCAAAAATTGAAGTGGCAGAACGGCCTCCAGTACGGGAAGATGAAGGACACTGTCGGGGATGGCGGTCGGTACGAAGGCTGGGCTTTTACTTCAGGCATTCGTATCTACTGGTATTAACGGGCAAGTTACACAGAGCCTATTTTGGCGAACATCAGTAACGGAATAAAACATGAAGCCTGGCAGCAGCCCTAACAATTTCGCCCTGATTCAGGAGGAAGCCGGCATTCATGTCGGCATTTCCGCTACCCTCGCGCTGGCGGGACGGCATGCCGCCCGGGTACTGCAAGAGCAGTTTGACGACTGGCGTGATCGTGGTCGTTACCGGGCTTGGGGGCACTATAAACGCAGTTACTTCGCCATTGCTGTAGGCGGTGGCAATACGATTAAATCCCAATATCATGCCTGGCTTAATTACCACCATAACAGTATCGATTGGTTGAGGTTTGTCCGCTTCTACTTTCTGGAAGAAACCACCGGAGAACCCGGCTGGGAGAGCGCAGAACAGTCACTTATTATGAATTTTATCGTCCCGCTCGCCGAAAAACTGCGCAAGCAGCGGGGAACTAAAGTCCTGGCCCGCAGCCTCGAACTGTCCGCTGATTCAGATCTGGACGATATTATTGATGCCATGATTACCACGTTGGTACACCCAATCAACCTGGCACCGGCCAAGCAAGCCCTAGACAGCGGGAAGTCGCGACGCGCGATACAGCTGGCAAAGCAGGAATCCTTGCGCTACCAGCAAGACATCCAGAGCAAGCTGGGCGTATCTATGGCCTTCCACTGTATTGTCAGTGGCATAGGAAAAGACGGGACGATTGGCGCACTCGCGCCCCATATGCCAGAGCTGGCCGACCGAGAATCCGGCACATTGCTGTTAAAGCGGGACGGCGGGGCTCTCAGAGTGGCTCTTAATCGGGGAGTTCTGATCAACGCTGAGCGCATATCACTCATTGTCTCCGGCTCTCTTAAATTAAAAGCCCTTGGCCGTTTTGAAATGGAAGAGTCGGCCGACTTCGAACAAACTGTCATGGAAACACCCCTGCGCCTGCTTCGTGAAAGTCCGGACGTTGCAGAGAAGGTGTACATTTTCGCCGACGAGCAGTCGCTTCACTTTGATGAAACGATTTTCGAGTTCAGTGAACGGGGCCAGATCGTTCAAAACAAAGCAGAGACCCGCGCTGGAGATGAAGAAAACGGTGTACACATCTTGCTTATGCATGGATTTATGGGGCTCTTCAGCTTCGCCAACCTGCTCATTCGTTTGCCCAGCTCCTGGACAGTCTCTGCCCTGCATAGGGGCAGTCGCGCCAAGTTCATGGACAGCGATGAAATTTTTCCACACTACGCACGCGCGCTGCGCAAGGCTATCCTCAGTAACTGGCGCAAGGGCAGAGCTGTGCCCATTGCCGGGCACTCCATAGCCGGGGTGATTTCTGACCACCTACTGCTCTCTGTATTAAGTGATTATGACGCAGATATTCCAGCCTACGAAAAACTCAAGGCCGAAGATCGCCAGCTGATCGACGCTCTGCGAGCCAGCGGCATTATCCACCTTGCCACCTGGTCTCCTTGCGATGGACCGAACACTGGTGAGAACGTGAGGTCACTGGTATCGCATGTCCTGCATGATACCGCGTTGGATTATTCGGGGTTTGAGCGCATTTATAAACTGGATGAGAATGGGAAACTAGGACCGGCTCATCCCAGTGATCTCGCCGAGAGTGCGTCAACTCTCACCGGGCTGGACCGCTTTCTGAAGCGCAGGATATCCCGCCCGTTCATCAATGGCATGACCGTTGGTTTGCGAAAAATGTTAGAACAAAGACCTGTACAGCAGCGCATGCTCAATGCGGACATGCCCTATGTATTGCGCCTTGTTGGGGGTCGATTGCTAAAAACCGCCTCACTTTACGGGTTGGCGAAAGAGATAAATGCCGGCTTGCATAGCCCAGTGGAGTATCAAAGACGCCACCTGAAAGCCCTGGATATTCTGCTAGCCTATGACATCCCATTTCTCAGCATTATTCACCAGGATGATTTTCTAGTGTCGGCTGGCAGACACGCTGAAGAGCATGAGTATCTTGTTGCCCAGCGCCTTAAAAGAGAAGGCGTCAACAGTGAAGAAGCGCTTGAAATTCCAGCCAGGCTCGTGATTTTACAAAGAGCGCAGGATGAACTGCCACTGGATCCCCTCAACCCGCACCTGCTGGTGATGTCCACTAACAGGGAAGGCAATAAAATGGCGCGGCAAATCACTGCCGCCATGACCGAGTTCGTCAACGAAAACGTCGCCAGGGCGATACATAAGAAAAACCTGAGGCCCTTGCCGAGCATCACCCGCTGGCAGCGCAAGAAAAAACTACCGAGGGCAAAAACCCAAGTAGCCTGACCCTACTTTGCAGGAGTATCATAAGCCCCTTTTTTACCCTGGGAACAACACTTGTGAAAATCCTTTATTACAAAATTCGGGCCTTCGCTGTCACCTGGTTATTACGCCTCCTTCCACGAAATTCACCGTTAGTCTACAAGGGCCAGGGCTCGGCCATTGTGCTCACTGAACAGGTAGCAATATTAGGCATTCGTAAAATCCTGATTGTCACCGACAGTTTTCTGGGAGGCTCGGGGATTCTAGACGGCATCAAGCAGCAGTTGGAGAAGGATGGTGTGGAATATGCAATATTCGATGGTGTTCTGCCCGACCCAGCGTTTAATCAGGTACAAGCGGGAGAAGCGCTACTGCGAACCGAAGCCTGCGAAGCGGTAATCGCGGTCGGCGGGGGTTCAGTGCTGGATGCCGGCAAGCTCATCGCCCTGCTATACAGCAACCCTGGTGACCTCAAATCATTTGATGGCATTCAGAAGTCCAAAAATCCAGGACTTCCCTTGTTCGCCGTGCCAACCACGGCTGGAACAGGTTCCGAAATCACCCTCGCGTCCGTCATTACCGACCCGGAAACACACCGAAAAGTCCCTGTAGTGGACAGCAAACTGATTCCTGGCTACGTCGCGCTGGACGCGGAAATAATGAAGGGAATGCCTAAACCGATTACGGCGGCGACCGGAATGGACGCCCTCACCCACGCTGTTGAATCCTATCTGTCCACAGCGTCCACGTCTGCCACAGAAATCCAGGCCAAAGCTGCGGTTCGACTGACGTTCCTTTACCTGGCCAGGGCCTGGCACGATGGCGATGACATGGAAGCGCGAGACGCTATGGCTGTGGCTTCCTTCTACGCAGGCTCGGCTTTTGGCCGCACTTCGGTAGGTTATGTTCATGGAATCGCGCACCAGTTGGGTCGGATCTGCCAAACCCCGCACGGCAACGCCAACGCTATGGTACTGCCTGAGGTGTTATCAGCTTACGGAAACTGCGTCCATGAGAGACTCGCTGACCTGGCGGTGCTGGTAGGACTGGGCGAGAGCGGAGAAGCGCCCTCCTCCCTCGCGCAGAAGTTTATCAAAGCGATTATAGACCTGCGGACGGAGATGGAGCTTCCATTAAAGCCTAATGGACTGCAAGCAAGTGATATTCCCAGTGTTGTTGAAGAAGCCCTGGCTGAAGCGGGAGACCTTTATCCGGTTCCCCGCTATATGACCGAAATAGAGGTGACAGCCATTGTGCGCGACTTGCTTCCCACGACTTGAGTCATCTATCCTGACAACACTCGCTTTTTAGAACGGGACAATGTGATGTCGAATGAATTTAATACGGTCAGTTTTATCGCAAGGTTCATCTTTGCCGCTGTGCTGGTGTTTGGAACTTATAACCCTACTGATTATTCCTATCTGGGATGGGTATTTGCCGAAGGTACCGAATTCGGGCCTGTGCCTGCGCTGCTGGGAGTAGTGTTGGCAATAGGCTGGATTATTTTTCTGCGAGCCAGTTTTAATGCATTAGGGCCACTGGGCATCATTTTGGGAACTGCGCTGTTCTCCTGCGTGATTTGGCTACTGGTAGATCAAGGCTGGCTCAGTCTGGACGCAACTGGCGCTATCACCTGGCTTGCGTTAACACTGGTAGCTCTGCTGCTGGCAGTGGGCATGTCCTGGGCGCACATACGTCGTCGCCTCAGCGGGCAATACTCGGTGGACGATGTAGACGATTAAATCAGGATGATTTATCGGGGAAGAGTTCTTTCACATTGGAAGGAACAACAGTAGTCTGTGGCTGGGCGTCGAGCTCAGCCTGCTTATTCCAAACGAGGTCGTGACGCACTTCATGCTCACTAAAGCCACTAACTGCCTTGCGCAGCACCGAAGTAATTCCAGCACAGTCCATGTCATCACAGTAGCGCACCAAGTCGGTGACGTAGCCATGAATCTGACCGTAAGAAAGGCACTCTTCCTCTGCCCGCATGATCATCGGGTGACCCGTTCCGGCTACGTTGCTACCCAGTAGCAACTCCTCGTAAAGCTTTTCGCCAGGGCGCAGTCCAATGAACTCTATATCAATATGATGGCCAACATGGTTATCGTGATCCATTTCATAGCCACTTAAACGGATCATTCGACGGGCCAGATCGACGATGCGCACTGGCTCGCCCATATCCAGCACAAAAACATCGCCTCCAGTACCCATTGCACCGGCTTGCAGCACCAACTGCGCCGCTTCAGCGATACTCATGAAATAGCGGGTCACTTCAGGGTGGGTTACTGTAACCGGGCCTCCAGCTTCTATCTGCTCCCTGAACAGGGGCACTACTGACCCTGAGGAGCCCAGAACATTCCCAAATCGAACCATACAAAAACGGGTTCTGGTGTCCCGTTGCGCCAGCCCCTGCAAAATCATCTCGGCAAAACGCTTGGAAGCACCCATGATATTGGTCGGCCTGACTGCTTTGTCGGTCGACACCAAGACGAAGGTATCGACACCGGCCTTTCGCGCAGCCTCCGCAGCGTGCCAGGTCCCAAACACATTGTTGGCGACACCTTCGGCCACATTATACTCAACCATGGGCACGTGCTTGTAGGCAGCCGCATGATAGACGGTCTCAACCTGAAAAGTTCGATATACGCTTTCGAGCCGGCGGCCATCCTGAACAGACCCCAGCAACGCCACCATTTGGATGTCTAGTCCTGACGCATCCATTAAATCGCGCAATTCTCGCTCGATGTTGTACAACGCGTACTCGCTATTATCCAGCAATACCAGTTCTCTGGGGCCAGACTTGACGATCTGCCGACACAACTCGGAGCCAATTGATCCACCCGCACCTGTCACCATGACTACTTTTTCAGTGATGCAACGGTCAATAAATTCCGGCTTGGGTGGCACAGGCTCGCGCCCCAAAAGATCATCAAGATCCACGTCCTGAATCTGAATTACACTCGCCTCGCCCGCTACCAGTTCTGCGATTCGCGGAACAGTCCGCACATAAACAGGCAGACCTACCAGGGAATTAATAATTTCCTTACGACGCTCCGGAGAGGCAGAGGGAATTGCCAGCAGTACCTGGGTAATATCGTGCTCGGCGATTAATTGTTCAATTTCACTGGGACTGGCGACCTGCAAACCATTGATCACCGAGTGATTAAGGCGTTGGTCATCGTCGACAAACACCACGGCTCTGTACTGGTCGCCATGATTAAGCGCTGTGAGTAGCTGTCGCCCCGACTCACCGGCACCGTAGATAATTACATTCTCTGATAACGAGCGGAGTTTGGCCTGGTAGTACGCACGAACGCTGAGGCGCGTACCACCAATGGTCAGTAAAGCCAGGCCCCAATAGACAAAGGGCATGGAGCGCGGCACATCGGCCTGCGAGAAGAATACGGCCGCTCCCAGTATCAAAGTGGAATAACTGACTGCAGTGATTACCGCCCAAATAGCCTGCTGTCCCATGAACCGGATGACTGCGCGATACAGGCCCAGACGCAAAAAAATAAAAGCGCTCACCAGAACCGTAAATATCGCACAGACAAATTCAGTTGAACCCAGAGAAAAGTCTAAATGACCGTAGCGGAAGGCAACGGCAGCCCACATAGAAGCAGTAACAAAGCACATATCCAGAGCCAAGAGCCCGGATTGCTTGATGTTGCGAGGTAATTCAATCAGTTTTTCAAGACCGTCCCGGAGGCTTCCGAGAATCCCGGATGCAGAGCGCGAAACAATACGGCCAAAAAACTTCAGCAAGCCTTCTTCCTCACTCTTAATGGTTTGGTCATCATGCCGCTATAATAATGTTTATGGCGCGACCCGAGCAGAGATACTAGCTGAATTTCCTCACTATAGCCATGCCCCAAACGAGAGGAAAATATGCCAAAATTACCAATAAAATTGAATACTTGGGAAAGGAAGCTACCAAAGCGGCTAAAGGAAACAGCCAAAGAACATTGATGCCAAGTAGGGTCAACACCACCGGCAAGTGCCCGCCCCAATGCCTACTGAGTCGTTGATAGGCATGCAGACGATGAGGCTGAGTAAAGGGCTGCCCAGTGGCAATTCGCCACAGCAGCGTGACAGAGGCATCGGTTACAAATACCGCAAGTAAAATCAACCAACAGGCCAATGGGAGCTCGCCTTGCGCCTCACCCAACAACATCAGGGCTGCCAGCAGAAAACCTGTGGGGACACTGCCCGCATCTCCCATAAACACACTCGCCGATGGCCAGTTCCAGCACAGAAAACCAGCATGTGCAGCCGCCAATAGTAAGCAAAAAAGTGGATAGCTCGAGGTGGGACCCATGCTCCAGGCCAGCACCGCCGCCCCACAACAGGCAGCTAGACACTGGCTCGCCGCGTACCCGTCAATACCATCCATGAAATTGTAGAGATTCAACATCCAGATGAGGACCGCGACAGCCAGCGCAGCGGATAACAGCGCAAACGTAACGTTATCCTGCCATGGACTGAAAATAAACGTCACCGCCAGTACGCTGCTCAAACCGTAGATCGAGAAGCGCAGGGCCACCGATAATCCGCGCAGGTCATCCAATACACCCACCAACATCAGGCATCCCGCAATAGTCAGTAGCTGGTAGTACTGGGGCGGCCAGTTCTCTCCCATTACAGCGGCAGTAACAACGCCGATGCCCAGGGCAATAAAAAGCGGAACCCCCGCACCATGAGGCGTTGGCAATTGGTGAGAACTGCGCTCATTGGGCAGGTCAAGTATTTGCCAGCGTTGGGCGATTCGCAGGTAAATACCGCATAGCAGCCAAGACGTCAGCAATGTGATGGCTAATACGATCAAAGTACCCCTCTCGCGCTCTTCAGCGTGCTTTCAAATGTATCGCGGGGACGCCATGGAGTGGCGTCAAGCACAGCAGCATTGCTGTAAAGCTCTGTGGCAAACAGCTTGGCTCTGGTAGGTTCCGCTGAACGCCGTTTGAGGTCTAATAAGCCACAACCCAACCACCAGGCCCAGCGAGGACACCATGCAATACCTTTATTCATAGCTCTGGCATCACGAATGGCATCGTAGAGACGCTGTGTACTGTAGGATTCACCGTCTGTTGCAATAAAAGTCGATACCCCAGGCGCCGGCGCCACTGCGACAAGTCGCATTAGGGAGCACAGATCGCCGCTCGAAATCATCGATCGCGCCCCCTCAGCTGGCGGCCGCGGCAGGCCTTTGCCCACCCACTTTAAAAGCTGTGCAAGATTGGCCTTGGCACCCTGACCATACACCAACGCCGGGCGCAGTATGCAAACACGCATGCTACTGGCACTAAACTCTCGATTGAGCCCCGACTCCGCCTGCCACTTCGACAGCCCGTATGGATCCCGGGGAGAAATGCAGTCCTGCTCACTTCTAGCCCCGGGATAATCGCCCGCGCCCATGGCCTTTACACTACTGAGAAAAACAAAGTTTTTCACTCTGGCCATATGCGCCTGCCTGGCGAGCTCAAGTACGGCGCAATGATTAACCGCGTCATAATCCGCAATTGCAGCCTGCTGGTGCGCTATTGCGGCAAGGTGAAAAACTGTATCCACGCTGTTCAGCTCAGCTACGGAAAGATTTTCCTTGCTGAAATCTACTGCCTTGGTGGGAGTGCCGTCCGGCATCGCCTCACCGCGCAAACTAAAGGCAATCAATTCATGCCCATCCTGGCGAATTTGGCGACAGAGTTCCAAGCCGATAAAGCCGGTTGCACCGGTTACCAGGTATTTCACAATGAGATGTATAGAAAAGGGGGCATATGCCCCCTAATAATACGGATGCGCAGGTCTTATTCCAGTGTTATCCGTGCTCGGTTCTTTTCGAGCGTCGATTTACCCACCCCTTTAACCTCGGTGAGTTGGTCCAATGTGGTAAAAGCACCGAATTCCTCTCGGTAACGAACTATATCCTCGGCTCGAGATGTGCCAATACCGTTTAGCCCCGCGGCGAGCGTCGGGGCATCTGCCGTATTAATATTAACGATGGTTGTCATCCCCGGTGGCACTTGCTCCTCTTGGGCCTGTACCGGGGTGATAATAATCCCGCTCAATAGCACCGCAAGCAGTGCCAGGTATTTGAAGGGGTCAATGAATTTGGCGCGAGCTGCGCCGGCGTTACGATTTTGTCGATTAGTCATATTTGATCTCCTTGATCAGCTCTCTGCATCCATGCAGCTATCCGTATCGAGAGAAAGTTTAGCAGCGCAAGGCCCGTGCCATACCCCGACGACTGTATTTGATCTTTTCTAGCGGAGCGCCCTCAATTCGAGATGAATGCGTTGCAATGCCATCAGGGGATCTGCCGCGGCCGTAACAGAGCGACCTATTACCAGATAGTCAGAGCCATTTTTCACCGCATCGACGGGGGTCACAACTCGTCGTTGATCGCCAGCTGCATCCCCTGCCATTCTTATACCCGGTGTCACCAGACAAAAGCGGTCACCCCGAGCAGCTCGCAGCTGCGTCGCCTCCATAGCGGAACAGACCACACCGTCAAGACCGCAGTCCTGAGTCAAAGCAGCCAACCGCATAACACGTTGAGCCGCTGTCTCGGTATAACCCATCTCGGCAAGATCATCATCGGACATACTGGTCAGTACGGTCACTGCGATAAGCAATGGCTTGTTATCGAAAGACGCCAGGGCATCCCGTGCGGCCTCCAGCATGCGGCGGCCGCCGCCCGCATGAACATTAACCATCCACACGCCTAGCTCGGCCGCTGCGCGAATGGCACCGGCCACGGTATTCGGAATATCGTGAAATTTAAGATCCAAAAATACGTCGAAGCCCATTCCATGCAACGACTCCACCAGTCCCGGACCACAGCGGGTAAATAGCTCCTTGCCGACTTTCAGGCGACACAGTTCGGGAGAGAGCCGACCAGCCAACGCCAGGGCAGGCTCCGCAGCGGGAAAATCAAGGGCCACAATGACGGGATTATCACTCATAGATACTTCTCTTCCAGGGGACTGCATTATTCCATACTGGTGCCACGAATGGGGCGAATCGTGCCCCAATACTTGCAGCCCGGGCAAAACCAGTGCAGCTGACGCGCGGCAAAACCGCAATGACTGCAACGATAAGATGGTCGCTGTTCGATCAGGCGCTGAACCAGCTGTTGCAGTAAATTGAGGTCCTCGCGAGGCTTATCTTCACTCGCACTGATTCGGAAACTCACCAATTTCTCCATGCCTCGAAGAGAAGGCATTTTGTCCAACTGCTCAATAAGGAACTGCTCGGCAGTGCTACCCCCGTCCATTTCCCTGATGTCCTCAGCGGCGGCCAGCAAAAGAGGTGGTGAAGGGTGGTTATCAAGACACTCCCGAACATAAGCCAACAAAGACTTTTCGTCGCCCAGCTCTCGATAACACGCGCGTAAACTGGGAACCGACTCACTGATGTAAAGGGGGTCTTGCTGGCGAACTCGGCGCAAGGCTTTGATCGCTTGCTTAAATCGACCGGCGTCAAACTCAACATCGCCCAACATCATCGAGGCGCGTACACTTTGCTTGTCCATAGCGAGCGCCTCCTGTAGCAGCTGCCTGGCACCTTGCAAGTCATTGTCCTGCCGACGCTCGGCGGCAAGCTCACAATAGTAATGCGACAGAATCACCGGCACTGACTGTCCGGGCTCGTCAGCGGCAGTCCCTGCGGTACCCCCCAGTAAACTTTTGCGCGGCAATAATTCAACGGCGATATCGATGGCCTGCTGCCACTCGCGCTCGCTCTGATAAATGTCCAACAAATGTAACTGGCTATCGCGACGCTGGATTGGCGATTCCGCCACCAGGTCAAGCAGCAGTCGCTCCGCGCGATCCAGCAATCCCGCGCTGATGTAATCCCTGGCCAATTCTAGATGGGCCTGATGCACTTGCGCTCTGGGTAAGCTGGGGCGCGCGAGCAGGTTCTGGTGAATACGGATGGCCCGGTCCACCTCACCCCGTTTACGCAGCAAATTTCCCAGCGCGATATGCGTTTCTAAGGTTTCGCTGTTCACTTCCAAAGCGTTGATAAAAGCATCAACTGCCCCATCGGGCTTGCCGTCCAGCAGGTAGTTAAGTCCCTTGTAGTACTGCCCCGGAAGATCGGGGGCGGATGCAGATTTCGCTTGGCCGCGGCGCCCCAGGTACCAGCCTATGACAATCGCGACAAAGAAAAGAGCGAATACAAGATAATCATTCACCGTCTTTCAGGCCCGCCGTGCGCAGCTTATCCAACTCCGCTTTGCTCCGGGCCAGCTTACGGTTTGCGGACCCCAGAGAGGTGCGGGTGCGCACCATTAATACTGAGGACATCGCCATACCAAGCACTCCACCCACAGCAAAGGCGATTAGCAACCACAGGGCGAGACTTCGAGGCTCAAACGTGACCACCAGGAGATCCAGTGGCACAGGCATTTCGTTCTGCAAAGCAAAGAGGACGCCGACTGCAACCATTGCAAGTACCAGAGCGATGTAGAGAAGGTTTCGAAGCAGCTTCATGCAGGGGTCCAATTTAGAGAAACAAAAAAGCGGTACGACCTCACGATCATACCGCCTCTATCTACGAGGGCAAGTTTACAGCCCCATCTGCAGCCCCAAGTTCACCCGCTCGCGCAATTCCTTTCCAGGCTTGAAGTGAGGCACGTATTTCCCAGTGAGCTCAACGGCATCACCGGTCTTGGGGTTGCGGCCACGCCTGGGTTCTCGATAGTGCAGAGAGAAACTGCCAAAGCCACGGATTTCTATCCGCTCACCATCGGCCAGGGAGTGGGACATATGCTCCAGAATTGTTTTCACCGCCAACTCAACGTCTTTTGAGGACAGCTGACTCTGTCTAGCAGCAATGGTTTCGATCAGTTCGCTTTTAGTCATCGGTCTTATTCGACTGTTTTTTACCAGATGAATATTGTGGCCCTAGATCGCTTATTACGCAAGTTGTTATTTTATATAGAAAAAGTGTGTGTTTATCACAGTTTTTGCTGTCCTACGCGGGCACCCCATACCTAAGCCCGGGCCTAAAATTGGTCCTGCAGGACCTCAGGAAACAAACGATCGACAGCCAGACAGCCCTGCCCCAGAACCAAAAAGGGCCCACCGAAGTGAGCCCTTTGAATGGCGTCGGGCCTTAGCCCGACGAAGTGACAATATTACTTGTCTGCCATCTGCGCCTTGATCAGGTCGCCGATAGTACCTGGAGAAGCTGTTTCTTGCTCAGCTTCTTTCAGTGACTTAACTGCTTCCTTCTCATCTTCGTAGTCCTTGGCCTTGATAGACAGAGCAACGCCACGGTTCTTACGATCCACGGAGGTGATCTTGGCTTCAACTGAATCGCCAACTTTGAAGGAGTTACGAGCATCTTCCACGCGATCGCGAGAGATATCAGAAGCCTTCAGGACACCTTCCACCTCGTCAGCGAGCTTGATGATCACTTCTTTAGCATCTACTTCGATGACTTCACCAGTGACGATGGAACCGCGATCGTTTTCAGAAATGTAGTTGCCGAAGGGATCGTCTTCCAACTGCTTGACGCCCAGTGAAATGCGCTCACGTTCAGGGTCGATGGAAAGAATGACGGTCTCAATCTCGTCGCCCTTTTTGTAGTTGCGAACTGCTTCTTCGCCAGTCTCATTCCAGCTAATGTCGGACAGGTGAACCAATCCGTCAATATTGCCTTCCAAACCGATGAAGATACCAAAGTCAGTAATCGACTTGATAGATCCTGAGATCTTGTCGCCCTTCTGACACTTGGAGGCAAATGCGTCCCAAGGGTTTTGCTGGCACTGCTTGATACCAAGTGAGATACGACGACGTTCTTCGTCGATATCCAGAACCATCACCTCTAGTTCGTCGCCAAGGTTGACGATCTTGGAGGGGTGTACATTCTTGTTAGTCCAGTCCATTTCAGAAACGTGTACCAGACCTTCCACACCCTCTTCCAGTTCGGCAAAGCAGCCGTAGTCGGTCAGATTGGTGATCTTGGCATTGACGCGGCTGCCCTCAGGGTAGCGACCGGTGATTTCGACCCAAGGATCTTCACCCAGTTGCTTAAGTCCCAAGGAAACGCGGTTGCGCTCTCGGTCGAACTTGAGGATCTTGACGTCGATTTCCTGACCCACTTCCACGATCTCGGAAGGATGCTTGATACGCTTCCAGGCCATATCGGTAATGTGCAACAGGCCGTCTACGCCACCCAGGTCAACAAATGCGCCGTAGTCTGTCAGGTTCTTGACGATACCCTTGACAGACATACCTTCTTGCAGGGTTTCCAGCAGAGCTTCGCGCTCTTCGGAGTTCGCCGCTTCCATAACCGCGCGGCGGGAAACTACGACGTTGTTGCGCTTCTGGTCCAGCTTGATGACCTTGAATTCCAGTTCTTTGCCTTCCAGGTGTGTCGTCTCACGCACGGGACGTACATCGACCAGAGAGCCAGGCAAGAAAGCACGGATAGTATTGATATCAACCGTGAAGCCACCTTTGACCTTGCCGTTGATAATACCGATAACAACTTCTTCTGCTTCATGAGCAGATTCCAGCTCTTTCCACGCTTCGGCGCGCTTGGCCTTCTCACGGGATAGTTTGGTCTCACCGAAGCCGTCTTCTACGGACTCCAATGCAACTTGAACTTCGTCTCCGATATTCAGGGCACATTCGCCAGCGGCGTCGATGAACTGGGAACGAGGGATAACGCCTTCGGACTTAAGGCCCGCATGCACTGTTACCCAATCGCTATCGATGTCGATAACAACGCCAGTGACGATGGCACCTGGCTTCATATCAACGGTTTTAAGGCTTTCTTCAAATAGTTCGGCGAAGGATTCGCTCATTACACATTACCTGTAGGTTTGGTCGTCCGCGCCTCCAGCCGGTGCGGGGTTGTTAATGTACATCGCAGCGTGGGCGCTGACTGGATTCAGCCGACGCAACGATGTTTTTGCCGTTTAAAAGGAGATAGCTGCTTTTAAGCGCTAAATTAGACCTTTTTCTGTCACTTTCTGCACCACCAGATCGAACACATGTTCAATGGGTGTGGCGGTACTGTCGATGACAATGGCGTCCTCAGCGGGCACCAGGGGAGAGACACTACGACTCGAATCACGCGCATCTCTCTCCTCGATGTCCTCGAGAAGGCGCGGGAGACTAACACTTTCCCCCTTTGCAATCAATTGTTTATAGCGACGCTCGGCGCGCTCAGCGGCTGACGCTGTCAGGAAAAATTTAAGGGCGGCGTCAGGGAAAACGACTGTACCCATATCGCGGCCATCAGCCACCAGGCCCGGAGGCTGCAAATAATCGCGTTGGCGGGCCAACAGCGCCTCGCGAACGCTTGGGATTGCCGCTACGGTGGAGGCACCACGACCACCCTCTTCAGTGCGAATGGCGGCAGATACGTCACGACCTTTATAAGCGACCAGAATCTCGCCTGTATCAGCGGCACTAAAACTCACGTCCAGATGCCTGGCGATATCAGTAACCGCCTGATGGTTCGCCCAGCTGACCCCTTCGATCAAGCAGGCTTGCCCGGTCACCCGGTAGAGAGCTCCACTGTCTAAAAGCCGCCAGCCCAGTTTATTCGCCAGCAAGTGACTGACAGTCCCTTTGCCCGCCCCACTGGGGCCGTCAACGGTAATAACCTGAGCGACAGCCATCAATCCGCCTGCACTATTATTTGCAGACCCAAACCACGGGCCAGAGCGTCAAAGCCCGGAAAGGAAGTGGCGACATGATCACAATCGAGTACCACAATCTCCTGTTCTGCGCGCAGCGCTGCAATCGAAAAGGCCATGGCAATGCGGTGGTCCATGTGCGTGCGAATCTCGCCGCCGCCAATAGTGCCACCTTCAATGATGATGCCGTCCTCCAGCACTTCATTATTGACCCCCAGCGTATTTAAACCCTCGGCCATTGCTGCAATACGATCACTTTCTTTTACTCGCAATTCCTCTGCCCCGCGAAGTACTGTCCGACCCTGGGCGCAGGCTGCGGCGATAAACAATGCAGGAAACTCATCGATAGCCAGGGGCACCTGATCTTCGGGTATATCGACCCCATGAAGAGGCGCATAACGCACCTGGATATCCGCAACCGGCTCACCGCCCACTTCCCGTTCGTTTTTGAGAGTAATATCGGCGCCCATCAAGTTAAGGATATTGAGCACACCGATGCGCGTGGGGTTAATACCCACGTGCGTGAGCAACAAATCCGAGCCGGGAGTAATACTCGCCGCCACCAGAAAAAATGCTGCAGAAGAAATATCAGCCGGGACATCAATATCGGCCGCTTTCAGGCTGCCGCCGCCCTGCAGGCTAATCACCTCACCTTCCCGTTTCACTTCATAACCAAAACCGCGCAACATGCGCTCAGTATGATCGCGAGTGGGAGCTGGCTCAGTCACAGACGTTCGCCCCTGGGCATAGAGGCCTGCCAACAGCACGCAAGACTTGACCTGCGCGCTGGCCATTGGCAGATCGTAATGAATACCGTTTAACTGGCTGCCACCAGTGATTTTCAGGGGAGGACGACCTCCTTCCTGAGCGTCAATTTTTGCGCCCATTAACCTGAGCGGATCGATTACTCGTCCCATTGGACGTGAGCAAAGCGATGCATCGCCAGTGAGCACCGTATCAAAGGGCTGGCCAGCCATTAACCCGCACATTAAGCGCATACCGGTGCCGGCATTACCCAGATCCAGAGGCCCATCAGGCGCTGCCAGTCCGTGTAGACCCACACCATGAACGACGACCTCACCTTCGCCATGGCGTTCAATGCTTACTCCCATAGCACGAAATGTTGCCAACGTCGCCAGCGCGTCATCCCCTTCCAGAAAACCGCTGACACGGGTAGTGCCCGCTGCCAGGGCGCCGAGCATAATCGAACGGTGAGACATCGACTTGTCTCCCGGGACACGAGCTTCGCCACTGATAGTGCCGCCCGGTAATAGTTTGAATTCCATTGGGTTGATCCCAGCAACGTCAGCCAGACACAGGAGAATCCAATAACTCTGGACCCGGGCCTGCGCAGGGGTGACCTAAACGTTTAATCCCGCGGTATTTCCAGTGGAAACTCCCGCCTGATACTCAAATTTGCCGCTATTTTAGAGCCGAATAACAGCCTGGTTTATTTGTCCTGACCGCGCTCCGCAAGGATGACCGAAAATCGGTCCCGCGCAGCCTTGGCCCGGGTGAAGGTTTCATGCATACCGTCTGCATCCTCGCTCGCCACTGCCGTGCGTAATTGACCGAGGTGCTCACTGAACAAATCTATGGCGTCCAATAGTGCCGACTTGTTGGCGATAGCAATATCACGCCACATCACCGGGTCAGAAGATGCAATTCGGGTAAAGTCCCGAAAGCCTCCTGCAGCACAGCGAAAAACATCTTCGCTGCCCTCTGTCTGCGCCAGGGCATCGACCAAAGCGTAGGCCAGCACATGGGGCAAATGACTGGTAGCAGCCAACACAGCGTCATGCTGCGCCACATCCATATCCACTACCTCAGCGCCAGTGGCCGCCCACATATCCCGAACCAGGCTTAACGCAGACGGATCGTTTTCTTTCACAGGGGTAATAATCACCCGATGGTTTTCATACAGGTCTGCTCTGGACGCCTCAACGCCGCTGCGCTCGGAACCTGCGATAGGGTGACCCATCACAAATCGAGGCGGGAACTCTCCGTGACAAGCCTTAACCGCCGCCGTCATCAAGCTACCTTTCACGCTGGCGGCATCCGTCACTACAGGTGCGTTATCTCGACCCTCAAGCCTTGGCAATATTTCAGCCAGCACATTGGCAGCAATCAGGGTTGGCGTACAAATAACCAGGATATCAGCACGGTCGACGACCTCGTCTAAATCCAGCGTGTAGTCGTCAATGATCCCCATCTCTTTGCCGCGACGCAGAGATGGTTCACGATGCCCGTAAGCAATGACGCGCTCGCAAAAGTTTCGCTCTCGCAATGCTCTCGCCAGAGAGCCGCCGATGAGGCCAAGGCCGAGAATGGCTACAGTATTTACACGTTTTGACATGGGAATGTTACAGCACAGCCCGCGGGTAAGAGCCCAAAGGCTTGAGCAAAATCGATTGCTCCTCTAGGTCGGTCACAATGCCGGCGATGTTAGCGTCCTGAAGATGACCCTCGAATTCAATAAAGAAAACGTAAGCCCATTTTTCGGTGCGTGAGGGCCTGGTATCGATGCGAGTAAGACTGACGCCTGCTTTACGGAAAGGGTCCAGCAGGGTAAACAAAGCGCCCGGCTTATTGCGGCTAGACACGATAATAGAGGTTTTATCCCTACCTGAGGGTGGCACTTCTTCGCGACCGATGATCAGGAATCGCGTAGTGTTATCAGCATAGTCTTCAATATGCTCAGCTAACTTTTCCAGACCATAAAGGTCTGCGGCAATATCGCCAGCAATTGCAGCCACTCCGGGGTTCTCCAGCGCCAGCCGTGCCGCCTCTCCGTTGCTACTCACTGCCTCCCGCTCTACGTGAGGCCAATGAGCGTCCAGCCAGTTTCGGCACTGGGCCAGAGCCTGCTGATGGGCACAGATTTTGACAATTTTGTCTTTCTCGTTATGACCAGCGACTAGAAGATGGTGGGCAATAGCCATCTCCACTTCGCCAGAAATTTTAAGGCCAGAGTCCATGAAATTATCCAGCGTATGACTCACCATACCTTCTGTGGAGTTCTCCACGGGCACTACCCCATAATTACAGTCACCGGACTCCACTTGAGAGAAAACCGAATCGATAGTTGGCTGGGGCACGCAAACGCCCGCATGACCGAAATGCTTAATGGCTGCAGCCTGGGTAAAGGTTCCCTCAGGGCCGAGAAATGCTACTTGCAAGGGTTTTTCCAGCGCCAGACAAGAGGACATAATTTCGCGGAAGATGTGCGCAACTGTCTCCCCTTCCAGGGGGCCCTCGTTGCGATCGATGATGCGCTTGAGCACCTGGGCCTCACGCTCGGGGCGATAATAAACCACCTCCGCATCGGCGTCGCCCGCCTCCAGCGCAGCCTGCACCTCGGTCAACTTGATTTCTGCAACACGCTGGGCGCACTTCGCCCTGCGACTGATCAGCGCCTGAATCTCCTGGTCAATGGCGTCGATGGCGACCCTGACCTCTTGTAGACTTCTATTGTCTTCTGAATCCGCCATCGGCTTATCCGTTGCGTTGCTCGAAGTCGTTCATGAATGCGATCAATGTATCTACCGCGTCTTCACCGACTGCATTATAAATACTGGCGCGCATACCACCTACCGAGCGATGTCCCTTCAAGTTGAGCAGACCCGCTGCATCCGCCTCAGCCAGAAACTGCTTATCCAACGCGTCATTCGCCAGCGTAAAGGGCACGTTCATCAAAGAACGGCTCGGTATTTCGACGGGATTGGCGTAGAAGGGTGAGTCATCAATGGCGGCATACAGTTTTTGGGCCTTGCGACGATTAATGACTTCCATTGCCTCCAGTCCACCGCACTCCTGCAGCCAATCGAACACCAGCCCTGCGAGATAAAGGGCAAAAGTCGGAGGCGTGTTGTACATGGAATCGTTATCAGCCGCCGTCTGCCAATTGAGCATGGCTGGACATTTTGCATCAGCTTTACCCAGCAAGTCCCGCCTGACAATCACCAGGGTTAAGCCTGCAGGGCCAATGTTTTTCTGAGCCCCCGCATAAATCACGCCATAGTCGGCGACGTTCACCGGCCGCGACAATATAGTAGAAGACATGTCCACCACCAGCGGTGCATCAACCTCGGGCACCCAGAAGTATTCCACACCGCCAATCGTCTCATTCGGGGTGTAATGCAGGTAAGCTGCATTGTCTGACAGCTTCCAGTCCTCTCGGGGAGGGATGGTGGAAAACTTTTTGTCCTCGGAGCTTGCCGCTACGTTTACCGCACCAAAACGCTTCGCCTCAGCAATCGCCTTCTTCGACCACTGCCCGGTATTCACGTAATCCGCTACCCCGTCTTCACCTAACAGGTTCAGGGGCACAGCAGAAAACTGGGTGCTGGCACCACCCTGCAGGAACAATACGGCATAGTCATCAGAAATACCCATCAACTCGCGCAGCGCGCTTTCAGCACGCGCTGCTACACCCATCACTTCCGTGCTGCGGTGACTCATCTCCATAATAGACAAACCAGCCCCATGCCAATTCAGCATTTCGTCCCTGGCTCGCTCGAGAACAGGCACGGGTAGTGCAGCTGGGCCTGCACAAAAGTTGTAACAGCGGGTCATAGCAACTATCTCATCCGTTCGTATACCCCGTCATAACGGGGCTGACATCAATCGACGCTTCAGGCGTCCTCTTCGGGTTCTTCAGGCTCTTGAGGTGATGCCTGTTCACCTTGATCATCCTCTGTCGCTGCAGGCGCGGCTGTCTCATCCACCCCCTCTGACAGTGCTTCAGTGGCGAGCTCATCGTCGTCTTCAGGCTCTTCAATGCGCTCGACACTCACCAATGACTCATCGGTCTTGGTGCGGATAACGCGCACGCCCTGAGTGTTACGGCCCAGAACCGAAATCTCATCAGCCCGAGTGCGAACCAGAGTGCCCTGATTGGAAATCAGCATCAGCTGATCGCCATCAAAGACCTGAACTGCGCCAACCAGCGTGCCATTGCGCTCTGAGGTTTGCATCGCGATCACACCCTTGGTGCCTCGACCCTTGGTGGGGAACTCGCTCATTTCGGTGCGCTTGCCATAGCCGTTTTCAGACACTGTCAGCACTCGTCCACCCTCGCGTGGAATAATCAGGGAAATCATCTCGTGGCCGTCGCCGAGTTTAATGCCGCGCACTCCGCGGGCTGTGCGGCCCATTGCCCGCACATCGCCTTCCTTGAAGCGCACCGCCTTGCCTTCACTGGAAAGTAGCATGACATCGCAATCCCCAGTGGTTACGGCGGTACCGACGAGCACATCGCCTTCTTCCAGCTCAAGGGCACGAAGGCCAACACTGCGCTGGCGGGCAAAGTTAATCAGCGCCGTCTTCTTCACTGTACCGCTGGCGGTAGCCATGAAGATGTAATGCCCCTCTGTGTAATCTTCCACCGGAAGAATGGACGTTACCCGTTCGCCCTCTTCCAGCGGCAGCAGGTTAATCATTGGTCGGCCACGGGAATTCCGCCCCGCCAGAGGGATCTGGTAAACCTTGAGCCAGTAGACCTTGCCCAGGTTAGAGAAACACAAAATAGTCGCATGCGTACTGGCGATCAGCAGATGCTCGACGAAGTCCTCATCCTTCACTGCCGTCGCCGACTTACCCATACCGCCGCGGCGCTGCGCCTGGTAATCGGTAAGGGGCTGTGTTTTGGCATAACCACCGTGGGAAATGGTCACAACACGATCTTCCTCGGTGATCAGGTCCTCCACCGTCAGGTCGTGCTGGGACGCAGTAATTTCGGTACGGCGCTCGTCGCCATACTCAGTCACGATTTCTTCCAGCTCTTCGCGAATAACCGCTTTCAGACGGTCAGCATCGGAAAGAATTTCAAGGTACTCTGCAATTTCACGCAGCTTTTCTTCGTACTCGTTGAGCAGCTTCTCGTGCTCAAGGCCTGTCAGGCGGTGCAGGCGCAATTCCAGAATCGCCTGCGCCTGGGCTGGCGACAGGTAATAAAGCCCATCACGCAGACCAAACTGCGGATCCAGTTCATCCGGACGGCAAGCGTCATCTCCCGCGCGTTCCAACATGCCGGTCACATCGCCGGGGCGCCAGGAACGAGCAATCAACTTCTCTTTTGCTTCCGCAGAGCTGGGAGAAGCTTTTATCAACTCAATGACCGGATCGATATTGGCCAGTGCAATGGCCAGGCCTTCCAGCAGGTGACCACGCTCACGCGCTTTGCGCAGTAAGTAGACCGTACGACGCGTCACAACCTCTCGGCGATGACGCACGAAAGCTTCCAGAATTTCTTTCAGGTTGAGAATTTTTGGCTGGCCATCTACCAAAGCAACCATGTTGATGCCAAAAACAGATTGCAGCTGTGTTTGGGCGTAAAGGTTATTGAGCACAACGTCTCCGACCTCACCACGACGGAGCTCGATAACAACCCGCAAGCCATCCTTGTCAGATTCGTCCCGCAGTTCAGTAATACCTTCGATTTTCTTCTCTTTTACCAGTTCGGCAATGCGCTCAATCAACTTCGCCTTGTTTAGCTGATAGGGAATCTCATGAACAATAATAATATCTTTGCCGCGCTTTTCGTCGTGGATGACTTCAGCGCGGGCGCGAACATAAATTCGACCACGGCCAGTGCGATAGGCCTGAATAATGCCGGCGCGACCATTGATAATGGCTCCCGTTGGAAAATCAGGACCTGGAATATGCTCCATCAACTCGTCCACCGTCAGGTCGGGATCACCCAGCAGTGCCAGACAGCCGCTGACCACTTCCGTGAGGTTGTGCGGCGGGATATTGGTCGCCATACCCACAGCGATACCGGAGGAACCATTCACCAGCAGGGTAGGAACTCGGGTAGGGAGTACCGCGGGAATTCTTTCAGTACCGTCATAATTGTCGACAAAATCAACGGTCTCTTTATCGAGGTCTGCCAACATCTGATGAGAGATTTTCTTCATCCGAATTTCGGTGTAACGCATGGCTGCCGCATTATCGCCGTCTACGGAGCCGAAATTACCCTGGCCGTCCACCATCAGGTAGCGCATGGAGAAAGGCTGAGCCATGCGCACGATGGTGTCGTAAACCGCTGAATCGCCGTGGGGGTGATATTTACCGATCACATCACCGACCACGCGAGCCGACTTTTTGTAAGCTTTGTTCCAATCGTTGTTCAGTTCATTCATCGCGAAGAGCACACGACGGTGCACGGGCTTGAGACCGTCCCTCACATCTGGCAGCGCTCGTCCTACAATGACGCTCATTGCGTAATCGAGATAGGACTGCTTCATCTCGTCTTCGATATTGACGGGAAGAATTTCTTTGGCTAAATCACCCATGTAAAACTGTTTCCTTCAGGTCCTGATAAACGGACTTATTATTACGTTATCTGCGACGGCGAGCCCGCTCCGATAAAGGCACCAAAACGGACCTCAGCAGAGCCGCAAAGACAAGCTTTCACGCCTCGAAATACAAGCCAGAAATTATACGGAATTAACGCCGTAACTACCATGTTTTTAAAGAATTTCGCCGACATTCAGGCGCTCCTGAGGTTATACTTTACTTTGCTTCCGGTGATTGCCGCTGAAGCCTTCGCCAATGGCGAAATTTTATGCAAATCCAACCTGTCAGCACTGAGAAACGGGACCTTATGAGCGCCACAAATTCAGCCGTCGATACCCTGCTCCACCCGGACTGGATTGTGCCTGTCGTGCCACGTGGCGTGACGCTGGAAAAACACAGTCTGGCGATCACCGATGGGCGCATTAGCCACATTCTGCCCAGAGCACAAACGAGGGAACTCCAGGCCGGCGAAGAACTCGACCTTCCTGGACAGGTCCTGATGCCGGGACTGGTCAATCTGCACGGCCACGCCGCCATGAGTCTGCTGCGCGGTTACGCCGATGACCTGCCGCTAATGCCCTGGCTGGAACAACACATTTGGCCAGCGGAAGAGAAGCATGTGAGCTATAGCTTCGTTCGCGACGGTACCGAACTGGCTATTGCAGAAATGCTGCGCAGTGGCACCACCACGTTTAGCGATATGTATTTTTTCCCGGACGCCTGCGCAGAAGCTGCAATCAGTGCTGGTATTCGCTGCCAGATCGTTTTCCCAATCCTGGACTTCCCCACCGCCTGGGCTCGAGACGCTGATGAATACATTAGTAAAGGCCTGCGGCTGCGCGATGACCTCAAACATCAAGAGCTGGTTACTGTTGGATTTGGACCTCATGCGCCGTACACCGTGTCTAAACCCAACTTGCAAAAAGTAGCCACCCTGGCGGCGGAACTGGATATTCCCATTCAGATTCACCTCCATGAAACGCAAGGCGAAGTGCTCGCTGCCGTGGAAGAGCATGGGGAACGGCCTCTGGATACGCTTAACGCCATCGGACTTCTCGGTCCTCGCACCCAGTGCGTGCATATGACTGACCTGGGCGACCAGGATATCGCGCTACTTGCGGCTACCGCTGCCCATGTGGTTCATTGTCCGCAATCGAACATGAAGCTGGCATCTGGCGCCTGCCCCACGACCAAATTATTAGCTCAGGGGGTTAATGTCGCGCTGGGTACCGACAGCGCTGCAAGCAATAACGACCTCAATATGTTCGGCGAAATGCAATCTGCTGCCATGCTGGGCAAGTTGATAGCGGGCGATGCAGCGGCCTTGCCTGCCTCGGAAAGCTTGTACATGGCAACTATGGGAGGCGCTCGGGCTATGGGCATGGATCAACAAATCGGCAGCCTGGAAATGGGAAAACAGGCAGACATCATCGCCGTTGATCTTTCCGGTCCAGAATGCCAGCCTCTTTACAACCCGCTATCACAGCTGGTGTACGCCTGTAATGGCAGCCAGGTGAGCCACAGCTGGGTGGCCGGTGCCTCCGTGTTGAAAGAGGGGGTGCCTGCCCATATCAATATCAAAGACCTGCTGGCTCGCACTGCTGCCTGGCAGGAAAAAATCAGCTCCAACGACTAGAGACCTCATGACATCCGAAGCTAATGTAGATCCTGCGGAAATCGCCAAATTCGAGGCCATGGCCTCTCGCTGGTGGGACCGCAACAGCGAATTCAAACCGCTACATGACATCAACCCACTGCGCGCCAATTATATCGATCGCTATTCGCCGGTGTCCGGCCAGCGCCTGGTGGACGTGGGTTGCGGTGGTGGCATTCTGGCGGAAGCCATGGCCCAACGTGGCGCAAAGGTCACCGGGATAGATATGGGCGAAGCGCCGCTTGCGGTGGCCAAGCTGCATCAGCTGGAGTCCGGCGCAGACGTGGATTACTTCCAGAGCACAGCCGAAGAGCTGGCAGTAAAAGCACCGGCAAGCTTCGACATTGTATGCTGCCTGGAGATGCTTGAGCATGTGCCCGATCCGGGCGCTGTCATCAAAGCCTGCGCCGACATGGCCAAGCCAGGCGCAGCGCTCTACTTCTCCACCATCAACAGGAACCCCAAGGCATTTATGTTTGCCATTGTGGGCGCTGAGCACATTCTGAGGCTACTACCGGCTGGCACCCACGAGTACGATAAATTTATTAAACCGTCGGAATTGGCAGGCTGGATACGTGACGCAGGCCTGGTGCTTGAGGATATGACAGGTCTAACCTATAACCCCATTACCCGAACCTACCGGCTCAACCCCCGCGACGTCAGTGTTAACTACATGGTTCATACGGTAAAACCCGCTTGAAATCTGATAACTTAAAGGCCGTGTTGTTCGACCTCGATGGCACCCTGGTCGATACCTCTGACGAATTCGTGGTCGTCGTGCAACAGCTTCGTGCCGAGCACGGGATGGCAGCAATGGATCCGCTACGTATACGCGCTTCCGTTTCCAATGGCGCGAGAGCACTGGTATGCCTGGGGCTGGGACTGGACCCGAATGACGCTATTTTCGAAAGTAAGCGACTGCGCCTGCTGGAGCTTTACTCGGAAGTGTTAGGCAGCGAAGCAAAGCCCTATCCCGGGATTTCGCTCCTACTGGCTGAGCTGGCCAAACGCAACATCTCCTGGGGCGTAGCGACCAATAAGCCCAGGGCTTACGCCGAGCCGCTAATGGCAAGAATTGATCTCCCGCCCTGCCCCAGTCTGGTTTGCCCCGATGACGTTAAAGATCGCAAACCTCATCCTGAATCGCTTTACCGCAACTGCCGGGACCTCGGCTGTGCGCCGCATGAAGCAATTTACGTCGGCGACCACTTGCGCGACATTGAGGCGGGGAAGCGTGCCGGCATGTTCACCATTGCCGCAGCCTATGGCTATATCGAAGCCGATGATGAGCCCTCTAGCTGGGGCGCAGATGCACTGATCAGCGACAGCAAAAAACTAGCCGAACTCATTTTCAACCTGTAACACCGGAACTTCAGCATGAATATCCAGCCCGCGCCCCGCAACTACCAGGCAACACCGGAACTACTTGCCGGCAAAACCGTCCTCGTCACCGGGGCCGGTGACGGCATTGGCCGTGTCGCTGCGCTTACCTATGCGGCCCATGGTGCCACCGTCGTGCTACTGGGACGGACAGAGAGCAAACTGGAGGCGGTTTACGATGAGATCGAAGTTGCCGGACACCCCAAGCCGGGGCTGGTGACCATGGACCTGTCCCAGGTCACTGATGACCAGTGCGTGCAACTGGCCCAGGGCCTTGCGGAAGAGTTCGGGCATCTGGACGGATTACTGCACAATGCCAGTCTGTTGGGGGAACGCCGGCCCATAGAGAGCTCTAGCTACGCTGTCTGGCAGGAAGTGATGCAGGTGAACGTTAATGCGCAGTTTGTATTGACTCGACGTCTGCTACCAATGCTACAGGCCGCGCCCTCGTCCTCAATCATCTTGACCTCTTCCGGTGTCGGACGGATTGGCAAAGCGTTTTGGGGTGCCTATTGTGTGTCGAAGTTTGCCACCGAGGGCTTTATGCAGGTTCTCGCTTCGGAGCTGGAGAATACCTCCAGCATTCGGGTGAACTGCATCAATCCCGGCGGTACCAATACCGCAATGCGCAGGACAGCATTCCCCGCCGAAAACCCAACGGACAACCCGGCACCCGAGGACATCATGGGGGTTTACCTCTATTTGATGGGTGAGGACAGCATTGGATCTACCGGTATTTCTTTCAACGCCCAATAGACAATTTCCGGTCACAGCCCGAAGCAAAGTCAGCGCGGTTTGCGCCCAGAACGGGCGGAGGAACCGCCCGGCCCTTTTCGCTTGGAAAACTGACGCTCCATCTTTTCGCGTTCCTTGATGGTTCCGCGCTTCATGTCCTTAAGCGGTAGATCGGCCATTCGATACAAAGACTTGATCTCTTTGCCTGCAAGTTCAACCCATTGCCCCTGTTTCACTTTGGAAGGGATAAAGACTTCGCCATAGCGGACCCGTTTGAGACGGGAAACGGTTAAGCCTTGTGATTCCCACAGCCGACGCACCTCTCGGTTTCGGCCTTCCATGATAACCACGTAGAACCAGTGATTAATGCCATCGCCACCACCGTCCTGAATATCGCTAAAACGGGCAACGCCGTCTTCCAGCATCACCCCATCCAACAGGCGCTGCAGCATATCCTCCTTCCACTCACCCATGACCCTCACCATATATTCACGTTCTATATTGGAGGAGGGATGCATCAGTTTGTTGGCCAGGTCACCGTCGGTGGTAAACAGCAACAGGCCCGAGGTGTTGTAGTCTAGTCGGCCGATGGAAATCCAGCGACCGGACTTCAGCTTGGGCAAGCGTTCAAACACTGTGCGGCGTCCCTGTGGATCCTTGCGGGAGCACACCTCACCGGTGGGCTTATGATACAGAATACATCGAGTTTCCTGTGCGGGAGTCGTATTGACCGGACGCCCATCCACACTGATGCGTTCCCGGTGGGTAACTCGATCACCCAGGGTCGCAGGTTTGCCGTCAATACTGACTCGCCCTTGCTCGATCCAACGCTCCATCTCTCGACGTGAACCAAGGCCCGTGCGGGCGAGCACCTTTTGTAGCTTCTCTCCGGGGAGTGATTTCGCCGGGGCGTCCTCGGTAGTCCCGGGCTGGGGTTTATCTGCCATGATGATTTATGCTCAGGCCTGGCTGTCGGGCTTCACAGCCTCGACTGCATCACTGTTTAAATCGGCAAGAGTGCTCTGGGGCTCACTTGCTGTCGCAGCTTCACTTTCCTCATGTGGCGCGTCCAATCCGTCAAGCGCATCGGCAAGGTCCTCAATGCTGTGGGGCTCGACTTCTTCAGTGTCCGCATCGCCTACTTGAGTGCCTGACTGGTCGGCTGCGACCGCGGGCTCAGTTTCCACTTCTTCTTCTGGTTCACTAACTTGCGCTTCAGCGTCAATGTCTGCTGCCAACCCGGCATCTTCGTCGGCTGCTGCGTCAACTCCGCTTTCGGGCACATGATCGGTACCGCCAACCACGGTGAGACCCGGTGCTTCGTCACTCTCACCATCGGTCTCTGCGGAGTCTGGCATGGGATCAGTGAAACCCAACTCAGCATTGAGCGTATCCAGATCGCGAATTTCCGCCAGCGCAGGCAGCTGATCAAGGTTCTTCAAATTAAAATAATCAAGAAACTGTCGGGTGGTTGCATACATCGCGGGTCGCCCGGGAACATCCCGATGACCAACGACCCGAATCCATTCCCGTTCGTGCAGCGTCTTAATAATATTGGAGCTCACCGCCACGCCACGAATTTCCTCGATCTCGCCACGGGTGATGGGCTGACGGTAGGCTATCAAGGCAAGTGTTTCCAGCATGGCGCGGGAGTACTTGGCCGGGCGCTCCTGCCACAGCCGCGCAACCCACGGACTCAGAGACTGGCGTACCTGAAAGCGGAACCCGCTAGCGACCTCTATCAGCTCAAATCCACGGTTATCGCAGCGCTCTGCGACTTCTTTCAGGGTCTCTCGAATGAGCGCATTTTCAGGCCGCTCCTGCTCTTCAAACAGCTCCGCCAGCTGCGCTACCGTCATGGGCTTTCCCGCCGCCAACAGCGCGCCTTCAATGATCTGTACCAGTCCTGTTTCAGACATCTTATTCCGACCTTGCCTTAATATGGATAGGACCGAAGGAATCGGTCTGCACAATTTCCACCAGCGCTTCTTTCATCAATTCCATCACCGCCAGAAAAGTCACCACAACCCCTAAACGTCCCTCTTCCGCTGAGAACAGGGCCACGAAGGGAACGAACTGTTTGCCGGCCAGACTTTCCAGCACATCCGACATACGCTCTCGAGTGGATAGAGCTTCCCGTTGAATATGATGGCTCTCAAACATATCTGCACGGCGCAATACCTCTCCCAGCGCGACTAGCAACTCGCGCATGTCTACATCCGGGTCCGGCCTGGCCCGGTTGATATCCGGTGGATTGGCACTTCCCACCCAGGTATCCCGCTCTATGCGCGGTATATCTTCGATATCCTCAGCCGCCTTCTTGAAGCGCTCATATTCCTGCAAACGCCGAATCAACAACGCTCTCGGGTCTTCTTCATCCTCCTCCAGTTCCGAGGAGCGCGGCAGCAGCATCCGCGATTTAATCTCCGCCAGCATTGCCGCCATCAGCAAATATTCTGCCGCCAACTCGAACTGCATCGCGTCCATTAAATCAACGTAATGCATGTACTGTTCGGTGATCTTGGAGACGTCTATCTCAAGGATGTCCAGGTTCTGGCGCTTGATCAGGTACAACAAAAGGTCCAGAGGGCCCTCAAAAGCCTCAAGGAATACCTCAAGTGCTTGCGGCGGGATGTAAAGGTCCTTAGGCAACTCAGTCACTGCCTGCCCCATCACTACGGCAAAGGGCATTTCACCTTGCTGCGGGTGGGCTTCGTTAGTCGTCATAGCGGGCTTGGCTGGCGCGTCAGGCTGATCGTTGTTCGCCGTGGAAGCTGCTTCGGAAGTTGCTTCCTGAGGGCCGCCCTGCGCTTCGGATTTGGGTTCGTTGACTGACACTGGCCTACCTGTAGTTATCTAAACAACAGTATACCTGATCAATCCTCAAATGGGGCAATATCTCCCTTGCCAGCGCGCAAAACCAGCGGGGTTTCGTCTACCAGATCAACCACCGTGGTGGCCTCCATCCCGCAATAACCTCCATCTATCACCAGATCGACATCGTGCTGCAAGGTCTCGCGTATATCATAGGGATCTATAAGCGGATATTCATCGCCGGGCATGATCAGCGTAACGCTCATCATGGGCTCGCCAAGGTCTGTCAGCAGGGCTTGGGTAATATTGTTGTCCGGCACTCGCAGGCCTACCGTTTTGCGCTTGGCGTGCATCAGCCTTCGCGGGACCTCAGACGTGGCCTTGAGAATAAAAGTGTAGGGACCGGGCGTACAGGCCTTGAGCATTCGATAATCCGCGTTATCCACCCGGGAATAGGTTGCGATCTCAGACAAGTCACGGCAGACCAGGGTGAAGTTGTGCCGGTCCGCGAGCTTCCGAATGCGACGAATCCGATCCAGTGCATTTTTATCGCCAATGTGGCAGCCAATCGCATAGGCGGAGTCGGTTGGATACACCACCACGCCACCGGCTCGAATAATATCCACTGCCTGCCTCACCAGGCGCGCCTGGGGGTTATCAGGGTGAATCTGAAAGAATTGGCTCACTGCTCAGCCTCACCGTTCATGCGCTGCCAGCGCTGCCATACCCCAAGCGGGGATTGAAGACGGCTCAATTCTATACCCAGGGCGGGACTGTAGGGGCCGTCACGATGGAAATCACTGCCAGCAGAAACCTCCAGTTGAAATTCATTTGCCAGCCGCTGCAACTGGCCAATCTGATCCGGGGTCTGGCGACCGCTGAGGACTTCAATCGCCTGACCACCAGCCTCTCGGAAGTCAATCACCAACCTACGCAGTTTCATTCGGGTGAATCTGTATTTCAGAGGGTGGGCAATCACTGCGGCACCCCCGGCCTGCACAATCCATTGTACGACGTCGGCAAGCTCCGGCCAGAAAGCCTTTACATCGCCAGTTTTTCCCTGCCCAAGATATTTATCAAAGGCCTCACTATGATCCTTCACGTGCCCCTGGCCCACCATCCAGCTGGCAAAATGAGGGCGACCCAACTGGCTCTCGCCGGCCTCAGCCAATGCGCCGGCCAACGCTCCTGGGAATCCTTTGGCCTCCAGCCGCTGGGCAATCTTGATGCCCCGCTCCTGACGGGCTTGACCCAGCATGGCCAGGCCTTCACGCATCGCCGGGTGCTCGCAATCCATGCCCAGTCCAACCACGTGGATGGTGGTTCCCGACCAACGGCAGGAATACTCGACCCCCGGCACCAGACCCACATTGGGGTATTGGGCACCTAGCGCCGCAGCCGCGAGATAACCAGCCATCGTATCGTGGTCAGTAATCGCAAGTAGCTCGATTCCGGCCTCGGCAGCACGCCCCAGCATCTCTGCTGGAGTAAGAGCGCCATCGGAAGCGGTTGTATGGGTGTGGAAGTCAATCAACACAATCTTTACACTTGGTCACCTGGTCGTCAGCTACACTGATCGACCGAAAACATTAGCCCGGGAATTATTCCCATAATAACAGCCAAGGTACCCGCCGCACCATGAAGCAATTGGCAGAATTCATACCCATCGCCCTGTTCTTTATCGCCTATCAACTCAACGGTGAAACTATTTCTGCTGGACAGTGGAGTTTTACCTTTGATGGCATTTTTACTGCCACCGCCGTACTGATGGCGGCCACGCTGCTGCAAGTAGTGCTGACTTATGCTCTCACCCGAGAGTTCGAAAAGCGCGCCATGTGGATGTTACTGGCGGTGCTTATTTTTGGCGGGGCTACACTGCTGCTGCGCAATCAAATGTTCATTCAGTGGAAGCCCACCATTTTCAATTGGGTGTTGGCTATCGCCTTTGGCGTATCGCAATTCGTTGGCGAGAAAAACCTGATGGAGCGCACCCTGGGTAGCCAGGTTCGCCTGCCGAAACCCATTTGGACCAAACTTAACTTACTGTGGGTCAGTAATTTTGCCATTGTCGGCGCGCTGAATCTTGTGGTCGCCTACAGATTCTCGGAAGCCACCTGGGTGAGTTACAAGCTGTATTCCGCTCTTGGCTTTACCCTGCTATTGACCATACTGACGGCGATCCTGATCAGCCCTCACCTGAAAGAAGAGCCCTCCTGACATCGACTGCCTCAGACTGACACAGATCAACTGTGCACACAGCAGTATTGGCTCTTACAAATAACACCATATCAGCGGTACACTAGCGCCGCTTTTCTACAACGCTATCGAGGAATTCAGTTTTGTTGCGTTACCTTTCTGTTATTGCCTTTGTTTTCGCCGCCCTGCCCGCTCAGGCGCAGGCTGTAAAATACGTGAGCGACGAGGTTTTTGTTGTCCTGCACAAGGGTCCCGGCGCAGAGTATCGCTGGGTTGCCAAGCTGACGCCGGGCACTCGCCTGCGTATGGCAGGCACCGCCGAAGATGGTGAATGGGCTGAAGTCACCACTGATCGCGGCACTACCGGCTGGGTGAGCACCGAATTTCTCAGTAGTGACACTCCCGCTCAGGTCAGGTTGCCTGCAGCTGAAGCCCGTGCCGCAAAACTGAGCACCGAAAACGCCGAGCTCAACAATCAGGTGGCGGCATTGGAAGCCGAAAAACTTGAGCTGCTCAACAAAATTAATTCCTCTGACTCGGAGCTGGGTGACGTTTCCCAGGAACTGTCTAATTTACAGCAGGTTTCCGGCAAAGCCATGCAGTTGGATACCGACAATCGCCGACTGATCGAAGAGACAGAAAACCTGCGCGCAGGGGTCGACATGTTGGAAGCGGAAAATTTGCGCCTACAGGATAATTTGAAGAGCGAAGACTTTATTAACGGTGCCCTGGCTGTACTGATGGGCGTGTTTATCACTCTGGTAGTACCGCGCTTGTGGCCCAAGCGCCGCAAGAGCTCAAGCTGGGCATAGGAGATTGATCATGTTGCGTACTTTATTCATTGTTATTGCGCTGGTGACAGCCCCCCTGGTTGTAGCAGAAGAAACTCACCTGCCAAACCCCATTGTCAGCGTGAAAACCACTGAGGGTACATTCACCCTGCGTCTATTCAGGGACAAAGCGCCCGTCACGGTAGAAAACTTCATGACTTATGTGGATGACGGTTACTACGACGGCACTATTTTTCACCGGGTCATTCCTGACTTTATGGTTCAGGGTGGAGGATTCCTGGCCGATATGAGCGAGAAAGAAACCCGCGACCCCATCGCCAGTGAATCCAGGAATCGGCTGCATAATACCCGGGGCACCGTGGCAATGGCGCGCACTAACGACCCCGACTCAGCCACCTCCCAGTTTTTCGTCAACGTGCGCAACAACCTGCGCCTGGATTGGACGCCCAGCAACCCGGGTTACACCGTATTTGGCGAGGTCATCTCTGGCATGAGCGTGGTGGACTATATCGTGACTGCCCCCACAGGTCCTGCAGGGGGCCACCAGAATGTGCCCGTTGAAGCTATTAGCATTGTCGAGGTGACTCGTAAGTCCGCGCTATGATCGCCCTGTCCGTCAATCTCAACAAGGTCGCGCTGATACGTAATTCACGGGACACCACTAATCCCAGCGTGCCGGGGCACGCACAAATGTGTATCGACGCGGGCGCAGACGGCATCACTGTCCACCCTCGCCCAGACCAGCGCCACATCCGCACGCAGGATTGCTTCGATCTGGCCGGTATGCTGACTGTTGAATTCAACATTGAAGGTAATCCCATGACCGGGCCGCGCAAAAGTGATCGCTCTGGTGTGGGCGACTATCCCGGCTTCATGGCGTTGGTAAAAGAGATCCGTCCCGCCCAGTGCACACTGGTACCAGATACCGATGGCCAATTGACCTCTGATCACGGCTTCGACCTGAAAAAAGATGGCGATACAGTGGCCCCGCTAATTGAACAGCTGCAGTCGCTGGGCATTCGTACCAGCTTGTTTATGGACCCTGACCCTGAGCAGATTCGCCTCGCAGCGCAGACCGGCACTGATCGCATTGAGCTGTATACCGAAACTTATGCGGACGCCTTTAAAAGCGGAAAAGAGCTGGAAGAGACGCTGCATTTGTTCGTGACAGCCGCCGAAGTTGCGGCTGAAGAAGGCCTGGGCGTTAATGCAGGTCATGATCTGGACCTGAAAAATTTGCCCCGCTTCGCTAAAATCCCGGGCCTTTTGGAAGTTTCAATTGGCCACGCCTTAACAGTAGATGCCATCCGTATGGGCCTGGCACCGACTGTGGCTGCCTATCAACAAGCCTTGGGGAAATAAACTGGACGCCCGACTACAGGCACTTATCGACAAGCAAGAGATCACCGATCTCGTCTATGCTTATTGCAATGCATCTGACCGTCATGACCATCAAAAGCTGAGAGCCCTTTACCACCCGGATGCCACCGACGATCACGGTGGTTTTTTCAAGGGACTGGCCAGCGATTTCATCGACAAATTGCCTGAAATACAGGCTCCAATGGAAATTCTTCACCACAACGTCACCAACCTCAATATCGTCCTTGACGGAGATTACGCTGAAGGGGAGATATACGTTCTGGCTTTCCACCGAATAAGTACTGACTCAGAGCCCATCGACTTATTAATCGGTGGCCGCTATTTCGATCGCTACGAAAAGCGAGATGGCGTATGGAAATTCAGTGCCAAAGCCGTGGTAGCCGACTGGGCCACCGTTAACTCTCCATCGACGGTGCAGTTGGATCACCCGCTGCTGGCAGGCTCGCACATCGGCAAACCCGGCCCAGCAGATCCGTCCTATTCATTTTTCAAATTAATCAACTGGGGAGAGCGCTAGGCCTCGGGAAGCAATCCCTGGATTTTACGTCGTAGCTCATCCGAAACCGGCTGTTTCTTGCGGCTGTTAGGGTCGATATTAACCAGCACCGCCCGCCCGCGAACACACTCCCTGCCCTCTTGGGTCATCACACAATCCATGATCAGTGAAGTGTTGCCGACCGTGACTTTATCGAGGACTATCGTTACATCACTACCAAAATAGGTTTCGGCCAGGTAGTCGATGTTCACGTTTGCCAGCATCCACTGAACCTGAGAGCTGACGTCGTCCGCCAGCACGCGAGTGAGCAGCGATGTTCTCGCTGCCTCAAACCAGCCTACGATACTGACATTGCTGATATGCCCCTGGGCATCGGTCTCGTAAAAACGCGGGCTAATGACCACCGTTAAGTCCGACACTGATTATCCTCCTACCAAACTGATCATTACACCAGCGGCAACCGCAGAACCGATCACCCCGGCAACGTTGGGGCCCATCGCATGCATGAGCAGGAAGTTGTGGGGATTTGCTTCCAGGCCAACCTTATTACTAACGCGTGCCGCCATCGGCACAGCCGATACGCCAGCAGAACCGATTAGCGGATTGATGGGTGTGCTGCCAAAGCGATTCATCAGTTTGGCCATTAAAATGCCGGAGGCAGTACCAATACCGAACGCAATAATACCCAGCCCCAGAATACCCAGAGTATTTACATCGAGAAACTTATCAGCAACCAGCTTGGAACCCACAGACAAACCGAGAAAAATAGTGGTGATATTGATTAAGGCGTTCTGTGCGGTATCTGACAGGCGATCCACAACGCCACATTCTTTCATCAGGTTACCAAAACAAAACATACCCAGCAGAGGCGCGGCATCGGGCAGCAGGAAGGCGACCATGATCAACAGCACCAGCGGAAAAACAATCTTCTCTCGCTGGGAAACAGGGCGTAGCTGCACCATTTCAATTTTGCGTTCATCTTCAGTGGTCAATGCGCGCATAATCGGCGGCTGGATCATGGGCACCAGTGCCATGTATGAATACGCTGCCACGGCAATAGCGCCAAGTAATTCCGGGGCCAGCACGCTGGAAACGTAAATTGCCGTTGGGCCATCAGCGCCGCCGATAATACCTATAGCGGCGGCGTCGGAGATACTGAAATCCATCCAGCCAATAGAGGTCAGAAACACCGCGCCAATGACGGTCGCAAAAATACCGAACTGGGCAGCGGCGCCGAGGAAAAGCGTTTTAGGATTCGCTAATAGTGGTCCGAAATCCGTCATCGCGCCCACTCCCATAAAAATCACCAATGGAGCGATGCCACTGGCAATGGCTACAGAATAAAAACTGTACAGCATGCCATTGCCGTAGCCAGCGTCCATGGCCAGCTGCTGGATGGCCAAATGGGTAGCGGAATCGCTGGCAGCATAGGCCGTCAGTAATTCTTTAGCGCTTTGTGTTGCCGCCACTCCAAGCACCCGGGCAAAGTCCAGCATTAGTGCAGGATCAGCGCCCTGCACGGCATTTTCAACAGCAGAATAAGCCAAGCCGGCACCGGGAATATTAGCCAGGATTCCGCCAAAACCAATAGGGACCAGCAACAGGGGCTCGAAGCCTTTGCGGATAGCGAGAAACAGCAGCAGCAAGCCGATAACCAGCATAAATGCCTGTCCGGGTCCTATCTGCGCCAGACCGGAGGAATTCCAAAGTTGTAAGAGATTTTCCATGCGCCTAACTTATGCTAATCAAGGAGTCGCCTACGGCGACCGTGTCGCCGACTTTTACATCGACGCTGCTAACCGTGCCATCACGGGAGGCACGTACCTCGGTTTCCATCTTCATGGCTTCCAAAATAATAACCACATCGCCGGCCACAACCGTTTCACCCGGGCTCACGTTAACGCTGAATATATTGCCCGCGAGAGGGGCGACCAATGGCTCGCCGCCAGAAGCAACTGCAATGGGTGCAGCTGCTGCCGATGGCGTGATTGCGGACACATCTCCACCCTCGGCAACTTCGACAACATAGCTGGCGCCATTGACCTTAACCGTATAAATTCCGGCATCACCTGCTGTTGAGGCTGCAACAGGGATCGCAGCGGATTCGCCATCAGGCGCAGGCTCGAAGGCATCAGGGTTACCGCGGTTTTCAAGAAATTTAAGCCCAATCTGCGGAAACAAGGCATAAGTGAGGACATCGTCAATCTCGCCTTCGCCGCTGCTAAGAGCAATATTTTTTTCCTCAGCCAACTGGCACAGCTCTTGCGTGAGTGCATCCACCTCTGGCTCCAACAAGTCTGCCGGTCGACAGGTAATCGCTTCACCACCTTCCAGCACCCGCGCTTGTAACTCCTTATTTACAGGTGCAGGCGAATCTCCGTACTCGCCTTTTAGTATCCCAGCGGTCTCTTTTGAGATCGACTTGTAGCGCTCGCCCGTCAGGACATTGATAACGGCCTGGCTGCCGACAATTTGCGACGTCGGTGTGACCAAAGGTATAAACCCCAGGTCTTCACGAACGCGTGGTATTTCTTCAAGCACCTCATCGAGTTTGTCAGCTGCGCCCTGCTCCTTGAGCTGACTTTCCATATTGGTGAGCATCCCACCGGGCACCTGGGCAACCAGAATTCGTGAGTCTACGCCGCGCAAGGCGCCCTCGAACCCAGCATACTTTTTTCTCACCTGACGGAAATACGCAGCGATCTCTTCCATTTTCTCAATATCCAGGCCGGTATCCCGGTCTGTGCCCTTTAACATAGCCACCACCGATTCTGTTGGCGAATGGCCATAAGTCATCGACATTGATGAAATGGACGTGTCGACATTATCGATACCGGCCTCGACACATTTCAAAATGGTCGATGTTGAGAGGCCAGTAGTGGCGTGACAGTGCATATGGATGGGGATATCGCAGGAAGCCTTCAGTCGTGTAACCAACTCAAAGCCATCATAGGGATGTAGCAGACCCGCCATGTCCTTAATGGCGATTGAATCAGCACCCATGTCTTCAATCGCCTTACCCTGAGCCACCCAGGTTTCAATATCGTGTACCGGGCTAATGGTGTAGGAAATAGTGCCCTGGGCGTGCTTGCCCACTTGTTTGACCGCCTTTAAAGCCACCTCGATATTGCGCATATCGTTCATCGCGTCGAAAACCCGGAAAACGTCCACGCCATTGGTGGCAGCGCGCTCCACAAACTTTTCTACAACATCGTCGGCATAGTGACGATATCCGAGTATATTCTGACCCCTGAACAACATTTGCTGGGGAGTGTTAGGCATCGCTTTCTTCAATTCACGGATACGATCCCAGGGATCTTCGCCCAAAAAACGGATACAGGCGTCAAAGGTGGCTCCTCCCCAGGACTCCAGAGACCAGAACCCAATCTCGTCAAGTTTGGCGGCAATGGGCAGCATGTCATCGATGCGAACCCGAGTTGCCAACAATGATTGTGATGCATCCCTGAGCACTACATCGGTAATGCCCAACGGGCGCTTATTTTCGTCCATGGGGACCTCTCGTATCCGAAACTGGGAAGGGCTGGCTTATTACTTGCGGCCCCGATGCTGGTGAACCGCCGCAGAGATGACAGCAACAAGTTCACTATCATCTGGTGCCGTTGCCGACTTTCTTGGCTGCGCAGGGACTTTCTCAGTCTCAGGAAAATAACGCCCAACGAATGCAGACATAACAGTGGTCGCCACCACGAGCAGCGCCAGAAACATCACAACGGTTCCCATGCCATAAAGCATTAGCTCGACGCCCTGACTCACGATATCCTGCTGCATCTGCCCTCACTCACTATAGGTTTACTGACCGGAGCGAACCGCGCCAGCAGAGAGTGCAACTATAAAACAGCTGTCTCCCAAGTGCCATTACCCCGAAGGGTAGACCGATGGCCGCCGCCTCACCCCTGACGTATACTTGCGCGCCAACTGACCGGATGCCCCAAACATGCGACTGATGCTCGCCCCCATGGAGGGCGTGATAGACCACACAATGCGCGAGCTGCTCACTAGCCTGGGCGGCGTGGATCGCTGTGTGACTGAATTCGTAAGAGTTAGCGAGAGGCTACTGCCGCCCAGGGTTTTCTATCGGCTCTGCCCGGAACTACACACCGCGGGCAAAACAAGGTTTGGAGTTCCTGTTTATATACAGTTGCTGGGAGGTGACCCCACTGTGGTTGCTGAGAATGCTGCCCGCGCAGCAGAGCTTGGTGCGCCCGGTATTGATTTGAACTTCGGCTGCCCGGCCAAAACCGTCAACAGGTCAGACGGAGGTTCGATTCTTCTGCGCCAGCCCGAGCGAGTAGCAGCGATTACTGCAGCCGTGCGCCGGGCGGTGCCCGCTGCTGTGCCAGTGACAGTAAAAACTCGTCTGGGCTATGAAGACCAGCTCCAATTTTTGGATATTGTTGCGGGTATTGCCGAGGCGGGAGCCACCGAGCTAACCGTGCACGCCCGCACCAAACGTCATGGCTACAGGCCTCCCGCCTATTGGCAGGAAATAGCCAGGGCCAGAGAACAGGTGAGAATGCCGGTAATCGCCAATGGAGAGATTTGGAACCCCGCTGACGCGTTGCGCTGCCAGCAGGTTACTGGCTGTGAAGACTTGATGTTAGGTCGGGGGGCGCTTTGTCGCCCTGACCTTCCCAGACTAGTCAAAGCTGCTGTTAATGGAGAAGCTGTAAACCCGCTGTGCTGGAGTAATGTGGTTCCTCTGGTACTGCAGTTTTACCAGCTCACCCTTGAACATTACGATGCTTGTCACGTGGGCAACCCGATCAAGCAGTGGCTGGTCTATCTGCGGGCCTACTATCCTCAGGCAGCTTCGCTGTTTGAGAAAATCAAACGTTTGCGAGATTCCGAAGCGATCGGCAATGGCTTGCGTAATGAAATGCTGGTCCAGGGCCGACGGCTGGACGCCGCCTGATTCAGGACTCTAGGCTGAGAGGCGCAGTGACTGCGCCAGTTCCAATTCCAGCGCATACAAATCCTGCTTCAATTGTTCGAGTTCAAGGCGTACATCGAGACGCCAGCTTTGCGCCTCTGCCTCGTCCTGTTGCAGTTGCTCGACGATATCTACTAAATCAGCTTCAAGGTCCAGGGCTGCAAAGTCGGTGCCCAGCCCGACGTCGCCCACATTGGTTTGAAATGCCGAGAGCATCAAATAACCCGCTTTCAGGTGTTCCTCCAGGCTATTGCTGGCACCGCTGCCAATGCACATCAAAAGAGCCTGTTTAAGCGACGCCTTGGGATGAGGAAGCCTCGACGCGTCAATGATTCGTCCCGGCATTGGAGCGGAATTCTCCAAAAATCGTGCGTAGTCCAGCACCATGCGCTGAGCATTCACGAAATTGAGCGCGCAATCTGCCACTGGCAAACGCCCAAACAGGTGGCTAAACATTTTCATACTATGACTCCGGTGTTCGCTGCTTTGTTGCTGCGTATTTGACGCGAGCCGGGGGCAATCGGGCATTGCCTCCGGCGCCAAAAGCATGACGTCGGGCGACAATCAAAGGTGGGAGGGTCAGAAAACGGTAGGAACTATGGCATCGATTAAGCGTGGGCCAGACTGAGCCATGGCTTGGGCAAACTGCTCATTAAACTCCTCGGCCGTCGTTGCACGGGTCGCTGATACGCCCATGCCCTGGGCCATAGCGACGAAATCCATATCTGGGCTACTGATATCGAGCATGCTGGCAGCGCTGGGCCCGGGGATCCCACCGCGAGCGCCGGTTCGACCAAACTCCATTTCCAAAATGGAATACTTACGATTGTTAAATATCACTACCGTGATATCAGTTTGCTCGCGAGCCATGGTCCACAAAGCCTGGATCGTATACATGGCACTGCCATCGCCTTCCATACAGACGACCTTGCGATCAGGACACGCAATTGCCGCGCCCAGAGCTGCTGGCAGGCCCCAGCCAATACTGCCGCCGGTCTGATTAAGCTGATCGTGGGGCCTGGCGGTAGCGGTAAACATGTTCACCAGCATTCCGGACGTAATCGCTTCATCAACCAACACCGTGTTCTCAGGCAGATAATGCGCAATGGCCATACCCACCTTGCCTGCATCCAACTCACCTTCCGCAAGATCAGGTAAGCTCAGAGAATTGCTCTGGGGCTCTATATCCGTTGCCCCCAAGGCCTCTACCAACGCGGATAGTGCAGCTTCAATATCGTCGTTGGGGCCTGCCAGGATAAATCTGTCACAGGCCGGGGGCGCAATAGCACTGGCCACATCGGGATAGGCAAAGAAAGAAACGGGATCGGATGCACCCACCAGGATCAGCTGCTCCACTTCCTTGAGGCTGTCAATTGCCAACTCAGCCAGGTAAGCGAGCCTGTCAATGACAGCGGTTCCAGCGCCACGGGCCACCTTGCCAGGCAACACCTCTATCATTGCCTGCGAGCCAGACGCCTGGGTAATCTTACTCACTAACAAGCCCTGCGCCGCGGTCACTTCACGCCCACCCATCAAGATCAGTGTTTTCGCACCGGACCTGAGACGAACTGCCGCCTCATCTACTCTTGTCGCTGGCACGGTTGCTGGCCCCGGCACTGCCACAGCTGCCGCGGCTCCGTTGGGGTTATCCCCCCAGGAAACGTCGGCGGGCAACATCAGCGTAGAAATCTGGCCAATACCCGCCTGCAATACTGCCTCCGCCGCATCCCTGGCGATCTCGCTGGAGGAATTGGAGGTATGCACCCAATGTGACACCGGCCTGGCGATTCCCTCTATATCAGCGGTCAGCGGCGCGTCGTACTCCAGATGATAAGTGGCATGATCGCCTACAATATTCACCATTGGCACATGCCCTTTCTTGGCGTTATGAATATTGGCCAACGCATTACCTAACCCGGGCCCCAGATGCAGCAATGTGGACGCAGGCTTGCCTTTCATTCGAGCATAGCCATCAGCAGCACCGCTGAGCACCCCTTCAAACAGGCACAGCACGCAACGCATGCCCTCCACCTCGTCCAGCGCGGCCACGAAATGCATCTCCGAGGTCCCTGGATTGGTAAAGCAGACCTCTATGCCGTTATTGGTCAAGGTCGTTAAAAGGCTCTCGGCACCATTCATTGCTATTGCTCCGAAGTATTTGTATCTATGAGGAGCAAGTATGATACTGATAATGCTTGAGGAGCGCACCGCGGGCACATAAATTGGTTAGGTTTTCGACCGAGACAAATAAAAACAGGCCGCTGCAAAGCCGCGTATTCACAAAGGATCAATACCCAGATGACCGACATCACTGCCCCCAACTCAGCTACTGATACCGGTTTTTTTGGCCACCCTAAAGGCCTCTTTGTCTGCTTCTCTACTGAGCTGTGGGAACGGTTTTCCTTTTACGGGATGAAATATTTACTGCTGCTGTACCTCACCAAGTACCACCTGTTTTCGGACGCGGGCGGCCTCGACGTATTGGGGAGCTATGCAGCACTGGTTTATGCCAGCCCGGTGATTGGAGGACTATTGGCCGACCGTTACCTGGGAATGCGCAAGGCAGTCATTTTCGGCGGCGTACTGCTGGTATTGGGCCACCTGGGTATGGCCATGGAAGGAGAGCAAGCTCACAGAGTCGGCGATGATATCGTTCGCGACGAGGGCGCACTACAGGTGTTTTACTTTTCACTTGCACTTATCGTTGTCGGCGTTGGCTTTTTGAAACCAAATATTTCTACCATCGTAGGGCGTCTTTATAGTGCAGATGATCCCCGCCGTGATTCAGGCTTTACGATTTTTTATATGGGTATCAATATTGGTGCTTTTGCCGCTGCCCTGCTCTGTGGCTATTTGGGAGAAACGCTGGGATGGGCCTATGGATTTGGCGCTGCTGGCATTGGCATGATCGTAGGGCTGGCGACATTTATCGGCGGCCAGAAGCACCTTCATGGTCTCGCCGAGCCCCGAGACCCAAAGATATTGCAAGCGTCCTCGCCATTAGGGCTAAATAGAGAATTGACCATCTACCTTTGCGCAATTCTGGGGGTGGCTGTCATCTGGAAAATGCTGCAATTTCACGCGGTGGTGGGCCTGACGCTCAACCTGATGTCCCTCGCTGTTCTGTGCGGACTTGCCTGGTTTATCATTACCCGCTGTGACTCCATAGAACGCCAACGCATGATTGCCCTATTGGTACTTACTATGTCGACGGTGGTTTTTTGGGCCTTGTTTGAACAAGGCGCCGGTTCTATGACGCTGTTCGCCGACAGAGTCATGGACAGAACAATATTCGGCATGAATCTCACCGCCGCCCAATACGGCTCACTCAATGCTTTCTTCATTTTTGTGTTTGCTCCCCTCTTCGCATGGTTGTGGACCAGTTTGGGCCGCCGCGGGCTTGAACCCAGCACTCCCGTCAAATTTGCACTAGGGATTGCGCAGGCAGGGCTTGGTTTCGGCGCGCTGGTTTGGGGCGCCGCCAACCCTGATAATGCGGGTTTGGTGGCTGGCTACTGGATGGTACTGGCTTACATGCTGCACACCACCGGTGAGTTGTGCATATCCCCAGTGGGGTTGTCGGCTGTTACCCGGCTCGCCGTGCCCAGCGTCGTTGGAGTCATGATGGGTGCCTGGTTTCTAGCGACGGCTTATTCCGAATTCGTCGCCGCACAGCTATCAAAACTGGCTGCAATTGAGCCCCTTGACGGTTCTGCAACAGATTTAGCTGCGGCAATACAAAGCTATACCAGCCTGTTCGTTGATCTTCTCTATATCGGGCTTGGAGCGGCTGCTCTGTTGCTATTGCTCTCCCCGCTATTGAAGAAGATGATGCACGGAGTGCACTAATCTACAGATCCCGCTTGGCAAACAAGGCTCAATCGCCGTACATTGAACCCATAAATCATTAACAACCATGGGGACAACAGCGCGGGGGTGAACAAGTTTAACCTCACGTTTTGGGGCGAAATCCTGCCGGGGAAGGACCCACAGCAGGTCAAGCTGCGTTTTGCCAAATTATTTGGCATCGACGATCCCGAGCGCGTGGATCACTTCTTTTCTGGCGAGACTATCACCCTGAGGCGCAACCTCGACCGAAAGGTCGCCGGCGAGTATTTTCATAAACTTCACAAACTGGGTGTCACGGCCGAGCTGGTCAAGGTAGAGCCCACCCCTGAAACACCGCCAACGCCGGCTGTTGCTCATAAAATCGATGACGACGAATTGCAGTGGGAAACTGCGCGTCGTCAGGCAGAGCTTGACAGCCTCAACCGTCGCACCCAAGAGCAAAAAAAGAAAGCAGATGAACAAGCTCGCCAGAGAGCCGCCGAAGAAGAAAGCGAGAAAGCCCGCCGCGCAGCCAAAGAAGCCCTGCTGAAAAAACAGCAAGCTGAAAAATCTGAACGTAAAGCCGAGGAGACCGAGCGCAAACGAGTAGCTGCCGCAGAAACCAAACGCCTGCGCGAAGAGGAAGCAGTCCAGCGTAAAGCCCAGGCTGAAAAAGAACAGCTGCGCAAAGCTGAGGAGGCCGAGCGCAAACGCATCGCTGCCGCTGAAGCCAAACGCCTGCGCGAAGAAGAAGCGGCCAGACTGAAAGCCCTGGCTCAGAAAAAAAAGCAGCGTAAAGCCGAGGAAGCCTGGCGCAAACGCGAAGAAGAGGCGGCCCTGCGCAAAGCGAAAGCAGCGAAAGCTGCGAAAGAAAAACAACGCAAGGCTGAGGAAACCGCGACAAAAAAGGCCGCTGCAGAAAAGGTTAAGCGTGAAAAATCAGAGGCGATAACCCGCAGAAAAACCGAGGAGGCAGAAGAGAAACGACGGCTGGCCGAAGAGCAGGCATTAACCAAAGCAGCCAAGAAAGTCGAGCGCAAACAGCAGCAAGCTGAGGCCGCTCGACTAGCAGCCGAAAAAGCAGAACTCGATAAACAAAAAGCCGAAGAGGTCGCGCGGCAAAAAACAGAAAAAGTTGCAAAGGAGAGGCGCCGTCGGGACATTGCACGGGAGGAGAAAGCTGCGCAGGATGCTCTAGAGCGCGAACATCTGGAACAGGCGAAGCGCAAGGCCAGCGAAGCAGAAGAAAAAGCTCGAACCCAACAGCAACAGCAACGCCTTCGAGATCAAAAAGAAGTTGAGGAACGTGAAAGAGAGCTTGAAGAAAAAGCGATAGAGCGCGGCGCTAAGGCCCTGTCTGGAGCGGCTCATCTCAAGACAACACAGGCGAAGGTCAAATCAAAACTCGAGCTGCCCCGTAAAAGCACCGCCTATCATTCGGGCACCGGCAAACATCAGGCCGGTGAACCTAACCTTTATCAACTAAAAGCCTTTCGCAATCGCGCTCAAGTGAGAGGAAGACCCGCCATTGCCCGGGAAAAAACCCGTAAAGGAATGTTTGTTGGCGCCGCTGCGCTCGCCATCCTGCTTTTATTATTGGGGCGCTTCGCCAGTCTCACAGCGCAAACGATCGTATCAGGGCCGGCGGGGGTCGCAGCCAGCAAGCAGGGAGAACTGCTGATTATCGCGGGTGATTACCTGCTGATACATGACCGGGCTGGCGTGGCCAGCAAATCAATTGCAGCCAACAAACTGGGCTTAAAAAACCTGTCCGCCCCAGTAAGCTACACTCCTTCAGGAAAGGTGTTACTGCAGGCCAGCTCAAAAAATGAAACCGACAATAACGTCATACTCTGGCTATGTGACCTCACACAGGAAAGCTGTGCCTCACTAGTAACAGAGAACCCGGCAACCACTCTCAACAGCTTGCGAGTACACGACCTGAACGGCGATTTGTTCATTGCCGATGGATCTGCGGGCAAACTCCTTAAACTCTCTGCGAACGGCGCCTTGAAAAGCGCTGTCGACCGCCCCCTGCCCGATAAACCCGTACTAAGACTGGACTCCGGATTGCTGTTTATTAACAGCAAGCAAGGACCGGCGATTAGCGTATTACGCTACGAAGACACGGCTTTTGGCCAGCAGTTGGATGAAATCCTCCTGTTACCGCCGCCTGCGTTAGAGCGAGAGCACACCCGCGTATGGGACTTTGCCAGCAACGGCAATCACTGGTGGGTTACGTTATTCAACCCGGATAATGGTGACAGTGCTCTATACCTGTTTGATCGCGACTGGAGTTATGTGCGGCAGCTTTCCCGCGATGAAATGAACCTCGCAGGCCAACTGGTGAACTGGGGACGTAAAATACTACTATTCAGTCAACAGCAATCTGGGGTGCTGCGATACGGAGAAGCGGGAGCAGAGGAAGCAATATTTCACTCGCCACTGTTAGAGGACATAATTAATGATCGAGCCAGCAAAAGACAGTTCACAGCACTGGCTTGGTATTCGTTCATTGTACTTTTACTGACGATAGCCATAGGCGGATTCGCTTATGCCTACTTTTATTCTGTCCGCGCGCTGGTGTATAAAAGCAGGCCCGCTCGCGGAGCCGACCCTCTGGACGATATTGCTGACCAAATACATTGGGTAAAGGCCGCATCGACCCGTTCGGGGCAACTACGGCATGCCAGCATCGCCTGCGTCATTCTGGCCTTGGCAGTCCTTGTCACGCTAATGGGACTGGGAGTGTCAGCAGTGCAACTATTGGCTGCGATGATCGCTCTGATTGGCCCATTTGCCGGCTTGCAGTTGATATTACGCAGCGAACCGGAGCACCTGGGGCTAAGCAATGAACAACTGGTCCTGGTCGACCATCGACAGTTGTATCACCTCGCCAGCGGCCCCCGTATTCACTACCGGGGGCCCTTTGTGATCATTGATGATGTGGTAATCTTTACCGGAACAGTGCTACTTCCGACGCTGGATCGCAGTCAGCTTGATAGCCTGGCAAGGCCCTTGATCCGGGCGGGCATTCGGGTAGACCGCAAGACTGTACTGATCAAGCTGATCGAGAGTCATCACCCCGTTGCGCGGGCAACCCAGGTCGCCGCTTTATCGCTACTGACGGGAATGATTCTGGTGGTGCTGGAACAACTACCGTGGTGAGGGACTAGAGACCCGGCCGGAATCAGATATACTAAACCTATAAAAGATCGGACTTTTGCCAGCATGAGCGACCCCAGCCCTCCCAGCGTATCCCTTTTTGTCACTTGTCTTGCTGACCTGATACGCCCCTCTGTCGCATTTGCCAGCATTCGACTACTGGAACAGGCCGGATGCATTGTCGATGTCCCTGTCCAACAGACCTGCTGTGGACAGCCGGGCTACAATAGCGGCGACTACGAGTCCACCGTTCCCATAGCCAAAAAAACCATCGCTCTTTTTGAACATGCGCAGTTTGTGGTTGCTCCCTCAGGCTCATGTGCAGGAATGCTGACTGAGCACTATCCGAAACTTCTTGAAGGGGAATGGCAAGAGCGAGCCATCGCCCTGGCCGAAAAAACCTACGAACTCACCAGTTTCCTTGCGGATGTAGTGAAACTCGATAAAGCACCCGCTATTCTGACTCAAATGCCGACAGTCACCTACCACGACAGTTGCGCCGGACTGCGCGAATTGGGAATCAAGGAGCAACCCCGCAAGCTACTTCGCGAATTATGCGAGGTGGATATCAAAGAGATGCAGCAAGCCGATGTGTGCTGTGGTTTTGGCGGTACATTTTGCGCCAAGATGCCTGACATCTCTGGCAAGATGGTAGACGACAAGCTACGCGATGCCGTCGCAACTGGCGCTGGCATGATCACTGGCGGCGACCTCGGCTGCCTGCTCAACATCGCGGGGCGGGCTCGTAGGGAAGGTATCGACATCGAAGTCCGGCATGTGGCAGAGCTACTAAGCGGCGACCTCTACTCTCCTGCCATCGGTGAAGGAGAGTAAATCCAGTGGAATTACAGAGCCAGCATTTTAGAGAAAAAGCTGCCGATGCCCTGGCAGACTCTGCTGCCGTTGCCCAGCGAGACAAAATAGCGCAGTTCACACCCATCATCAGGGATGCGGCCATGCAGGAGTTTGGCTCATTCGAAGCGCTGCGCAAACATATCAAGCGAATCAGGCAACACAGCCTGGATAATCTGGACTATTACCTCGCCCGCTTCGAGCTGGAGGCCACCAACAATGGCAACCAGGTCCATTACGCCGATACGCCCGATGAGATGAATTCAATTGTGCTGGATATTTGCCAGCAGCATGGTGCTCACCGGGTCGCCAAGGGCAAGTCAATGGTCACTGAGGAAACTGCCCTCAACGACTATCTGCAACGCGGCGGCCTCGAGGTCGTTGAAACTGATCTTGGTGAATACATCATTCAGCAGGCGGGTGAGACTCCGAGTCACATTGTCGCTCCTGCATTGCATAAGTCGAAACAAGAAATTCGCGAGCTGTTCTTGGAAAAACACGCTCTGGGCGAACGCGCACTGGAGACCACAGAAGACCTGGTAGACGAAGCAAGATCAGTGCTCAGGGAAACGTTCCTGAAGGCAGATGTTGGCATCATCGGCTCAAATGCCCTGATTGCGGAAAATGGCTATTCCATGCTGGTAACCAATGAGGGCAACGGTGACCTGTGTGCCAACCTGCCGAGCGTATTAATTATTTGTACGACACTGGACCGGATTTTGCCACGCGGCGAGGATGCCACCGCGATGCAGCGATTGCTGGCGCGTTCGACCACCGGTCAAGCGCAAACCAGCTATACCAGCTTTTACTCCGGGCCGCGTCGAGAGGGTGAATTGGACGGCCCCCTGGAAACCCATATTGTACTGCTGGACAATCAGCGCACGGACATTCTCGCCAGCGATTACAAGGAAATGCTGCAATGCATTCGGTGCGGCACCTGCCTCAATCACTGTCCTGTATTTGCCGCGACCGGGGGACACAGTTACGGCTGGGTATACTCAGGCCCAATGGGCTCGATTCTCACCCCGCTTCTCACCTCTCTGGAAACCAGCGAGGCCTTGCCTAATGCCTGTACTAGCTGCGGACGCTGTGGGGAAGTTTGCCCTGCCGATATCCCACTACCAGACCTGCTGAGGGATTTGCGACACGAGCAGTATCAACAAAAAATGACTGCGCCCCGCTGGAGAGTCGGTTTGAAGTTACATGCCTGGCTGGCAGTGCGACCCAGCCTTTATCAGTTCCTGACCGCTATGTTAACAACAGTATTACATCGATTGGGCCGCAAAAAGGGCAGCTTCAGTCAGCTGCCATTCGCTGCTGGCTGGACTAGTGTACGAGACTTTCCAGCGCCGCAGTCAGGCACCTTTATGCAACAGTATAAAGCGAGGACCAAGGCGGATGAGTAGCGAAAGTCGGTCCAGAATCATGGCTAAAGTTCGCGGAGCCAGTCGCGGCCAGGGGGCAGCCGCCATCGAGAGCGAACTGGCCGGAATGGGCGTTGCACCAACGGCGCCGCTACCCCACGAAGATACCTGCATCGCCTTTATGGCAAACGTGCTGCGCAATCACGGCACCCTGGATATTGCTGGCAATCGCAGTGAGGCAGTGAAGTTGATTGGCCAATACATCTATCAACATTTTCGCAGTCACCGCCTGGTAGCGGGCAACGACCCACACCTAGCAGCCATGCCCTGGCGTGACGGCGGTGTTCTCCCGCGGTTTGGCGAAGTAGAGCCGGGGGAACCAGTCGCCCTGAGTTATGCACAATGGGGTGTTGCTGAAACAGGTGCGACGGTATTTCTTACGGGAAAATCCAACCCCAGCCGCAATAACCTGCTTCCCGAGCGGCACCTGGTTTTGCTGGATGTGAACAATCTTTTGCCTGACCTTGAGTCGCTGTGGCGTCAAATTGAACCCACTATAGAGGCCGGCTCCAGACCCCGGGGCATTCAGTGTATTGCCGGGCCATCAAGCACAGCGGACATTGAAGCCCAGTTGGTGCATGGCGCACACGGGCCCAGAGGCTGGCATATTATTCTTACCGGCGGAGCCACTCATGAGCAGCTTCAAACCGCTCGGGCCATTGTTGCATGTGATGACACACTCGGCGGCAGTTAGGTCTGCGCCGAGGCTTTTCTGCAATCTATCTTAAAGAGACGTGTAATCGAACTTCTGGCCGCCTATCGCTGCCTCGTACATCAAACCACCCTTGGCGATGGTAAAAATCGCCATGCCTTTGCGATAGCCACCGTGCGTGGTTGCCGCATTATTCTGGCCGCCGCTGGCACCCGCTGTCATACCGCCACCTGTATTGGCCTCCGCTGACACGCCGGCAGTTATCGCAACCGCTGTCGCCTGGGCACTAAATTCAAAGTTACCGTTACTGAATTCCCGGAACGAGCGCTGGTCCTCGAAAAAAACAATCTGGCTAAAAGCCTGCCCACCCAGTTGAAAGCCCACCGTAATTTGAGTCATCGTGGTATTACCGACATGACGCCCGCCAACATAGACCTTACCCTTGCCATGCGCTCCACCAATGCCGATACCACCCTTACCGATCGTTGGGAATACCGCGTAACCATAAGCGCTGTCGAAAAATTGCGCACTGTCGCCTGCGCCTTTGAAAGCACCGATTGCCTTGTCATAGCTGTCCTCAGCCCAGGCGCTTTGCGCGATCAAGCTCAGTACGGACAGGAAAAGACTGATTTTGAGAAATTGATGCATAGGGGTGACTCCAAACAAGGGGTTCGCCAGAAACGTGCCGCGGCGCTATTGTCAGCATCCCGTTGCGCGGGGTCAAGAGATTCAACCAGTATTGCGCATACCGGCGGCTATTCCCGCTATCGTGACCATAATGGCGCGCTCCGCATCGGGTTCTTCCATCTCCCTGTTGCGTTTAAGCAGTTCCGCCTGCAAAAAGTTCAGTGGGTCGGTATAAATATTTCGTAGTCGAATCGACTCCGCCGTCCAGGGCTGATCCGACAACAACTCACGGTGACCATTAATACCTAACACCGTAGCAATGTCGGCAGTTAACTGGGCGCGTAATTGCTCACCGATAAACGTCAGCTGGGCTGGCACCAGGGTTTCATCGTAGTAGGCAGAAAGCCCCAAATCTGCCTTTGCGTAGACCATTTCCAGCATGGACATTCGGGTGGCAAAGAATGGCCATTTTTCCGCCATTTCAGTCATTAGCTGCTCTCTGCCATTATCCTGGGCCATTGCCAGTGCGGCACCGGCCCCCAGCCAGGCGGGCAACATCAGGCGGTTTTGTGACCACGCGAAAATCCAGGGAATAGCTCTAAGGCTCTCAATACCTCCACCACCCTTGCGCCGGGCAGGCCTCGAGCCCAGCGGCAACTTTGCCAATTCCTGCTCAGGAGTAGCGTGACGAAAGTAGGGAACAAACTCGGGCTCCTCGCGAACGATTTCACGGTAAGCCCGACAAGAGTTTTCGGCCAACTCATCCATCACCTCTCGCCAGCTGTCTTTGGGCGCTGGCGGAGTGCGCAGGTTTGCGCGACAAATAGCCACTGTATAAAGGGCCAGCGTTTTTACCGCCAGCGAAGTCCATCCCAGCTTGGTGCGGATCATCTCGCCCTGCTCTGTCACCCGCAAGCCGTTCTTCAGAGACCCCGGTGGCTGAGACAGCAGTGCCTCACGTGCAGGCGCTCCGCCTCGACCAATGGTACCGCCACGACCATGAAACAACGTCAGCTCAACATTATGACCAGAGCACACTTCCAGTAACTGCTCCTGGGCTCGATACTGCGCCCAGGAAGCTGCCAGTACTCCAGCATCCTTGGCGGAGTCAGAGTAACCAATCATCACCATCAGTTGCCCGGCAATCTGACCGCGATACCAGTGATTTTGCAATAAATCAGAGACTACATCTTTTGCCCGCGATAGGTCGTCCAGCGTTTCAAAAAGCGGAGCCACCGGCACAGTGTCACTCACCCCGGCTTCTTGCAGCAACAGATGCACTGCCAGTACATCAGAGGCCTGGCGAGCCATGGAAATAACATAAGCACCCAGCGCCCCTGGGGGTTGTTCCGCTGCCACAGCACAGGTATCAAGAACCTCCTGAACCTCTGCCGAGGGTTGCCAATGTCGAGGTATCAGGGGTCGACGGTTTCCCAACTCTCGCAATAGAAAAGCGCGACGAGTCTCTTCGTCCCAATCAGCGTAGTCACCCAGACCCAGGCATCGGGTAATCTCCGACATCGCCTCTGTATGACGCGCGCTATCCTGGCGAATGTCATGACGAACCAGGTGGACGCCAAAACAGCGTATTCTGCGCAAAACATCCAGCAGGCTGCCGCCTGCGATGATCTCCATGCCACACTCGGTCAGTGACTGATAGCACGCCAACAGCGGCTGCCATAATTGCTGCTCGCTTTGCAGAACCTCTGCCTCACCGGCGGGCTCACCCACCAGCTGCTGTTCGATACTGGCAATTGTATTGCGCAACAACTTACGTATTTCACGCAAAATCGCACGGTATGGTTCATGAGCATCGCCCGCCAGACTGCGCAATGCCGCATTGCAACGCGTCATCGAAAGCTCTTCAAGAAGTTGATTGATATCACCCAAATACAGGTCAGCGGCCTGCCAACGCGACAGCAGCATAACCTCCCGGGTTACTTCGGCCGTCACATTGGGGTTACCATCGCGGTCCCCTCCCATCCAGGAAACAAAATTGACGGGGGCCGCTTCTAGAGGCAGGTGACTATTACAGTGTTGCGCTAGTGCATCGTCTAATCGCCGCAAAAATTCAGGCACTGCCCGCCACAAGGATTCTTCAACGACGGCAAAGCCCCACTTGGCTTCATCGACCGGGGTGGGTCGCTCCCGACGAAAGTCATCTCCATACCAGATTTGCGCCACCACTTCGCGCAGCCGAGACTGCAGCTGTGATTCCTCGCGCGACGTAAGGCCTCCCAATTCCAGCTTACCCAGACAGGCACCGATTTCGCTATGTTTGTGAATAAGTGTGCGGCGTGTGATTTCTGTCGGGTGTGCAGTGAGCACGAGTTCAATTTTGAGCTCAGCAATCGCCTGCTCTATTTCAGCAACACTGACCCCCTCTTCTCGCAACTCGCCCAAACTATTATTGAGATTGCGTGATGCCGACAACAGAGGGTCCATCGCCCGGGAAACCAGATGTTGTTGATCAGCGATATTGGCCAGATTGAGAAATTGGGCAAAAGCCCGCGCAACCGGCACCAGCTGATCGTTATCCAATGCCCGCAGTTGGTCAAGCAATTCAGCCCGGTCCTCGGCTGAGCCCTCTCGGGCACCTTTGGACAGCCCGCGAACACGCTCGATCAGCGCCAGAAACTCATCGCCCTCGGCAGCTGCAACAGTATCTCCGAGAATCCGTCCGAGATCGCTGACGTTGCTACGTAAGCCAGTGTAATCAGGCTGTGGAAGCGACTCACTCACCAGCTGTCTATCCTGGCTATCAGGTCACAGACTCGCGAAGAATAACCCCATTCGTTGTCGTACCAGTTAAGAACACGTAGATAGCGATTAGCTGTCACTCCACTAAAGCCCGCATCGTAAATAGAGGAGTGGGAGTTACCAATGATATCTGTCGAGACTATCGGCACATCGCTGTACTGCAATATTCCCGCGAGCCTGTCCGACTCTGACGCTGCACGCACCACTGCATTGACATCATCAGTTGTCACCGACTTGCCAAGCTTGACGAAGAGGTCAACAACCGAGCCGTCGGGCACAGGCACTCGCGCAGCAATACCATGCAGCTTGCCTTTCAGGTCGGGCAAAACTTCGCCTACCGCTTTGGCAGCTCCAGTGGAGGTGGGAATAATATTTTCCGCAGCGGCTCGGCTGCGGCGCCAATCAGAATGAGGCACATCGGCCAGGCGCTGGTCGTTGGTATAGGCGTGAACTGTATTAATCACCCCTTCCTCGATACCGAATTCATCGTTGAGCACGCGCGCCATAGGCGCCAGGCAGTTAGTGGTGCAGCTGGCATTGGAAATTATTCGATGCTCCGGATTGAGGCCATCATCATTCACTCCAAGTACCACAGTATAGTCGATCGAATCTTTAGCGGGCACAGTCAGTATGACCCGTGATGCCCCGGCTGCAAGGTGCTGTTCCAACTGCGCACGGGCACGGAATACGCCGGTCGCTTCTACGACAACATCAACACCCAGTTCTCCCCAGGGAATATCCGCAGGGTTGCTCTCATTTAGAAGTTTGGCTGCGCCCTTGTCGGTAATGAAGTGGTCATTTTCCAATCTGAGGTTCTTGCCAAACGGACCCATCACGGTGTCGTAGCTTAACAAATAGCGCAGCGCATCGTTATCGCAAAGATCATTGATAGCGACTACGTCAACGCCTTCCACGTTTTCCAGAATGCGGAACACAGAGCGCCCAATGCGACCAAACCCGTTAATACCAACTTTCATTACGCCGCCTCCCGCTGCTGATCCAGTGTGTTGTAAAGCCTGATTACATCCAGCAAACGCGCAGCATGACCAAGATTTTCATACCAGCTGAGAGTCTTGATGATGCTGCTCCCCGCCTTAATTGTGCCTTTGGTATCAAACAACAGAGATAGCGGATTACCGATAACATCGGACGACACTATCGGATCTTCAACTGCGCCAATGATGCCGGGGTGCTTTGCAGCCGCCGCGCGCATTACATCGTTGACTGCCTCAGCATCAACATTGCTATCAGTCATTACCAGATTAACGTCAAGCAAACAGCCCTCCTGAACCGGCACGTTGAGCGCAGAGGTAAGAATCTTGCCGTCAAAGGCAGGCAGGATCTGCCCTAACCAAAGCCCCGCCTCGTGACTGTTGGGAATGATATTTTTCGCTGCAGAGCGACTGCGACGAAAATCCGAACCCGCATAATCCTGTAAGGCCTGATCAGACGTGAATGCGTGAACAGTCGTCATACTCCCGCATTCGATACCAAAACTTTCCGCCAGGCTGTGTAATAGCAGCGCCAGTGCGCTGGTGGTGGCAGACCCCGCTGAAATCATCCGATCTGAGACGCAGGCACTGGACTCGTTCAAACCTGGAATAACAATGCGATCAATATGATCCGTCGGTAAAGTGCGCAACAAGATTCGAGGTGCACCGTTGGACAGGTGATCCTCCATGCTCGCCTGGTCGCGATACTTACCGGTAGAATCGATAACGATATCGACACCGAATATGTCCCAGGGCATTTCTGCGGGCCTGTCTATTTCCATGAGGCGAGCGCGGCAGCGATCATTGGTTAAGAAATTGCCTTCAAGCTTGTGTCGCCCGGGGTCTTCTACTTCTGAACTCAACAGGTAGTGAAGAATGTCAGGCTTACCTATATCAGCAATAGCGACCACTTCTACGTCATTGCTGCGCGAAGCCAGTTCAAACAACTGCCTGCCGGTCTGGCCGAAACCCATAATACCCACCTTGATGGGGCCTTGCTTTGTCATCCTTACTCTCCTGAATTCCAATAGTGTTAGCTCATAGCCTCACGAGCCAGGTGTTCAATATCAGTCCAACGTTGATTGTCTACCAACTCGGCAGATACCATCCATGATCCACCGCAACAAACAACATTTGGCAGGGCAAGAAAGTTGCGAAAGTTATCTGCGTTCAATCCTCCGGTGGGACAGAAGCGCATATCGGGAAACGGCCCTGCCAGTGCTTTCAGCATAGACTGTCCCCCTAACACAGTCGCCGGGAATAACTTGCATACCTTGACGCCATAATCCATTGCGCGCATTACGTCAGAGGCACTGGCAACCCCCGGGATAAATTGCAGAGGCGCCTGCGCCGCTGCCGCCAGCAGTTCGTCCGTCCCTCCCGGGCTCAGGGCCAGAGGCACCCCGGCGGCAACAACCTGCTCCAGTTCGCCAATCGTAGTCACGGTGCCCGCCGCCACGAGCATTTTTGGCAGCGCTTCTTTCACCGCAGCAATGGCATCCAGTGCTGCGGGAGTACGCAAAGTAATCTCAATGGCCTGCATTCCGCCCGCCATCAAAGCTCTGGACAAGGCCACGGTGGACTCCACATCGCGGGCCGTTACCACGGGCAAAACCCGAAATTCACTTAAATTATGCTCGTACACGCATCACCTTATGAAATTTTATTACATAAACGAACTTTAGTCCTTTACAAAGAATCCTGCAAGTAATTACCTAAATACCTAAAAATTGCAGACAAAAACGAATAATTAGCACTATTTTCCCTCAAAAACTCATCTTTCCCGACTTATTGATGCATAATACAAGCAGACACCTTATAGTACTTTTATTACATATTTATCCAACTAGCGGAGTGAAAAGGCAATGACTTTGTTAACCGACCTTGCCGACCCCCTCAGCAAGCGCAGTAAATCGGCCCACAAAATAGCCGCGTGCGTAGTCGCCAATCCAGAAGCCATACTGGCCTCCACTACCGCCTCGCTGGCTGCCCAGGCGGGAGTCAGCGAACCTACTGTTAATCGCTTCTGTACCGGCCTTGGCTACAAAGGTTTTCCGGACTTCAAATTATCTCTGGCCGCAGAACTGGCGCGCAAGCAACCCCGCATGACCAGGGACATTGACCCCGATGATTCTGCTGCAAAAGTCGCTGCAAAGATTTTCGAGAGCACGCAAGCAAGTCTCAGTAATACTCAGGACCACCTCGATCTAGCTGCTCTGCAGGACGTGGTGGCTGCCATGAGCAATGCTCGTTCCATCGCCCTTTGCGGGCTCGGCGCTTCGGCGTCAGTAGCGCTGGATGCACAGCACAAATTACTGCGCTTCCCGATACCGATAATGGCCCATACCGACATCATTAATCAGCGAGTCGTTGCAGCAGGGCTGGGCGCAGATGATTTACTCATTTGCATTTCCTATACTGGTCGCACTACTGCCATGATCGAACTGGCAGAGCTGGCGGTCAGCAGAGGCTGCCAGGTTGCTGGCATCACCAGCCCCCACTCTCCCCTTGCCAATACTTGCCCGCTGGTACTGGGTGTCGAGAGTGGCGAGGACACAGACCGATATACACCGATGACTTCGCGCATCGCCCAATTGGTTATTATCGACATACTCGCCACCTGCCTGGCGCTGGAGCAAGGCGAAGCGTTCGCTGACCATCTGCAGGAAGTCAAACGTAATTTGAGCCAGACTCGCCAATAACCCCCTCTCCAATCCTTGGCTAATTGGGGTTATCATTCTCCCCACCGCTACACGCTTTATTCATACTGTGACCCTGGAAGCGGAGGCCCTGTTTTACACAGCGCCTTTCCCGGCTCAATGGTGGCTCTTAATCCTGGTTTGCCTTTTACCCAGCTTAATGGCTATTGAAGTGAACAAACTACTGAGAAAACGACTGATATGAAGAAACTGGCATACGCATTACTAGTACTTATTTTCTTGCTGGGCGCTGCTCTGGCGCTATTAGTTAATAGTGGCGTGATTAGCGCCTCCAGCCTGAAAATGATTGCCAATACACAGTTTGGCATCGGGGTCGAAAGCCCATCGATTGACGAATCCGGCAATAACGGTATTTACCAGCTGCCGCCTGGTTTCACTCTACAGGTCTATGCCGACGACGTCCCTAAAGCTCGCTTCTTGCGCTTCACGCCCCTAGGGGACCTTCTGGTCAGCCGCCCGCATAAAGGCGACGTGGTGCTCCTGCGCAAAGATAAAAATGGAGACGGCCGCCACGATGGGCTGGAAACAGTCGTGGATGGACTCAACAGGCCACAGGGCATCGATTTTCACCAGGGCTGGCTTTATATTGCCGAACGAGAGCAGGTCGGTCGTGTCCGCTTTGACAAAGGACGGGCAATCGGTGACTACGAAAGTATCATCACCGGCCTGACTGGCGACGGCAATCACTGGAGCAAGACATTGCGGTTTGGCCCCGATGGCAAGCTCTACCTTGCTCAAGGTTCGACCTGTAACGTTTGCGTGGAAGAGGACGAGCGCCGTGCCACCATGATGCGCTTCAATCCCGATGGCAGTGGCGGCGAAATATTTGCTACCGGTCTGCGCAATAGCGTGGGCTTTGATTGGTCTCCCTGGGACAATGGTTTGTACGCCACTGATAATGGCCGAGACCTTCTCGGAGACGATTTCCCTGTTTGCGAGTTAAACCTGGTGGAGGAAGGTAATTTCTACGGCTGGCCCTACTTCAACGACAACAATGTTCCAGATCCTGATATGGGCCCAGACCCACAGGCAGCTAATCGAACACCCACGTCCCCCGCACATGGCTTCAAAGCCCACAATGCGCCGCTGGGCATGACGTTCGTAGAAACCAGCACCTGGAAAGGCGACTTCGAACGCGTCGCTCTGGTTGCGCTGCATGGCTCATGGAACCGGAGCTCGCCCGATGGCTATAAGGTCGTATCACTGCATTTCACAAACTCGGGCATTGAGGAACGGGATTTTCTCTCGGGCTTCAATCAAGATGGCGACATCCTGGGCCGCCCCGTGGATGTGCTACAGGGTCCGGATGCTGCAGTGTATGTCTCTGATGACTATGCAGGCGCAGTCTACCGCATAAGCCAGGAGGTCTCGGGGCTGCAGGGCAATATCGCAGGTCGCTCCGTTAATAAGTTAGATGAGCAGGCACCTCCCTGGCTGGCAACGTCAAACCTAACTGCAATGGCGACTGAAGGCGCACAGCTTTACCAACACTACAACTGTGCAAGCTGCCACGAATCGATAGGCACCACCGTATCTCTGAAGGGTCTGAATGAACGCTTGGGCTATAATGCTGTTATCGAATCCCTGCGCGAGGCGCGAGCCCCAATGCCCCTGTTTCCGCTGACGGAACTGCAACAGAAGCAAATTGCAGTCTATTTGTTGCAACCAGACGATATCTCAGACTCAGGGCAGTAGACCCGTATGCTCAACTACCTGCCCAATGCATTAACCACTCTGCGCCTCCTGCTGGCGCTACCGTTAGGCATGCTGATACTTCGTCATGAGTATCAGCTTGCACTTTGGGTTGGTTTAATCGCGGGAATAACTGACGCGCTGGATGGCTTTGCCGCACGCCGCCTGAACTACTTTTCTCCCATCGGTGCAGCCCTTGACCCCATCGCAGATAAGTTACTGATACTGGTCACCTTTATTTGCCTGGCAAATGTGGCTCTGATTGACTGGGCGCTGGCCGTCATTGTCATTAGCCGGGACCTGGTGATCGTCGGTGGTGCTCTTTGCTATCGCCTGTTTATCGGTTCTTTTGATTTCGGCGCAAGACCTCTGAGCAAGATAAACATGGTCGTTCAAATCTTTTTCTGCCTGTTGGTATTGGCTTCCCAGTTACTGCCGGCACTACCAGAAGAACTTATATTCATCACAACCGGGGCGGTGATTATAATCGCCACCATCAGCGGTCTGGACTACATAATTGCCTGGACAAAAAAAGCACTGCAACAACGGACTGAGCACTAAGCGATGCCAGGCGGCAAAAAAGAAATTCATATTCTCACCTACAATATTCACAAAGGATATTGCAGTGGAAATCGCCGCTTTATGCTGGAGTCCATGCGCGAGCGTATTACAGAAACTGGTGCAGATATTGTATTTCTGCAGGAAATACACGGTACGGCTATCAAAAGCGAAGCTAAAAAGCGGAAGTTTTCCTACCCGGACCAACCTCACTTCGAGTATCTGGCAGATCAGGCATGGCCGCATTTTGCGTACGGACAGAATGCCATTTACCGAAAGGGTGACCATGGCAATGCCATTCTCAGCATGCACCCTTTCATCAGCTGGGAAAATATTGATGTCTCCATTTTCCCGCGCTCCAGCCGCAGCATTCTTCATGGCGTCATCGAACTGCCCCACAAAAAAACACGCCTGCATACTCTGTGCGTTCACCTTGGTTTGTTAGAGCAGGAGCGTCGCGAGCAATTGCAAACGCTGACCGAGCGCATTGACCAACACGTGCCACGCGATGAACCGATGATCATTGCCGGCGATTTTAATGACTGGCGTCGACGTGCCGAGAATCACCTCCATGATGACCTTGGACTGGCAGAACTATTTGTCAGTCTTGAGGGCCGCCATGCGCGCACTTTCCCCGTATGGGCGCCGCTATTGCCCGTAGATCGTGTATATTTCCGAGGCCTAAAACCAATCTCTTGCCGCCGCCTTGCAAACGGCCATTGGCGAGACCTATCAGATCACGCAGCACTATTTGGAGTATTTCAGCTGACATGACTATAAAAAATGTAGCCGGCGCTCTGGCGCAAATTCCGACACTAGCTACGCTGGCGAAGGCGATGAAACCCAAGCCATCTGCCACTTCAGACAGCTTTTCAGCGCGGGTAGAAGTTCTCGCGAAAAGGTACCCAGAGTGCAGTGCCGTCGTTTTCGAAGGTAGGGAATTAAACTGGAAGGCCCTCAATGCGCTCTCTAATCAATACGCCCACGCCCTGCATGGAATGGGACTGAGGCAAGGCGATTGCGCCGCACTGTTTATGGAAAACCGCATCGAGTTTTTAGGTGCCCTGCTTGCGCTGAACAAACTTGGCGTCATCGCAGCATTGATTAACACCAACCTCAAGAGCAAAGCGCTTACGCACTGCATGGAAATTACCGATACGCAATGGTGCCTGTTCGGTGAAGAGCGGCTATCCACGATAGACGAGGTTCGCCTCGAAGCAGACCTCAATAAGGTTAAAACCTGGATATACGTTCCCGATCAAAACGTGACAGAGAGCCCAAATTGGGCCACTAACCTGGCCGCAGAAAGTGAGTATGAAAGCGCATCCAACCCCAAACAAACACTGCTGAACACTATCGCAGATAATGCGCTTTACATATTTACCTCGGGCACAACGGGAATGCCAAAAGCCGCAGTCATGAGCAATCGACGCTTCCTGCAAAGCTCCACGGTCGCCTCCGTGGCGGGCCTGCGCTGTGACGTAAGCGATCGAATTTATTTATGCCTTCCCCTTTACCATGGCACGGCACTTTTTCTGGGAGCTGGCGCAGCTTTTAATACGGGTGCCAGTCTTCTTCTTCGACGGAAATTTTCCGGGAGTCAATTTCTACCTGAGGTGCGAAAACACGGCGCTACCAGCTTTTTATACATCGGTGAGATCTGCCGCTACCTGCTGAGCACTCCGGATTTGGAAGACGACTTTAACAGCCCATTGACGACAGTTATGGGCAATGGCCTGAGACCCGATATCTGGCTGGCATTCAAGGAGCGTTTCGGCATCCAAAGGGTTTCGGAGTTTTACGGCAGCAGCGAAGGCAACATGGGCTTTGTCAACTTGCTGAATAAGGATTGTACTATTGGCACCAGCACATTGCCTCATACTCTGGTTAAGTACGATGTAGACGCAGACGAGGTTATCAAAAATGCCGAGGGGTTTTGTATCGAAGCTGACGTTGGAGAAGCCGGTTTGCTGTTAGGAAAGATCACACAAGAGAATGCCTTTGAGGGCTACACCAGCCAAGAAGCGACAGAACAAAAAATCATGCGCGACGTCTACGAGAACGGTGACGCGTGGTTCAATACGGGAGACCTGCTGAAAAAAATTGATGTCGGCTTTGCTCTCGGTCTACCGCATTATCAGTTTGTCGATCGTGTTGGCGACACCTTCCGCTGGATGAGCGAGAACGTCTCCACTAATGAAGTGGGTGAAGCCATAAACACTTACTCACAAATCGCATTTAGCAATGTCTACGGCGTGGAAGTGCCAAACACCAACGGCAGAGCCGGTATGGCAGCACTACTATTAGAAGACGGAGTCAGCGAGCTGGATTTAGCTGGTTTTTCAGCACTGGTGTGTGAGCAACTTCCTTCATACGCCCGCCCTCGGTTCCTGCGCATACTGCCGGAAATGGACACTACCGGTACCTTCAAGATGCTCAAAGGGGATCTACGCGAACAGCGCTTTGACCCGGCTAAAGTCAGTGACACCCTGTATGTGATGAAACCAGGTTCCGACCACTATGAGCCGCTGAGCCATGATTTTGCCTACAAGATACTGGCAGGCGAAGGGGGCTACTAAGCTCTGTTACCCGAACCCGCCCTTGGACGCCGTCGTCTGGGACGCTTATGCCCCTCGCCTGCGCGACCTTTGGCTGTGTGCTTACCGGCATTACTGCCACCGCCGGAATGCTTGGGCGGTCGCCGTCCAGGCTGTCTGGGTTTGCGTAAAGGAGCGCTCGCGGGCACTTCATGCTCAGGTTCGAAGCCGTCGATATACTCACGCGGCAGGTGACGCTGAATGAGCTGTTCGATATCGTTTAATTGCTTGATTTCGTCAGCACACACAAGTGAATAAGCCTTTCCGGATGCACCTGCCCTGCCAGTGCGACCGATCCGATGCACGTAGTCCTGGGCGACATTAGGTAAGTCAAAATTGACGACCTGGGGCAGTTGCGCAATGTCCAGACCTCGGGCGGCAATATCAGTAGCGACCAACACTCTCAGTCTGCCACTCTTGAAGTCTTCGAGTGCGCGCGTGCGCGCTCCCTGGCTTTTATTACCATGAATGGCAGTTGCCTCAATACCGGCTTTATCCAACTGCTGGGCGAGACGATTTGCACCATGTTTAGTGCGAGAGAAAACCAGTACCTGGGTCCAGCATTTCTCTTCTACCAGCTCTCTGAGCAGGGCACCTTTACGTTTCTTGTCTACCGGATAGACCCACTGCTCCACCTTATCGGCAGTGGCGTTGCGCGAAGCCACCTCTACTTCTATCGGGTCCTGTAAGAACTTTTTTGTCAGCTCACGAATTTCCGCAGCGAAGGTGGCAGAAAAAAGCAAATTCTGGCGCTCAGCTGGCAGCAATTTAAGAATTCGGCGAATATCGTGGATAAACCCCATATCCAGCATACGGTCGGCTTCATCCAACACCAGAATTTCAAGCTCTCCAAAATCAACCTCACCCTGGCCGTGCAAATCAAGGAGACGGCCCGGGGTAGCAATAAGGATATCGACACCTCGCCGCAGCTGAGCAATCTGCGAATTAATCTTCACGCCACCGAACACCACTGCCGACTTTAGCGGCGTATGCAGACCGTAGGTGCTAACGCTCTGGGCCACTTGCGCTGCTAACTCCCGAGTAGGCGTCAAGATCAGCGCGCGGATTCGGTGTGGTTTGATGGGAGCGCTTGCATTCAAACGCTGCAGAATAGGCAAGGTAAACGCAGCCGTTTTGCCCGTGCCGGTTTGCGCTGCAGCCATTACATCTTTCCCGGACAACACCGCGGGAATGGCCTTGGCCTGAATGGGTGATGGTTCGCTGTAGCCTTTTTTTTCAATTGCGCGCAGCAGCGCAGATGAAAGGCCGAGTTGATCGAATGTCATCAAAGAGTTCTCATACCCATTAATCTCCGCAAAGGCGAAAGCCTGACGCGGCGGGCGGGAATATTAGTTGATAAAAACCTCAATTGACAGCGCCCATCAAGCCTTGGATGAAGCCTGTAGCGCGGCAAGCTGGCCCTGCAAATACACCGCATCATTGCTAAAAATCCACTCGACGCCACGACCCACTTCACGGCATAGACAATTGCGAGACCGCGGAAACCCTGTGCCCACCATCTGCCCGGCAGCAACGTGTTTCTGCCTGATGCTCTCTGAGAGCATCAAGTAATGCCCCGCCAGGCCGCAGTAGTCACTCTGCAAACTGACCTGACTCAAGCTGGCTGTATTTGTCTGTGCCACCGGTAATAAAAATCGTGGCTCAAGGAAGTCCACCACAGCGAACAACTCGGGTTCCAATGAAAGCACGTGAAAGTCCTCTCCGGGCGTGATTTTGCTCAGCACAGCCTGCAGCGCACTGCGTTGCTGCTGAAAATCGGCGACAGATACACTTTTGAGCTCCAGCATTAAATGAGTATTGCCGCTGTAACGGGCAACCACCTCTTCGAGCGTGGGGACGGCCGGCAACTGCTCTCGCAAATCTGCAAAATCTACGGATTCAATTAGTACCGCCTTACCAAATACGCGCTCGGTAGAAGGGTCATGGCAGATGACAGGTATCCGGTCTTTGGTCCATCGAATGTCACATTCAACGCCCCAAACCCCGGCTGCCCTTGCAATGTCAAAGGCAAGCAAGGTATTTTCCATCACAGCGCGGTTATCATGCTCACCGCGATGGGAGATAATTTTGCATTTGCGCAGCGCGGTATTATCAGGCACGGCCCTGGGGACAATTGCCATGACCAGGTCCACCAGTGACATCGCTAAATTTTGCAGGTGTTCTTTCAAGCTTTCATTCCTTAGCACACAACACAAGGCTCCCCCTCAGTGACAGAAAGCCCAGCCAGTAAACCCGTTCCCGCCCGGGAAATTATCTCCTGGGCGTTCTATGACTTTGCCAACTCAGGCTACACCACTGTGGTCCTGACCACCATCTACAGTGCCTATTTCGTTGGCGTCGTGGCGGCAGAGCTTGATAGCGGTGAGCCAGGCTCTGCCACGCTACTATGGACCCTGGCGATTGCCGCTGCGAATTTTATAGTGTTAATCAGCGGGCCTATCGTCGGCGCAATTGCAGACTTTCGCGCCAGTAAGAAGGCTTTTTTATTCGCATCATCCGTTGCGTGTGTGGCTGCAACAGCACTGCTTTCCACAGTAGGGCCTGAAAATGTAGCGCTCGCCGTTCTTTTGCTCACAATATCGTCAGTCGCATTTACCAGTGGGGAAAACCTGATCGCAGCTTTTTTACCTGAAATTGCCAGCAACAAGAATATGGGCAGAATTTCTGGCTATGGTTGGAGCCTGGGCTACTTCGGAGGCTTGCTCACGCTGGGCTGCTGCCTGGCTTACATCAACTACGCTACAGGGCGCGGACTGGACGCTACACATTATGTGCCGGTCTGTCTGCTGATTACCGCAATCGTGTTTGCCGTCACTGCAACCCCGACGTTTGTATGGCTGCGGGAAAGAGCTACCCCACAACAACTGCCACCGGGAAAAGGTTACATCAGCGCTGGTTTTGGCCATGTTCTGACAACTTTGAGCCATGCCAGGCAACTGCCCGATTTATTCCGGTTTTTACTCTGCATTGTGCTTTTTCAGGCAGGCGTTGCCACGGTCGTTGTCACCGCTGCAATCTTCGCCCAGGACGTTATGCAATTTGACAGCCAGCAATTAATCATATTGATCATGGTAGTCAATCTCACCGCTGCGGTGGGTGCCTTCCTGTTCGGTTTCGCTCAGGATCGCTTTGGCTCGGTTAACAGCTTGGTCGCAGCCCTGTTGATCTGGATTCTCGCTATCGCTGTGGCCCTGCAAGCCAGCTCCGAGGCCGATATCTGGATTACTGGCAACATGATAGGCCTTGCCATGGGCGCTACCCAGGCGGGTGGACGAGCACTCATCGGACAGCTGACACCCGTATCCCATAACGGAGAAATTTTTGGTTTGTGGGGCTTAGCCAATCGCACGGCAGCAATACTGGGGCCCATCAGCTATGGGGTGATCAATCGACTTAGCGGCGGAGACCATCAATTATCATTGATCTCCACTCTGGTGTTTTTCGTGCTGGGGCTTTTGGTGCTGTTGACAGTCAAAGAACAGCGCGGGCATGCCGCTGCGGCCAGAGCTAACTAAAACTCTGCTGCCGATAAGCGCGTGTCCACTGGATCAAGCCCCACACAGACACTACTGCATAGACGCATATCAAGGCGGCGTATATATCCAGCGATCGATCCATATACAGCCAAATAGACGCCAGGTTAAGCACAATCCAGTAGATCCAGGTCTCCAGCACCTTCTTCACTTCCATGTAAGTAGCCGCGAAGCTGAACGCAGTGGTAAACGCATCAATGTAGGGCCGTTGAGCGTCAGTGAAATTGCTGAAAAAAGCGCCCAAGGCGACAGCACCCAGCGAAGACAGCAGAACAATAAGCGCATGAGTTGGCGGAGCATAACGCACGATCGGATTATCCATCATGCTATTGCGTCGACTCCAGCGCACCCAGCCCCATGCGCCCATAAGCACATAGTAAGAATAGAGAAACGCTTCAGAGTAGAGTTTGCCATCAATGAACAAGTAAATTGAAAGCAGCGACCCGGCAATACCAAAAGGCCAGCAGATGATATTTTCCCGGATCAATAACATGATATAGATGAGCCCCGCGAAGGTCGCGAAGATTTCTATCCACGTATTCATTGCCATAATCCGCTCCCACTCAATTAAGCGTTCTGTGCTTTCAAACCAGCCATTATGAACCTGGACCTAAATCGCTGACCTTGTGCATCGGCGGCAACACCTCCAGCGCCTGCGACAGGACCATTTGCATGACAGCCAATGAATACCAAGGGCCTGGCTAAGCTCTGGCTAAAGCCACCAGGAGATATCCAGGCCATAAGTGCGCGGAGCACCCAATTGATAATATGTCTGATTACTCCAGGCACCAAAGTCATCCCGAGGATCGGCGCCAAAATATAAACCGTGGGTCGAATAGTCTTCGTTAGTCAGGTTGCGCCCCCAGACATTCAACCGGAGGCTGTCGTTTGCCCAGCTCAGACTGGCATTGAGCAGGTCATACGATTGCAGCTTGCCATCGTGGTAGTAACCAAAATAGCTTTCATCGCGCCCTTCGACCTCCAAAACCCCGGAAACACCCGCTGGCAGCACTGCACGAACTCCTGCGTTGTACTGGTAACTGGGTGACTTGCTCTGGTCTCGATCCTCCTTGACAACAAACTCCCAGCGATCGAGGTCAAAGGTAGTAATGTCATCCACCTGTGTTTCCAACCAGCCCAGGTTGGCAAAGACTTCAATAGCGTCTGTTGCATCAAAAGAGGTTTCCAACTCGAGGCCATAGCTGTCGGAATCTGAGTTACTGTCCAGATACCCTATCCAAAGCCCTGCTGCGTCATCCCACATCCAGTTTTCCAACTGTGCGTTTTTCCGGGTGGCATAGAACAATGCGCCTCGCAACTCAAACCGGTTATCAAGCGCGCGAAGCTTCAAGCCTAACTCCCGATTCAGCAGGGTCTCGTCCTCAAAGCGCAGCTTGCCCGTCATAAAACCTTGAAAGTCAGGGCTCATAAACGCGTATTGGGAACTGGCAGCCACGTTAACGCCACCGGGCTTACTGGCCAAGGCCAGCGTAGCGTAGCCGAAAACGTTGTCGCTGAAACTGTACTGCAAACTTAATTCTGTGTTGTACAAATCGTCTTCACCTGCATGAGCGACGCCATTGCTGTCTCTGTACTCATCTTCGAAGCGTTCCAGGCGAAGCCCAGCGGTAAGCGTTAACGCATCGCTGAAGGCATACTCCAGTTCTCCGTAGGCTGCATATCGATCAGTCTCATAGTCGCTCACGCTCTGGTACAAACCATACCAGGCACTAGGATACGCATAGTCCAGTGTCTCACTGCTTTGATTGCCGTATAGTCCAAATGCATAGCGCCAGTCGCCACGGGCCATCGATTCCGAGCCGCCTAGCAAGCGTAAGTCGAATGTGGTCTGGTCGCGATCACGATCGAATCTTTCCTGCGCGGTGTCGTGACCAAAAGAACAGGCATTCATCTCACACACTTCTGGCGAGATCCAGTCGGCGTCATAGCTATAACCCAGATCCGCATTCAAATCAGTAGCAACGGCCTGCAGCGTATTGCTGGCGCCCAATTCCCACTGACCTTTTACACTAAGGGCAAGCGTATCCTGCGAGTCTTTTCCAGGTTGATCGGACCAGGTATAGCGATCATTGTTCAAAGAATAGGCATCGTAGCCATTCTCGGCATCGAAACTGAACAGTGCCAGTTCATAGCTCGCACTATCATTGGGCTGCCACACCAGACGCCCGCGCCCCGTGACTTCATCAAATTTGTTGCTGTCGTTACTGCCCTTGTATTCGTTTTCAACATAGCCATCGCCTCTGTTTTGCTGCAGGGCAATGCGGCCAGCGATGCTTTCTCCCAGCGGGCCGCTAAGCACTGCACCATAGTTGTATGCGCCATAATTACCGACACCGCCACGCAGCATAGCTTCAAATTCTTTGGTCGGGGCGTTACTGTTTATCTTGACGATGCCCGCATGAGCGCTAGCACCAAAGCGAGTGCCCTGGGGACCGCGTAAGATCTCTACCTGGGCAACATCAAAAAGCATGCCTGCGTTGGCGGCACTGCCAAGCTCCAAATCATCGACCATCACCCCCACTGAAGGGTAATACTTGGGCTCTGCATACTGCTCCAGGTCACCTATCCCACGAATCTGAACGAAACGACTGCGGGAGGCACCGGTCGACCAGCTGACGTTAGGCGCAGCACTGAGCACGTCCTCCAGGTGCTGGGCGCCCCGCTCCTGCATTTGAAGCTCCCCTAATATGCTCACGCTTGATGCGTTGGTCATTAATTCGCTAGCACGAAAGTCGGCGGTAACGACCACCTCTTCGAGCTCATCAGCAAGAGAAACAGTGGTAGCGCCCAGCGCAAGTACCAGTAGTGTTTTGTGAGGAAAAAATTTCATCTTGGTCTCCGTGAATTAAGCAGAGACCCGGATGGCGGTGGAGAGCTACAGGCCATGGACGACGCCAAAGGCAGATACCTATTCCTACGCCGGTGTTATCCGGATCAGGTTCAAAGGGTCTGCTGTAAGCAACATCTCAGGCGCAGTGGCCACCCCTTAGGAAGCGGAAATTCTAGACCATCTTTAACGCTCCGGCAATCAATGAATAGCGTCGGCTCTAGGAAGGCAGGCGCCTGTACAGATTGAGAGAAAAGGCCACCTGCAGTTCCAGTGCGTCCAGCCGGGCTAGCTGCCCTTTGTTCTCCCGCTGTCCGCCGTAGGCATAGGGCGTCATCGCAACCAGGTCTCGCAGCTGCTCAGCGGTCAGTTCTAAAATAAATTCGACGGCCTCGCTGCTCGCTTGCTCAAAAGAGGGTAGCTCCCTGACTACCTGTTCGTGCGCCCTGGGATTATCGTACAAAAGTTCGCGTAACTCCCAAAGATGAAACGGTGCCGGCGACACATCAAGGAAATAACCTCCGGGCCGAACCAAACGCGCCAACTCCGCTGCGTCGGTTGGGGCAAATACGCTGAACGCAGCGTCTACCGACCTGCTCGCCAACGGAACATCAAAGGAGCTGGCTACAGCAAAGTGGGCGTTGGGGCAGGACCTGGCGGCTATACGAATCGCTGGCTTGGAGACATCAACACCGTGAACTCTCAGCTTACCTGCCACCTGATGGAGTACAGAGCTGTAGTAGCCCTCGCCACACCCCAGGTCCAGAACCAGCGCATTCTGGCCTATCAGCGCTTTCATAATGGTGCCGATCTTCTCGGCAAGCGGGTGATAAAGGCGAGCCTGATGTACTCGATGCCTGGCATCTATCATCTCGCGATTGTCACCCGGATCCTTGCTGCGTTTGCGGCTCGCGGGCAGTAAATTGACATAACCCTCCCGGGCACAGTCAAAACAGTGTCCCGTTTCGCACAAAAGAGAATTCCTCTCCTTCAGAAGTGGCTTGTGGCAGTTGGGGCAAATCCAGTTCAAGAGAAGGACCGAGTGCAATGGGAAGACGATATTGTATGGGCTATGTGTGAATAATACAGCTCAAGATAGCGCATCAGGCGATAGCGCCCCTCAGCGCGGCAGCATTGGCCTCATCAATTGCGAATTAGCATTTAAGGGGTGTCCGGACGGAGCTTGCACCGGGGGCCGGTAAATGGGCTGCTCCGGCGTTGGCCTGTAAACCGGTCTCCACGGCGGGCGCGCCGGTCGCTTGTAGTAGCCACCATCATAGCTCCAGGCAGTACTGTATTGATCCACCAGACTCTGCTGTTTTTGGGGCTCGTACTGAGCGGCAGTGCGCGCCGCCAGTTCTCGCATCTCAGCACGATGCTCTTCTCTCGCTCTGCGCGCATCGACCATTCGATCAGTCGTCTCGCGCATGTCATCCAGACTCTGCTGATAAGCCTTGGGGTCTTGCGGTGCCGCCACGTCTAAATGCACCTCTTCCACACCCTGCTCATCCACCGGCGGCGTATCGCTGAAACTCACGGCTCCGGTATTATCGACGCTGCGATATACCGTCTGTGCGTGGACAGTCAGACAACCTAAAAGCAGGATAGGAATTAGTAGTTTCATGCCATAAGCCAGTTGAGAATCACTCGTTAAACTATAGACCATGGGCCAGTCGCCAGGTTCTACATTAATTTCTGCAATAAAAGTTGAACTGCTTCACAATTTGAGCCAGTTCTTCGGAATTTGAGTGCTGTGCTGCTTATACTGCCGCGATGAAAGTTACTAACACAGATCGTTATCTACTGGCCGACTCGGAAGAAAATCCCAAGCGCAGTGCAACGACCTTCGAGCTGGCCTCGCTGACTTTCGCTTCTATTGCGGTGATTGCACTGATCGGACTCCTGTCCTGACCGCAAAGTAGTGCAAAGGTGGGGCAAGCTTCGGCTGCAGTTCTGCGGACACCCAAGCTCGACGTTGCGGCATGCTTTCTTTCCCCTGCCAATATCAGGATAATACCCCCCTGCCGATCTTGACCCGCGGCAGGGCGTATTCCGGCTCTTTTCCTGCTACAGGCACGCAGATTGAACACAAGCTCAGATTTCAATGTTTCGCAACTCAGCGACAGTGACACGACCTTACGTGAGCGCTATGCAAAAGACGGATACCTGCTTATCAAGCAGGCAGTATCCGCTCATCACTGCAAAGTGCTTCTGGCTGATATGCTTGAAGTGCTGAATCCGCATGTCAAGTTCGACACTAGTGCCAACAAACCCGTGCTCACTGGCGACCCGTTCTACGAAACAGATGCAACCTGGGACGAAGTCTACCCGCAAGTGCAAAAACTTGAGTCCTTCCACCGGTTTTTCCATCAGCCCTGGATGCTCGACATAATGGCCCGTATACAAGGCTGCGAGCCCTGGGTGTACCCCATCAAAATGGCCAGAATCGCAACCCCGCGAATGCTAGGTTACGAAACTCCACCACACCAGGACGCTTACTCTCACCACTCTGGCCCAACCATGGCTGGAGTTTGGGTAGCCCTGCACGATGTGGATGCCAGCATGGGACGGGTCACTGTGCTACCGGGGTCCCATAAAGGCGGCGTCAGAAATGTTTTCCAGGCACAGGGTGTTGGCGGAGTGCAGTGCGAAATTTACGATGACGAAACTCACTGGCACGTGTCAGATTTTGAGCAGGGAGATATGCTAATTTTCAATTCCGCCATGGTGCACAGGGCGGAACCAAATACTGCTGACAATAAAGTACGTATCAGCGTAGATACCCGCTTTTGCGACTATGGTGCAAAAGTATTTTCCACCAACCTTGAACCCCATCACGGCTGGCGTATTGCGGACCTCAACTGGGATTCGATCTACCGCAATTGGCAAAGTAAGGAAGGCCAGTTTTACTGGCGCTCCTACCCCCACTGTTTTTAGGCCGAGCATGAGCAAACAACCTCCACAAGCGTTCAATCCTGGAAAAGGCGACCTGAGCAAACTGCATGAAGTTCAGGCTCAACAGGCCATGACCCTGGACGAGCAGCGCCAAGAAGCAATAGCGAAACGTCATGCCAAGGGTTACCGCAGTGCTCGTGAGAATCTGGAGGCACTTGTCGATAAGGACTCTTTTGTCGAATACGGTCAACTGGCCGTAGCCGCACAGCGCGCAAGGCGCAGCCTACAAGACCTGCGAACCAATACTCCCGCGGATGGTGTCATCACCGGGCTGGCAACGGTGAATGCCGCTCAGTTTGGTGAAGAGCGTGCGGCGACAGCGGTCGTGGTTAATGATTACACCGTACTCGCAGGCACGCAGGGGTTTTTCCATCACATGAAACTGGATCGAATTATTCATGTGGCCCAGGAGCGTCAGTTACCAGTGATCATGTACACCGAGGGAGGTGGCGGCCGCCCAGGTGATACCGACATTCAGATAGGCGGCGGCACTCTGGACGTCAGCTCTTTCGTGGAATGGGCTACCTTGTGCAACGAAGTTCCCACCATTGCTGTCAACAACGGATACTGTTTTGCCGGCAACGCTGCCTTGTTTGGTTGCGCAGACATCCGTATAGCAACCCAAAGTTCCTGGATCGGCATGGCGGGACCGGCAATGATTGAAGGCGGCGGCCTGGGTCAATTCGCACCGCGAGATATTGGTCCCATTGACGTCCAAAGCAAAAATGCTGTGGTCGACCTGGTGGCAGACAATGAAGAACATGCGACTGAGCTTGCCAAAAAAGTTATTAGCTACACGCAGGGTGATGTGAGCGACTGGCAGTGTGCGGATCAGGAATCATTGCGCACCGCGCTACCTGCCGACAGACGTTATGCCTACGACGTTCGAGGCATTATCGAGACCGTCGCCGACACCGACTCATTCACTGAGCTCACCCGGGGTTTTGGCGGCGCCGTCGTTACAGGCTTCATTCGCATCCATGGCAAAGCCATGGGATTAATGGCTAACGACTGCCGGGTACTGGGCGGGGCTGTAGATTGTGACGCGGCCGACAAGGCAGGGCGTTTTGTCTCGCTGTGCGACAAGCTCGGGCTGCCATTGCTCTCTCTCTGCGACACACCAGGCTTCATGGTGGGCCCTGATAGCGAAGTACAAGGCGCCGCCCTGCGCATGGCTACGATGTTTAAGGCAGGAGCAAAAGTACGAGTGCCATTAGTGGCCATTGTTTTACGCAAAGCTTATGGACTGGGCGCCATGGCCATGACCGCAGGAAGTCTCAAGGTGCCTGTGTTCACTGCTGCCTGGCCAACCGGGGAAACTGGACCCATGGGACTGGAAGGCGCAGTGACACTTGGGTTCAAGAAAGAACTGGATGCCGCTGAAGATCCGCAGGAGCGGGAAGCACTGTTTAACCAGCTTGTCGAAGAAATGTATGAACGCGGCAAGGCAACCGAATCCGCTGCAGCCACCGAAATTGATGCTGTCATCGACCCCGCAGAGACGCGCAGGGTCATTGTGCGAGCGCTAAGCTAAGCTGCCGAAAGAGCGAGCAAGAAAAGACGGTAACAGCACCACGGTCCTATTCCCCGCCTTCCCAAAGAGAGATGATCTGGCCAGTGGCAGGGTTTGCCTTGCCTGCCAGCACCTGTTGATAGGCGGCTTCGACTGAGTCTGCGCCATAGCTACGCGCCACATTTAACCAACTATCACAAAACTGACGAAAGCCTACATAGGCACCGCCCAGCAGCATCATAAACTCTGCACCGCCCAACTCTTTACTGCGAGTTTGCAGGTGTCCAGGGGCAAAGAAAAACTCAGGCGTAGCTCCCGGCAAATTATCTACCGGGCCAAAATCCTCGACATGGGTTGCCCCAATGCGGCACGAGTACTTCATGTTGTCGCCAATATGATGGTGAATCTCAGACAATACTTTTTTACTGCCCGCCATGTCTACCATGACAACCGGCCCGGCATTGTCCAGCGATGCGATTGCATCGTAAGTTACTACCTGATCGTAACACCCCAGACTCTCACAGAATTCTACATTGCCAGCAGAAGTGATCGCCACGCTAGCGAGCGTGCCGCGCTGTTTGACACAGTGCGCCAAAGCGATGCTGGTCTTGCTCGAGGCACTGGTAATGAGGCAGCTTCCTGCACCAAAAAACTGATTTACCTCGAGGAAGTCTTCTACCAGCCACGATGTCATGAACAAACCGCGTAACAAACTGTCCTGATCTTCTCGCGCTTCCTCATAAATTGGATACGCCGTTGCTCGGTCGAACTGCGCATAAACGGGGGCCAGTCCTTCACGATGAGGAGAGACATCAGCGAAACTCTGCGAACTTACCTTTCCCGCCAGTACCTTCAAATGCGTACCCAGCGGGAAAAAACCCCAGACCCGCTCACCCTCGGCGATATCAGGGTGCGCCGACATTGCCACCTGCGCCCAGCCCATTGCGGGCAGACGGCCCCAACCGTCTTCGGCAGGGAAAAAGCGCCAGTACCCTAGCGAATCACCCGCTGATGCATAGCTAATATTGTTGGTCGTGAGGGCCAGACGGTCGATGCGCAACAGCACTTCATTCTCGGCCAATCTTGTATCAACTGCGGCCTTGACCACCCGGGTTTGATTCCAGCGTTCCTTTTGAACTTCCAGGTTAACGCTTTCGATTTCTGTATCACTCATGTTCTATCCTTATCCAACTTGGCGATTCGTATATTGGCTGGCCAAACCTTGCATGGCCTCATAAAAATCAGTCATGGTTTCCTGCACGATTTGATCCGCACTCTTTATTTCGTCGATACGCCCCACTACCTGGCCAGACAAAGGGATAGACGCTTCCATATCACCGCCAAAATAAAGTTCCTGCACGCGTGCGAAGTATTCCATGGCATTGAACGCGCCCTTTGGCAACAACTCCTCGGTTACCCGGGTACGCAGGGCTCGCAAAGCCGGCCGAGATTGCTGGTTCAGGAATACCGTATCGGTCTCCTTGGCTGCCAGCATGGCCTGCTTCCAATTGCCGTGCACCGGAGATTCAGCACTGGACAGCATGCGCGTGCCCATTTGCACGCCTTCAGCGCCCATAGCAAACACTCCTGCCATAGACAGGCCGTCACTGATCCCCCCGGCTGCAATAATGGGCAAATCAGTCCGCGAGCGTATCAGGGGCAGCAGCACCATGGTCGACACAGGATCGGGGTTCTTAAAACCGCCGCCTTCACCGCCCTCAACAATCAGACCGTCTACTCCACAGTCGATAGCTTTCAGTGCCATATTCAGTGTTGGTACGACATGAAACACTTTGATACCAGCCTCCTGGAAAGCCTGCGTGCAAACACTGGGACTGCCAGAGGAAGTGGTGACAAACTTAATGTCCTGCTCGATGACAAAGTCGATGACATTAGTACCCTTAACATAGGACAAGGCCACATTCATGCCGAAGGGCTTGTCGGTAAGCTCGCGCATCTTTGCGACTTCGACCTTGATATTGTCGAATTCGCCTGACGAAGTTTCAATAATCCCGAGACCACCGGCATTGCTCACAGCTGATGCCAGCTGGGCTCGCGCTATCCAGCCCATGGGCGCCTGGATGATCGGGTAGTCGGTGCCCGTCATCTGGGTAACGCGATTATTTATAGATACTGCAGTCATAATTATCTTCTCATAGTGAACAGCGGTGAATCGAAAGATACACCACCAGAAAACGCAATTCGTTTAGCTATACAACAGGGTTATCTTCAAACTTCTGCAGAACTTCGCGCAGCGTTCGGCTGATTCTGGTTTGCTGACGAATCATTTCCAGCTTCGGCCAAGTGCAGCGCTCACCTGCCGAGATCAGTTTATACATTTGCTTTTCGCCCGGGAAAGTCAGCAACTTGAGCGGGTTAATCACCTTATAATCCGGCAGAATATTAATATCGCCAACATAGTCCTGATTGATAATGGAGCGCATCAGGCTGGTTGCCTGCGTTACAGTGCCGTTGCGCTTGTCTGCCCGGTCCAGAATCAAAGTCATCGCATTAAACCATTCCCTGGCTGAACGGCGAGCGGCATTTTCAATAAGTCCAATAGCGGTGCGTTTACGATGACCGTCTGACACGAAAGGCAGCACGTGAGGGTTTGTCTGACTGACAATGTAATGGTTTACACCATACAGGCGCGCCAGACGTTTAGCGGGCATATCGTCGCTGACTGAACCATCTACCCACTTGCGAGACGGCAAATAACTTTTCCGTTCCCCATGGCTGTCTAGTGCTTGCAGGGTTACCGGCGGAAATATCCCCGGCACCGCTGACGATGCCATTACAGCACTTCGAATCATCACGCTTGGAGACGTGGTTGCATTGAGCAAGCGCGAAGTTTGATGGGTCTCTGCAGGAGCAACAGAGACATTCATAGCACGACCCGTTCGTGCGAAAGCTTGCTCAAAAGTGATATCCGGAATGAAGTTGGCGATACTCTCTTCCAGCTCGCTCACGTGAGCAACGCCACTCGTGCTGGCGGTCGTCGGTATGCGATCCAAAAAGTACTCTGGATCCAGTAACTCAGGAAGTTCCTCATTGGTGTGACTACAGACAATACTGCCGACAATAGCGCCACCACTAGAGCCAGACATTACGCTGGGCAACAACTCCGACTCTGCCAGCGCCTTGACTACACCCACATGAAAAAACAGTAAGGAGCCAGAGCCGCTCATCATGAAGGCAGAATGCCCGAAACAGTGGTTGGCGCGACGGAAAAAATCGAGCTTTTCATCGGCACTGACATCACCACTGTCTTCCTCAGCAAGGTACCTTAGCGAGTGCACTATTTCGTCAATGTAGTCCTCAACCAGGTGTTTGGTTCCAGTCTTCGCGCGGCCATACAGCCCGGCACGACCCATGCCTCCCATGTTCCCATGAATACCCTCATTAAGGGTGAACAGCATTCCTCGGGTATCGTGGCGTGACTTCAGGCTACGCAGCCGATCGAGGCGAGTCCGAATCGATACATAATCATACTGGCTGCTGTGATCTTTCCTGCGCCAAAGGTCTTGTTTGGTATACTTGTCGTAAGCCTTGGCGGCATCAAGCCACTCCTGATAGCTGCCCGCACTGTTCAATGAACGCTTGAGCTGGAGTTTGGTTACTACTGCCATGCTTCGTTTCCCTGATTTTTGACTAGAGTACGATGTTAGTATTCGCAGCACCAGCAGTGACCGCATGGCCCTATTGGCGCGACCCAACTGGTCCCGACTTGCCTGAGCAACGACGACTGATATATATTTTGACACAATAAATGCCATTTTGCACAGTCTAAGGGGCGGTATGGTCGCTCGGTCAAACGCCTGAACCAAACTGACAATCAATCAACAACGAGATAATCAACCCCATGTACCAACAGCTAAAGCAAGTCGTAGACCAAATGACCGCCCCAGGGCAAATGTTTGAAATTCGCGAGAGCTCCGTCGCTGGGCAAACTCTCAAAACCTGGGCCATGGCGCCTGACTCTCTGCGGGATTTATGGTTGAACGCAGCGGAACATGGCGACAAAGAATACATGGTCTATCAAGACGAACGCTGGACCTACACTCAAGCGCATGAAGAGGTTGCTCGCATCGCTAACTGGCTCAGTGCCAACGGTATCAAGCAGCACGACCGGGTCGCTATTGCCATGCGCAACTATCCCGAATGGATGCTGACCTATTGGGCATTAAGTTGTATCGGTGCGGTTCCCGTTGGCGTCAACGCGTGGTGGGTCGCAGAAGAACTGGAGTACGGACTGCGAGACTCACAAAGCAGCATGCTGATCTGCGACAGCGAGCGGCTGCAACGCTTCAGCGAGATCAGGTCAGGTTTGGCAAACTTAGCTGTGGTTGCAGTGCGTGTTGATAACTGCCCGCAATGGGCGACACCATGGGCGGAGGTTCTCAAGGCACCCGCCAGCCTGCCAGACGCAACGATTAGCCCAGAGGACGATGCCTGCATTTTCTACACTTCGGGAACTACTGGTAAGCCCAAGGGCGCTCAGTTGACTCATCGAGGCTGCGTCAACAATGTCTTCAGTAGCCTATTTTCCAGCCTGAGCCAGATGACCGCCCAAGCGCTGGTTGAGGGTAAAGAGCCACCGATTCCCGGCCAGAGACAGACTTCAGCCATAATCGCTACTCCCCTCTTTCACGTAACCGCCAACAATGCAGTGGCCCAGGTGCTTACCGTTACTGGCGGAAAACTTGTGCATACCTATAAATGGGACGCCGGTGAGGCGCTAAAAATAATCGAAGAAGAAAAAATCACCAATTTTGCGGGCGTGCCCGTCATGGCAAGAGAGATTATCAACCATCAGGATTTTTCAACACGGGATACTTCGTCCCTGCAGGTGCTGGGTGGAGGTGGCGCCGCCGTGCAACCAGATCTCACCGAAAAGGTCATGAAATCTGAGGGCAATGCGATGCCCGCACAAGGCTACGGCTTGACAGAAACCTGCGGTATTGTGGCCGGCAGTTGGGGCATTTTTCTGAGCAACAAACCCAATGCGGCCGGTCGGCTCGTTCCTGTTTTTGACGTAAAGTGCATCGATGCAGAGGGTAACACTCTGCCACTGGGTGAGACTGGAGAGATCTGCTTCAAAGGCCCACAAGTCATAAAAGGCTATCTTAACCGACCTGAAGCCACGGCTGAAACCATCGTCGACGGCTGGCTGCAGACTGGCGACATCGGCTTCGCCGACGAAGATAACTTTATTTACCTGGTGGACCGAGCCAAAGACATGGTCCTGCGCGGTGGCGAAAACGTGTACTGTTCAGAAGTGGAAGTGGCGATATTCAAGCACGAAGCCGTGGCTGAATGCGCGGTATTCTCCGTACCTGACGACCGCCTCGGCGAGGAAGTGGGTGCCGCCATTTTCCTCAAAGAAGGACAAAACCTAAGTTTCGACGCCATCCGCGAGTTCTGCAAATCCAAAATCGCTTCTTTCAAAATACCTCGCTATATTTGGATTTTAGACAATCCCCTCCCCCGCAACGCCAGCGGAAAGTTCGTAAAACGGGAATTAAAGGATATGCTAGACATCTCGAATGCCGGATAGCCAACCATGACTAAACAAACACACCGCCGTGCCTGCCACCTCTGCGAAGCCATTTGTGGATTGATCATAGAAACAGAAGGCACGGAGATTTTGTCGATCAAGGGCGACAAAGATGACCCCTTAAGCCGCGGTCACATCTGCCCCAAAGCCGTTGCTCTAAGGGATTTGCATGAAGACCCTGATCGTCTTAAAGGTCCAGTAAAAAAATCTCGTAACGCCGCAGGAGAAGTCTCCTGGGAAGCCATCGGCTGGACTGAGGCGCTAGACACTACCGCCCGGGAACTGGCGCATACCATTGCCAAGCATGGGGTAAACGCAATGGGAATTTACCTGGGTAATCCCAGCGTTCACAACTACGGCATGATGACCCACCAGAGTAGTTTGTTTCGACACACCAGAACCAACAATCGCTTTTCTGCAACCAGCGTCGATCAGCTGCCCCATCATCTCGTTTCTCTCTGGCTTTACGGGCACAAGTTATTACTTCCCGTACCCGACGTAGATAACACCGACTATTTCCTCATGCTAGGTGCCAATCCGCTGGCTTCTAATGGCAGCATCTGGACAGTGCCTGACGTCAAAAAACGATTGAGCTCAATGCAGGCGCGAGGCGGGAAGCTTGTGGTGATTGACCCGCGGCGCACCGAAACAGCGGCGTTGGCCAATGAACATCACTTCATTCGCCCGGGAACAGATGCCCTTTTCCTGCTCGCTATCCTGCATACATTGTTTGCGGAAGACCTGGTCGATACAGGTCACTTGACAGACTTCATCACCGGCCTTGAAAACGTGCGCACGGCGATCGACAGTTTTACACCTGAGTTTGCCGCCAGGCACACCGGCATTTCGGCCGCCACCGTCCGCTCTATTAGCAGAGAATTGGCAGGCGCAGAGCGTGCTATCTGCTACGGGAGAATGGGGATATCCACTCAGGTTTACGGTGGCTTGTGTCAGTGGCTTACGCAGCTCATTAATATCGCAACCGGAAATCTGGATAAACCCGGAGGCAGCCTGTTCACCACACCTGCGGTGGACACTGTGACAACCAATGGCCCTGGCGGGTTCAACCGCCATCGCAGCAGAGTTCGCAATTTGCCAGAGTTCGATCGGGAATTACCGGCCAGTGCCATTACCGAGGAAATCGTTACGCCAGGTGAGGGACAAATCAAGGCGTTGTTTACCGGTGCTGGAAATCCCGTGCTGTCTACGCCCAATGGCAGGCAATTAGACGAAGCGCTGCCGCAATTGGAATTTATGGTTTCCCTGGACCCTTACATCAACGAGACGACGCGCCACGCAGATATTATCCTGCCACCAACGTCACCACTGGAACATGATCACTACGACTTGACCTTTCACGCATTCGCGGTGCGCAATACGGCCCGCTACAATGAGCCGGTTTTCGACAAGCCCGAGGGCAGTTTGCACGACTGGGAAATTTTCTCAGAGCTTGGAAAACGACTGGAGAAGCTTCTGGATTTACCCCCACAGCAATCTCTACCTCCCTCACAGATAATAGATATGGGACTCCAGGCTGGTCCCTACGGCGACCAGGATATGTCTCTGGCATTATTGAAGAAGCACCCCTCAGGCATCGACTTGGGCCCCCTGGTATCGCAACTGCCTGAGCGCCTGGCTACGGCCACCAAGACCATTGCCTGTGACGCACCGCTACCCATGGCGGATCTGGAAAGACTCTTTAACGCATTCGCAGAAGATCAGGACAACGAACTGTTACTCATTGGACGACGCCACATTCGATCTAACAATTCATGGATGCATAATTTCCACCCGCTGATCAAAGGTCGAGATCGTTGTACCCTGATGATGCACCCAGAAGACATGGCAAAGCATAAAATCAGCGATGGGCTGAGAGTAAGCCTCAGTTCGAGAGTGGGCGCGGTAGAGGCTACCGTAGAGCAAACCGATGAACTAATGCCTGGTGTGGTTAGCCTCCCCCATGGCTTTGGCCATCACCGCTCCGGCGTTCAAATGGAAAAAGCAAGCCAGCGACCGGGGATAAGCTGCAACGATGTCACTGACCACCAACTGCTCGATGAACTTTCCGGTAACGCCGCCGTTAATGGTGTACCTGTGACGGTAACGCCTCTGTAATCACGCGCTGCCTAAAACAAGCTGTACACTTCCTCTATTTCGAAACACCGTAGCGCGTTCAGTACATTTACCGCTGCCAGTTAGAACCCAGCCCGCCGCAAGTAAAACTGGCCCCGCGACGGAGGTATACACTAGACGTAGTGATTCTGAAGGAGAAAAATCGTGGAAATAAACCGAAGACAGCTTATCTATTCTGCCGCCACGCTGGCTGCAGGCGCCTCTCTCACCGCTTGCAGCGATAGCGAATATACCGTGTCCATCGATACCCGCTGGCCCACCAGTTCCTTTGGTGCAGATTCTACTGGCGAAGAAGTGACTGCAGGCTTAGACCTCGCCGGCAAAGTTGCCGTGGTTACCGGGTGTAACTCTGGCCTGGGTTACGAGACGATGCGCGTACTGGCCTTGCGAGGCGCGCATGTCATTGGCACAGGACGAACCATTGAAAAAGCTACCGCAGCCTGCGCCAGCGTTAGTGGGAAGACAACACCCCTGGCTCTGGAACTGTCTGATTTTCAGTCGACTGTCGATTGCGCCGAATCCATTGCAGCCTTGGAACTTGCGCCCGACATACTGGTTCTCAATGCTGGCATTAATACCTTTGGCGAGCTGGAATTGGTAAATGGCATCGAGAAAATTTTCACCGTCAACTTCCTGGGCCACTTCATATTAACTAACCGTTTGCTGCCATTGATGCAGACAAAGAACAACGGGCGCATTGTTCACGTGAGCAGTCGCTCGGGTTACGGGCAGGCGCCTGCCGTCGGTATCGATTTTGATAATCTCAGAGGCGAAAAGAGTTTTGATGCTGGACAAGCCTACGGTAGATCCAAACTCGCTAACGCGCTATTTTCACTCGAGCTTGCACAACGGCTGCAGGGAACTGGCCTGTCTTCCAATGCCATTCACCCGGGTCTTCTTCAAACCAACATTGCGCGCACCGCACCCGTACTGATGCGCTCGGCCTTCGAATGGTTTGGTGTTGTTATTGCGAAGAGCCCGGCGCAAGGCGCAGCCACTCAGCTGTATGTTGCCACCTCACCGCAGTTAGAGGGTGTGTCGGGCGCTTACTTTGAGGACTGCAATCCGGTTGTAATCAGTGGGCAAAATCACATGACCGATAGTGCGATGGCGAAAAAACTCTGGGCGACCGCTCAATCGATGTGTGGCCAGTACCTGATCTGATACATCACATGGCGAGACCGTGAGCCCTTATTTAAAAGGCTCATTAGGCGCATCTTACAGATCAATCACATTGGAGCGAATCATCAACCCACCGTCTACGACCAGGTCATGCCCCGTAATAAATGATGCCTTATCCGAACACAGATAAACTACGGCATTAGCAATCTCCTCTGGTTCCGCAAGACGACCCATCGCATGCGCATTCAGAGTTTTTTCTTTCATTGCCGGCATCTTTTCGAGATAAAGCTGCATGCCCCCCGTGTTAATACCGCCGGGACATACCGTATTAATCCTCACCCCACGCTTTGCATACTCTGCGGCAGCGGCCTTACTCAGCGTTATTACACCCCCTTTGGCTGAGGAATACGCTGATTGAAAAGTCTCACCGCGCAGTCCAGAGACAGAGGCAATATTGACTATAGCGCCACCCCCGGATGCCTGAATCAACGGCAGTTGCTGCTTCATGCAACGCCATACGCCTTTCTGAGTCACATTCATACAACGGTCCCACTCTTCATCACTGAGCTCTGTGATGGGTTTGTTGGGCACTGCTAGCGCCGCGTTATTGGATACCCAATGCAGTGCCCCGTAGTGCTCCATCAGTGCTTGATGAGCCGCCTTGATCGCCTCACCGTCGGCCATATCGCAACGCAGAAGCATAGCGTCGCCGCCCTGCTCCCTGATCAGTTCAACAGTTTGCTCTGCGCCGACAGGGTTGATGTCTGCAACCGCTACTTGCGCGCCCGCTGCAGAAAATGCGAGGGCCGTTGCTCTGCCGGTGCCGGCGCCACCGCCCATAACCAGTGCGACTGGATCACTCATCGGTTTCGCTCCTTCCCTTTGCCAGCACCGAATCTTTGCGCATAGCGATCATCTCTGCCATTGTTTTTTGGGCTGACTCAATCGCCAGCCCTTCTTCCCAGGGCAAGGCTTCTGCAAGCGACATTGAAAACCCATCGTCGATGAGAGGTTTATAAGCCAGGAGCGTATGCGGCACACAAGCGACCATATCCTCGGCCATGGAAATTGCCAGTGGCAGTAACTCATCTTCGCTCACTACGTGATTAAGAAGTCCCCAATCATAGGCTTGCTGGGCGAAAACCGGTGCCCCGGTAAAGTGAATTTCCTTGGCCCGGGACAAGCCTATCAGGCGAGAAAGCCTCTGACTCAGTCCCCAACCCGGCAATATCCCCACTCTGGCATGGGTATCGGCAAAACGTGCTTTATCGGAACCAATCAAGACGTCACAAGCCAGCGCCATTTCAAAGCCGCCGGTTATAGCGTGGCCGTTAATTGCACCGATAATGGGACCCTTGAATTGTTCCATCGCGCGAGCAATGGCGTTGTCTGCTTCCTGCGAGGCGTCGCCGGCAGATTCCGACAATTCCTTCAGGTCAAAGCCAGCGCAAAACGCCCTTCCAGCTCCCGTGAGTATGAGGACTCTAACCGCCTCATCGGCACAACATTGAGCCAGAGCGGTAACAAAGTCCTCGCGTAACTCACGGGACAATGCGTTCATTTCCGTTGGCCGGTTCAGGGTAACAATTGCGTAGCCGTGATGTTTTTCCAACAAAACTTTATTCATAGCGATCTCCCAGTAATGATGGAGCTTTGAGCAAATTCAGGTGCTTGGCCAGTGCGGGACCCCGAATACAGTTTGTGTCCTGATAATCCGGAGATGGGGTATTGTTTGCCAACCATGCCACGACTCCACCAATAGTCGCTGGGCTGCAAGGCTTGTAACGCCCAAGCACTGCCTCATCGATACCTGCCGCACGCATCACCTCAGAGATCACTGTGCCAGGTTCAAGGTTAAGGGCACGCAAACCACTGTCAGCGTGCTCCACCTGCAGAGAGCCCACCATTTTGGCAAAAGCTGCCTTCGATGCGCTGTAAGCAAAACTCCAACCGCCATCAGTGGCAGATGCGGGAGGCGCGTTAAAGGCTGCGTAAGAAACCATGTTGATAATTGTGCTGGTTTTCTGCGATTCAAGCGCCGGCAGCAACGCTTGCACCAAGGCCAGCGGAGTAAAAACGTTGCCCTGAAACAAAGCTTTTACCTGCTGTGGCTGCACATCAACAATGTCAGCCAACACGCCTGCGCCCTGGTAGATCGCATTGTTGAACAGTAAATCCATTCGTCCAAAGTGACTCAGCGCAGATTTAGCTGCACTCACTATCGAGTCCACTTGCAAAATATCTGCCTGCAGGCACAACGCGCTGCCACCAACTTTTTCAACAGCGGCGGCCGTTGCCTCGAGGCTACCTGGCAATCCAACAAACCGCCCACCGTAATCTTGCTCCTGACCACCAGCCAAAGTACGTGCGGTGATGGCCACGTCGAAACCCGCTCGTGCCAGCGCAACGGCTGACTCTGCACCAATACCCCTGCTGGCACCGGTAATAAACGCTACTTTTCGGCTCATGCTATTGTCTCTTCAGCAATTAGGGTATCCAGATTATTCAGGGTACGTGTGAGTTGCTGACTGCCGATAATTGCTTGGTAGTGTTGCCAGACATTGGCCGTAGACTCGCTCAATTCGTCAATTAACGATTCCCCTGCAGCAGTAAAATTGACGAGCTTGGCTCTTGAGTCAGCCGGATCAGGCCTGCGCTCTACCAGTCCCTGCTGCTCCAGCTCCTGAATGATTTTCATCATCGACTGAGGTCGTATACCCGCCGCTGAGGCGAGATCCACCCCGCGACTGGGGCCGTTGCGACCGAGATACAAAAAAACGTCGTTGTGTCGATGACGAATACCCAAAATACCACGTGCTGCAAGGTCTGAATCCAAGCGGCGCTGAAAATCACGGGCTACTAGCATGAGCGTTTGTCCGATCGAGTGCTGCTGAGTCATTGGCATTGTGATACGCCCATATAGTAAGCTAAACTTACTATCAGCTTAGCTGCCTATAACAAACGAGGTCAAGTATGTTCCAGGTCTTTGCCGCCACGCCAGAAGACATGGGTCCAGATACAATCGGCGCTCATGCCGCGCGTGCAGAAGCCATGGGTTTCGATGGCCTGCAGGTGCCTGACGCTCTTCACGATGGTCTGCTGTTAGCGGCATTGGCATTGAATTCAACCCAAAAGCTGATTGTCGGCACCGGTGTCCTGGTCGCCTTCGCCCGCAGCCCCATGGTCACCGCAATCGCCAGCTGGGACCTGGCCAAATTATCCAAGGGCCGCTTCGAGCTGGGCCTTGGTACCCAGATCAAACCTAATATTGAGCAACGCTACAGCGCACGCTGGGGCTCACCCGTGCCGCAGCTAAGAGAGTATGTGCAGTCACTCAAAGCGATATTTCACAGTTTTCAGAGCGGCGACAGACTCAACTTTGAGGGCGAGCATTATCGTTTTACCAAGCTACAACCTTTTTTTAATCCGGGTCCAATTGAGCATCCAGATATTCCCATTTTCTGCGGAGCGGTAGGCCCCGACATGACCCGCATGGTAGGTAAGATCGCTGATGGCATGATTACCCACCCCACTAACACCCCGCCTGAGTACATTGAGGAAGTCTGCCTACCAAGATTGCGCGAGGGCTTTGCCAAGGCCGAACATACAGGCGCTGACTTCAAGCTACTACTGGGCCCACTGTGTGCGACGGGCAAAGATGAGATCACTGTCTCCAAGCAATGGGAGAAGCAAAGGCAACTGCTCGGATTTCTCTACTCCACTCCCGCTTATTGGCCCAGCCTTGAACGCTTTGGCTGGGTGCATAAGGGACAAGAATTGCTCGATATGACACGCTCGGGCGATTGGAAAAAGATGCCCGATATTATTACAGATGACATGCTACAGAAATTCGTACCTCGAGGAACCTATGAAAACATCGCAAAGGAATACAAGGCTCGTTTCGCTGGTTTAGCCACAAGAGTGACGTTCCCCGTCCCTCAAAACCCGGAAGATGATGCGCTCGCCGCGAAGGTGATTAGTCGCCTGAAACAGTGAGTTGCGATGGCAGATTAGCCGATCAGCCGCAATTGCGTTATACCCACACCTCAAGATTTTCTGATTGCTCGATATCCCGACTTAGTTTTATAGCCAGGATGTTTTCCATACCGCAGTTTGCGAGCATCTTCTGTACCGAGGCTTGGTCCTCGGCATTCATCGCCTCATAGAGCGATTGAACCCGCTGCAATAAGAAAAATCGATAGGGTTGCGAAACCGAGCTAATGGCTTGCCCACGCAGCACAAATTCGCACTTATTGAGCATTCGGTCAGCCGCAGCGCCAACATCTGGCTGATTTTCTTGCAGCCATTGATTAATAGCAGTTGCCGCAGCTTCAGTTTCAGGCACAAAATCTTCTGCAATCACCTTCAACACATTTAACAGACTCTGGGGCACCTGGTCGTCAGACAAGAAACCCTCTTGAGCGTCAAAATACTCCGGCGCATCCTGATCAGGTCGATTCATGCGCTCAACCCAGCGATAAACTCGCGTTGCCTGCTGCTGCATAATGCGACCGGGATACGGATCGCGGCCAAGGTGGGCATACATGGGGGCCAGCAAACCATAATCACCGATACAGGGACGCCAGCCTAGCAGATAAGGGTACTGCTCAAAGTGCTTGTTCAGTGCTTCGAGGTAGTCCAGGTACAGGGCTTCAACCAGATCACTGGTTTCTTTATTCACACCCCAGATACTCGCCACATGCTGCATGCGCTGCATCATCGCTTCTGTCTTGTCATCACGAGTGGGAGTTTCGCGCTGTGAATGAAAAAAGTGGTACCGAATAAACGCTAAATTTTCTTCCTGAAAATTCCAGCGATAGTGCATCGCCGGACGCAGCAACCCATCGGTACCGATAACATCAAATAGTGCACTGACAATCTGCTGACGCGGGCCCTCTGGTCGATTGTGCCGGCCGTTGTCCGCTTCAAAGTATTCGATAATCGCCGCACCGTCGCGAATCACATCACCACCCGGCGTGAGCAGCGCAGGAATCGTTGGCAACTTTGCCTGCGGCAATACTTCGGCCTTAAAACTTTCATGCCCTGTAGACAGCTCACGAAAGGTGATGCCGTTCTTAATTAAATAGGAGCGCGCCCTGCCAGTGTAAAGAGAATGGGTAATTCCATACAGCGTATAAACATCTGTCATGCTAACTCCGGTGTTTTCGGGCTCTATAAAAAATAAAGAAGGGCAATAACACGATCAGCGCTAATATCATCACAGTAATATTGGCGCCATAGCGCTCTTGCAGGGCATTTGAAAACAACTGACGCATCTGGCTATAACCCGGCGGCAACGACAAAACACGGTTCTCACGTTTGTATGTTTCATAACCTGACAGCATTTCCTGGAACCGCTGAGGTTGCTGGGCACTCAAATCATCAGTCTCGCCCGGATCGGTGACAATATTGTAAAGACGCCACTGTCCGTCACCGGCCGGTGGTTGATTCACCACAATCTTATAATCACCCTGAAAGAGAACGGCGTGGCCGGTAAGCTCGTAGCCAACAGTTTCGTGAGCAGCATATATTCGATCCGATTCACCCATCAAAACCGGCGACAAATCCTTACCTGTGATGGGAAGCACCGGACGACCGGCATACCTGGGACCGGGGAGCTCAACGCCGGCAAAGGAAAGAATCGTGGGCGTAATGTCCGTCGCCCACGCGAACGCGCGCGTCAGGCCCTGTTGTAACTGCAAGGGCATACCAGCAATGATCAGCGGAACCCGAATGCCGCCCTCGCCGGCGTAAAACTTATAAAACGCCAAGGGACTGACTGATGCACTGGCAAAACTGGCGCTGATCGAATTATAACTTCCTTTCTCGCCAAGGCCTTCGTAGTTGACGTGATAGCCCATGTTCCCTGTACCGGCGCTATTGACCAAGCTAGTGGGATTGTCTGGCCCGCTGGCTTCACTACCGTTGTCGGAAGTGAAGATAAATATCGTATTATCGTACTGCCCCTGAGTCTTCAGGTAGTCGACCAGTCGACCGATGTTAAAGTCCATGGCCTCAATCATACCGGCGTAAACAGCCATGCGTTTACTTTCATAGCGCTTGCGCTCATCACTGAGCAATGCCCAGTTTTTGGTCGTTGTCATACTCACCATGTTCGCAGTCGGCGGCACGACACCAAGCTCAATAGCTCGCTCTCGTCGCTCATCGCGCAACACGTCCCATCCCTGGTCGTAAACACCCTCATAGCGCTCAATGTATTCGCGAGGTGCCTGCACCGGCACGTGCACGGCCATAAAAGGCACGTAAGCAAAAAATGGCTGCCCGTCTTGAAGGTTACTGTCGATGAACTCAATGGTTTTGTCGATCAGGAAACGCGAGGAATAAAAGTCCTCTGGAAGCTGAAATCGCTCTCCATTGGCAAACCAGTTGGCTTGGTCGTACAAGGGTAGATAGGGTCTCTGATCCCAATTATCAGCGCCTGAATCAGCCATTGTGACTGTCTGCTCAAAACCTCTGCTGCTGGGCAGTTTATTGCTGGCTGAGCCAAGGTGCCATTTCCCCGCCATATAGGTGTGGTAGCCTGCGCTTTCCAGCAAAGTCGCCACGGTAACAACATTGTCTCCCAGTACCCCCTGATAATGAGCATGAGCGCGCTGCTCGGGTGCCAGCATTTCTATGATGTTTGGGACACCGGCGAGATGGTTACCGATTCCGGTCAACAGCATTGCCCGAGAAGGGGCGCAATTTGCCGCAGTATGATAATTGGTAAAACTCAAACCCTGCTCAGCCAAGGCTGAGATGGTCGGTGTTTTAACTTCACTCCCGTAAGGCGCGGTATCGGAGTAACCCAGGTCATCCGCTAAGATCAGAACAATATTGGGACGCGAGGCAGATGCCAACTCCGCCTCCGCTAATGTCTCCGCCTCCTGTGCCAAGCCAGGCAGGACCGTCAGAGAGCCTAGAGTCAGTGCAAGCAAGCCTCG